>JBFJOO010000176.1:0-2484 GCA_041617635.1 Burkholderiales bacterium | reverse complement strand
GCCGCTGCCGCAGACCGCACAGGCGGTGGCGCTGTTTCGTATGCACGCGCACCGCGGCCACACGGAGCTGGATACCTCGTCGATCCGGATGCTGTTCGATGGGCACTGACGCGCGGCAGCCGGTCGCGACCGGACCGCTGGCGCGTGCCCTTACGCCTTGTCGGCGGTGATGATAAGCGCGGGCATGACGAAGGCCACGTCGCCGCCAGTCGTGGCGAAGGGCTGCAGCGATTCCTCCGCCTCTTCCAGCAGGCGATCGAACTGCCCATCGTCGAGCAGGCCGCCGAGGGTCCAGACGCACGCCCGCTCAGTGGAGACGAGTGAGGCGATCGACTCGAAGCGCACCGTGCCGTCGACGCGCTCGATAGCTGCGCTGCGAAGTCCCGCCTGGTCGCACAAGGCGCTGAGCTGCTTGCGATCGCCGAGCGCAAAGGGCGCGCGGAACGCGTCGGCCACTTCATGTCCGAAAAGGCGTTGCAGCAGCTCCGCGAGCACCGCGTAACCCGGCGAGTGATCGAGCGCGTCGCACACCGCGACCGCCAGCCGTCCGCCAGATTGCAGCACGCGCAGCATCTCGCGCAAGGCGAGCGCCCGGTCCTCGAAGAACATCAGGCCGAACTGACTCACCACGCGATCGAAGCTTGCGTCGGCAAACGGAAGCGCCTCGGCGCGGCCGTTCTGACAGGTGATGCGTGCGTTCTTTCTGCGCGCTACTGCGAGCATTTCTTCGTTTGGATCCAGTCCCGTAATGGCGCCGCCGGCGCCAGCGTATTCAGCCGCGGCGCAAGTCAATGCGCCGGTGCCGCAGGCGACGTCGAGGACGTGTTGTCCCCGCCCAATACGTGCCTTGTCCGATATCACCGGACCCCATTGCTGGAACAGTGCCGGAACGAAAAATTCGTCATACACTTCCGCGGGGGAACGCGTTGCACGTGCGATTTCGGGTTTTCCCATGACGCTTCTCCTTGCAGGTGCAGGATGTGGCGACATTGTGAGAGGCCGCATGCACAAGCTCCATGACCCATCGTCCGGATCGCTTGCCCGATCATCCGTCGGCGCTCAGCCGGACAGCACTTCCTGCTTGTCGACGAGCGCGATGGAGCCCGATCCGCTGTCCGATGTGCTGCGCTCGGTGCGGCTCACCGGTGCGCTGTACTTCGTGTGGGATGTGAGCTGGCCTTACGCGACGCCGGTGCCGGATGGGCGCAGCTTCGCGCCGCAGGTCCTGCCCGGGGCGCAGCAGATCATTTCGTACCACGTCGTGACGCAGGGGGAGTGCTGGGGTGGCCTCGTCGGCGAGCCGCCGCTAAGGCTCGAGACCGGCGATATCCTCCTGATCCCGCACGGCGACGCGTACGTCATCTCGAGCTCAGCGAAGCTGTGTGCGGAAGCGAAGCTGGAGCGCGAGCCGACGCTCGCGTTCTTCCGCCGCATGGCGGCCGGAGAGCTACCGTTCGTAGTCGCAGACGGAGGCGGAGGAGAGGTCTCGACGCGCCTGGTGTGCGGCTTTCTCGGCTGCGACGTGCGACCGTTCAATCCGGTACTCGGCGCGCTACCGCGGATGGTACGCGTGCGTCCACCCCCAGACCGGACGCCCGATCGACTGCAATCGCTGATCGAGTACACGATCGCCGAGGCCGCCCAACCGCGCCCGGGAGGCCGCAGCGTGCTCGTGCGACTGAGTGAACTGATGTTCGTCGAAGTGGTGCGTCGGTACGTCGCGGAGCAGCCGCTCGAGAGGACCGGCTGGCTCGCCGGCCTGCGCGAACCGGTGGTCGGGCGCGCGTTGATCCTGCTGCACCGCCGGCCGGCCGAGCCCTGGACGCTCGAAGCGCTGGCGAACGAAGTTGGCGTGTCGCGCTCCCGGCTAGCCGAGTCCTTTATGCGCATTGTCGGCCAGCCGCCGATCCTGTACTTGACGCATTGGCGCATGCAGCTGGCCGCGCGCATGCTCGCGGATAGTTCGGCGAAGGTGGCGGCCGTCGCCCGGGAGGTGGGTTACGAGTCGGAGGCAGCGTTCAGTCGTGCCTTCAAGCGCTTCGTCGGTGTTTCGCCAGCGCAGTGGCGGCGGGACGCGGTGGCTACATCTCGCTCAGCCCAGCGCGCTCGAGGGCTGGTCGCAGACTGAGGTCCGCCGCGGCGTTTACTTTTCGAGCAACGCTTTCAGCGCCTCTAGGTCGCGCCGCACCCACTGCGCGTCCTCGCCGAACTTTTCTTCACTCGTGCCCGGCTGCCGGAAGACGGTGAGCAGCACCTCGGCGCCTTCGCCGTTCGGAAACACGCGCATCGGCACGTAGGCCTCCGCGCGCCCCTTGAGGCTCACGTAATGATCCAGGACGCCGAAGCGATTGCGCTCGACGAATCGCACCTTTGCGTCCTTCGCGATGCCGGAGGCCCAGGCGGAGAGATTCTTCGGTTCCGCGACGAAATCGTAGACCTGCGACGCCGGGCGCTCGATCGTCATGCGCACCGTGAAGCCGGGTT
>JBFJOO010000175.1:0-2781 GCA_041617635.1 Burkholderiales bacterium | reverse complement strand
TGAAGATTGGAATGTGGCAGCCTCGCTCACTGCTCCATGAAATGAACGAGGACGAAGGGAGAAAGGGGGTGCTGGAGTGCAAACGCGCCACAGCGGAAGACTGAGCGCGAGACCAAGCAAAACATCGGCCATCGCCGATCGGTCGCATGCGCCGGGGTATCATGAGCTTTTGCCAGCCTCGGACGAGAAACCTTCTTGACGGCGAGTGCCTGCTCCAGTTCCGCTACCCTGTGCCGAATCCGTCGGATCTGCCTAGCAATCGTCACCGCGCTCGTGGGAAGCGGCGCCGCGCGCGCCGATCAGGTGTCGGCGGTCTGGGTCAGCCCCGGCTTCTATTCGCAGCACTTCGATGGAGATAGACCGTTCCGCAAGGACAACGTCGGACTCGGGGTAGAGGTCGTCGTGACGCCGAACCATGCGGTCGCGATGGGCACCTTCATCAACAGCGATGGCGCGAGGAGCCGCTATGGCGCTTATCACTGGCGGCCCCTCGACTGGAAGCTTCGCGATTTCAGCACCAGCGTGGGAATCGTCGTGGGCGCCATCGACGGCTATCCACGCTATCGCGACGGAGACTGGTTCATTGCGCCCATCCCCGCGCTGACCATCGAAGGCTCGCGGCTTGGCGTGAATCTCATGGTGATCCCGACGATCAAGGATCGCGTGCAAGGCGCATTGGCCATCCAGTTGAAATTCCGAGTGTGGTAGCCGGCCACGCGACCTGAGCGGCCAATCACCGTAGTTACGACGCCCGCCGGCCGCGCCGATCCTCGAACGTCCCGCCCCAGTCCTCGGAGGGCGGGGTGTCGCGATAGCCCCGGCAGCGCCGCTCCATGAGCCGCGAGGGTCCGTCTTCGGGGCGGAGCTGCAGGCATTTCTTGAACAGCTCGGCGGCCTCGTCCCAGCGCCGCTCGCGGTAAAGGCTGAGCCCCTTCTGGTACAGGGCCAGCAGTTCCTCGTGTTCGGCAGGCAGGGTGATGTCCGCCGTGCCGAGCAGCTCGTGAATGCTGAGCGCCTGCCCGCGTCCCTTCACCCGCACGAGGTCGAGCTCGCGCAGGCGAAACGCGCCATCGACCAGCTCCGCGGTGTTGCCGCTAATGATGATCTCGGTACCGTAGATCTTGTTCAGACCCTCCAGCCGCGAGGCAAGGTTCACCGCATCGCCCATGGCCCCGTAGTGGAGGCGGTACTTGGAACCGATATTGCCGACCAGCATGTTGCCGGTGTTGATCCCGGTACGCGCCTTGAGGCGCGGCCGGCCGATTTTGGCCCACTCCACGCTCAGGGCGGCGCGGTGCGCCTGCATGGCGAGGGCGCAGTCGCACGCCCGCTTCGCGTGGTCGGATTGCGTCACGGGCGCCCCGTAGAGCGCGAACAGCTCATCGCCCACGTACTCGACGAGCGTGCCCTGGACGGCGAACACCTCGTCGGTCATCTCGGCGTAGTACTCGCTGAGCACGGCGATGACCTCGTTCGGCGTATGGTGCTCTGAAAAGCTGGTGTAGCCTTCCAGGTCGCTGATCAGCGCGGTCAGCACCTTCTCCTCGCCGCCGAGGCGCATGCTCGCCGGATCCCTGAGCATGATCTCGATCACGTCGGGCGCCACGTAATGCTGGAAGGCCGCCTTGATGCGCCGGCGCTCGCGCTCCTCGACGAGGTAGCGGTACACGGTCAGCATCGTGTAGGTCGCGGCCACCGTGAAAATCGGGTAGACCATGTTCAGCCAGATGCGCGCATGGGCGAAGAGCCAGTAGGCGCCGAGCACGTAGACGAGGAACAGCGTGCCCGCGAACATTAGCCCGACGAGCGCGCTGGTGCGTGGCAGGACGACGCCAACGAGCAGCCCCAGCCCGATAATCGCGAGCAGGTCGAAAACTTTCGACCACCTGGGCTTCTCGATGAAGTCGCCCGCGAGCAGGTTGTCGATCACGTTGGCGTGGATCTCGGGGCCGGGATACAGCGGCCCGAAGGGCGTGGTGCGGATGTCGCCGATGCCGATGGCAGTCGCACCCACCAGCACGATCCTGTCCTTGAAGGTGCCGCTCGGCAGCTTGCCCTCCAGGATGTCGCTGATCGAGTAGGTGGAAAAGCTCTGCGGCGGGCCGCGGTAGTTGATGAACAGCCGGCCGGTCTCGTCCGTGGGAACGAGCCGATCGCCGATCTGCACGCCGTCGACGCCGTAGGGACCCGAGCGCACGGCGAGCTGCGGCTTGCCGAGGTAATGCCAGGCACTCAGCACCGCAAGCGGCGGATAGAGATCCGCCCCGCCCTGAACGATCAGCGGCATCCAGCGCACCACGCCGTCCGGGTCGCTCGCCACGCTGAAGTAGCCCGATGAGGCCGCCGCCGCGGCGAAGGCGTTGAGATTGCCCTGCGGTGCGTAGGACTTGATGAAGGGCTCAGACTTCGCCTGCGGATCGCGGTACACCAGCGGGTACTTGGAGCCGGCGATGGTCTCGAGCCGGCGCGCGATGTCGGCCGGGTCAATCCGAAAGCCGACGCTCTCCTCGTTCATGTGGAAGAAATACCCGAGCACCACCGGGGCGGTCGAGCGCTCGAGCGCGCGCACCAGGAGCTGGTCCTGGTCTGCCGCCGCGCGGCGCTCGCGCAGCAGGCCTCTGAACTTCGCGTTGTCGATCTTCAGCGTGTCGGCGGCGCGCGCCAGCTCGTCGATGAGCGCGAGCCGGTCGTCGTCCTCGGCTTCCGAGAACAGCACGTCGAAGCTGATCACCTTGGCGCCGTCGCGCGAGAGCGCATCGACCAGCGCCGCGATGCGCGAGC
>JBFJOO010000174.1:0-2981 GCA_041617635.1 Burkholderiales bacterium | reverse complement strand
GTCCGGCAGCACTGCGAAGACAAGCGGCGCTTCCCGGCGCCGTCGGATTACGATCCCGAGGACGTGTCCGCCAAGGTGCTGCGGATCATCCTGAGCTATACCGACTACGTGAACCGGCGGGTCTGGATGAAGTAACGGCGTTTGCGCCGGTGCCCGCTCTAGGTCCGCTTGTAGAGATCTTCGAATCGCACGATATCGTCTTCGCCGAGGTAGCCGCCCGACTGGACCTCGATCAGGAAGAGCGGCACCTTGCCGGGATTCTCCAGGCGGTGCTTGGTGCCGATCGGGATGTAGGTGGACTCGTTCTCGGCGAGCAACGACACCTCGTCACCGCGAGTGACCCGCGCCGCGCCCGAGACCACGACCCAGTGCTCGGCGCGATGATGGTGCATCTGCAGGCTGAGCGCAGCGCCGGGCTTCACCATGATGCGCTTCACCTGGAAGCGCTCGCCCGCGTCGATGGACTCATAGTAGCCCCAGGGTCGGTACACGCGCGTGTGCGAGAGATGCTCGGTCCGGCTTGCGTCGGCAAGATGCCCGACGACGTCCTTCACGGCTTGCGCCTCGGACCGGTCGGCAACCAGCAGCGCATCGTCGGTCTCGACCACGATGGTGTTCCGCAATCCCAGCACCGAAACCAGGCGGCTTTCCGCACGGACATAGCAGTTCTCGGTGCTGCGAAGATGCACGTCGCCGCGCACGACGTTGCCCCGTTCGTCCTTGCCGCCCACCTCCCAGAGCATGGCCCAGGACCCGACGTCGCTCCATCCCATGTCGACGGGAATCACCGCAGCCGCGTCGGTCTTCTCCATCACCGCGTAGTCGATCGACTCGGCGGGACAAGCGGCGAAGGTCGATTCGTCCAGGCGCAGAAAATCGAGATCGCGCACTACCGTCGCCCACGCCGCGCGGGCGCCGGCGAGGATGTCCGGGCGATGCTTGTCAAGCTCCTCGAGATAGCGCGCAGCACGGAACGCGAACATTCCGCTGTTCCAGGAGAACTGTCCGCTGTCCAGAAACGCCTGGGCCCGCGCGAAGTCCGGTTTCTCGACGAATCGCGCGACTCGGTACGCGTCCTCCTCCTCAATGAGCGGCGCGGCCCGCTCGATATACCCATATCCCGTGGCGGGGTGGTCCGGCGTTACGCCGAAGGTCACGAGCATCCCAGCGTCGGCGAGGCGCACCGCCTGCCGGATTGCCGCGTGCAGGCGAGACACCTCCCGAATCAAGTGATCAGCAGGGAGCACCAGCAGCACGGAGGCCGGGTCCTGCTCGCTTGCCCAGAGCGCGGCCAGGGCCGCTGCCGGCGCGGTGTTGCGCCCGACCGGCTCGAGCAGCTGTGCGGCGGCCGAAACGTCGATCTGACGCAACTGCTCCGCCACCAGAAACCGATGCTCATTGTTGCACACGAGAACCGGGGCCGCAGTATCCGCGCCGGCCAACCGCGCGATCGTGTCCTGCAGCAGCGAACGATCGGAGACGAGCGGCAGGAACTGCTTCGGCAACGCGCGGCGCGACATCGGCCACAGACGCGTGCCCGAACCCCCGCACAGAATGACTGGATAAACCGTTGCAGACATATTTGAAGCCCCCGTGACCGGCAACGGATCAGAGAAGCACCGGATAGTCCTTCAGGGCAATCTGCAGGATTCTACGCGCGACTCGACGGCACCGCCGTGACATAGGCGTGCTTCAGCAGGCAGTCGCGCTTCGCGACGATATCCCGCGGCCGTAGCGAGCACACTCGCAGTAGAATAGATACCCGAATGGACGAGCACGCTTTCGGAAAGCAAGTCCACCTGCCCCGACGAGCGCGAGCATTCGCGCTATGAACAGTCCCGTCGGACTCGTGGTCATCGGCGGCTCCTGACGCCGGCGGACTAGGTCGACCTTCTTGACGCGAAAGTGACTTCGCGAATGCGGTTTGGGTGGACGCAGCGGCCGTCTCTTGGGAACGCCATGGCTGGAGCGCCGTCATGGCTGTATCCGCTTTGCTATCTCACCGTCACTCACTCGACCATCGCACTGATGATCGCAGTGGGCTTGCTGGGCAACCCGGTCCTCGCCGCCGATATCGCACTCGCGCACGGCGCGACGGTCGCCACCTTCCATGCGCTTTCCGCGAATACTCGGGCGCTGGTACTTGGGCAATCGACAGCCATCTCGTTCGTAGACATCTTGCGAGTGCGCATCGCGCTCGTGCTCCCGCTCGGCGCCGTTGCGTTTCTCCTCGCGATCGGAGGTACGACGACTCCGACTTGGCTCGCCGCGTGCCTGGTGCTGCGCCGCTGCGCTGAGTGGTTCAACGACCTTCAGATGTGCAAGGCCGAGGTCGAACATCGGGCAACCTTCGCGCTTCGATTCGCAGCCATGCAGGGCGTGCTGTTCGTCGCCGCGGCTCTCGCGCTGGTTGCTCAGTGGCCCTATGCACCGGCAGTGCTCACCGTCTGGGCGCTGGTGCCGCTGGGTGTGGCGGTACTGCTTGCCCGCGATCTGCGCGGCGCCACGCATCGCCAGCTCGCTCGCATGCTCAAGATTCTATTTCCGCACGTCGGATCGACGGCGATCAGCGGCCTCGCGCTGTTTGCTTTCCGGATCGTCGTCGTCGTGCTGCTCGCCAAGGCGCTTGCCGGCGAGCTCTTCACGGCCATCGCTCTCGGCAGCTTTATCGGCACCCTTTTCGCAAACGTGGTCGGCCAGAGCGTCGAGCTGCATCGCCAGCGTACCGGCCGCGGCCTCCCGCGGCCGATTCGGCGCACGCTCTCCATTCTTCTCGGCGTGGGAATCGCAATTACAGCGGCTGCGATCGCGCTTCCAGATGAAGCGCGCGTCCTGGGCAAAGGCACCTTCTTCTGGCTGGCCTGCGGCCTTTCCCTTATCGGCGGCGTGATCATGGCGCACGCCGTGCGCGTGCGGCTGCGAATCCTGCGCTCCGACGACGGCCGCGACATCTTCGGACCTGAGGTGCTGATCCACATGGC
>JBFJOO010000173.1:0-3278 GCA_041617635.1 Burkholderiales bacterium | reverse complement strand
TGATCGAGCTCGAGCTCCGGCGCAGCAACGTCGGCGCGCGCAAGTTCTACGAGCGGCTCGGATATCGCTCCGCGGGCGTGGTCACGCGCTACTACCGTGGCGAGGAAGACGCGCTTCGCATGGCGCGGGACATCCGCCGCACCGTCGGGCCCGCCCCTGCGTGGCAGGCGCCCTGGCTCCGCTGAGAGATTCGGCGTTTGCGTTCACAAGATCTGCTGCGCATACCGGTCGGGTCGCGAAGGAGCGGCCAGCTGGTAGGTCACGAACAGGAGGAAACCGGCTGGTTTCCTCAAGGACAAAAGCGGTAGGTCACGAACAGGAGGAAACCGGCTGGTTTCCTCCCGTTACCCTCCTTCCCGCTGAGCCGAACATCGCAGAGACCTTTCCTTCCCGTTTTGACTCGCAATGCCGCGCTGGCTGATCATCACAGGGGTTGCGCTGATCGTGCTCGGCCTCGCCTGGCCGTATCTCGGCAAGCTCGGGTTGGGCCGGCTGCCCGGCGACATTCGCATCGAGCGCGAGGGATTCACGCTCTACCTCCCGATCACGACCAGCATCATCGTTTCGCTGGTCCTGTCGCTGATCCTCTGGCTGTTTCGCAAGTAGGGAGATTCCCATGAGCATCGAGTCGCGCCTCCGCGATTTGGGCCTCGAGCTGCCCGCGCCGCTTGTCTTGCCGCCGGGCGCCAAGCTGCCGTTTCCCTGGGTGAACGTCGTGGATGACCGCGCCATCATCTCCGGGCACGGTCCGACGAACGTCGACGGCACGCTCGCGAAGCCGCTCGGCAAGGTGGGCGCCGAGGTGTCGCAGGACGAAGGCTATCGCGCGGCGCGTCTCACCGCGCTCGCGATTCTCGGCAGCCTGAAGAGCGCGCTCGGCGATCTCGAGCGGATCGACCGCTGGGTGCGCGTGTTCGGCATGGTGAACTCCGCGCCCGGATTCGACCGGCAGCCGGCGGTGATCAACGGCTTCACCGATCTCGTCATCGAGGTGTTCGGGCCCGAGCGCGGCCGGCATGCCCGCTCCGCGGTCGGCATGGCCGGGCTGCCCTTCGGGATCCCGGTGGAAATCGAGGGGGAAGTGCTGCTGCGACGCTAGCGCAGGCTGGGGGCTAGGAGCGCCTGGTCTCGCTTTATATATTGACTAATTTTTCATTCAATGAAATACTCGCGCTATGGCTCCCCGCCGCTACCGCATGGACCGGCGCGCCGAAAGTGCCGAGGAAACCCGGCGCCGCATCGTGCGCGCAACGTACGAGCTGCATGCCGAGCAGGGCATCGCCGCGACCAGCGTGCGCGACATCGCCGAGCGCGCCGACGTCGCGGTCGGGTCCGTCTATCACCACTTCCCGTCCTACGACGACGTGATCCGCGCGTGCGGGGCGTATACCGTCTCGCTCACGCAGCCGCCCGGCGCGGAGGTCCTGTCCGGGATCGCCACCCCGGCGGCGCGCCTGCACGCGGTGGTCGACGCGCTCTTCTCCTTCTACCGGCGCTTTCCCGGCTTCGAGCGCGTGCGCGCCGACCGCGACAAGTACGCGCCGCTCGAGGAGTTCGTGCGCGCCGACGAGGAGAACCGCCGCTCACTGCTCGCGGCTGCGCTGCACCCCCGCGCGATCGATGGGCCGGCGCTCGCCATCGCGTTCGCCCTGCTCGACGTCGCGGTGTACCGCGCGCTTTGCGCCAGCCGGCTGAGTCACGCGGCCGCGGTTCGGGAGATCGTCAACCTGCTGGAGCGCAGCCTGCTCGATCCGGGCGGTGCGCGCGCATCAACGCGGACGAGAGCGGCCCCGGGCCGGACCGGCGCGCGGGCCTTGCAGATCCGTTCAACTCGCAAGAAGGACCCCAAATGATCGTCAACACCCTCACCGGCACGCGCATCGACGAGGTCGCCGCGGGCATCTACCGCATCAGCACGCCCGTCCCGCCGAGCGGCGCCGGAGGCGGTTTCTCGTTCAACCAGTACCTCGTCCAGGATGACGCGCCACTTCTTTTCCACACCGGCATGCAGTCGCTCTTTGCCCCGGTCTGCGAGGCGATCGCAACCGTGCTCCCGGTCTCGCAGCTGCGATACATCGCTTTGTCCCACGTCGAGGCAGACGAGTGCGGCGCGCTCAACTCCTTCCTCGCATCGGCGCCGCAGGCGCAGGCAGTGTGCAGCCGGGTTGGCGCCGCAATCTCGCTCGGCGACCTTGCTGTACGCCCCGCCAGAGGCCTCGCTGACGGCGAAGTCCTGGCGCTCGGGCAGCATGACATTCAGTGGCTCGATTCGCCGCACGTCCCGCACAACTGGGAAACGGGGTATCTGTACGACCGAACCACCGGCACTCTCTTTTGCGGCGATCTCTTCGTGCAAGGCGGCCATGAATTGCCGCCGCTCACCTCGAGCGACATCCTCGAGCCGGCAGAAGCTTTCCGGCGCGCCGAGCCGGAGACGGGACTTCCCCCCTCCTGGAGCCTCGGCCCCGGCACGCGCGACATCCTCGAGCGCTTCGCGGCCCTGCGCCCGACGACGCTCGCGTGCATGCACGGCAGCGCCTGGCGGGGCGCCGGCGCGGCGGCCGCCAGCATGCTCAGCGGCTTCGCCGATCGTCTGGTCGGACGGCACGCGCGCGCCGCATGACGGTTGCCGGCTGTCCAATCCGCTCATACTTGCCCGCGCCCCAGAATCGCCGGAACTAGAACTCCACCGGGTCGACGTCGACGTGCCAGCGGACGCGGCCCGCCTTGAGCGCGTGGAGCAGCGCCATCCACTCGCGCAGAAAGCTCTGCAGCGCCCGGCGCGAGGGCGACTGGACGAGGACGTGGGCGCGACTGCGGCCGGCGATGCGCACGACGCTCATCGGCACCGGATCGTAAAGGGTGACGCTGGCCTGGTCGGGCGCCACCGCGGCGGCGCGGGCGAGGAATCCGAGCGCATCGTCGAGCGCATCGCTCTCGGCACGCAGCACTGCCTCGAAGACAAACGGCGGAAACCCGGCCTGCTCGCGCTCAGCGAGCTGTGTATCGGCAAAGCGCCCGTAGTCGTGCTCGACCAGCGCGCGGAAGAGCGGATGGCCGGGAAAACGGGTCTGCACGATGACTTCACCGGGAATGTCGGCGCGGCCCGCGCGGCCGGCAACCTGGTAGAGCTGCGCGAACAGCCGCTCCGGAGCCCGGTAGTCCGCCGCGAGGAGCGCGGCGTCGGCGTTCAGGATGCCCACGAGCGTGAGCCGCGGAAAGTCGTGGCCCTTCGCCATGATCTGCGTGCCGACGAGGAGATCCGCCTCGCCGGCGTG
>JBFJOO010000172.1:0-3371 GCA_041617635.1 Burkholderiales bacterium | reverse complement strand
GTTCGCCACACGCGGTCACTCGAGAGGCGGGCTGCGCCAATGGCGCCGTGCTGCGGTGCTGGCGGGCGTGCTCCTCGCCGTGAGCTCCTGCGCGATTGCGCTCGACTGGGCCGCCAAGGTCCGCGAGCGAAAGGCGTTGCTCGCGGAAATGAACGCGGTGTTTCGCGAATCCTTCGGCGATAAAGCCGTCGTGGTCAATGCTCCGCTACAGATGAGTCGAGCTTTAGCCGAAATGCGTCGACGGGCTGGACAGACCGGTCGTGAGGATTTTCTTTCACTTCTCGGCATGGCCGGTGAACGTTTTCTGGATCCGGGTCGACATCGCATCGAGCGCATCGAGTACGAGAACGGCACGCTGGCCGTCGCGCTGAAGCCCCGCACGCAGCAGCAATCCGGCGCATTGCTCGAAGAGCTAAGAGCCAAGACGCCGGTGCCTGAATACAGCGTTCAGCTCGAAAGCGCAGCGGGGCCAGCCGGTGGCGTCGTCCTGCGCTTGCGTCCCGGAGCCGGGCAATGAACATCGTCTCCGCAACCGCGGGGTTCTGGAGCGAGCGCTCCGCGAGGGAGCGCCTCGCCCTGCTTGCCGCCGTGGCGTTCGTGTTCGCGGCGGCGCTGTACGCGTTCCTGTGGGAACCCGGCCTCGCCGCGCGCAAGGCGCTTGCCGTCACGCTGCCGCAGCTGCGCGCGCAGGTCCAGGACATGCGCTGGCAACGCGAAGAAATCGCGAGGCTCCGCAAGCAGCTTGGGTCCGCGACGCGCTCCGGAGATGCGGCCAGCCTGTTGCGCGCGTCGGTAGCGCGTACCTCATTCTCGGCGGCGGCCCCGCGCATCGAGTCGCTCCCGAACAGCCAGGTGCGGTTGCGGGCAGAATCGGTGCAGTTCGACGCCTGGGTCAGTTGGCTCGGGGAGCTGCAGCGTGAGCTGGGATTGCGCCTCGAAAGCTGCAGAGTCGTCGCACTTGATCAGCCCGGTATGGTTCAGGTCGAGGCGACTTTTGCCTTGCAGGGGGCCACGTCGGCGGGGACTTCGCGATGATCGCGTCGCGCGTCATGGTCTACGCCCTGGTCGGCTGCGCGATCTACTTGGGCGTGTTGTTTGCGACGGTGCCTGCGTCCTGGGTGTCCCGCGCCGTGGAAGGGTTTTCGGACAACAGGCTCGTGCTGCGCGCGCCTGCGGGCAGCCTGTGGGACGGAAGCGGGCAGTTGTATGTGCGTCCGCGCTCGGGACCCCTGCTCGATCTCGGCATGTTGCGCTGGAACATCCTGTGGTCAGGAATCTTGCGCGCCGGTCTTTGGTCCGAGGTCACTCTCGGCAAGGCCCCCAAGCCCATGCAGGTCCAGGTCTCGTTCGCGGGAACGACCATTCGCGGACTGGATCTCGTGGTTCCGGCTGCGATCGTCTCAGGACTTGCGCCAAATCTGGAAGCCCTTGGCCCCGAGGGCACGTTGCACCTCCGCTCTGACGATTTGCGCATCGACGGGAAGTTGTTTTTTGGCCTCGCGGAACTCGAGTGGCGCCAGTTTCGACTGGCGAGGGTCCCTGAGCTCGATGCGGGATCGCACGTCGTGCGTATGCGGGGCGGCGGCAGCAAGGTCAATATCGAGCTCGGAAGCCTTTCGGGTCCTCTGCGTTTGAGCGGCGGGGGGACGTGGACCCGTGATGCAGGGCTGCAGCTCTCTGGGGCGGCGGAGCATGACCCGCAGCTTGCCGCAGACTTGGGAACATTGCTTAAAGGCGTCTGCGCGGAGTACCGAGACAACCGATGCAGGTTTCAGGTGAAGCCATAGCACCGGGGCGCGCCAAGATCTTCCACGCCGAAAGCGCGCTGCGGGTCTCCGAGAAGCTTCTCGAAGCGGCGAAGGCTTTCACGCAGCCGTAGCGTCGTCGGCGGTTACGCCGCCGATTCGTCCGCGCCGGGGCATGGCGCGGCTGCGCGCCTGCCCGGCGCGAGCGGGCCCTGGCTCAGTATTTGACCGAGCAGCCGTAGGCGGAAGTGCTCGCCTCGCTCACGCTCTTTCCGGCGAGCAGCTCGCCCATCGCCGCGCGCACATAGTTCTTCGCGCTCTTGATGTCCTCCGGATCGGCCGAGCGGATGCTGTCGATTGCGCCGGCGTACACCAACGCACCCTTCGGGTCGACGATATACATGTGCGGCGTGGTGCGCGCGCCGTAGGCGCGCCCGACGGTGCCCTTCTGATCGAGCAGCGTCGCCGAGGGCGAGGCGCTCATCTTGGCCGTCCACGCGCTCATCTTCTCGGGCGCCATGTACTCGTAGTGATCGGCGCGGGTCGAGTTGATCGAGAGCCAAACCACGTCCTTCGAGGTGAGCTCCTTCTGCAGCCCCTGCATGTTGGCGCTGCGGTAGTGCTTGTTGACGTACGGGCAGTGGGGATTGACCCACTCGAGCACCACGAATTTGCCGCGATGCTCGGAGAGCTTCACCGGCTTGCCGGCGACGCTTTCCAGGGTGAAGTCGGGCGCCGGCGCGCCGACGCTCGCGGCCTGGGCCGGTAGTGCGGCTAGCAGGAACAAAGCAAGCAGCGTTCTCATGAAGCCTCCTTGAGGTCCGCGAGAGCGGCGATCACCGCCTCGCGGGTGAGCAGTTCAGGCAGCAGCCTCGGTGGCTGCCCCGGAACGTATAGTACATAGACGGGTACGCCGTTTCTGCCCAGATCGGCGAGCGCGCGCGTAATTTCCGGGTCCTCGCGCGTCCAGTCCGCCCGCAGCAACGTCACTCCCTTGTCGCGAAACGCCCGCTCCACCACCGCGTCGCTCAGCACGAGCTTCTTGTTCACCTGGCAGGTAATGCACCAGGCGGCGGTGAAGTCCACGAACGCCGACTTTCCCTGTACGGAAAGCGCCGCCAGCCGCTCGTTCGACCACGGTTCCCACATTCCCTCGGACCGCAGCGGCTCGGGGGAAGTTCGCGTCGACGGCACCACTGCGGCCACCGCCACGATCGCCAGCACGAGCGCCGCGAGCCGCGCCCGCGGCATGCTTCCAGCGAGCCACGCGGCGATGCCGAGCGCGAGCAGCCCGCCGAGCAGCCGCACCACGGCATCCAGCCCCGCCTGCATGCCGAGCACCCAGGCGAGCCAGATCACCGTGCCGTAGAGCGGAAAGGCGAGGAACTGCTTCAGGCGCACCATCCACGCCCCCGGCTTGGGCAGCCAGCGCAGCCATTCGGTGCGCCAGGCGAGCACCGCGTAGGGGAGGGCCATGCCGATGCCGAGCGCCGCAAAAACGAAGAACGCCGTCTGGGCGCTCTCGAGGAACGCGAAGCCCATCGCCGCGCCCATGAAGGGTGTGGTGCAGGGCGAGGCCACCACCACCGCCAGAACCCCGGTAAAGAAGGCGTCGGCGTGCGGGTG
>JBFJOO010000171.1:0-3375 GCA_041617635.1 Burkholderiales bacterium | reverse complement strand
GCGGCACCGAGAACGTGATCTTCTGGCAATACCTCGCGTCCTGCCTCACGGTGCTGCACGGAAAGATCAAGACGCTCGATGAGCCCTACTACCTTCGGCTCGATAACGATCAGGGATGGCGATCGCAGCTGGTCGACACTCGCGACAAGACGCATTGGCCGTACCTGCTGCTTGCCGACGACTTTTCCGGACAGCTGGCAAGGTTCATCGACGGTCTCTCCGCGGCGATGCCCCCGTCGGCGGCGCCGGGCGAGCGCCGCGAGGCAATCGAGGATGCCTGCATCTGGCTGGTACGCAGAGCCCTCTCGGGCGCAACACAGGAGCCCTCCGAGCCGGCCGAGCGCGCTTTCCTCGAACGCATGAACCAGGCCGGCACCGTGGAGCGGGACTTCCTGCTGTACTGCGCGGCTGCCACACTTTCGGATGCGGGTCGCAAGCCGGAGACTAGCGAGGCTGATTCCCCTGCCGACCGCGGCGAGAAAGCGCCGCGGAAGCGCACGCCGCGCACTTCCCCTGACGCCTTCCAGGCGGAGCACGATTCCGCGCGTGATTTCCTGCGCTCGCGGCTCTCGAGCGCGAAGTTCGAAACCGTCCCATTCCCTTATTTCTTCCTCACCCCGGCCTTCCCCCCGACCTACTACGCGTTGATCCGAAAGCACTGGCCGACGGACGAAAATTACGCCTCGATCGTCGCGAAAGATCGCGTCGGCGCCCGCGGTGGCGATGTCGGGGCGCGCAAGCGTTTCTTCCTCGAGCTCGACAAGGACCAGGAGGTCCCGTTCAGCGGACCGGCGGCCGAGTTCTGGGACGGATTCGCCCAGTGGTTCTGCGCGCAGGAGCTGCGCGACTTCTTCGTCGAGCTCGCCCGGCCCCATGCGAACGCGCGATTCGGCGACGGCGACTGGCGCATCGACACCTATCCGGACGTCATCGTGACGCGCGATCGAACGCGCTACGCGCTCGGACCGCACACGGATCTCCCGACGCGCTATGCGACGTTTCTCTTCTATTGTCCGGAGGACGAAGACCTCCGTGATCTCGGCACGACGATCTTCGTCCCGAGCGACAGGGCGTTCACGTGCCGGGGCGGCCCGCACTACGATGTGGGATCGTTCGAACCGGTCTTTACCGCGCCGTTCGTGCCCAACGCGGCGCTCGGCTTCGTGAAATCCGAGCGTTCTTTTCACGGCGTGCGCCCGATCCAGCGCGAGAACGTGCGGCGCGATCTCATTCAGTACAACCTCAGGATCACCGCCCTGCACGGCGGACGCGACACCTTGGGACGCTTCTAGCGAACCGCCCGTGGTACTCGTCGGTGGCTCGCGCGCATCCGGGGTACCACACGCCGTTCCCGGCGACCGTTCAGCAACCCTCGCGCTGCAAGCGCGCTCGCTCCGGCGTCTCTGGATCGTAGCGCACGGGCACGCGCGCTCCGACTTCGGGCAGCACTGCCTTCAAGCAGCCGCCGCTCTCGTCACGCGTAATCGGGCGCTCGGACCCCCGCGGGGTGAATCGGTAACGGACGTAGTAAGAACCCATGCCGCTCTGCCAGACGTCGAGCACTTCGCCTTCGACGCGTGTCCATTGCGAAGCCAGGCGGTCCTGCGCACGGCGACGCTTACGCGCCCACCCAATGAGCGCGATAAGTGCTAGCGCGGTGATAATGCTGATTACGATTGCCTGGGGGCTCATATTCCGGTCTCCGTGGTTCTTCCGATTTGCTGCGTCCGATGCGACGAAGCCCGCTCGCGCCGGCTTCTCTTGCGTTTGGCGGAGAGAGAGGGATTCGCCGACATACTGCCGGCCGCGGTTCGGCGGCGCAGCCGCGCATCGCTGAACCCTTCGAATGCCCCGCGCGAGCGAAGCAGTTTGCTCGCTTCCCTGCGCCCAAAGCAACGAAGCCCGCTCGCGCGGGCTTCTCTTGCATTTGGCGGAGAGAGAGGGATTCGAACCCTCGATACGGGGTAAACCGTATAACGCCTTAGCAGGGCGCCCCCTTCGGCCACTCGGGCATCTCTCCTGGTTCCGCGTCGCGCGGAAACTATAGCACAGGCCCTCGCGCTATCGGCGGGTCACTGCGGCTGATCGAGCGCAAACGCCCGGTGGAGAACACGCACTGCGAGCTCCAGGTACTTCTCGTTCACGACGACCGAGATCTTGATCTCGGAAGTCGAGATCATCTCGATGTTGATCCCTTCCTCGGCGAGGGTCCGGAACATCTGGCTCGCGATGCCGACATGCGAGCGCATGCCGACACCGACCATCGACACCTTGCATATCCGGTTGTCGCCGACCACGTCCTTGGCGCCGATCTTCGACGTCACCTTGCGCACGATCGACAGCGCCTTGTCGTAGTCGTTGCGATGGACCGTGAACGAGAAGTCGGTGTGCCCCTGGACGCTCGCGTTCTGGATGATCATGTCGACGTCCACGTTGGCGTCGGCGACCGGCCCGAGGATCGCATAGGCGATGCCCGGTCGGTCGGGCACGCCGGTCACCGTGATCTTCGCTTCGTCGCGGTTGAACGCGACCCCGGAAATGACGACCTGTTCCATTTTCTCGTCTTCCTCGAAGGTGATCAACGTTCCGGAGGCGGCCTCCGCGTCGATCGGCAGATCGGGCGGCGTGAGGCTCGAGAGCACGCGCAGCCGCACCCTGGATTTTCCGGCGAACTCGACCGAGCGGATCTGCAGCACCTTCGAGCCGAGGCTCGCCATCTCGAGCATTTCCTCGAAGGTGATGGTCTTCAGCCGGCGCGCTTCGGGCACGATCCGCGGATCTGTGGTGTACACCCCGTCCACATCGGTGAAGATCTGGCACTCGTCCGCATTGAGGGCGGCGGCGAGCGCGACGGCCGAGGTGTCCGATCCGCCACGACCCAGCGTGGTGATGTTGCCGGCAGTGTCGATGCCCTGGAATCCGGCGATCACCGGAACGGTTCCGGCATCGAGATCCGCGCGCAGGCGCTCCTGGTCGATCGCCATGATGCGCGCCTTGGTGAACGCGCTGTCGGTGAGCACTCTGACCTGCGCACCGGTGTAGCTCCGCGCCTTGACGCCCTGCTCCATCAGGGCCATCGCGAGCAGACCGATCGTGACCTGCTCGCCCGTGGAGGCGACGACGTCGAGCTCGCGCGGATCGGGATCGGCCTGGATCTCGCGCGCGAGACCGATCAACCGGTTGGTCTCGCCCGCCATGGCGGAGGGGACGACAGCGACCTGATACCCGGCCGAACGCCACTTCGCGACGCGGATCGCCACGTTCCGGATGCGCTCGGCGCTGCCGACTGAGGTGCCGCCGAACTTCTGAACGATCAACGCCATGCGGGTCCCGCGAAAGCCCGCATTCTAGCTGAAAGACGGCGCGGACTCGGTC
>JBFJOO010000170.1:0-3414 GCA_041617635.1 Burkholderiales bacterium | reverse complement strand
CTCGTTGGCTTGATGGGGGCGGGGAAGACGACCGTGGGGCGGCAGCTGGCGCGGCGGCTCGGCAAGCGCTTTCAGGACAGCGATCAGGAGATCGAGGAGCGCACCGGGGTCAAGGTGGCGACCATTTTCGAGATCGAGGGCGAAGCGGGTTTTCGCGCGCGGGAGTCGCGCGTGATCGAGGAGCTCGCCGAGACCGAGGACCTGGTGCTCGCGACCGGTGGCGGCGCGGTGCTTGATCCCGCCAACCGCGCTCGGCTGGCCGCCCGCGGGTTCGTGATCTACCTGCGCGCGCTGCCGCGCGACCTGTGGCAACGCACCCGGCACGACAAGTCGCGTCCGTTGCTCCAGGGCGTGGATCCGCTGGTGCGGCTCGAGGAGCTGTATGCGATCCGTGACCCGCTCTATCGCGAGATCGCGGACCTGGTGATCGACACGGGCCGCCAGGGCGTTGGCGCGCTGGTCGCGCGCGTGCTCGCCGAGCTGCCTGACGAATGCAAACTGTCCGCATAGCGCTCGGCGAGCGCGGCTACGACATCCATATCGGCGCGGGCCTGCTCGAGCACCCCGAGCTGATCCGGCGGCTGCTGCCCCAGCCGCGCGTCGCCATCGTGAGCAACGCGACCGTTGCTCCGCTCTATCTCGAGCCGCTCAGCACCGGACTGCGCGGCGCGAACGTCGAAGTGATCCCGGTCGTCCTGCCAGACGGCGAAGCGCACAAGAACTGGGAGACGCTGCGGCTCGTATTCGATGCTCTGCTTGCCAACCGCTGTGACCGGCACACGGCCATCGTCGCGCTCGGCGGTGGCGTCGTCGGGGACATCGCGGGATTTGCCGCGGCGACCTATCAGCGCGGGGTTCCCTACATCCAGATCCCGACCACGCTGCTCGCCCAGGTGGACTCTTCGGTCGGCGGCAAGACGGGAATCAATCATCCGCTCGGCAAGAACATGATCGGCGCGTTTCACCAGCCGCTCGCCGTGATCGCCGATACGGATACGCTGGATACGCTCCCCGACCGGGAGCTTCGGGCGGGCATCGCCGAGGTCATCAAGCACGGGGCAATCCGCGACGCGAAGTTCTTCGCTTGGCTGGAGGCCAATATGGCCGCGCTGCTCGCGCGCGACGCCGCAGTGCTGTCGCACGCCGTACACCGCTCGGTGGAGATCAAGGCGGACGTCGTGGCGCACGACGAGCGCGAGACGGGCCTGCGCGCGCTGCTCAACTTCGGCCACACTTTCGGTCACGCGATTGAGACCGGTATGGGGTACGGGGAGTGGCTGCACGGCGAGGCGGTTGCGGCCGGCATGGTGATGGCCGCTGATCTTTCCTGCCGGTTGGGTCGCCTCGACGGGACCGACCGCGACCGGTTACGCACGCTCGTGAGCCGCGCCGGGCTTCCCGTGGCGCCGCCGCCGGGCCTCGCGCCCGATCGGATCCGCGAACTCATGAACGTCGACAAGAAGGCGGTCGCCGGGCGCATCCGTCTGATTCTGTTGGAGAGCCTGGGTGCTGCTGCGATCGTTGCCGATACGCCCGAGGACGTTCTACAGGCTGCGCTGAAGGCGTCTGCCGCGCGCTAGCGGACGCGTGGGTGGGTTCCCACCCGTACGCTAACCGGTTGAAGGGGCAGTGAATCGTCGGTATAGTCAATGGTTCCGCCGTGAAATCTGCCCGGTATTTGTGCAGTGCACGAGCGGATCGCCAAGCGAGGTGTAACGTGGATCATCCGGCCCAGTATCCGCATCGCCAGGGGATGTACGACCCGGTCCGTGAGCATGACGCCTGCGGCGTCGGCTTCATCGCGCACATCAAGGGCCGCAAGAGCCACGCGATCGTCGAGCAGGGGCTGCTCATCCTGAAGAACCTCACCCACCGTGGGGCGGTGGGGGCCGATCCGAAGGCGAGCGACGGGGCGGGCATCACCATCCAGATTCCCGACAAGCTGTTCCGCGACGAGCTGGGCAAGCAGGGTGTGCACCTCCCGCCCGTGGGCCAGTATGGCGTCGGCATGGTCTTCCTCCCGCAGGAGCCCGCTTCGCGCATCGCCTGCGAATACGAAATCGAGCGCGCGATCAAGGACGAGGGCCAGGTCCTGCTCGGTTGGCGCGACGTGCCCCGCGACCGATCGGTGCTCGGCGAGTCGGTGAAGATGATCGAGCCGGTGATCCGGCAGGTGTTCGTTGGCCGCGGCGCGGGCGTCCGGGTTACCGACGCCCTCGAGCGCAAGCTCTACATCATCCGCAAGGTCGCCGGCCATGCGATCCAGGCGCTGCGCCTCAAGCACGGCAAGGAGTATTACGTCCCGTCCATGTCGGCCCGCACGGTCCTCTACAAGGGGATGCTGATGGCGCGCGACATGGCCGCGTACTACCTCGACCTCAAGGATCCGCGCGTCACGTCGGCGCTTGCGCTGGTGCACCAGCGTTTCTCGACGAACACTTTTCCGACCTGGGAGCTCGCCCAGCCTTTCCGGCTGATTGCCCACAACGGCGAGATCAACACCCTGCGCGGCAACGTGAACTGGATACGCGCACGCCAGGGCGCGATTTCCTCCCCGGTGCTCGGCAAGGATCTCGACAAGATCTGGCCGCTCATCTATCCGGGACAGTCGGACTCGGCTTCGTTCGACAACGCCCTAGAGCTGCTGATGATGGCGGGCTACTCGGCGGCCCATTCGGTGATGATGCTGATCCCGGAGGCGTGGGAGGCGCACACGCTCATGGACGAGCGCCGGCGCGCGTTCTACGAGTACCACGCCGCGATGATGGAGCCCTGGGACGGGCCGGCCGCGATCGCGTTCACGGACGGCCGCCAGATCGGCGCAACGCTCGACCGCAACGGTCTGCGGCCCGCGCGCTACCTGGTCACGGACGATGACCTCGTGGTCATGGCGTCGGAGACGGGCGTGCTGCCCATTCCAGAGGAGCGGATTGTCAAGAAGTGGCGCCTGCAGCCCGGGAAGATGTTCCTCGTCGACACGGAGGTGGGGCGCATCATCGACGACAAGGAGCTCAAGGACTCGCTCGCCTCGGCGCGACCCTATCGCGACTGGATCGACCGCATCCGGGTCAAGCTCGACGACTTGCCCGAGCCGAAAGAGATTCGCACCCAGTCGAGCGAGACGCTGCTCGACCGGCAGCAGGCGTTTGCCTACACGCAGGAAGACATCAAGTTCCTCCTGACGCCGATGGCGGTTGAAGGTCAGGAGCCCGTGGGCTCCATGGGCAACGACTCGCCTCTCGCCGTCCTGTCTGACCGGAACAAGACGCTCTTCCACTACTTCAAGCAGATGTTCGCGCAGGTCACGAACCCCGCGATTGACCCGATTCGCGAGGAGCTCGTGACGAGCCTCGTCTCCTTCATCGGCCCGAAGCCGAACCTGCTCGGCGTCGACGAGATGAACCCGCCGCTACG
>JBFJOO010000169.1:0-3753 GCA_041617635.1 Burkholderiales bacterium | reverse complement strand
TGGCGGCGAATCTCGTCGGCGGCTATTTGGTGGGCATCGCGGTGTCCTACTTCGGCGATCACGCGGCGATTTCGCCCGAAGTGCGGCTGTTCGTGATTACCGGGTTTCTCGGCGCGTTGACGACGTTCTCGACTTTTTCAGCCGAAGCCGTGGCGCTGCTTGCACGCGCCCAGTACGCCTGGTGGGCGGCGCATGCGTTCGCGCATCTCGCCGGCTCGGTCGTGATGACCGTGCTTGGCATCGCGAGCTGGAACGCGCTCAGGGGCTGAGTC
Organism: Burkholderiales bacterium; assembly: GCA_041617635.1. Lineage (GTDB taxonomy): Bacteria > Pseudomonadota > Gammaproteobacteria > Burkholderiales > SG8-39 > JAABRB01. Next base: position 3,481 of record JBFJOO010000169.1, on the reverse strand, counting down.
GATGGGCGGCATTCATCTGCGGTTCTTCGTGCACGAGGGCGAGCGCCAGGGGCGCGAGTTGCTGTTCGACTGGCTGCTTGGGGAGGCGAAGCGCCTCGGTATCGCCGGCGGCTCGGCGTTTCGCGCGGTGGCGGGCTACGGGCGCCACGGCGTGCTGCACGAGCAGCACTACTACGAGCTTGCTGGCAACCTGCCGGTGCAGGTCGTGTTCCTGACCAGTCGCGAGCTCGCGATACGGCTGCTCGAGCGCGTCGCCGCCGAGAAGCTGAATCTCGTCTATTCGATCTCGGAAGCCGAGTTTGGCGTCACCGGGCAGGGCTGAATGCATCGGACTACGAGGCGGCCGGGGAGAACCAACGAGCCTGAATGCCACGATGGCATGAACGCGACGAGCATCGGGACCTCGTCGGGCAGTACGCGGTCGTACGCGCCGTGAGCTTCGCCAGAGCATGATCCGGTTCCTCCCCGCCGCAATCGCGTATGGCGTGGCGATTGCGATCTCGACGTTGACCCGCATTGCACTGGTAATCCGGGCCGATGTCTTCTCTGCCGGAACCCTGGCTGACTGGATTCAAGCCTTCGGCTTGGGCCTGGCGTTCGATGCCATCGCAAGCCTGTACCTCGTCACGCCGTTCGTGCTGTGGCTTGCCTTGCTGCCGAACCGCATCGCGCGCTGGCGCGCGCACGGCGCACTGATGACGGCGGGATTGCTCGGTTTCAGCTACGGCCTGATCGTGGTCGCTATCGCCGAGTGGCTGTTCTGGGACGAATTCGGCTCGCGCTTCAACTTCATCGCGGTCGATTACCTGCTTTACACGCACGAGGTGCTCGGCAATATCTGGGAAAGCTACCCGGTGGGCCGCATCCTGATCGCGCTGCTGTTGCCGGCGGCCGCGCTGAGCGCATGGCTAACGCGGCGTATGCATGTCACGGCTTCCGCGCCGTTGCGTTGGCGGCACGCGCTGCTCGGAATCGGCGCCTGCATGCTTGCGATTGCCGGAACGCTGCGTTTCGTGAACAGCGATCTCAAGGCCTTCGCTCGCGAGGACGCGTTGAACGAGATTGCCGGCAACGGCGTGTACGAGTTCTTCGCCGCGAACTACCGCAACGAGCTGAACTACGAACGTCATTACGCGACGCTGCCGCTCGAAGAGGCGATGGCAGGGGTACGTGCCGCGTTGCATGCGGACGGCGGCAACTGGGTCGCGACGGATACCGCGGGCGTGGAGCGGCTGATCGAGCCGGGTCGGCCGGAGCGGCGCCTGAACGTCGTGCTCGTGAGCGTCGAGAGCCTGGGCGCCGAGTTCGTCGGCGCCTATGGCGATCCGCGCGGCCTGACGCCGAACCTGGATCGTCTGGCGCGCGAGAGCCTGTGGTTCTCTAACATGTACGCCACGGGCAATCGCACCGTGCGTGGGCTCGAGGCGCTCGCGCTCGCGCTCCCGCCCACGCCCGGCCAGTCGATCGTGCGGCGCCCGAACAATGATGCGCTGTTCTCGCTCGGCAGCGTGTTTGAGGACAAGGACTACTCGGTGCTGTTCGCCTATGGGGGCTACGGCTATTTCGACAACATGGCCGCGTTCTTCGACGCGAACGACTACCGCTCGGTCGACCGGCGCGCGATTCCGGCCTCGCGCATCGAGTTCGCGAATATCTGGGGCGTTGCCGACGAGCACCTGTTCGATCAGGTGATCGACGAGATCGACCGCGCCCAGGCCGCGCATCCGGGTCAGCCGGTCTTTGCACACGTCATGACGGTCAGCAATCACCGCCCCTATACCTATCCGCCGGGACGCATCGACATTCCCTCCGGCAGCGGGCGCGAAGGCGCGGTGAAATACTCCGATTACGCGATCGGCCGCTTCATCGAGTCGGCGCGCGGCCGCCCCTGGTTCGACGACACGGTGTTTGTCATCGTCGCGGATCATGGCGCCAACGCGCGCGGCACGACGCGCATTCCGATCGATAAGTATCTGATCCCGGCGTTGATCTATTCGCCAAAGCACGTTCCGGCGCAGCGCGTGGACCGTCTCATGTCGCAGATCGACCTCGCCCCGACGCTGCTCGGGGTGCTCGATTTCCGCTATTACACGAAGTTCTTCGGCCGCGACATGCTGCGCGCACCGGCCAGTGAAGACCGCGCATTCGTCGCCAACTACCAGGCGCTCGGCTTCATGAAGGGCGATCTGCTCATCATGCTTCATCCAAAACGCAAGGTCGAAGTGTTCCGCGTCGATTCCGCAGGGCGGATTTCGGGGCCGACGGAGAGCCCGGAGCGGGTGCGCGAGGCGATCGCTTTCTACCAGGGCGCGTCGCACGTGTTCCGCAGCGGACTGTACCGGGACGAGGAGCAGCTGCCGCCTTCGCAGCGCACGAGCGCGCCGCCGCATGTCGCAAAGCGCTGAGCACGCCGCGGCCGGGCCCGATTGGCTGCTCGCGCAGGGCGTGATCCTCGCACTGGGTGCGCTGCTGATCTGGACGCTTTTCGTGCAGGCGGGGATAGACTGGACGATTACCGGGCTCGTGTTCGACCCGACGCGCGGACAATTCCCGCTGCGGGATGCGTGGGCACTGACCGCGATCGGCCACGAGGGCCTGAAGTATGTAGTGATCGCATTCTGGTGCGCCTGCGTTGCGTGGGCGATGCTGCCGCGCCGCTGGGTGGGTGATTGGCGCGGCGCAGCGCGCCACGCGGCGCTCGGCATGGCGCTCACCGCGGTGGTGGTCGCCATGCTCAAGCAGGCGAGCGCGCATTCCTGTCCCTGGGACCTCGCCGCCTTCGGCGGCAGCGCGGACTGGTTCGCGCCGTTTGCGACGCTGTCCGCGAACCCCGGGCCCGGTCGGTGTCTGCCGGCAGGTCATCCGGCCGTCGGCTTCGCGCTGTTCGCGCTCTATTTCGCGCTGCGCGACGCACACCCCGGCGCGGCGCGTATCGGGCTCGCCTTGGCCTGGCTGGTCGGTCTCATCGCCTCCGCGGTGCAGGTCGCTCGCGGCGCGCATTTCGTCTCGCACGCGCTATGGACGGCGTGGATCGCGTGGGCGGTGAATCTGGCTCTCTATCTTGCCCTCAAGCGGGCCGGATGGCGGACTTGAGGTCTGCGAGCTCAGCTTCGGCGAGCGTTTCCTTCTCCAGCAGCCATTTCGCGCCGCGTTCGAGCGTCTCGCGCTCACGCGTGAGGATGGCGAGCGCCCTGTCGTAGGCGCTCTTGACGAATTCGCGCACCGCAACGTCGATCTCGCGCGCGGTTTCTTCGCTGAACTCGCGCGGGTTGACGTTCGGCACGCCGAGGAACGGCGTGCGCTCCTCCTCGTACGCCACGTTGCCGAGCGAGGGCACCATGCCGTAGCGCATCACCATGCTGCGCGCGATGCCGGTGACCTTCACGAGGTCGTCGGCTGCGCCGGTCGAGAGGTGGCCGAACACCACCTGTTCGGCCGCGCGCCCGCCGAGCAGCACCGCCATCTTGTTCTCGAGCTCGGC
>JBFJOO010000168.1:0-4482 GCA_041617635.1 Burkholderiales bacterium | reverse complement strand
TCTGCGCGGAACGGCCGTCGACGTAGCCGAGCTCGCGCAGCCCCTCGAGGAACGCAAGGCGCTCGCCGGAGGGCTTCTCGCCGAGCGGGGCAAGCGTCAGATAGCCGATCTTGGGCAACGGTGCAGCATCTACCGGAGCTGTTCCCGCTGCCGCTAACGCGGCAAGCAGGGTGGCGAGCGCGTTGCGCCGATTCATGGCGGTTCCTCCAATGAAGGGCATCACCCTTTGGAGTCTACCTCGCGATCAAGACTGAATGGGCACGCTGACCGATCCCGTCGAGCGCGCCTACCCGGCGGAGAATCCGCCGTCGACGAAGATCGTCTGCCCCGTGACGTAGTCCGACGCACGGCTGGCGAGGTACAACGCGGTCCCGGCCAGGTCGCCGAGTTCACCGTTTCGCCCGATGAACGTTCGCTCGGCCATCTGCTGCCAGCGCGCCGGGTCGTCGGCGACTGGCGCGGTCAGCGGCGTTCGGAAAAACCCGGGCGCGATGGCGTTGGCGTTGATCCCGTGCCCCGACCACGCCTCGGCCTGCGCGCGTGTGAGCTGCATGATCCCGCCTTTGGATGCGCCGTAGGGCCCGGATTGCTTGAAGGCCCGCACCGACTGAAGCGAGGCGATATTGATGATGCGCCCCCAGCCCTTTTCGATCATCGCCGGGGCAAGCTTCTGCGCGAGAAAAAACGGCGCATCGAGGTTGAGCCTGAGCGTTGCGTCCCAGTCGGCCTCGCTCACCTCGAGCATCGGCTTTCTGACGTTGACCCCGGCGGCCGAGACGAGGATGTCGGGCGCACCGAAGAACGAGGATGCCTTGGCCGCGCAGGCAAAGAGCGCGCGCCGCTCGGCGAGGTCACAGGGCAGCGCTGCGGCGCGCGCGCCTCGCGACTCGATCTCGCTACGCGCTTCGAGCAGCGCCGCTTCGCTGCGCGCGACGAGCACGACCTGCGCGCCCGAATCCGCCAAGGTCGCGGCGATCGCGCGGCCGATGCCGGAGCTCGCGCCCGTCACCAGCGCGACGCGGCCTTTGAGGTCGAAAAGCTCTGCGGGAGACACCCGATCAACGGGTCAACGGCTCGCCGCGATCGAATTGCTCTCGCGGAAAGTACTTCGCGAGCCGATCGTCCGCCGTGCGGGCATGCGCCTCCATGCCCTCCAGGCGCGAGATGCGCGCCGTCACCTGCGCGATCGATCGATTGGCTTCGCGCGTCATCTTCTGCCAAGTGACCGTCTTGATGAACTTGTGCACCGAGAGCCCGCCCGAATACTTCGCGGCGCCGCGCGTGGGCAGCACGTGGTTCGGGCCGGAGGCCTTGTCGCCGAACGCGACCGTCGTCTCCTCGCCGAGGAACAACGACCCGTAGCAGGTGAGCCGAGCCAGCCACCAATCGAGATCCCGCGCGTGCACTTCGAGGTGCTCGGACGCATAGCGGTCCGAAACCTGCGCGACCTCCTCGCGGGTGCCGCAAACGATCACCTCGCCGTAATCCCGCCAAGCCGCACCCGCGGCATCCTTCGCGGTGGGCGGCAACTTCCCGATCAACTCGGGCACGCGGCGCATCACGTCCTCAGCGAGCTTGCGAGAGGTGGTGAAGAGCCAGGCCGGCGATTCGTGCCCGTGCTCGGCCTGCCCGACGAGATCGGAGGAGACGATCCCCGCATCGGCCGAGTCGTCGGCGATGACGGCCACTTCCGATGGCCCCGCGAAAACGTCGATGCCCACCCTGCCGAAGAGCGTGCGCTTCGCTTCGGCGACGTACTTGTTTCCCGGTCCGACGATGATGTCGGCCGGCTTGCCGGTGAAGAGCCCGAAAGCCATCGTCGCGATTGCCTGCACGCCGCCGAGCGTCATGATGACGTCCGCACCGGCGACCTTCATCGCATAGAGCACCTGCGGATGGATGCCCTCGCCCTGGTAAGGCGTCGAGCATGCGATCACGGTCGGCACGCCGGCCGCCTTTGCGGTCGCGATCCCCATATAGGCCGAGGCGATGTGCGCGTAGCGGCCGGTCGGCACGTAGCACCCGGCAACGTTCACCGGAATGAGGCGCTGCCCTGCGACGAGCCCGGGATAAACCTCGAGCGAGAACTCCTTCATCGAGGCACGCTGCGCTTCGGCGAAGCGGCGCACCTGGGCGGCCGCGAACTCGATGTCGCGCCGCGTGACATCGGAAATGTTGCGCGTGCGGCGCTCAATCTCCGCTTCGCTCACGACGATCTCCCCGGTCCACTTGTCGAGCTTTGCCGCGTATTCGCGCACCGCCTTCTCGCCGCGCTGTTCGATCTCGGCAAGCATCTCCGTGACGACTTTCTGCGCGTTGCCGATCTCGGTATCGGGAGTCTTTGCCGCTTTCTTCAGGTAATCGATGGCCATGATCATTCACCGTAGATTAGTTTAGGAAGCCAGAGCGCGATCTCGGGAAACGCGATGATCAGAATGAGGCCGAGGAGCTGGAGCCCCATGAATTGAAGCATGCCCTTGTAGATGTCGGAGAGCTCCCATTCGGGAACGACGCCTTTCAAGAAGTACGCCGAGAGCGCGACCGGCGGCGAGAGCCAAGCGGTTTGCAGGTTGACCGCCACCAGAATTCCGAACCAGGTCAGGTCGAAGCCGAGCTTCTGCACCAGCGGCAGCAGAAAGGGCACGACGATCAGCACGATCGGCACCCACTCGAGCGGCCAGCCGAGCAGGAAGATCAGCCCCATGATGATCGCGAGCAGCACGTAGCGGTTGAGATCGAGCTCGAGCAACGCCTCGGTGAGCATGGTTGGCGTGCCCAGGCGCGCGAACACCGCGCCGAAGAAGTTCGACGCCGCGACCAGGAACAGGATCAGCACCGAGATCTCGAGCGTCTTGATGAGCGCATCGCGCAGGTTCGGCCAGTTGAGTTGGCGGTAGGCAGCCGAGAGCAGCACCGCGCCTGCCGCGCCGCACGCCGCGCCCTCGGTGGGGGTCGCAAGACCGAACACGATGCTGCCGAGCGCGGCGAGCACGAGCGCTGCGGGCGGCACGAGCCCCTTGAAGAACTCCACCCAGAGCTCGGCCATGTTCACGGCGCGCTCCTCCTGCGGCAGCGGCGGCCCGAGCTTCGGGTTGATCATGCAACGCACCATCGCGTAGCCGGTAAAGAGCGTGGCGAGCAGGATCCCGGGCACCACCGCCGCGGCGAACAGGCTCGTCACCGGCACCTCGAGCACCGGCCCCATCACCACCAGCATGATCGAGGGCGGGATCAGGATGCCGAGCGTCCCGCCCGCCGCGATGAGTCCGGAGGAGAGCTTGACGTCGTAGCCCGACCGGATCATCTGCTTGCCCGCCATGATGCCGAGGATCGTCACCGAGGCGCCGACGATGCCGGTCGCCGCGGCGAAGATGGTGGCGACGAACATCACCGCGAGATAGAGCGAGCCGCGCACGCGCGCGAGGATCTTCTGCACCGCGAGGAATAGGCGCTCCATCAAATTCGCCTGCTCCATCATGATGCCCATGAAGACGAACAGCGGCACGGCGGCGAGCGTCTGCTCCATCATCGTCGCGTTGAACTGCAGCGTGAGGAGGTAGAACACCAGCTCGCCGAAACCCCAGTAGCCGAACACGATGGCGAGGAAGATGAGCGTGAACGAGATGGGAAAGCCGATAAAGATCCCGCCGAGCATGGCGAGGATCATCAGCAGGCCGATGATCTCGGGGCTCATTCAGGCCACCTGCCTTTGGACGCCGCGTAGAGGCACTTGAGCAGCTCGGACACGCCCTGGATGATCAGCAAGGCGACGCCGATCGGCAGCGCCGACTTGATCGGGCCGAGCAGCGGCATCCACGCCGTGTCCATGCCGCGCTCGCCGCGCTGCACCGACGCCCACGCCCACTCGCTCGCCACCCAGAAGAAGATCAGCATGCTCGGGAAGTAGAAGAACAGGTACAGCACGGTATCCACACGCGCCTGCGTGCGCACCGACCAGTGGCGGTACAGAAAGTCGGAGCGGATATGGATGCCCTTCGACAGCGCGTAGCCCGCGCCGAGCACGAACAGCGCGCCGTAGAGCATGCGACTGATGTCGTACGCCCAGGAGGTCGGCGCGGTGAACAGGTAGCGCGCCGTCACCTCGTAGACCATGGCGATCATGAGCGGCACGGTCATCCAGCTCACGATGCGCCCGACCCAGAGGCTCAGCTTGTCGATCACGACGATGGTATGCGCCATCCATGGCGCCATATCGTCGGGCAAATGCGCCACGGCGTCGTCGGCGCGACGCCCGGCGATCATCTCATCGGTGAGGTGATGCTTGCTTTCGCTCATCCCCCGGTCCCCCAATTGACGAAAGCAGGAGGCGGGCCTTGCGACCCGCCTCCGTACGGCGCCCTGCGACCCGTGGTGTCGCGCGCCGCGCCTTGCCGTGCCTTATTTCTTCTTGGCGAGCTCCGCCGCGTAGGCGGCGCCGAGGCCGGCGTTGGACTTCTGGGCGCCGGCCCAGAACGGAATCGC
>JBFJOO010000167.1:0-4486 GCA_041617635.1 Burkholderiales bacterium | reverse complement strand
GGGTCTGGTCGTGCACGCCTCCAGGCGCTCCCGGTAGCTTGGAACCGCCGGGCGAACAAAGTCGCCCAGCGGCGAATTACGCGTCTTCGAAGGAGATCAGGATCTTGCCGGAGCGCCCCGGACGCGCGGCGTGCGCCAGCGCTTCCTTGATCTTGCGTACCGGGTAGACCGCCTCCACTTCGACCGCGAGCGTGCCGTCGGCGAGCAGACCCGCGAGCTCGCGGTAGCGCGCGGCGATTTTTTCCGGCGGCGTCTCCATGAACCAGCGCCGCAGCCAGAAGCCGTGCAGGCGGACATCGCGAAACACGAGCTCGCGCGCATCCATCTCGCAGGGCTCGCCGCTCAGCAGCCCGTAGTTCACCACCGTGCCGCCGTCGGCCACGCAACGCCCGAGACGCGAGGTGGCGCTGCCGCCGACCGCGTCGATCGCGAGATTGAGCACGCCGTCCCCGATCGCTGCGCGCACGCGTGCATCCAGATCCGGCCCGTCGACCAGCACGATGTCGGCGCCGTAGGCTCGCAGCGGCGCAATGAGCGCCTCGCGCCGCACGACGTTCACGGTCTTCACGCCCGCCTTGCGCGCCAGGCGGATCAGGCAATGACCGACCCCCGAATTGGCGGCGTTCTGGATCACCCACTGGCCGGCCTGCGGCGGCACGATCTCGTGCAGCATCAGGTACGCGGTCGGCGGATTGACGCGCAGCATCGCGAGCTGCTGCGGGTCGACGCCCGCGGGCAGCGCGAACACGCTCTTGGCCGGCGCCTTGGTGAGCGAACGCCAGGTCCCGAGGGCCGGCACGATGACGCGATCGCCGGGCTTCACGTGGCTGACGCCCGCGCCGACCTTGACGATGCGCCCGACCCCTTCGGCGCCGGGTGTGAGCGGCAGCTTCGGTGGCGTGGCGCCGTAGAGCCCCTCGAGATTGAGCAGATCGGCCGGATTGATCGGCACGAGCTCGGTGGCGACCAGCACCTCGCCCGGTCCCGGCTCGCCGGGATCCGGCAGCTCGACGAGCTCGATCACCTTGTCGGGTTGACCGAAGGCGGAAAGTTGTGCGGCCAGCATGCGGATTCTCCTGTCAGAGTGGAAGCACGATTTTGCCCTGCACCGGGCGCGACTCGAATCGCGCCGCGGTTTCGGCAAAGCGCTCCCGCGGATCGCGCGCGGTGATCACGGGCTGGCGTTTGCCCTCGCGGTACAGCGCAAGGAACCGACGTCGCCGACGCTCATGGTGCGCCGCTACAGGCATAAGCCATCGCTCAGGTGCGCAGGAACCCGCCATCGACGGTCAGCGTCTCGCCGGTCACGAATGAGGCCGCCTGGGAGGCGAGAAAAAGCGTCGCGTTCGCGATATCCGCCTCGGTCGCCAGCCGGCCGAGCGGAATGCGCGCCGTGACGCGACCCTGCGTTTCCGGGTCGAGATGCGCACGCACCATGTCGGTGGCGATCACCGCCGGAGCGATCGCGTTGACGCGAACGCCTTCTGGCCCGAGCTCGCGGCCAAGGCCCATGGTGATCGCGACGACGGCGGCCTTGGTAGCGCCGTACCACACATTGCCCATTGCGCCGCCGCCCTTGTACGCCGACACCGACGCGATATTGATGATCGAAGCGCCTTCGCGCCCCCGCATCGCCGGCACGGCGGCTTGCACGCAATTGAAGATACCCGTGACGTTGACGCCGACCAGCCGGTCCCAGTCCTCGCCCGTGGTCGCATCGAAGCTTCCGCGCGTAAGGAGCCCCGCGTTGTTGACGAGGACGTCCAGCCCGCCATGCGCGCCACGGACCGATGCGATCGCCGATGCGACCCCCGCCCGATCGCACACATCGAGACGCATCGCGGCGACGCTGCCATTGGACTGCCCGGCGAGCGCCTTGACGCCCTTCTCGTCGACATCGGCGGCGAAGACGGTGCAGCCTTGCGCAGCGAGGGCTGACGCAATTGCCGCGCCGATGCCGCGCGCGGCGCCGGTGACAAGCGCCACCTTGCCGGAGAGCTGCCATTCGATCGGTTTTGTCTGCTTCATGGCTCTTGGCCCTTGGGTAGACGCGCCGGGCACGCGGCTCGGTCGCGTCGGTTCATCAAACGGGATCGGCGTCGGTCATGTCGGCACCGGGCCCGTGCTCTTGCGTACCACGACCTCGTAGGGCACTTCCGCGACGCGCGAAACGCTCGTGCCGGAGAGCCGCCGCAGCAGGCGCTCGGCGGCGATGCGGCCAATGTCGGCGACGGGCAGACGCAGCGTGGTGAGGGCGGGCGTGACCTCTGCGGCCATGTCGATGTCGTCGAACCCGGCGATGGAAAGCGCCTGCGGCACGCGCACGCCACGGCGCGCGCAGGCATTCAGCGCACCAACCGCCTGGATGTCGTTGCCGCAGACGAGCGCGGTGAATCCCGGCGCACGATCGAGCAGCTCGTTGCAGGCGCGCGCGCCCTGGGGGACGTTAAAGTCGGCTTCGATCACTCGCTCGTCGGGCAGATCGAGGCCTCTTGCGGCGAGCGCGTCGCGCACGCCGGCGAGGCGCTCGCGCGCCCGGTCGTTATGCGCGGTAAGCCCCGCGATGACGGCAAACTCGCGGTGGCCGAGATCGAGCAGGTGCTGGGTCATCCGGATCGACGCTCGCCGGTGCGAGATGCCGACGCAATGATGGTAGCCGGTCTGGTCGATCGACCAGGTGAGCTCGCACGGCACGCCGGCCTGGGCCACCATGCGCTGCAGCTCAGGATCGTGGTCGGTGCCGACGAGCACCAGACCGTCGACGCCCCGCTCGATCAGCGCCCGAGTGACCGCGAGCTCGGCGCGCGGATCGTACTCGTGCGTCGCCAGCAGCAGCGTGTAGCCCGAGCGCCCGAGCTCGCGCGCGATCGCTTGAGTGGCGGCAGCGAAGATCGGATTGTCGATCGGCGGGAAGACCGCGCCGATGGTGCGCGAGCGCCGCGTGGCGAGCGCGCGCGCGGCACCGTGCGGAACGTAGCCGAGCATGAGCGCGGCATTGCGCACGCGCTCGCGCGTCGGCGCACGCACGATCGCCCGGTCTGAAAGCGCGCGCGAGGCGGTCGCGAGCGACACGCCGGCCGCCCGTGCCACATCGGCGAGCTTGGGGTTGGGCTTGCGTGCCTCCATGGCTTTGAAATGTAACACTGAAAGCGCTTGTGAAAAATACATTGCTGCAGCGCATATTGACTCTCAGAAATGGGAGATATAGTTTCTTGAAAACGCTTTCAAGAATGGATGGGCGGCGCTTCCGCGGAGAGCCTTCCGCCGGAGCTTTTTTTCGCGTCAGGTCAGGGGCTCCCATGCGCCCTTGCCGCAAACAGGAGGGGAATCACATGTCTAGCTGGCTGAAGAAAACTATGGTTGCGCTGACCGCAGGTGCCCTGCTCGCGCCGTTGGCGGCGTTCGCACAGGGTAAGGCCGTCAAGATCCGCATCCAGTCGGTCATCCCGACGACCGCCGACGAGGTGGTGTTGCTGAAGGACTTTGCCAAGGACGTCGAAGACCTCACCAATAAGACCGTGACCTTCGAGATCCTGCCCGCGGGTGCGGTGGTCGCGGTGAACGACACGCTTGACGCCGTGGACAAGGGACTGGTCGAAGCAGGGTTCGCCTGGACGCACTACTGGTCCGGCAAGCACCCCGCGGCGATGCTGTTCGGCTCGCCGGCCGCCGGATCGGGCGTCGGCATGGACAACTTCGCTTGGCTGTCCTGGTACATGTACGGCGGCGGTCAAGCGCTTTACGACGAGCTGTGGAAGGAAATGAAGGTCAACGTGAAGGGCTTCATGCTGCAGCCGGTGGGCCCGGAAGCGCTGGGTTGGTTCAAGAATCCGATCAACTCGATGGCGGATTTCAGAAAGCTGCGGTTCCGCACGCCACCGGGCATTCCGGGGCAGATTTACCAGGACATCGGCGTCGCTGCCGTGGCGATGGGCGGAGGCGACATCCTGCCCGCGCTCGAAAAGGGCGTAATCGACGCGGCCGAATGGTGCTGCCCGAAGCCGGACATGGTGTTCGGCTTCCACAAGGTGCTCAAGCACTACTATTTGCAGGGCTTGCACCAGGTGGTGGTTAATGCCGACCTCTATCTGAACGGCGACGTCTGGAAGCGGCTCTCTCCGGGGCAGCAAAAGGCGATCGAGGTCGCGGCCAACGCTTCGCTCATGAGAACGGTCGCGTACCGCATCAGCGAGAACGGCAAGGCGCTGAAGGAGCTGACCGAGAAGCACGGCGTGCAGCTGCACGACACGCCGCCGGAGTACTTCGAGCTCTACGGCGCGGCGGCGAAGAAGGCCTTTGAGGAGAACGCAAAGAAGAACGCGTTCTTCAAGAAGGTGTGGGATAGCCAGAAGGCGTTCGCCGACAGTGCGATTCCGTTCTGGGCCGGCGCCCAGAAGTCCAACGCCGGCCTCGGCGCCGCCTACGCGGCGGAGCTCGCCAAGAAGAAATAAGGCACGGCAAGGCGCGGCGCGCGACACCACGGGTC
>JBFJOO010000166.1:0-4497 GCA_041617635.1 Burkholderiales bacterium | reverse complement strand
GCCGGTGCGTTACGGCAAGACCTATACGCGAGTGCACGACCCGCTGGTGTGGCGCGAAGCCGCCGATCATCTCCTGCGCGCGGCCGGCGTGAAGGTGTTCTTCCACAGCACCGTGACCGACGTGCTGCTCGACGGCAACCGCGTGTGCGGACTAGTCGCCTACACAAAGCAGGGCAAGCTAGCGATCCGCGCCGCGATCACGATCGACGCGAGCGGCGACGCCGATCTCGTGGCGATGGCCGGACTCCCGACCTTCGTCGGCGACGACGGCAAGGTGCAGAACCCGACCATGATCTTTCGCCTGGGCGGCGTGGACACGACAAGGTTCCTGGGTGCCTACGGCAGCGATACGATCATGCCGGAGCAGGTGTCCGCGCTCCTACGCCGGCACAACGGCAAGGGTTACTTCCTGCCGCGGGCCAAGATCTGGCTGTTCACCACGACCCGGCCCGGCGAGCTGCTATGCAACTGCACCCGCGTGATCGGGCCGGACGGCCGGGAGCTGAACACGCTTCATGCCGCTGATTTCACGGACGCGGAAACCGAGGGGCGTCGCCAGGTACGCGAGTACGCCCGGTTCTTCCGCGAGCACATCGCCGGCTGCGAGTCGAGCTGGGTGAACGACACCGGCGTGCAGGTCGGCGTGCGTCAGACACGCCAAGGCCGCGGCGTGGCGCTGCTCGGCAATGCCGACGTGGTGGCGGGGACGAAGTTCGCCGACGGGATCGCCCGCTCGCCGTGGCCGATCGAGCTCCACGCGGGCGCCAAGCCGCGTGTGGAATGGTTGCTCAACGACTGCTACGAGGTGCCCTTCGGATGCTTTGTGCCACAGCATGGCGAGGGCTTGCTCTTCGCCGGGCGCTGTCTGTCGGCGCAACATGAGGCGGTCGCCTCGGCGCGCGTCACGGCGCAGTGCTTCTCCTACGGGCATGCAATCGGGCACGCCGCGGCAATGTGCATCGAGGCGCGCTGCGAGCCGCGCGCGCTGCGCGGGGTCGACGTGCGGCACCGCCTGAACGCGGACGGGGCGCGTCTCGGCGAGGCGCCGGTGGCCACTTCGGCCTGAGCTCGTCACCGCGGTGTCGCGCCAGCGGCACCAGCCGTCTTTTGTGCGACGCGGCACGCCAATCGTCGCCAAGCGCGATCCACAGGATTGACGTCGATCAAACGCGGGCTAGAAACCGGTTGACCCGACCGGCTTGCCATGTAATATATCAGTGACATACTAGTAGGGCGGCGCGTCCGGCGCGCAAGCGGCGCGCCGCAGCCCGGGGGAGCGAGGACGCCATGTCGGAAGCGATCGAAGCGATCAAGAGCTGGGTGGTTCGGGGCAAGCGAAACGAGGCGGTCGAGGCGACGCGACACGCGCTCGCGGCCGGCGTCGATCCCGGGGTGATCATGAAGGACGCCCTGATCGCCGCCATGTCCGAAGTGGGCCAGAAGTATTCGAGCGGCGAATTCTTCCTGCCACAGATGATGATCGCGGCGCGCGCGATGACCGAGGTCGTCCCGGTGCTCAAGCCGCACCTGGTCGGCGCCGCGGCGGAGAAGCGCGGCAAGGCGGTGGTCGGCACGGTGGCTGGCGATTTTCACGACATCGGCAAGAACATCGTGAAGATGATGCTGGAGGGCGCCGGCTACGAGGTGGTGGACCTCGGCGTGGACGTGGCACCCGAGAAATTCGTCGAGGCGGTGCAGAAAGAGGCGCCGAACTTCGTCCTGATGAGCGCGCTGATCACGCTCACGATGGAAAGCATGAAACGCACGATGGCGGCGCTGGATGCGGCCGGCGTGCGCGCCGGGGTGAGGATAGGCGTGGGCGGTGCGCCGCTTACGCAGAAGTTCGCGGACGAGATCGGCGCCGATTTCTACGGCGAGGACGCCTACGCGTGCGTCCAGACGTGCAATCAGCTCCTGCACTGAGCATACCCGCGACGGCGAGGAGAGAAATGATGACACCGAGAGAACGCGTGCTGACGGCGCTCCGGCGCGGGCAGCCCGACCAGGTGCCCTGGATCGAGAACGACATCGAGGAGGACATCCAGACCCGGATCATGGGCGGGCGCACCGACTTCACGCCGGGCGAGCTCTGCCGCGCGCTCGGCATGGACGGCTTTGGCTACCACTTTCCGAGCGGGCAGCAGGCGAGCGACGGCCAGTCGATCCAGACCACCGGCACCACCGGCAAGGAGGCCTGGTACCGCCCGCAGCGCATCACCTTCGATTTCGTGCCGCCGTGGATCGCCGACATGGGCACCGACGCGAAGACCGGGCGCACCTACGTCAAGAGGGGGTTGCTCACGGACCGCGACTCGCTCGCGCTCTTCGACAAGTTTCTCCCCGATCCGGACAATCCTGGGCGCTACGAGAAAGTCGCCGAGTGGCTCGCGAAGTACCGTGAGGATTTCGCCGTGTTCGCGCGGATCCGGCTCGGCAGTGCGAGCACCTTTGAGAGCATGGGGCTCGACGTCTTCTCGATCATGATGTACGACGATCCCGATCTCGTGAAAGAGATCCATCGCCGGTTCTCGGAATGGTCGGCGCGAGTGGTGCAGCACCTGAACAAGCTCGACTTCGACTTCATCTGGGCAAACGACGATCACGCCGACACCAAGGCGCCGTGGATCAACATGGAGATGTGGGAGGAGTTCTTCAAGCCCTACCAGTTGCTGGTCGCCAACGAGATCAGGAAGCCGTGGATCTTCCACAGCGACGGCAATCTCTTCCCGATTCTGGACGGACTGCTCCAGCTCGGCATGAACGCGGTCCATCCCGTGCAGCCCTCGGCGATGGACATCAACAAGCTCAAGGAACAATACGGCGACCGCGTGTGCATCGTCGGCAACATCGATCTCGATTACACCCTGCCGCGCGGCACTGAGGCCGAGGTCGACGCGGAAGTGAAGGACCGCATCGAGAAAGCGGGCAAGGGCGGCGGGTACATGATCTCGAGCGCGAACAGCATCACCGACTACTGCAAGCTCGAGAACGTCTGGGCGATGTCCCGCGCGATAAAGAAATATGGGAAGTACTAGCCGGGAGTTCTGCGGATGCTGATCGTCGCCGAGCGCATCAACGCGTCGCGCAAGGCGATTCGGGCGGCGCTCGAGACGCTGGACGCCGGCGCCATCCAGCACGAGGCGCGCGCCCAGGAAGCGGCGGGCGCCGACTACATCGACGTTAACGGCGGAACGTTCCCGGGGCGCGAGCCCGAGCTGCTCGCCTGGCTGGTGGACACTGTGCAGGCGGTGACCGAAAAGCCGCTGTGCGTCGACTCGCCGGATCCGGCCGCGCTGGCGGCGGCGTTGCCCAAGGTGAAGACCCGGCCGCCGATGATCAATTCCATCAACCTGGAACGGGAGCGATTCGATCGCGTGCTTGCGCTCGCGCTCGAGCACCGGGCGAAGCTGATCGCCCTCTGCCAGGGCGAAGGCGTTCCGGCGGCGAGCGCCGGGGAAAAAGTCGCGCTTGCGGCGGAACTCGTCGAGCGCCTCACGCGCGCCGGCTTCGCGCTCGACGACATCTACGTCGATCCGCTGGTTTTTCCGCTCGGCACCGACTCGCAATCGGCGCAGGCGACGATCGAAGCGATTGGCGAGATCATGCAGCGGTTTCCCGGCGTGCACACCATCTGCGGCCTGACCAACGTGTCGCACGGGCTGCCGGCGCGCAAGCTCATCAACCGCACTTTCCTCGTCGCGGCGATGAGCCGCGGCATGGACGCGGCGATTGTCGATCCGACCGACGCGCAGCTCGTGTCCACCGTCTACGCGGCGCGGGCGGTGTTCGGACGTGACGAGTACTGCATGGGACTGATCGAAGCGTTCCAGGAGGGACGCGTCGCCGCCTGAGGAGCTTCTCTCGACGAAGCAGCGACTGCTATGCCGCGCGTGACTTTTCATCCCGATTCCCGCACGGTCGACGTGCGGCCGGGCGAGCGCCTGCTCGCGGCGGCGTGGAAGGCCGGGGTGGGCATCAAGTCGGTCTGCGGAGGTCGCGGAAAGTGCGGCAGCTGCCTGGTGGAAGTGGACATGACCGCCACCGCACTGGACGCCCTCACGCCGCTGTCGGCCGAGGAGCGCTCGCTCCTTCCGACGAGCGGCGAGCACCCGGGCTACCGGCTGGCGTGCCTTTGCGACATCCGCGCCGACGTGGCGCTCTCGGTGCCGCCGGAAAGTCAGGCGGTGCGCAGCGCGCCGCGCAAGCCGTATACGGTCACGCATGTCACGCCGCGCCCGATCGTCCGCCGCGTGCACGCGGAGGTGGCGGGCCCGTATTCCGAGCCGCAGCGCCCGCTCGCCGACCGACTGGAGGCGGCGATCGCGCGTGCCATGCGCCGCAAGTCGGTCGGCCTGCCGGTCGAGGCGGTGGCGGAGTACTCTGCGCGGCCCGGCTTCGACAGCGTGCGCGAGGTGACCGCGACCATGTACCAGGAGCGGCGCGTGCTCGGGCTCGTCCCGGGGCGTGCGGAAGCGCTCTACGGCGTCGCGATCGACG
>JBFJOO010000165.1:0-4519 GCA_041617635.1 Burkholderiales bacterium | reverse complement strand
GGACCGGCGACGACACGGATATCACGCCGATGGCGGTCCCCTTGCACATCAGCGGCGCGGAGGCGATCGACCGGAACGCAAGCTTGCGCGCCTCTTCCAGCCCGTAGGTCGCGGCGCCTTCGACCAGCGTGTCGCGCCACTGCAGCGCACGGCCCTCGAGCACCGCCTGGCCAACGATGCTGGCGCGATCCAGGGGCTCTACGTCGGGCCCGTGGTATTCGCCGGGGCCGGGCTCGTAGCTGCGCGCGCGCCGCCTCAATCCGTCAGCGTCGAGCGTCCTCAGGGCCGCCTTGCGACCGAACAGCCGTGCCACGCTGCCGACGATCGCGTCGAACACAGGCTGCACATCCGACGGAGATCCTGCGATGACCTTGAGAATCTCCGCGGTCGCCGTCTGCCGCTCGAGCGCTTCCTTGGTCTCGTTGAACAGGCGCACGTTCTCGATCGCGATCACCGCCTGGTCGGCGAAGGTCTGCACGAGCGCGAGCTGCTTCGGCGATAGCTGGAAGCCGGGCCGCGGATGCGTGAGTACGATCGTGCCGATGCCTCGCTCCTCGCGGATCAGCGGAACGTAAACTGCCGCGCGGAAATTTCCCGCCCGCCCAGACCGCGTGGCCAGCGTGAAATCCCCGGCATTCTCCGTGTCCTCGATCTCGACGACCCGGCGCTCCTTGATCGCCCTTGCCGAGGGCGCCTCATCCGAATCGAGCGCGATCGGAAACACCTTCCGGATTCTCTCGATCTCGTCCGCCCCGTAATGGGGCCCGGCGGATGCCCGCCACAGCAGCGACCGGTCCTCGACCACCGTCACCGTGGCGCTTGCCGGCTCGAACAGCCGCGCCGCGCTTTGCACGATCGCCTCGAAGACCGGCTGCACGTCGGTCGGTGAGCTGCTGATGACTTTGAGAATCTCCGCGGTCGCCGTCTGCCGCTCGAGCGCTTCCTTGGTCTCGTTGAACAGGCGCACGTTCTCGATCGCGATCACCGCCTGGTCGGCGAAGGATTCGAGCAGGTTGACGTGCTGGTCGGTGATAGAACTCGGCTCTGAGCGGGCCGCGTGAATCACCCCCAGGACCGCCTGCTGGCCCCGCATGGGCACATAGGCGATGGTCCGGAATCCGCGCGAGCGGGCCACCTGTCGCCCGATTCCGTCGTAGCGCGGATCCGTTTCAGTGTCGCTCACGAGTAGGGTTCGGCCGCTGCGTACCGCCTCCGCGATCGGCGTCTGCTCCGTGAGCAGCATCGGATAATTCGAGCGCACCAGGTCGTCTGCCGACGGATCAGTCGAGGTCAGCGAGGCGATATGCAGCCGCTCGTCCAGCACCCGCGTCACGCTGCAGGAGTGGCCACCAATGAGCCGGATCGCGCTTTTGGCAATAGCATCGAATACGGGTTGCACGTCCGTCGGCGAGCTGCTGATGACTTTCAGGATCTCCGCGGTCGCGGTCTGCCGCTCGAGCGCCTCGCGGGTCTCATTGAACAGGCGCACGTTCTCGATCGCGATCACCGCCTGGTCGGCGAAGGTTCGAACGAGCTCGATCTGGTTTTCGGAGTAATGTCCTGGCTCTGGATGTGCGACGACCACGGCGCCGATCGCCTGCCCGGCGCGAAGCAGGGGCACCGCGAGCATTCGTCTTGCAGCGCCCACGCTTGCAGCCGTCGCGAGGTAGTAATCGGGAAGCGCGCTGACGTCCGCGATCTGCACGACACGGCCTTCGCGGATGGCCTGTACGCCCGAACTGTTCTGCTCGAGCGTGCAGGGAAACGCGCGACGGATCGCCTCGCCCGCCTCCGGGACCATGTTGTGCTGGGCAACGAGGTGGACAAGCGTGCCGTCGAATCGCAGCACTACACTGTCCTGCGCCTCGCACAGCGCGGTGGCGCGCTTGGCGATGATGTCGAACACCGGCTGCGTATCCGTGGGTGAGGCCGAAATTGCGCGCAGCACTTCGGAGGTCGCCGTCTGCCGCTCGAGTGCCTCCTTCGTCTCGTTGAACAGGCGCACGTTCTCGATCGCGATCACCGCCTGGTCGGCGAAGGTCCGCATCAGCGCCAGATGAGCGTCGGTAAACGGCCGCGCCTCGCTGCGGCGGATCATGATGGTGCCGACGGCCGTCCCCTCGCGCATCAGCGGCGTCGCCAGAATGGTGCGGTAGCCGAACTGCTTCGCGATCGCGCTTCCCTGGGGATACTCCCGCGTCTCGGACTGAAGGTCGTGGACGTGGATCTGCCGGCCCTCGACGACCGAGCGCCCGGTCACCAGCTCCCGCGAAATCGGCCTCGTGGCGCCGACGGGCAAGTTGGGCATGGCGCCGTGGTGCGCCACGAAGCGCAATACCTCGCCCTCCCTGACCTGGACGATGGCATCGGTCGCCTCGCACAGCCGCGCTGCAGTCGTTGCCACGGCGTCGAGGACGGGCTGGATCTCCGTTGGCGAGCTGCTGATGACCTCGAGGATCTCCGCGGTCGCAGTCTGGCGCTCAAGCGCTTCCCGGGTCTCGTTGAAAGCGCGCACGTTCGCGATGGCAATCACGGCCTGGTCTGCGAAGGTCTTGAGAAGCTCCACGCTTCCGGTCCCGAAACCATCAGGCTCGTGACGGAAGGCGGAGATCATCCCTACGACCCCACCGTCGCGAAGCATCGGCACCCACAGCCCGCTTCGAATGCCGAAGGTCCGGTAAAGCGGTACTGCCCACTCCGCGACCCGGGCATCGGATTCGACATCCCTTACGTACACCGGCGTTTGGTCGCGTACCACGATCCCCTGCACCCCCGCGCGGTCGATCGGCATCGGCCACAGGTCGGCGAAAGGCGCCAGGGAGTCGCGCTCGAAATTGGAGGACACCAGATGCAGCATCGCTCCCTCGAGAATGATCACCGCGGTAATAGGTGCATCGCAGAGTTTCGCGGCGCTCCGGGTAATGCTGTCGAATACCGGTTGCGTGTCGCTCGGCGAGCTGCTGATCACCTTCAGGATCTCGGCCGTGGCGGTTTGCCGCTCGAGCGCCTGCGTCGTCTCGTTGAACAGGCGCGCGTTCTCGATCGCGATCACGGCCTGGTCTGCGAAGGTTTCAAGCAGTTCTAGCTGCTTATCGCTCATCCCGCCGGGATCGCGCCGCAGGACGGCGATCGAGCCGATCGCCTTGCCCTTGAGCATCATCGGCGCTGCGGCCATGGAGCGAAATCCCGCGGCGCGCCCGTTCTCGCGCGCGAGGCGCGGTGCATCCGGCGCCTCGGTGTCGCGCAGGTTCACCACGCGCTGGTCGAGGACTGCGGTGCTGCTTACGCTCTCCCGATCCAGCGGGTGGCGGCGCTTCGCGAACGATCCAACGCCGCAGATCGCGCTGACGTCGAACTCGTCGCCGTCCGCCAGCCCGATCGCCACGCCCATGCCGTCAAAAACGCGCAACGCCCCCTGCACGATCGCCTCGAATACGGGCGCCGTGTCCGAGGGCGAGCTCGCGATTACCTTGAGGATCTCCGCCGTCGCGGTCTGCCGCTCGAGCGCCTGCGTCGTCTCGTTGAACAGGCGCGCGTTCTCGATCGCGATCGCCGCCTGATCGGCGAAGGATTCCAATAGCGCGATCTGGGTGTCCGAGAACGGCCGGACCTCCATGCGGCGAATCAGGATTGCCCCAATGGGAACCCCCTCGCGCAGCAGGGGCGTTGCGAGGGTCGTTCGATGGCCGTCACGTTTTGCGTGTCTGCTGCCATCGGGAAAGTCGCTCTCTTCTGCGGCGAGGTCACGGACGTGGATCGTCTGGCGCTCGATCACGGCCCGGCCGGTCACCGTGCCCCGGTCAACCGGCAATCCGTCAGTGGGGTGGCTGGTGGTCGGAACTCCGCCATAGGAAGCCACCTGTCGAAGGAGATCGCCCTCCAGGCGGAAGATCACAGCATTATTGGCCTCACAGAGTCGCGCCGCGTTCTCACCCACAGCGTCCAGCACCGGCCGCACATCGGTCGGCGAGGCGCTGATGACCTTGAGGATTTCGGCGGTGGCCTTCTGCCTTGCAAGCGCCTCGGCGAGCGCCTTTTTCTGGCGCGCGCTCTTTGCCTTTTCGCCCGCGCGCGAGCGTTGCAGCTTTTTCAGCTGCGCCTGCAGCCCGGACTTGGTGGTTGCCGCCATCGCCCGCCCTCCCCTGACGAGGCATCAGCCCAAAGAGGGTAGGTCAATCGCTCTGGCGCAGCAAGGGGCGCTGCCGGCGGCGAATCCGGTGATCTTCCGGACCGGCGATCCCGCCGAACTCGCCCCGGATTCGCGCTATTGCGCGACCGGCGCTGCTCGCGCAGAACAACGCGCGTCAGAAGTTCTGCAGCGCGTCCGGGGAAACCGACAGGTGTCCCTGTTCCACTCCTGTCGCACCAAGGTGATGCCGCGAAGAACGTCGCGGCGTCACAGTTGATGCTGCGGGTTGAGCTTCTCGACCTTGCTCTGCAGCCGGTTCAGCGCGCTGATGTAGGCCTTGGCGGAGGCGACCACGATGTCGGTATCCGCGCCCACGCCGTTGACCACGCG
>JBFJOO010000164.1:0-4618 GCA_041617635.1 Burkholderiales bacterium | reverse complement strand
TTGCTGCGCCCAGTCAACACACGACAGGGCGCAACAAACCACCCGCCACGGAGGACTGCGGCACAAATCGCCCGCACCGGGCCGACTCGCCCCGTGGCGACGCCGTGCTCTGCGTGAGCCGAGAAAAGCGGCGTGCTCACCGCTTGCGCTATTTTGGGCACATACACTGCGCGGACACTGATCGGGGCGGCGGCCAATGCCTGGCCGGCGCCTTTGGCCGCGCCCGCCGTCATGGGTGGTTTGTGCGCGGGTAGTCGTGGGTTGACTGCCCGCCGCAAACCGCTGAGGAGGGGAAGGGGCCCCTCCGCATTGTTCCCCCCATAGGCGGGCGTTGGCGGCCCTAGGCGCCGGACGGGCATGGCCGCTGACCCGCTATCGCGAGAACACAAACCGAGCGGGTACGGGCTCTGACCCGCTCGAACGCCTCAAGCGGAAGACGCTCCCGTCTACGGCGTCTTCGCCTCGCCCTTCACCCCCTGACCGCTAAACGCGAGACAGATCGCGCCGAGGAACACGTAGCCGAGCGCCACCTGCGGCGACACCGCCCAGCCGAGCTGCCCGCCGTGGATGAAGCCGAAGAACGCGAGCACCGCTCCGGCGAACGACCACCACGCGGCAACGGACAGGCGCCGGTCGATGATGAACGCCGCAATCGCGCCGAGCACGAGGCCGGCGAGCACCGCACCGCCGCCGAGCAGCTCCATGCCGTGATACACGAGGCCGGAGCCGGCGAGCTTGTCCATCCCGACCTGCGCCGCCGAAGTGCCGGCGGCGTTCAGCGCGCTGTCGACCTGGAGATGCCCCCAGGCGGCGACGTTCGGAATGATCGCGAGCACGACCGCCGGCGCGTGATTCGTCGGCGATGCCTGGAACGCCTGCGCGCCGATCACGAGGCCGATGTAGAGCAAGATGGGCAGGATCGCGACGAGCGGCACGACGGCGAGCAGCAACGCGGTCAAGCCGAGGAAGCAGACCAGCGCGATCACCACGCCGGTGGCGAGCGAATAGCCGATGCGCCCGCCGACCGCCTTCCATCCCGGATGCCCGATGTAGACCGCGGGCGGGAACGGGCTGCCGAGGATCGAGCCCGCGATCGCGCCGATGCCGTCGGCCGCCAGGATCTTGCGCAGGTCGTAGGAGTCGCCCGCTGCGGAGGCGCTCTCGACGTTGTTCATCGCCTCGGTGAAGTTGTAGATGCCGAGGGGGATCGCGGTCACGAGCAGCGGCGCGACGTCGGCGAGCCCGCGCCACACTTCGTTCCCGGGGATCGGCGGATGCAGCCCGAACTGCGCGAAGGAGCCGCCCACCTTGCCGGCGTCCATGGGACCCCAGCCAAAGAGGTACGCACCCCATCCGACCACCATGCCGACGATCACCGCGACGAGTCCGCCCGGCAGCCCGCCCGGCAGGCGCACGTTCGCAGTCCAGCTGATGAGCACGATGCCGAGCGCGATGAACGCGATCCAGGGCACCTCCCACATCTGGAAGGCCGGTCGCAGCGAGATGAACGCGATCGATATTCCGGCGAGCGTCCCGAGCATCGCCGCGCGCGGCGTGTGCGCGCGGATCCACGGCCCGACGAACACGCCCGCGAGCACGATCACGCCGATGATGAAGCTCCACGCGAGCCCCGCCTGCCAGGCGAGGATCGGGTCGTTGGTCTTCAGATAGACCGGCAGCATGATCACGAAGACGACGATGAACATGTGCGGCACGCTCGGCCCATAGGGCATCGCCGTGACGTCGCTGCGCCCGGTGCTCTTCGCGAGCTTGTAGGCGAGATAGGCGTAGTACAGGTTGCCGATCGGCAGCGCGATGCCCAACGCCGGCAAAATCCGTCCGAAGACGAGATCGTCCGGCATCTTGACCACGAAAAGGCAGAGGCCGGTGAGCACGATCACGTTCAACACGACGTTGGTGAACAACCCGAAGAAGCCGTTCCAGTCTCCGGGTACCCACCACCGCACTGCAGACCCGCTTGTTGTTTGATTCATGTCGCTCCCCTGGTCATCCTCGCACCGGCGCCTGCGCCAGTCGAAGTTGCTGCGCAATCCGTGCGCGTCAGGCGCGCACGGTCCCCTTCGCCACGCCGAGCGCCTCGAGGAAACGTGCCGAGTCGCTCACCCACCCGAATATTCCGCCCTGCGCCTTGATCATCTTGATGCCGACCGCCTGGAACTCCGGAAAGTACGAACCGGTGCAGTCCTCCAGCACGAGGCAGTCATAGCCGCGATCATTCGCCTCGCGCACGGTGGTGTGCACGCAGACCTCCGTCGTCACGCCGCACACGATGAGCTGCGAAACCCCGCGATTCTTGAGCAGCGCGTCGAGATCGGTCGCGTAGAACGCGCCCTTGCCGGGCTTGTCGACCACCGGCTCGCCGGGCGCGGGCTTCAGTTCGTCGATGATGTCGTGGCCATGCTCGCCGCGCACCAGGATGCGCCCCATCGGGCCGGCATCGCCGATCCCTGACTTGAGCTTCCCGCGCAGCTTCTTGTTGCGCGGCAGGTCGGCGAGATCGGGCCGGTGGCCCTCGCGCGTGTGGATGACCAGCATGCCCCGCTTGCGCGCCGCGTCGAGCACGCGCTTCGTCGGGGCGATCGCCTTGCGCAGGAACGACACGTCATTGCCGAGCGCTTCGCCGAACCCGCCGGGATCGACGAAGTCGCGCTGCATGTCGATGATGACGAGCGCGCTCGTCGCCGGTTCGAACTCGAACTCGTAGGGCTCTGCCTGGACCGCGTTCATATCGGCCTCCTGGTTGGTCGCCGCGCTTCCGATTGACGATTCACGCGCGCGTTGCGAGGTAGGCGCGCCAGCCGCCCACCGTGGAAATCTCGCGCGCTCCCGCCGTCGCATAGTGCTCGCAGAGGAAACCGCGCACCGCCTCGCCGTCCTCGAGCTCGAGCGTGCCGATACCGAGCGGCGCCGGAATGCCGTCGACGAAGCTGCCGAACTCGGCGGCCGGGACTTCCCACACCTCGACCGGAATCGGGTGGCCCGGCTCGGCACGCACGAGTCCCGGCCGCGGCGGCGAAAAGCCCTCGAGCGCGAAGAAGCGGTAGCGGGGCACTGTGCGGGTTTCGCGGACGAACCGCGCGCCCCGCTCGACCAGCTCGCGGTTGAGCGGCAGCCCCGCCATGTGCGCGCCGCACACCGCCAGGCGCACGGTGCCGGCGCGGCTCGGCACGGGTGCACGCAGATCGATCTCGGGCATCGCGACGTCGGTCGCCCCCAAAGGCAGGCCTGCGGCATGTTGAATCCGTATGCCGAGCGCGCCGAGCGCGTCCTCTTGAAACGCGGGCGCAAGGAGGGTCGCGCCGAACGGCAGACCGTCGGCCCGGAACCCCGCGGGCACGGCCAACCCGGAAAGATCGAGCAGATTGACGAAGTTCGTGTAGTGCCCGAGGTTCGAGTTCAGGCGGATCGGATCCGCATCGACCTCGGCGATCCGGTAGATCGTCCCGGCGGTCGGCAGGGCAAGAAAATCGATCTCTTTCCAGACGGCTGCGGTCGTCCGTCGAAGCGCCTTCAGCTTGTAGTACGCGGCGAAGGCATCGACGGCAGTCGGCTTGGCCCCGCGCCCGATCACTTCGCGCGTGATCGGGTGGAGCGCCTCGGGGTGGCGCTCGATCAGCTCGCGCGCGGCAAGGTACCGCTCCGCGACCCAAGGTCCCTCGTACAGCAGCCGCGCCGTCTCCAGAAACGGCCGGAGATCGATCTCCACCTGGGTGCCGCCCAGCTCCTCGAGCCTTTTCAGGAATGCGGCGAAGAGCCGTGCAGCCTCCTTGTCGCCGAAGAACGCCAGGTCGCGCGCCGCCGGAACGCCGAAATTGAAGCGCTCGATGTCGGGTACGGCGCGCGCCGCCGGCGCCCGCGAGAACGGATCGGCCGGATCGAAGCCCTGCGCCACGGAGAGCACCTCGAGCGCGTCGGCGACGGTGAGCGTGAAGATCGACACGCAGTCGAGCGACCGGCACG
Source organism: Burkholderiales bacterium (assembly GCA_041617635.1). Lineage (GTDB taxonomy): Bacteria > Pseudomonadota > Gammaproteobacteria > Burkholderiales > SG8-39 > JAABRB01. The sequence continues at coordinate 637 of JBFJOO010000164.1, read as the reverse complement.
CCGGGACGACCCCCATGTTGCTGAGCAGGCCGCGCGTCGGCTTCAAGCCGACGATGTTGTTGAACGCCGCGGGCACGCGCCCCGAGCCCGCCGTGTCGGTGCCGAGCGCGAAGGTGACGAGCCCGGTGGCCACGGCCACCGCCGAGCCGGAGCTCGAGCCTCCGGCGAGATACTCCGGATCGAACGGATTGCGGCAGGCGCCATACGGCGTGCGCGTACCGACCAGCCCGGTTGCGAACTGGTCGAGGTTGGTCTTGCCGATGGGGATCGCGCCCGCGTCGACGAGTCGCTGGACCACCGTCGCGCTCGCGGCGGGCGTGTAGGCGAATTCCGCGCAGGCGGCGGTCGTCGGGTGTCCGGCGAGATCGATGTTGTCCTTGATCGCGAACGGCACACCATAGAGCGGCAGCCGGTCGGACGAAACACCCTCGAGCCGGCGGGCCTGATCGAGCACGGCCGCCGGCGGCACCCGATGGATCCACACCTTGTCATCGCCGCGGCGCGCAATGCGATCGAGCACGCCCTCGACGACGTCGACCGGCCGGAACGCGCGCGCGCGGTAGCCGGCCCGCAGCCGTACAAGATCGAGTCCATGATCTGGAGCCAGCACCCCGACCGCCTCCGCGACACCGCTACC
>JBFJOO010000163.1:0-4623 GCA_041617635.1 Burkholderiales bacterium | reverse complement strand
CGGATTGAACGCCGACATGCCCGAGCGCTCCTGGCTCGCATAGGCCTTCAGCACTTTCTCGAAGAAGCCGAACGATAGCCAGCCGGTGAGCGGGAGCACGAGCGCGACGTAGGTGAACGCGTCGATCAGCGCCCGCACCTTGTGCGAGGCGCGCGCATAGATGAGATCAACGCGAACGTGCTCGTTCTCGCGCAGGGTGTAGGCGAACCCGATCAGGAAGTGGGTGCCCATCACCATGTAGCCGACCTCGAATGCCCAGAGCGTCGGCTCGCTCAGAACGTATCGCGAGAACACCTCGTAGCAGCTGGCGGCGATCAGGGGGATGACGAGCCATGCCGCCACGGCACCTGAGGTGCCGCTCACCCGGTCAAGAACGCGCAGCAGTGGCGTCAGCATGTGCCGGTCTTCGGGCCGGGTGGTGGCGTCGATCCCGGCGCGCCCAGACAAAAGAAAACCGGCCGGCGCGCGATTCGCCGCGGCGGCCGGCCGGCGTTCTCCTTTAGGACCCTTTGACCTTTACATTCCGGTAGCGGGGCGCATCCTTCCACAACGCCTCGAACTCGAGCTGGCTGACCAGCACCTTCTCGAACCACGCGTTCCCGACCTTGGTCTTGTTGGCCCACGCGATTCCGCGCTCCCGGGCCGCATACTGCACTTCCGGATCGAGCTCGATGATCTCGTTGCCGCTCTTGCGGAAGAACTCGAGCGCTTTCGCGTCCTCCTGGCCGATCCGGGTAAAGGTCTCGAACGTCACCAGCTTCGCCGTGAGCTCGACGAGCTTCTTGTCGGAGTCCGAGAGCTTCGCCCAGACATCCTTGTTGATGCACAGCTCGAATGGCGCCGTGGGCTGATGGACGCCGGGAATGATCAGGTACTTGGCCACCTTGTAGAAGCCGGGCGTGATGTTCTCCCACAGCGTTCCCCACTCGGTGGCGTCGATCACGCCGCGCTCGAGCGCCGGGTAGATCTCGCCGCCCGGCGTGGTCACCGGTGAGGCGCCGAGCTCCTTCGACATCTCGATCCACGCACCCGCGGTGCGCATCTTGAGCCCCTTCAGGTCCGCGAGCGTCTTCACCGGCTTGCGCGAATGCAGGAACACTTCCGCGGTCCGGATGAAGAGCGGCATCGAGACAATGCCGAACTTCTCGTCGCGGAACTGGCGCTGCAGGTCGACGCCGCCGGCCTCGTAGAGCCAGTGGAGCATGTACTCGGAGTTGAAGCTTCCGGCGTACCCGCCGAACACGACGGTGGTCGGGTCGGCGCCCCAGTCGTAGCCCATCCACGTGTGACCCATCTCGGCCACGCCGTTCTTCACGGTCTCCGATACCTTCAGCGCGTTGCCCAGCGCGCCGCCGACGAAAACCTGGATCTTCATGCGGCCGCCGGACAAGAACTCCAGGCGCTCGGCGAACGCCTTCGCGCCGATGTCCATTAGCGGTCCGCCCGACCATGCGGTCGCCATCTTCCAGTTGTAGCTCGGCCCGCTCTGGGCCCGCGCCGGCAACGCCGCCGCAGCCGCCGCAGTCGCTGCCGCTGTTATCGCACCTGCCTTCAGAAACTCCCGCTTCTTCATGGCTTTCCCCCTCCTTCCGTGGTTGGAATTCCGCCTGATCACGCCGCTCGCGCGACCGATTCAGTCTGCCCCGTGCCGGGGCGCTCGTCGTTGATGTACCTCTCGATCTTCGCGCGCAGCTCCGGCTTCAGGTGCCGCATGCTGTACCCATTGAACAGGTGCCCGATCAGGCCCCGATTCAGGTCGCTCGTTCCCATGATCCAGTCGGCGATCGGGAAGGTCAAATTCATGTTGACGTCCATCATGATGCCCTGGCTATGATGGACGTTGTGATGGCGCCGAATCGTATTGATGAACGGCGCGAGGCGCACGAACCAGTTGTCGTGGACGTGACAGCAGTAGTGAAACGTCTCGTAGATGAGGTACTGGCCGACGATCGTGACCATCAGAATGTAGCCGGCGTTCGGATTGACCAACCAGCCGAGCAGGATCGCGAACGGCGTACCGAGCGCCATGAAGGTGAACAGCGCACGCCACGGGAAGAAGATGATGCGCCACTCGCGCGTGCTGTCCACCGTCATTTCGTTGTCGGTGAAGTACTGATGGTGCTGCCTGGTGTGCCGGTCGTAGATCGCCCGCAGCGCCCAGACGTCAACCAGGCGATGCATCACGTTCTTATGAATCCACCACTCGAAGAGATTGGAGAACACGAACACCGGGACGACCAGCAGCCACTCCCAGGTGGCATTCTGCATCCGGCTCACGCACCAGGCGATCACCGCGATGCCGACGACGTAGATCACTCCGATATGCAGCGGACCGTTGTAGAGCGGATGAACTTGCGACATGTACTCGGCGCGGAACTTGCGCTGGCGCTCACCCATCGTGTGCCGCTCGACCAGGGTATCCCCAACTTGCCCCATGGCTGTCTCCTTGCTATGCGGCCGCCGCGACCGGCTGCTCTTCGAGCGTTACCAAATCAAGCGTTGCCAGGTCAAGCGTCAAGCACTGGCACGCCGGCGCGTCGGCGCAGTATGTGATATGTCAGATGTATATTTGTTTGTCCGCGATTGTCCTCCTGCGCACGCGGAATTTCAAGCGGGGCCCATACTTCGCAGGTGTTGCGGCGCGGCAGAGCCGCGCGGCATAGATCCAACGCGCCGCCTCAGCGGCGTGTCGCGACACCCTCGGCGACGAGTCGCTTGGTGAGGCCCACCGCATCGACCGCGTTCGCGGCATAACCGTCGGCGCCGATCTTTCTCGAGAACTCCTCGCTCACCGGCGCGCCACCGACGATGACTCGGCAGCGATCGCGCAACGCCCGGCCGGCGAGCGCCTTGATCACTTCGCCCATCTCGGTCATCGTCGTCGTCAGCAGCGCCGACAGACCGATCACATCCGGCCGAAAAGCCTCGACCTCGGCGCAGAACCGGTCGCGGCCGACGCTCACCCCGAGGTCGCGGACCTCGAACCCGACGCCCCGCAGCATCGTGACGACCAGGTTCTTGCCGATGTCGTGCATGTCACCCTGAACGGTTCCGATCAGCACCTTGCCGCGCTGCTGCTTGCCGCTCGCGGCGAGGTGCGGCTCGAGCAAGCCGACCGCCGCGGTCATCGCCCGCGCGGCGAGCAGCACTTCGGGAATGAACGCCTCGCCGGCCGCCATGCGGTTGCCGACGACCGTGATCGCCGCGATCAGCCCGTGCTCGAGAATGTCGCTCGCGCTCACCCCTCGATCCAGGAGCGCCTGGACGTGGGGCTTGATGTCGATGTGCTTGCCCTTGAAGATGTCCTGCCGCACCTGCGCGTACGTCTCCTCGGCTCGATCCGGCGCCGGCGCGGCAGCCGACCGCAGCGCCTGCGGGACCGTCTCGAGCGATCGGGCTGCCCCAGCCTTCAGCGGCAGCGCGCCTTCGCGCTCGATGCGCTCGCCGATTCGCTGCAGCCGCGCGAAAATCGCCTTCGGCGGCACCTCGTCCGCGACGCCCACGACGAGACGGTTGCCTGGCGCAACGGCACGGAAGAACCCGTCCAGGTATGACTCGAAATCGGCGTCGCTGGTCTCCGGCAGCACGACGGTCGAGGGGATTCCGCCATAGAGGGTGAGGCGCGGGCTCCAATGCCGGTAATACTCGGCGAAAGTGACCTTCGTCATCGGCGCCGGGCAGATCGATTCGGCGACGTGCATCCCGGTGTCGCGAATCAGGTCCATGAGCCCCCGGTTCTCGCCGTCGGTGTGGCACAGCACGAGCTTTCCCGCGCCCTCCAAGGCGGTGGCGACCTTGCGGATCCAGGGCTGGATCTCCTGCTCGAAATACGGTGGAAAGGTAAGCATGTCGTCGAAGTTCGCGCCCCACCACACTACCTCGGCCGGCGACTCGCGGAGGATCGCGATCATCCTGTCCATGAGCGGCGCGATCCGTTCGGCGAGGCCGCGCATCTCGGCGTAATGATCCTTGTAGTGGATGAAGAACTGCGTCTGGTCGCTCAAATCGCGCTGGATCAGATGAAAGGGCGAGGCATCCAGCGACCCGATGGCGATCGGCACGCCGTCATCGCGAATCTCATCGGCAGACCAGCGCCGGAATCGCTCGAAGTTCGGCACCACGTCCATATGCTCGAAGAGGTAGCCGGCCGGCGCATAGTCCGCCGGCGTCTTGATCAGGTGCTCGACGAGCGCCGGGATGGTGATCCCGTTCCGCTGCGACTCGAGGTCGTAGTGCGTGGTCGTGCTCAGCACTCCGAGCGGCGTGTGGTACTCGACCCGCGTGCGTGCGCCGGCGCGCTGCACCTTCACTTCGACGTTCTTCGGCAGCACGACGTCGAACACCGTGTCCCGGCTGTAGAAGACGTTGATGCCGCGGTGCAGGTAGAGCGGCTGGAACGCCGGATCGAGCTGATCGTCGGCGAAGCGATGATGCACGGCCCACCCTTCGGCGCGCGCAATCTCGTTCATCGAGCGGCCCGCATGCTGTCGCGGCAGCGTGCCCGACGTCGAGTTCGCCAAGTACCACAGGTCAAGCCGCGGCACATAAGGCAGCCGGTCCACGGACTCGCCGCGCAGGGCCGCGGCGATGCGAGTTCTATGGGTGTACACGTCACCTCCTCCG
>JBFJOO010000162.1:0-5101 GCA_041617635.1 Burkholderiales bacterium | reverse complement strand
AGCCCGGAGGAAGCCCTCGCCAAGGGATTCACCGGGCCGATGCTGCGCGGATCGGGGGTCGAGTGGGATTTGCGCAAGAAGCAGCCCTACGAGGTCTACGACCGCGTCGAGTTCGACGTGCCGGTCGGGATAAACGGCGACTGCTACGACCGTTATCTCGTCCGCGTCGAGGAAATGCGCCAGGCGAACCGCATCGTGCGCCAGTGCATCGACTGGCTGCGCGCCAATCCCGGGCCGGTGATCGTCGACAATCACAAGGTCGCCCCGCCGTCGCGCGTCGCGATGAAGAGCAACATGGAGGAGCTGATCCACCACTTCAAGCTCTTCACCGAGGGCATCCACGTACCGCCCGGCGAGGTCTACGCGGCGGTGGAGCATCCGAAGGGCGAGTTCGGGATCTACATCGTGTCGGACGGCGCCAACAAGCCCTACCGGATCAAGATCCGTCCGCCCGGGTTCGCGCACCTGAGCGCGATGGACGAGCTTGCGAAGGGCCACATGATCGCGGACGTCGTCGCGATCATCGGCACGATGGACATCGTCTTCGGGGAGATCGACCGCTGATGCTTTCCCCCCAAGCCATCGAGAGGATCGACCGCGAGCTGGCGAAGTATCCGCCCGACCAGAAGCGCTCGGCGGTGATGTCGGCGCTCGCCATCGCCCAGCACGAGCACGGCTATCTCTCGACCGACGCAATGGATGCGGTGGCCGACTATCTCGGCATGCCCGCCATCGCGGTCTACGAGGTTGCGACGTTCTACGGCATGTACGATACGCAGCCGGTCGGCGTGCACAAGCTCTGCATCTGCACCAATCTGCCGTGCGCGCTGCGCGGGGCGGTCGAGGCGGCGGAGCATCTCAAGCGCACGCTCGGAATCGACTTCAACGGGACGACGCCGGACGGCAAGTTCACGCTTAAGGAGGGCGAGTGCTTCGGCGCATGCGGGGACGCCCCGGTCGTCCTGCACAACAACAAGACGATGCTGTCGTTCATGTCGCAGGAGCGGATTGACCGGTGGCTCGCGGAGGTTTCGAAATGAACACCGCGCACCCCCCGTTTCCCGTCGACACATACGGCCCCGACGCGGTGATCATGAAGGGCGTCGACGGGTTGAACTGGCGCCTGAAGGACTACGAGGCGCGCGGCGGCTACGCGGCGCTGCGCAAGATCCTGGCCGAGAAGATTTCCCCGGACACGATCATCGCCGAGATCAAGAAGTCCGCCCTGCGCGGGCGTGGTGGCGCCGGCTTCCCGACCGGGCTGAAGTGGAGCTTCATGCCGCGCAACTTTCCGGGCCAGAAGTACATGGTCTGCAACTCGGACGAAGGCGAGCCGGGCACTTTCAAAGACCGCGACATTCTCCGCTACAACCCGCACAGCCTGATCGAGGGCATGATCATCGGCGGGTACACGACCGGGGCGTCGGTGGGCTACAACTACATTCACGGCGAGATCTGGCAGATCTACGAGCAGTTCGAGGAGGCGCTTGCCGAGGCACGCGCGGCGGGCTACCTCGGCTCCAACATCCTCGGCGGCGATTTTTCATTCGAGCTGCACGCCTACCATGGCTGGGGCGCGTACATCTGCGGCGAGGAGACGGCGCTCCTCGAGTCGCTCGAGGGCAAGCGGGGCCAGCCGCGCTTCAAGCCGCCGTTCCCGGCGAGCTACGGCCTGTACGGCAAGCCGACGACGATCAACAACACCGAGACGTTCGCCGCGGTGCCGTGGATCGTCGTCAACGGCGGGGATCGCTTTCTCGAGCTCGGGCGGCCGAACAACGGCGGCACCAAGCTCTTCTCGGTGTCGGGCAACGTGGAGCGCCCGGGCAATTTCGAGGTACGGCTCGGCACGCCCTTCGCGAAACTCCTCGAGATGGCGGGCGGGGTGACCAAGGGCCGGCGCCTCAAGGCCGTCATCCCGGGTGGCTCGTCGATGCCGGTGCTGCCCGCCGACATCATGATGCAGACCGACATGGACTACGACTCGATCGCCAAAGCAGGCTCGATGCTCGGCTCGGGTGCGGTCATCGTGATGGATGACTCGACCTGCATGGTGAAGGCGCTCGAGCGGCTCGCGTACTTCTACTACGAGGAATCGTGCGGACAGTGCACGCCGTGTCGCGAGGGCACGGGATGGCTCTACCGGATGGTGCACCGGATCGAAACCGGCCGGGGGCGGGCGGAGGATCTGGATGCATTGACGAGCGTCGCCGACAACATCCAGGGTCACACGATCTGCGCGCTCGGCGACGCCGCGGCGCTGCCCGTGAAGAGCTTCATCAACCACTTCCGCGACGAGTTCATCCATCACATCGAGCACAGGCGCTGCTCGGTCAGCGTGACCGGGGGCTACGCGACGATCCCGGGCGCCGCGCTGCGGGTGGCGGCATGACGGCCGCGAAGATGTTGACGATCGAGATCGACGGCCGGTCGGTCGAGGTGCCGCATGGCGCCACGGTCATGGAAGCGGCCAATCAGATCGGCGTCTATGTTCCGCATTTCTGCTATCACAAGAAGCTTTCGATCGCGGCGAATTGCCGCATGTGCCTGGTGCAGGTCGAGAAGGCGCCCAAGCCGCTGCCTGCCTGCGCAACGCCGGTCACCGACGGCATGAAGGTCTCGACCCAGTCGGATTACGCGCGGCGGGCGCAGCGCGGCGTGATGGAGTTCCTCCTCATCAACCACCCCCTGGACTGTCCCATCTGCGATCAGGGGGGCGAGTGCCAGTTGCAGGACCTCGCGGTCGGTTACGGCGGAAGCGCGTCGCGCTACGACGAGGCGAAGCGCGTCGTGCCGCACAAGGGTCTGGGGCCGCTCGTCGCCGCGGAAGAGATGACGCGTTGCATCCACTGCACGCGCTGCGTGAGGTTCGGCCAGGAGATCGCGGGCGTCATGGAGCTCGGCATGGTGGGCCGCGGGGAGCATGCCGAGATCATCTCGTTCGTCGGCCGGTCGGTAAACTCCGAACTGTCGGGCAACATGATCGACATCTGCCCGGTCGGGGCCCTCACGTCGAAGCCGTTCCGCTACAGTGCCCGGACCTGGGAGCTCGCGCGGCGCAAATCGGTGTCGCCGCACTGTGGCCTCGGATCCAATCTCATCGTCCAGACGCAGCACGAGCGCGTGATGCGGGTGCTGCCGCTCGAGAACGAGGCGCTGAACGAGTGCTGGCTGTCGGACAAGGATCGTTTCGCGTACGAGGCACTGAACTCGTCGGAGCGGCTCACCCGCCCCATGCTCAAGCAGGGCGGTGAATGGCGGGAAGTCGACTGGCACGCCGCGCTCGAGTACGCGGCGCATGCGCTGCGCGAGACGGCCACCGCGCACGGCGCCGAAGCGATTGGTGCGCTCGGGTCACCGCATGCGACGCTGGAGGAGCTTTTCCTGCTGCAGAGGCTCGTGCGCGGGATCGGCTCGGAGAACGTCGATTTCCGCCTGCGCCAGTCGGACTTCACGGGCGACGGACACATGGCCGGGGTGCCCTGGCTCGGCATGAACGTCGCCGACATCGGCGCGCTCGACCGGGTGCTGGTCGTCGGGTCGTTCCTGCGCAAGGACCAGCCGCTCATTGCGCACCGGCTGCGCCAGGCTGCCAAGCGCGGGCAGGAAGTGAACATCCTGCACGTCGCGGGCGACGATCTGCTCATCAAGATCGCGAACAGCATGGTCGTCGCGCCGCGCGAGCTTCCGGCCGCGCTGGCGCAGATCGCCCGAGCGGCGGCGGAGGCACGCGGGACGAGCGTCCCGGCCGAGTTGGCGGACGTGCGGGTTTCCGACTTGGCGGGCGCGATCGCGAGCAGTCTCGCGTCGGGGAAGAATGTCGGCATCTTGCTCGGGAATTCGGCCCAGCATCATCCGTGCGCCGCCCAGCTGCACGCCCTCGCACAGGAACTCGCGGCAATGGTGGGCGCGCGATTCGGCTTCCTGGGCGAAGCGGCCAATAGCGTAGGCGGGTATCTCGCGGGCTGCGTACCGGGGGCGAACGGTCTGAATGCGGGTGCCATGCTGACCGCCCCCCGCAAGGCCTATGTGCTGCTGGGCGTGGAGCCGGAACTCGACTGCCACGATCCGGGGCGGGCGGTGGGTGCCATGGACCAGGCGGACGTCGTCGTGGCGCTGACCGCGTACCGCGGCGCGATCGAGGACTACGCGGACGTCCTGCTGCCGATCGCCCCGTTCACGGAGACTTCCGGGACGTTCGTCAACACCGAGGGGCGCCTGCAGGGATTCAACGGCGTGGTGCGCCCGCTCGGCGACGCACGTCCCGGGTGGAAAGTGCTGCGGGTGCTCGGCAACCTGATCGGGATCGACGGTTTCGAGTACGACACGAGCGAAGCGGTGCGCGCCGCGGCGTGCCCGGCCGCGGACATCGCGGCAAAGCTCGACAATCGGATCACGGGCGTGTCCTTCGCCCTTCCCGCGGCGACGCCCGGATTGCAGCGGGTGGCCGACGTGCCGATCTATTTCGCCGATCCGATCGTGCGTCGCGCGCGCTCCCTGCAGCAGACGCGGGATGCGCAGCCGCCCAGTGCGTTCATGAACTCCGCATCGCTCGCCGGGCTAGGGCTCGCGCCGGGGCAGCGGGTGCGGGTGCGGCAGGGTGGCGGCGAGGCGGAAGTCCAGATCGACTGCGACGACCGGCTGGCCGACGGATGCGTGAGGCTGGCCGCCGCCCACGCGCTCACCGCTCGACTGGGCGGCATGTTCGACGCGCTTTCGCTGGAGTCGGCATGAGCGAGCTCGTTCGCGCATTCGAAGGCTACTACACCGCGTGGTTCGGTCCGGAATGGGGTCCGGCGCTGTTCCTCACCGTGAAGACCCTGCTGCTGATCGTGGCGATAACGATACCGATCACCCTGTGCGTGGCATACCTCACGCTCGCCGAGCGCAAGATCATTGGCTACATGCAGGTGCGCATCGGTCCGAACCGCGTCGGCTGGAACGGTTTGCTGCAGCCGTTCGCCGACGTGCTGAAGCTGCTCGTGAAGGAAGTCGTGGTGCCGACAGGCGCGAACCGCTTCCTTTTCGTCGTCGCGCCGATGCTGTCGCTGATGCCGGCGCTCGCCGCGTGGGCGGTGATTCCCTTTGCGCCGGAGCTCGT
>JBFJOO010000161.1:0-5125 GCA_041617635.1 Burkholderiales bacterium | reverse complement strand
GCGCCTGGTGCAGGCGTTGCCGGGCTACGGCACGCACGAGCTCTCGATCAGCGCGGTGTACGTCTCGCGCCGCAATCTGCTGCCGAAGGTGCGCGCGTTCGTCGACTTCCTCGCCGAGCGACTGCCCGACGACGGGAAGTTTTGACCCGTGTTGCCCACACGCTAGGGTAGCGCCGCCAGCTCGCGCAGCATGCGCTCGAGCCCGCTCACCACGCGCGCCAGGCGCTCGTAGTCCACCTTGTCGGGGGTGTCGGTCGCGCTGTGGTAATGGGGATAGCGATAGGGCGCGGTGTCGGTGACCATGAGCGCCGCATAGCCCTGTTCCCAGAATGATGCGTGGTCCGACCAGTTCACGCCCGGAATCAGCGCGGGCGCGGCCAGGCCCTCGGACGGGAACTGCGCCTGCCGGCGGAACGAAGCGATCGACTCGTGCAGCAGCGCGCGCGAGCCCAGGTTGGAGACGAAGGCGAGGAAATCGCCGGTCGAGGGGTAGAAGAACGAGAGCGGGAAGGGATAGCCTTGGCTGCCCGGCTGCTCGGAGTACCAGCCGATCGTTTCCAGCGAGAACATCGCCGCAATGCGTTCGTTTCGTTCGCGCGCGCGCATGGCGTAGCGGCGACTGCCCATGTCCATGCCGCGGAAAAAAGGCGGCTCTTCGTTGACGAAGAACACGAAGCGCAGCGTGCGCGCCGGCGCGGCGCCGCGCAGCCGGCGCGCGAGCTCCAGCGTCGCCGCGACGCCCGAACCGTTATCGTTCGCGCCGGGGGCGCCGGCCACCGAATCGTAATGTGCGCCGACGACGATGGACGCGTCGCCCGTGCCGCGGACCTCGACCTCGATGTTGCGCGCCTCGCCGCGTCCGGTGAGGAACCGCTGCGCCTGCGGCGCATAACCCATCCCGGCGAGCTCCGTCTCGAGGTAGCGCGCGGCGGCCTCGAGCTCGGCCGGTCGGAACATGTTGTGCTCGCGGCTCGCCAGCGCCTCGACGTGGCGGCGCAGCGACCGCACGAGCCGGCTCTCGTCCTCGGTGAGCGCCGCCAGGGGCCCCCGGTACGATTCGCCCGGCATCCTGATCATGTACCAAAGGAGCCATGCCAGCGCCGCGGCGAGCAGAAGCCAGAAGAGCATGCGCAACGCCATCGCCTTGCGGCGAGCCTAGCATGTAGGCTGTCGCGATGGATCGGCTGCCCTTCGCCGCGCCCTCGCGCAGCCACTGCATGAAGAGCGCAAACAGCGTGCCGCCCGGCTCCAGCCACTGATAAAGCCGGTCGGCGCGTATTCACCTAGTACGGTGATTGACCAGCGCAAACAATCCTTCAATACTGAGCGTCGCAGTGGCTGTCCGCGGGGCTCTACCGATGCCGAAGCGCATGCTGCCGAAGCGACAGAAAGGCGAAAGCGCCAGACCCAGAAAGGCGAATGCCGCGCTGAGAAGGCAGCTCGCCGCCCGCAACCGGGACCTCGCCGAATCCCGAAAGCAAAAGGCCGCGATGGCGGAGATCCTCCGCGTCATCAGCAGTTCGCCCAACGATGCGCTCCCGGTGTTCAAGACCATCGTGCGCAGCGCCGTCGCCCTGTGCCGATGCCTGTTTGCGAACGTGTTCGTGTTCGACGGCGAGCAGCTGCACTACGCCGCGAGTTACAGCACGGGCCCAGATTATGAGAGGTTGCTCCGCGCCAAGTACCCGATGCGCCCCGACACCTCGCAGGTTTCCGGGCGCGTGCTGCTCAGCAGGTCGGTCGTCCGCCTAGAGAACGTCATGGCTGACCCGGAATACGACCAACGCTTTCCGACGGCCATGGGCTGGAACTGGCGCATGCTCGGGGTACCGATGCTGCGCGACGGCAGGCCGCTCGGCGCGGTCGTCGTCGGCTGGGCCCAGGCCGGACCGATCGCGAAATCCCAGGAGGAGTTGCTGAAGACCTTTGCCGAGCAGGCCGTGATCGCGCTCGAGAACGTGCGGCAATTCGAGGAGATCCAGGAAAAGAGCCGACAGCTCGATCTCGCCAATACCTACAAGACCCGTTTCTTGACCGCCGCGAGCCACGATCTGCGGCAGCCGCTGCACGCGTTGAATCTGTACGTTGGTCAACTGCATCGAGCAAGCGAGCCCGCCGAGCGCGGCCGCCTCGTGGCGCAGATCGACGCGACACTCAGCGCCATCAACGAGCTGTTCAACGCGCTGCTGGACATGTCCAAGCTCGAAGCCGGCATTCTCGAGTCGAACCCGACCGAGTTCCCGATCAACCAGCTTCTGCAACGTGTAGAGACCACGTTTGCCGAGTCGGCGCGCGAAAAGGGGCTGCGGCTACGGGTGGTGCCGAGCTCCGCCTGGACGCGAAGCGATTTCATCCTTCTGGAGCGGATACTGTTCAACCTGGTTTCCAATGCGGTGCGTTACACGTCGCGGCGCGGCGTGGTCGTCGGATGCCGCCGCCGCCGCAAGACGCTGCGCCTCGAGGTCTGGGACAGCGGACCCGGAATTCCCAGCGATCTGCGGCAGCACGTTTTCGATGAGTTCTATAGGCTTGCCACACCCGAGAGCGATGCGCCAAGCGGCCTTGGGCTCGGGCTCGCCATCGTCGAGCGGTTGTGCCGGCTGCTCGACCACTCCATCGAGCTGAGTTCCCGGGTCGGACACGGGTCGCGATTCGCGGTCACTATTCCGCAGGTGGCGGCGCGCGCCAGAACCGCCGATGCCGCGGTCCTCTCCGGCATGCTTGGCGACCCGGCGCCGGGCAAGGTGGTCGTAGTGATCGACGACGATGCGCTCGCGCTCGACGGTATGAGGGGCCTCCTGCAAAGCTGGGCCTGCACCGTGGTGAGCGCCCTGACCGAACGGGAGGCGCTTGCGCGGCTCGCCGCGCTCGGGCGTGCCCCGGACCTGATCATCTCCGACTATCGGCTGGCCGACGGCAAGCGAGGTATCGAGGCCATCGAGTTGCTACGGGGCACGCTCGGCGCGCAAGTCCCCGCATTCCTGATCAGCGGTGAATCCGACCCGGAGCGGTTGCGCGACGTTCGCGCGAGCGGCTTTCTCTTGCTGCACAAACCGGTGCCGCCCATGGCACTGCGCAACGCGTTGAATCGATTTCTCGGAACGCGCAATCCGTCCGCGAAGAACGTCGTGGGTGAAGCCCCGCCTAGCTGACGCGGCGCCGGGACTCCACGCCCAGCGCGCGCGCCGCGATGACCGCCTCGGTGCGGTTGCTGGCTTTCAGCGCTCGCAAGATCGCCGACACGTGGTTCTTCACGGTCGGTTCGGCAAGCTCAAGGGCGCGACAGATCGCCTTGTTGCTCTTGCCCTGCATCAACAGGGCGAGCACGTCGAGCTGCCTGCCTGTGAGGCCCAGATCGGCGCTCGCATCTGGCCGTCCCACTGAAGCGGCGCCTGCCGCCGCCTGACCGGTCGGTGCGGCATCGCGATTGGCGAGGAACTCGGGCGGAATGTACATGCCGCCGGAAACGATGAGGTTGAGAGCGCTGAGCATTACCTCCCGCGACGCCGACTTCGGGATGTAGCCGAGCGCGCCCAGATCAAGCGCCCGGGCGACGCTCTGACGGTCGTCGCGGCCCGAAAGTACGACGACGGCGGTAGCGGGATAGGTCGCGCGCAGCTCAGCCAAGGCTTCGAAGCCATCCCGATCGGGCAGTCCCAGATCGAGAAGGACCAGCTCGAAATCCCGTGCCCGCGCGAGCTCCACGCGTGCTTGCTGCCAGGCCGCCGCCTCGACGACGTTGACGTCTTTCAGCGACTCCTTGAGCACGCCGCGCAACGCGTCGCGCACCAGCACGTGATCGTCAATTACGAGCACCTTCATGCGGGAGGTCTCGTCCTCCAACTCGTCACAGCATACTTTAGTACTGGAGACTCCGTAAGGTCATGCGCCGTTGCGCCGGGGCACATGGCTCCTCGTGGCGACAGTCCGTCACCGGCTCCTAGGGTCCGATCTGCGACGGAAGTATCAAGACGCCTGACTGATTTATTCCCGTTTCCTGCGCCGCCACACTCCGCGTGTCGCTGGCGTGTTCCCGAACCGGGCGCTCCAGCGACCTGCAATCCGACCACACAAGGAGCGTGCCATGAACCTCGCGTGTAAAGTGTGCGCCACGCTTGCCCTGGTGGTGTCCACGCTGGCGGTAGGTGCCGACGAGGAGTCGCTCTTCGACCGGCCACTCGCGATGACCAGCGCAGCACCTTCTCGCAACGTCGGTGCGCGCATCGTAAGGCTGCACCACGAACCGAAATTCATCCTGGAGGCCGTCGCGCAGCGCATGGGAATCACTCTGCGGCGCGAAGCGCCAGTGCCCGAAGTGCTGCTCGAGAGCAAGACCCCGCTCGCGCGCCTGCAGGCGGCTGCCGAGCGCCAATGGGGGTTCCGGCCGCGTGCATTCGCCTCCGCCTTCGCTTTGGCTGTGAACGAGATCTACCTGATCGACGACGCGGCAGTCTATGAGCAGCGCGGCGGGACGCTCGACGACGCGCTGGCGCACGAGTTTGTGCACTACCTGCAAGCGACATACCAGAGGGCGTCGCTTCATTCGGACTGGTCGGAGTTCGAGGCGGTTGCAATCCAGGCGTGGTTTCGCGCGGAGCATATGCAGCCGAGGCTTGTCGCCGTCGACGTGCGGACGGCCCGCTAACCCAGATGCAGGCAGATCCTCCTCAGCGTCGGGCAAGCACCACCGCCAGCTCGGCGATCCCCGCCGGATGCGCGGTGCGCGGGTACGGCGGCTTGGGCCAGGCCCAGCGCGCTTCCGGAAACAAGGCGCGCATGGCGTTGATGTCGCAGTGGTACGGCGGCCCCTGGATGCTGCCCTCCGCCGCGCCCTCGCGCAGCCACTGCAAGAAGAGCGCAAAGAGCTTGCCGCCCGGCTTCACCCACTTGTAGAGCCGGTCGGCGTACTCGCGCCACTGGTCCGGATACAGCGCGCACAGGCAGGTCTGCTCGTAGATCGCGTCGAACGCGCGATCCGGCTGCCACGCCAGCACGTTGGCCTGCTCGAGGGTCGCGTTCACCCCCGCGCGCTCGAGGCTGCGATGCGTGCGCGCAATCGCCTCGTCGGCGTAGTCGAGCCCCGTCACCTCGAACCCCGCCAGCGCCAGGTCGACCACTTCCCATC
>JBFJOO010000160.1:0-5324 GCA_041617635.1 Burkholderiales bacterium | reverse complement strand
GCGTCGTGAGTCGAGAGCGTGATCTCGACCTTGTTCCAGACGTTGAACCACTCGGGATGGTGGTCCTGCTTTTCGGCCAGCAGCGCCACGCGCGCCATGAAGCCCCAGGCCTCGGTGAAGTTGGCGAACTGGTAGCTCTTCCTGATCGCGGAGCGGCCCTCGACCTGGCTCCAGCCGGGGAGCTTGGCGAGCGCGGCGGCGATTTCCTTGTCGGTCAGCTTGGCGACGGCCATGGTGGCGCCTCCCGCAAAGTGGAAAGTCGAGGCTAGATCGCCTCGGGCACCATTTTAATCGCTCCGCAGGGGCATTCCGCAGCACACAGGCCGCAGCCCTTGCAGTAATCGTAGTTGAACTCGAAACGATTGCCCGGACCAAACTTGATGACGGCATTGTCGGGGCACACGCCGTAGCAGTTGTCGCACTCGAAGCAGTTGCCGCAGGACAGGCACCGTCGCGCCTCGAACTGCGCGTTGGTCTCGTCGAGCGCGCCCTGGACTTCGTCGAACGTCGACTGGCGCCGGATGAGGTCGAGCACCGGCGACATCATTTTGGGCGCGTCCGAATAGTAGTAGGTGTTGAGCTTGTCGAATTGCGCCAGCTCGTGCTTGGGTGGAGGGGCGTACTCGCCGCCGCGCAGCCAGGCGTCGATGTGGCGGGCGGCTTTCTTGCCGTGTCCGACCGCGACCGTGACCGTGCGCTCGGAGGGCACCATGTCGCCGCCGGCGAAGATGCCGGGATAGCCGGTCATCATGTTGGGGCCGACCTGGACCACGCGCTCGCGCACTTCCAGCCCCGGCACGCCCTCGAGCAGCGAGAGATCGACGTCCTGCCCGAGCGCGAGCACCACCGAATCCGCTTCCAGCGTTTCGATCTCGCCGGTGGGCTGGGGGAAGCCCTTGTCGTCGAGCGCCATCTTCTCGACGGTCAGCACGCCGCCGTCGCCGACCTGCTTGATGGTGGAAAGCCATTTCATCATGACGCCTTCCTGCATCGCCTCCTCGACCTCGAAGTCGTGCGCCGGCATCTTTTCGCGCGTGCGGCGGTAAACGATGATGGCCTCGGTTGCTCCGAGGCGCTTCGCCGTGCGCGCCACGTCGAGCGCCGTGTTGCCGCCGCCATAGACCACGACGCGCCGGCCAAGCAGCGGCTTGTCCTCGCCTTCCATGCTGCGCAGCACCGAGACGGCGTCCATGATGCGCGCCGCCTCGCCGGCGGGAATGTAGGCGCGTTTGCCGATATGTGCGCCAACGGCGAGGAATGCGGCGTCGAAGCGTCCGGCCTGCATCGTTTCGACGATGTTGCTCACCTTGGTCTCGAGTTTGAGCTCGACGCCCATGTCGAGGATGCGCCGCACCTCCGCATCGAGCGCTTCGCGCGGCAGGCGGTACTTCGGGATGCCGAAGCGCATCATCCCGCCCGCCATCGGCCCGGCCTCGTAAATGCTCACCGCGTGGCCGAGCCGACGCAGGTGATAGGCGGCGGAGAGTCCCGAGGGCCCGGCGCCGACGACCAGCACACGCTTGCCGGTTTCGCTTGCGGGCGGTGAGAACTTCCAGCCACGGCGGATCGCCTCGTCGCCGAGAAAGCGCTCCACCGCGTTGATGCCGACCGCCTGGTCGAGCTGGCCACGATTGCAGGCGGTCTCGCACGGGTGATAGCAGACGCGGCCCATGATCGCGGGCAGCGGGTTGTCCTGCGTCAGGACGCGCCAGGCCTGCTCGTAGTCGCCGCTCTCGGCGTGGAACAGCCAGCCCTGAATGTTCTCGCCGGCGGGGCAGGCGTGGTTGCACGGCGGCAGCCGGTCGAGATACACCGGGCGCGAGGTGCGCCACGTCCCGGTGTGGTTGGCGAGCGACGAGCCGACATCGAGCGTGATGGCGAAGGGCTTGTCCATGCTCAGGCGGCCTCCGCGAGCAGGCCGAGCTTGCGGATGTTGCGGTCCGCGATGGCCTGGATGTTGGCAATCAGGTCGAGCCGCGGCTTGGCGCCGAACAGGTGCGCGAAGCGCTTCTGCGGCTTGAGGTACTCCTCGACCGGAAGCTGCTTGCGGATCTTGGAGACGCCGACCACTTCGCCATGCTCGGCCTCGAACACCGGGAACAGGCCCGTGTCCTTGGCGAGGCGCGCGATCTTGATCGTCTCGTTGGCCGCGTGCCCCCAGCCGAGCGGGCAGGGCACGTAGATGTGGATGTAGCGTGCGCCGCGGATTTCCATCGCGCGCCGCACCTTGGCCTCGAGGTCGCGCAGCTCGGACACCGTCGCCGTCGCGACGTAGGGGATATTGTGGGCCATCGCGATCTGCGGGACGTTCTTGCCCTGTCCGAAGACGTTTCCCGGCTCTTTACCGAGCGGCATCGTGGTCGCGGTGCGTGCCGCCGGCGGCGTCGCCGATGAGCGCTGCACCCCGGTGTTCATGTAGGCCTCGTTGTCATAGCAGATGTAGAGCACGTCGTCGTTGCGTTCGAACATCCCCGACAGGCAGCCAAAGCCGATGTCGGTCGTGCCACCGTCGCCGCCTTGGGCGATCACCCGCACGTCGTGGCGGTCCTTGACCTTGAGCGCCGCCGCGATGCCGGTCGCCACTGCGGCGGCATTGCCGAAGAGCGAATGGATCCACGGGATCTGCCACGAGGTCTCCGGGTAGGGCGTCGAAAACACCTCGAGGCAGCCGGTCGCGTTCGCGGCGACGAGCTGGTTGTCGGTGGCGTGCATCGCCGCATCGATGGCGTAGCGCGCGCCGAGCGCCTCGCCGCAGCCCTGGCAGGCGCGGTGTCCCGAGTTGAGCGAGTTGGTGCGGCGCATGTTGGCCTGCACGCTGCGCTGCTCGGGCTCGAGCAGGCGGTTGCCGACGGTGAAGGTGCCGGTCTGGTAGAACTTGACGGGTTGAAATGCCATGCCGATCTCCGTTCAGCTGACGCGCGCAGCGACGGCGCCGACGTCGCGCAGGATGTTCTCGGCCATCGGCCCCGAGCGGCGCTTCTGACGCTCGCGCGCGAGCTGCTTGTTGACGATGTCCCAATCGAGATCGAGGAACGCGAGCGCCGCGAGCTTGTCGGCGATCGCCTCCTCCAGCATGCGTCGCAGCGAGGCCTTGGTGATCGCCCGGCCGCCGAGGCCGGCGATGACCGTGTAGCCGCGCAGCTGCACGCCCGAGAGCGCCATGCGCACGTTCGCGGTGACGATGCCGCCGATGCCGACCGCGAGGCTCTTCTCGAGCACGACGACGCGCTTGGCGCGATGCAGGGCCGCGCGCACGGCTTCGAGCGGAAAGGGGCGGAAGGAGGTGATGCCGAGCACGCCCACGCGCTCGCCCGCCTCGCGCATCTCGTCGACCGTGTCCTTGATGGTACCGAGCACCGAGCCCAGCGCGACGACGATGGTCTCCGCGTCCTCGCAGCGGTAGGTGCGCGTGAGCCAGCCCGAATCCCGGCCGAACACACCGCGAAACTCGGCGGCGATCTCCGGGATGCGCTCGAGCGCCTGCATCTGCTTGGCGTGCGCGAGGTAGCGCACCTCGGTGAAGGCCTCGGGACCCACCATCGCGCCGATCGAAACGGGCTCGCGCGGATCGAGCACCTGGCGCGGCTCGTAGGCGGGGAGGAACGCATCGACCTGCTCCTGGGTGGGAACGTCGACGCGCTCGTAGGCATGGGTGAGGACGAAGCCGTCGACGCACACCATGATCGGCAGCGAGAGCTCCTCGCCGAGCTTGAAGGCGAGGATGTGCAGGTCGAGCGCCTCCTGGTTGGTTTCCCCGAACAGCTGGATCCAGCCGCAATCGCGCTGCGACATGGCGTCGCTGTGATCGTTCCAGATGTTGATCGGCGCACCGAGAGCTCGATTGGCCACCGTCATGACGATCGGCAGACCGAGCCCCGCGGCATTCCAGACCGCCTCGGACATGTAGAGCAGGCCCTGGCTCGCGGTCGCGGTGTAGGCGCGCGCCCCGGCCGCCGAGGCACCGATTGCCACCGACATCGCGGCGAACTCGGATTCGACGTTGATGAACTCGCAGCCGCCAAGCTCGCCGCCCTTCACCATCTCGCCCAGCGCTTCGACGATGTGCGTCTGGGGCGAAATCGGGTAGGCGCAGATCACTTCGGGGCGGCACAGGGCGACCGCTTCAGCGACGCCGTGCGACCCCTCGGCTTGCTTGAGCGTCATGGCCGCGAGTCCTTTCGGTCGATGGGGCCGAGCGCGCGTCTCTCAGGCATGGGCATGCTTTTCCTCTGCAGCTTTTTCCTTCAGCACGAAGGCGTGGGCCTCCGTAGCCGCCGCGATGTTGTCCTGTGCGGTCTTGCCGGAGAATTTCTGCTTGATCGCCTCGCTGACTGCATCAAGGGTGATGACGTCGCTGATCGCCGCGAAGCCACCGAGCAGCACCGCGTTCGGCACCGGGCGCCCGACATGCTTCATGGCGAGCTCGGTGGCAGGCACCGTGAGCAGGCGCTCGTGGCGGAACTGCTTGACGAAATCGCCCAGCCCCAGGTCGTCGAAGCTGCGATTGGTGTTGATCAACATGTAGCCTTCGCGCTTCAGGCCGCTGAAAACGTCGACCTGATGCAGCAGCGTCGCATCGAGGATGATCAGCGCGTCGGGTTCCATGATCGGCTCGCGCAACCGGATTTCGCGATCAGCGATGCGGCAGAACGCGACCACCGGCGCCCCGGTGCGCTCGGAGCCGAAGCTGGGAAAGGCCTGCGCGTGCTTGCCCTTGAGGAAGGCGGCGATGGAGAGCATCTCGGCGGCGGTGACGACGCCCTGGCCGCCACGGCCGTGAACGCGTATCTGGAACATCCGTTTTCCCGCCTCCAGCTCCCGGCAGACTGGGAGCGAATCGATCGCCTTTCATTTTCGGGAGGGAGCAGGCGTACGTCTTGACTTATGTCAAGCAAGGTCTCGTCGGCTGGGTCGGGCAGCGCGGGCGCGTGCGGAGATCGCGCCCGCTGGAGGGCGTCGATGCGGTGTTCGAGAGAAGAAGGCGAGACTAGACGACGCGGTCGCCCGACACCTTGGCGTCTGGTGCGTGAGCGGGCAGGGCGCGCAGCCGATCGTAGATCGGCGTGAAATCGGGCGCCGTGTCCTCGATCAGCTTCTCGAAGCTGTCGATGACGAAGTAAGTGTCCTGGTAGCGGTCGATGCGGTAGTCGGTGCGCAGCATGCGCTCGAGATCGAACATCACGCGCTGCGGCTTCGGGCTCTCGATCGAGTGCACGACCTCGCCGCCCGAGGAGAGAATCCCCGCGCCGTAGATGCGCAGACCCTTGTCGGTCTTGATGAGACCGAACTCGATCGTGTACCAGTAAAGCCGCGCGAGCATCTTC
>JBFJOO010000159.1:0-5452 GCA_041617635.1 Burkholderiales bacterium | reverse complement strand
GGTTCGCGTATGTGATCGCGCTGCTTTTCCTTCTCGTGCGGCCGCAGGGCCTGTTCGGCGAGAAGATCATAGACAGGGTGTGACGATGCTCTACCGCGAAGCCGGGCAGTTCAAGTCCACCTACGCCGAAGACCAGCAGATCTTCCCGATCCGGCAAGACCGCGTCGCCGTTACGCTCCTGCTGATCGTTGCGTTCGTGGTCGTGCCGATGGTCGCCAACCAGTACTGGCTGTCGGCGATCCTCACGCCGTTCCTGATCTTCGCGCTCGCCGCGCTCGGTTTGAACATCCTCACGGGCTACGCGGGGCAGTTGTCGCTGGGCACCGCGGCGTTCATGGCGGTGGGCGCGTTCATGGCCTACAACTTCGTGCTGCGCATGCCGTGGCTCGGCGTGATCCCGAGCTTCATCTTGGCGGGGATCTGCGCGGCGGCGGTGGGCATCGTGTTCGGCTTGCCGAGCCTGCGCATCAAGGGCTTCTACCTTGCGGTGGCGACGCTCGCCTGCCAGTTCTTCGTGCTGTGGGCGATCCAGCGCATCGGTTGGTTCACCAACAACAGCCCCTCGGGCGTGATCACGGCGCAGACCATCGAAATCCTCGGCTACACCTTCGACACGCCGGCGCGCAAGTACCTGCTCACGCTGGGCATCGTCGCCGTGCTCGCGCTGCTGGCGAAGAACCTGATGCGCAGCGAGACCGGACGCGCGTTCATGGCGGTGCGCGACATGGACGTGGCGGCGAGCGTCATCGGCATCCCTATGATGAAGACGAAGCTCCTCGCCTTCGCCATCAGCTCGTTCTACTGCGGCGTCGCGGGGGCGCTGTACGCCTACACGTACCTCGGCACGGTGGAGCCCGAGGCCTTCACGCTTGATCTGTCGTTCCGGATTCTCTTCATGATCATCATCGGCGGCGTGGGGTCTATTCTCGGGTCGTTCCTGGGCGCCGCCTTCATCATCCTGCTGCCGATTTTCCTCAGCGTGCTGTTCGGCGTGGCCTCGCATACCTTCGGGCTGGACATCTCGCACGCCGTCGTGTCGAACATCGAGCTCATGATCTTCGGTGGGCTGATTATTTTCTTCCTGATCGTCGAGCCGCACGGGCTGGCGCGGCTGTGGCAGATCGCCAAGGAAAAGCTGCGCCTATGGCCGTTCCCGCACTAGACACTCGGAATAGTTTGGCTATACTGGTTGTTCCACTATATGGATCAGGCCCCTTGCGGTTCCGCGGGGTCGAAAAATGAAGGAGGAGACCACATGAAGCGCACCACTTTCGCCTTTGCGCTTGCGCTGGCGGCCGGATTCTCCGGTGCCGTCATGGCGCAGGCCAAGGAGCAGTTCGTCCCGGCCAATTTCTATTGGGTCGGGCCCTACGCGCCGGGCGGCTCGGGTATCGCCGGCGGGATGATCGACTATTTCAAGATGATCAACGCGCGCGACGGCGGCGTCAACGGCGTCAAGTTCACGTGGGAGAAGTGCGAGACCGAGTACAACAACGCGCGCGGCGTGGAATGCTATGAGCGCCAGAAGAACAAGGGGCCGACGGGCGCCACGCTCATCCATCCGCTGTCGACCGGCATCACGTATTCGCTCATCGAGAAGGGCACCGCCGACAAGATTCCCATCGTTTCGGTCGGGTATGGCCGGACGGATGCCGCGGATGGGCGCGTCTTCCCGTACGTGTTCCCGATGATTACAACGTACTGGAGCCAGAACACCGCCAAGATCAAGTTCATCGGTCAGAAGGAAGGCGGGATGGACAAGCTCAAGGGCAAGAAGATCGTGAACCTGTATCACGACTCGGCCTACGGCAAGGAAACCATCCCGGTGCTCGACGTCCAGGCGAAGAAATACGGCTTCGAGGTCACGCACATCGCAGTGCCGCACCCGGGCAACGAGCAGCAGTCGCAATGGCTGCAGATCCGCCAGATCCGGCCCGACTGGGTAATCCTGCGCGGCTGGGGCGTGATGAATCCGACGGCGCTGAAGACGGCGGCGCGCACAGGTTTCCCACGTGACAAGATGCTCGGCGTGTGGTGGTCGGGCGCTGAAGAAGACGTGGTGCCGGCGGGCGATGCGGCCAAGGGCTACATTGCGGCGGGCTTCAATGTCGCCGGATCGAATTACCCCGTGGTCCGGGACATCCAGAAGTACGTCTACGCCAAGGGCGAAGGCGAGATGGACGATAAGTCCCGCGTCGGCTCGATCTACTACAACCGCGGCGTGGTGTTCGCCATCGTGACGGTCGAGGCGGTGCGCAAGGCGCAGGAGCGCTACGGCAAGGGCAAGCCCATGACGGGCGAGCAGGTGCGCTGGGGCCTGGAGAATCTGGACATCAACGAGGCGTACCTGAAGAAGCTTGGCGCGACCGGTTTCATGCAGCCGCTTAAGCTGAGCTGCCGGGATCACGAGGGTGGCGGGCAGGTCAAGTTCCAGCAGTGGGACGGGGCCAAGTGGAACGTGATCACGGACTGGATCGACTCCGACCAGTCGATCGTGCGCCCGATGATCGAGCAGTCCGCGGCGCAGTACGCGAAGGAAAAGGGCATCACGCCGCGCGATTGCTGAGCGTCGTGACGCACTAGAGCGAGAAACAGCAGCCCGAGAGGGGGAAGGTAAGCCTTCCCCCTCTTCACGTGTGGAGCCGCAATGTCAGCCGTGCCGAAACCGCAGAGCGGAGCCGACGCCTACCTCTCGGTAAGCAACGTCGAAGTAATCTACGACCACGTCATTCTGGTCCTGCGTGGCGTGTCGCTGCAGGTGCAGGAAGGCCAGATCGTGACCCTGCTCGGCGCCAACGGCGCCGGCAAGACCACCACCCTGAAGGCGATCTCGAACCTGCTGCGCGCGGAGCGCGGCGAGGTGACCAAGGGCTACATCGAGTTCCGCGGCCAGCGCATCGAGAAGCTGAACCCCTCCGAGCTGGTGAAGCGCGGCGTCTGCCAGGTGATGGAGGGGCGGCACTGCTTCCAGCACCTGACGGTGGAGGAGAACCTGCTCACCGGCGCCTATACGCGCGGCAACGTCGATCTGCGCGAGGATCTGGAGCGCGTGTACAAGTACTTCCCGCGCCTGAAGGAGCGGCGCAAGGCGCAATCGGGCTACACCTCGGGCGGCGAGCAGCAGATGACCGCCATCGGCCGCGCGCTGATGGCGCGCCCGAAGATGATCCTGCTCGATGAGCCCTCCATGGGCCTCGCGCCGCAGCTGGTCGAGGAGATCTTCGAGATCGTGAAGAGCCTCAACCAGAAGGAGAAAGTGAGTTTCCTCCTCGCGGAGCAGAACACCAACATGGCGCTCAAGTACGCTGACTACGGCTACATTCTCGAGAACGGACGCGTGGTGATGGACGGTGTCGCCAAGTCGCTCGCCGAGAACGAGGACGTGAAGGAGTTCTATCTCGGCTTCTCCACGGGCGAGCGCAAGAGCTTCCGCGACGTCAAGTCCTACCGCCGCAGGAAGCGCTGGCTCTGAAGCCGACCTACGACGCGCTCGAGAAGCGCGCGCCGAAAAAGCGCGAAGCCGAGTTGTTCGCCGCGCTGCCGAAGCTCCTCGCGCACGCGAAGAAAAGAGCGCCCGGCTGGGCGCGCATCCTGAAGGACGTCGACGCGGCGCGCGTCACCACGCGCCGGGCGCTCGCCAAGCTTCCCGTCACCCGCAAGTCCGAGCTCGCCGAGCTGCAGAAGGCGCTGCCGCCCCTCGGCGGGCTCAACGCCACGCCGCTCGAGAAGCTGGCGAAGCTCTTCGCCTCGCCCGGCCCGGTGTACGACCCGGAAGGCCGCGGCAAGGACTGGTGGCGCACGGCGCGCGCGCTCTACGCCGCGGGCTTTCGCGCCGGCGACCGCGTGCTGAACTGCTTCTCCTACCATTTCACGCCCGCCGCATCGATGATGGAGCACGGCGCGCTCGCCATCGGCTGCACGGTGGTGCCCGGCGGCATCGGGCAGACCGAAATGCAGGCGGCGGCGATCCGCGATCTGCGCCTCACCGCCTACGCCGGCACGCCGTCCTTTCTCAAGCTCATCGTGGAGAAGGCCGACGAGCTGAAGATCGACCTCGCGTCGCTCGACAAGGCGATCGTCGGCGCGGAATACCTGCCGCCGGCGCTGCGCGAGGCGATGCGCGCGCGCGGCATCCGCGTGCAGCAGCTCTACGCCACCGCGGACCTCGGCCTCATCGCCTACGAAAGCGCGCTGGCCGACGGCACGGTGACCGAAGGCATGATCCTCGACGAGTCGCTGATCCTGGAGATCGTGCGCCCCGGCACCGGCGATCCGGTCGCCGCGGGCGAGGTGGGCGAGGTGGTCATTACTTCACTCAACAAGGACTATCCGCTGATTCGCTTCGCCACCGGCGATCTGTCGGCGGTGCTCGCCGGCACGAGCCCGTGCGGGCGCACCAACACGCGCATCAAGGGCTGGATGGGGCGCGCCGACCAGACCACCAAGGTGCGCGCGATGTTCGTCACGCCCAAGCAGGTCGGCGAGGTTCTGGCCCGGCACAAGGAAGTGCTGAAGGCGCGCCTCGTGGTCGCGGGCGAGACCGGCAACGACCGCATGACGCTGAAGTGCGAGGTGCAGGAAGCGCCGGCCGGGCTCGCCGAGGCGATCGTCGCGTCGATCCGCGACGTGACCAAGCTGCGCGGCGAAGTCGAGCTGGTGTCGCCGGGGACCCTGCCGAACGACGGCAAGGTCATCGACGACACCCGCAAGTACACC
Organism: Burkholderiales bacterium; assembly: GCA_041617635.1. GTDB lineage: Bacteria > Pseudomonadota > Gammaproteobacteria > Burkholderiales > SG8-39 > JAABRB01. Next base: position 736 of record JBFJOO010000159.1, on the reverse strand, counting down.
TAGGCTATTTCACCGCGAAGCAGTAGAACAGGCCGTCGCCGCCGGTCGCCTGTAGCGCCTTCTGGCTGCAGCCGATCGTCGGGTGCGCCATGTTCCACGACGTGGCCCAGGCATGGTCGATCGGGCCGGCGCGGTCGTGGTGACCGGTCATCGCCGAGCCATCGCCGCTCTTGGTCCAGTTGCCGCAGGTCTGGTCCGGGAACCGCCCGCCCGCCGTTGGCGGATGGGCGGTGCCGTCTGCCCGCGAGCCGGTGAGGATGTCGTGCTTGTTCGGCTTCTCGGTGCGGCCGTTCACCATCTGGCCTTTCTCGTCCAGCGCCGTTTCCTTGTTCACGTTATTGCGCGCCGAGTGCAGGTCTTCGACGTTGCGCGCGATGCGCACACCCTTGGCGTTGTGCCAGGGTCCGGTGCCGATGCGGTCGCGCGCATGCACGACCTTGGGGTCGTTCAGCGCCGAGCCTTGCGTGCTCAGGTAGGCGCGCCAGGTGCGGTCGCCTGCGCCCGCCGCCGCCGCGAGCGATTGGCAATGCTTGTCCGCGCCCTCCAGGCCGCCGAGGTCGGCGCCGTTGCCGGGGCCCGCGCTGGTCACGAAGAACGTCATTTCGCCGCTCTGGCCCGGCATCATGGCGCAGCCCGCGAGGACAAACATGCCGGCTGCGATCGACAACGTCCGCTGCGTCACGCGATGCATAGAGATAGCTCCTCCTGTCGGTTTGACTGCGAGCCGCAGACTAGC
>JBFJOO010000158.1:0-5577 GCA_041617635.1 Burkholderiales bacterium | reverse complement strand
GCGAGCGCTGCGAGTGCGAGGAAGAGGAGGCGCCGGCGGCGAAAAGACCGCGGGCGAGGCCGGCTCGCGGCACTCACGCGCTGCCGGGACGACCCCGGCGACCACCGCACTCCTCCCACCGGCTCTCCAGATTGTGGCGGACACGTTTCCCGCCCGTGCGCAAGCTTAAGGCAGCCCGGTCGGGGTCGCTAAGGCGAGTACTCGAGGAGTGCGCACCAGTGCGCACGCCAGTCTATGCCTCCCCTATGCGTCCCGCGCGGCATGCGCGGCAAGGACGTGCGCCACGCAGGCGGTGAGGCGCTTCGCATAGGCAATGTGCAGGAATTCGTTGGGTCCGTGCGCGTTCGATTTCGGACCGAGGACGCCGGTGATCAGAAACTGGGCGTTCGGAAACGATTGCCCCAGCATCCCCATGAATGGAATCGTCCCGCCTTCGCCCATGAACGCGGCGGGGCGATCGAAGCAGGCCCGCGACGCCGTCTCCAGGGCGCTCAGCAGCCAGGCGGCCGTGGGCGGCGCGTTCCAGCCCGTCGCAGCCTGATCGGCCGCGAATGACACGTTCGCGCCGTGGGGCGCGTCGGCCTCGAGAATGCGCTGCAGGGCGCGTGTCGCGCTCGCGCCGTCCACGGTCGGCGGCAGGCGCAACGACAGCTTGAGCGCCGTCCCCGGTCGGAGGACGTTTCCGGCATCGGCGATGGCCGGCAAACCATCCGCGCCGGTGACGGACAGCGCAGGCTTCCAGGTGCGGTTCAGCACAGCCTCGCCCGCGTCGGACGTCACCGGACGCGTGCCGCCCGCATAGGGGAACTTTCTCCAGGCCATGTCACCGAGAATCGCTCCGGCCGCATGCGCCTGCGCGACGCGCTCGGCCGGGATCTCGGCATGGAACTCGCGCGGCAGAACGGCGCCCGTGCGCGCATCGTCCAGACGGTCGAGCAGCGCGCGCGCAATGCGGAACGAGGACGGCACGATGCCGCTCGCGTCCCCGGAATGCACGCCCTCGGAGAGGACCTCGACTGCGAGGGTGCCGGCGGCGATGCCGCGGAGCGATGTCGTCACCCAGAGCTGATCGTAGTTGCCGCACCCGGAGTCGAGTCCGATCACGAAGTCGACCTGCCCGATGCGATGCGCGAGCGCCTCGAGATACGCGGGCAGATCGTAGCTGCCGCTCTCCTCGCAGCACTCGATGATGCCGACGCAATGCGCGTGCGGTACGCCCTGTGCTTGCAGGGCCAGGATCGCCGTGAGCGAGGCGAACACCGCGTAGCCGTCGTCCGCACCACCGCGGCCGTAGAGCAGTCCATCCTCGATCACGGGCGTCCAGGGGCCGAGACCGTCGCGCCAGCCGGTCATCTCGGGCTGTTTGTCCAGGTGACCGTAGAGCAGCACCGTGCGATCGCTTGCGCCCGGGATCTCGAAGAAGAGCAGCGGCGTGCGCTTCGGCAGTCGCACGATCTCGAGCTTCATGCCGGCCAGCGGCTGGGCGCGACACCAGTTCTCCGCAAGGCGCACGACGGCCTCGATGTGGCCGTTGGATTCCCAGGCGCGGTCGAAGTGCGGTGACTTTGCGGGGATCCGGACGTACTCGACGATCTGCGGGACGATGTCGGCGTCCCACTTCCTTGCGGCGTAGTCGAGCAGTGCGCGCGAGTCGAGGGACGTGGTCAGGGCGGCCATGGGTCCGAGGCGAACGTGTGGAATCGGAAGCTTAGCAGGGCGCCCGCATGACCGGTGCGTCGATGCGACGAATGTCCGCTCGGCGTTCGCGGGGCGCGAGTAAGATGCTCTCCAGGAGGCCATTGCTTGCAGCGACTCGATCTGGCTGAGCTGGAAAGCGCGGCGGCGCTCGTGCATGGCGTGATGCCGCCCACCCCCCAATACAGCTGGCCGCTCCTTAACGCACGCGCCGGCTTCGAGCTGTGGGTCAAGCACGAGAACCACTCGCCGATCGGCGCATTCAAGGTGCGCGGGGGGCTGTTGCTGCTCGACGCGCTTCGGCGGCAGGCCGGCTTTCGGGGCGTCATCAGTGCGACCCGCGGCAATCACGGCCAGAGCCTCGCCTTCGCGAGTGCGCGCGCAGGCGTGCGGTGCGTGATACTGGTGCCGCACGGCAACAGCCGCGAGAAGAATGCCGCCATGCGCGCCCTGGGGGCAGAGCTGATCGAGCATGGACGCGACTTCGACGAAGCGCGCGTGCGCGCCGGCGAACTCGCCGCCGGGGAGGGGCTGGAGTTCATCGGACCCTTCCGCCGGGAGCTGGTTGCCGGCGTCGCGAGCTACGCGCTCGAACTACTGCGGGGCGCGCCGCTGCTCGACGCGGTGTACGTGCCGATCGGCTGCGGCAGCGGTATCTGCGGCCTGATCAATGCGCGCGATGCGCTTGGCGTGTCGACGCGGATCATCGGCGTGGTGTCGTCGAACGCCAACGCGTACGCCCTTTCGTTCGCCGAGCGGCGTCCGATCGAGACCAAGAGCGCGGACACCGTCGCCGACGGCATGGCGGTGCGGGTGCCGGTCCCCGAGGCGCTCGAGGTGATCTATGCCGGCGCCGAACGGATCGTGGAGGTGACCGACGCCGAAGTCGAGGCCGCGATGCGCCATTTTTTCGCCGATACGCACAACGTCGTCGAGGGCGCCGGCGCAGCGCCGTTGGCCGCCGCGCTGCAGGAGCGCGACCGATGGCGCGGCAAGCGGGTGGGACTGATCGCGTCCGGAGGCAACGTCGACCGGCCGTTGTATCAACGCATTCTGGGCGCCGCCTGAGGGGCCTCGGGAGCGCAAGAGCGGTGCACGGGTGTCAGTCCCGGGGATTGCTGGGACACCAGCGCCGTTTTGCAGAATCCTTTAGAATCAAAGCATTGTAGTCAAGGAAGGATTCCATGACGGATCAAGCGAAACCCGCCCGGTCGGCCGAGCGGGCCACGGGTGAGCCCACCCAGGGTGCGAAAAAGAGCACCCGCTCTCGCCACCGGCTGCGCCTGCGCAACCTGCGGCTCGAAGACTACGAAGCGATGCGCAGCATCACCGGGCGCGTGTACGCGAGCATGGGCGGTCAGTTCGGCGGCGCGATGTCGAAGGAGAAGTTCCAGTCGATGCTGAGCCATTTTGCCGAAGGCCAGATCGGGATCGAGGATCGGGGGCGCATCGTTGCAGCGGCGCTCTCGCTGGTCGTCGACTACGACCGGTACGGCGACTCCCATTCCTACGGAGAGATCACCGGCGACGCGTATTTCACCACGCACGATCCGGACGGCGACGTGCTCTACGGCGCGGAAGTCGTGGTCGACCCCGACTACCGCTCGATGCGCCTCGGGCGGCGCCTCTACGACGCACGCAAGGAGCTCTGCAAGAAGCTCAACCTACGCGCGATCATCGCCGGCGGCCGCATCCCGGGCTACAAGAACTACGCCGATCGCATGACCCCGCAGCAGTACGTGGAGGCGGTGCGCGGCAAGAAGGTGCACGACTCGGTGCTTTCCTTCCAGCTCTCGAACGACTTCCAGGTCCGACGCGTGATTCGCGGCTACCTCCCGGGCGACGCCGCCTCGCTCGACTTCGCCACGCTCATCCAGTGGGAGAACATGTACTACGAGCGGCGCGCGAAACCAGTCGTCGGTGCGCAGAAGGAATCGGCGCGAATCGGCGTGGTGCAGTGGCGGCTGCGCCAGGTGGAGTCCGTCGAGGATCTGCTCCAGCAGGTCGAGTATTTCGTCGAGTCGGTCGCGGATTTCAAGGCCGACTTTGCGGTCTTCCCCGAGCTCTTCAACGTCGCCCTGATGGGGCTCGTCGAGCAGACCGACGTCGCCGGCGCCATGCGCAAGATCGCCGAGTTCACCCCGCGGATCGTCGAGGCGATGCAGGCCATGGCCGTGCGCCACAACGTGAACGTCGTCGGGGCCAGCATGCCCGTCGTGGAGGGCGGGCAGCTCTACAACGAAGCCTATCTCTTTCGCCGCGACGGCACTCCGGAGACCCAGCGCAAGATCCACATCACGCCGGTGGAGAAGCGATTGTGGGGGCTGGAGGGCGGCAACGTCCTGCGGCATTTCCGCACCGATGCCGGCACCATCGGGATCCTGATCTGCTACGACGTCGAGTTTCCCGAGCTCGGCCGGGTGCTCGCGGATCGCGGCGTGCAGATCCTGTTCGTCCCGTCGTGGACCGAGACCAAGAACGGCTATCAGCGGGTACGACGCTGCGCGCAGGCGCGGGCGATCGAGAACGAGTGCTACGTGATCCTCTCGGGCAGCGTCGGCAACCTGCCGCGGGTGGAGAACGTCAACATCCACTACTCGCAGTCGGCGATCTTCTCGCCCTCGGACTTCGCGTTTCCGCACGACGCGGTCGTCGCCGAGAGCACGCCCGACACCGAAACCGTGCTCGTGGCGGACGTGGATCTCGAGAAACTGCGCCGGCTGCGCGACGAAGGGTCCGTCAGGACGTTTCGCGACCGCCGCCTCGACCTCTACCGCGTGGAGTGGATGGGGCCGGTGTCGGACTGAGTTTCGGGCCCGGTCCCCGCGCAACGCGCGTAGGCTCAACGCCGGCGCAAAGCACGCCGCAGCCGCTTCGGTGTCTTGGCCGTTTGCGACCCGGCCTTCGCGCGCAGCGCGGCGGCGAAAGCGCTGCGCGCCCACGGCTGCATGGCTGCGCGGCTCTCGAGCGCCTCCTCGGGTGCCCGCCAATACGAGAGGATGACCTGCCTTTGGCGTGACGTGTAGCTGAAGGGCTCCGATCCGGCATCCCCGAACTCGCCGCGGTTCGCGCCGTCGGCTTTCAGATAGAGCACGTCGTCGGCGACGAGGCCGAACATGAGGGCGTCGCGATAGATCCCGTATCCGCCAAACATGCGCCGCGCGGAAACGCTCCCGAACGGCGCCAGCAGCTCGAGCACGTGCTCGACGAACTCGTTGCGTTTCGGCTTGCTCGGCACTGGGAGTGAGGAGTGAGAGCGGGCGCGAACGCGCCGCGTCAGTCCGCCACCTGCACGCCTTTCCAGAACGCGATGTACCCGCGGATGTGGCGCGCGGCCTCCTTGGTCTCCGGGTAATACCAGGCTGCGTCCTTGTTCACCTGTCCGCCCACCACCACATCGTAGTAGCTCGCTACGCCCTTCCAACCGCAGGCAGTGTGCGTCTCGCTCGCGCGCAGAAACTCGCGTCGCACCGCGGCGGGAGGGAAATAGCGGTTCCCCTCGACGATCTCGCACGCGTCGCTCGCGGCGATCACCGTGCCATTCCAGGTTGCCTTGGGCATGATCTTTTCCTCCGTGCTTGAACCTGAAGTGCGAATCGGGTTGCGAGCGCAGGGCGACGCTGATCGCTCGGGAGCGCGCGACGGATGCTCGCGCCACGCTCGCGACCGAGTAGGCCTAATGGTCTAGGTCCTCTTGGAGATGGTCTGGGGGCGCGACTTTTCCCATACTCGAATCCGGGGTGAGGGTAGATCCGTACCCTCTCAGGCGTGGCGAGCCCGTCAAGGCACTTACGCTGCGCTGTCCTCGTTCTTCTGGCTGCACGCTCCTCTCCGCCAGGAGATCGCCTAGTCCCGGCATCGCGCCATCGGCGCGATGCCGGG
>JBFJOO010000157.1:0-5677 GCA_041617635.1 Burkholderiales bacterium | reverse complement strand
TTGCCGAGCGCGCCGCGCCAGCGCCAGAGCGCCCAGAGCAGCAGCGCGCCCGCGAGCGCCCAGCCGTACTGGAGTGGATCGCCCGGATCGATCGCGAACTTCGGGTAGCTGAAGGTGAGCTCGGTGGGCCAGAGCAGCTTGCCGAGGTAGAACCAGCACGCGCGCGTGGCGACCAGGAACGACTCGACGAGCGAGATCTCGAAGCGCTCGCCGACCGTGCCGATCTCGGTGCGCTCCCAGTGGACGACGAACAGCCCCAGCCCGACGCCGAACGCGAGGAACGGCAACACCTGGGCGACGCGGCGCCGATCGATCGCGTGCCCGCGCAGCCAGAGCACGAGCAGCTGCGCGGCGGGCAGCGTGCAGGCCGTGGCCTTGCTCGCGAGCGCGAGCAGATAGCCGACGAGCGAGGCCATGTACCAGGCCAGCGCGCCCGCGCGGCGGCGCCCGGTGGATGCGCCGCGCGGCTCGGCGAAGCGCAGCCACGCGAGCAGCGAGGCGAGTGAGAAGAACAGCGACATCACATTCTTGCGCTCGGTGACCCACGCGACCGACTCCACCTGCACCGGGTGCAGCGCGAAGATGGCGGCCGCGAACCACGCGCCGGCGAACGAGAGCCGCCGCAGCAACCGCCAGAGCAGCAGCGCGCTCGCGGCGTGGATCAGCACGTTGACCAGGTGGTAGCCGAACGGGTCGAGGCCCCAGAGCGCACGCTCGATCCGAAAGGCCGTGTAGACGAGCGGGAAGTACTGCGACTGCGCGTCCCGCGACAGCCAGATGCGCGCGAGACCGTCCTCCTCGACGAGCAGCGGGTTGTCGATCACGTAGACGTCATCGTCCCAGATGAACCCCGCGCGCAGCGCGGGCGCGTACGCGGCGACGACCAGCCCCACTAGCAGCGCAGCGAGCAGAATGGTCTTCGCTCCGGGTCGACCGAAGAGACCTTCAGGCATTCCGCGCTGCGCTCCGCTTCATCTCGACTCCGCGCGGCGACGCGTCGCCCGACGCTCTCCGCGCGATCCGAGGTCCCGTTTCCGTCCGGGGCGAAACGCTAGCACCGACTCGTGCACAGGATCTGGGTGTCGCGGTCGCAGTTGGCCACCTCGATCCTCCCCTGCTCCTTCCACCAGGCGACATCTTCCTTGGCCCAGTCTCGGATCACGCGGCACTCGCGCGCCGAGTAGCCCCATCCCCGGCAGATCTCCATGTCGATCTTTGCCGACGCCTTGAGGAAGTTGGTCCCGCACTTGTCGATTGCCCTGACCACCAGCTTGCACCCCTGCGCGACCGCCTTGCAGGCCCTCAAGCAGTATTTCTCGGGAAGGGTGTCCAGGATCTCGAAGGGGTCGCCCTCCGATACGTATCCCGGGCCGACGCAGGTGAGGATTGCAACATCGATCGGAGTCGGCTCCTGGGCGGTTGCCGGTGAAGCCAGCATCAGCAGCAGGGCGATGGACGCGATTTTCAGGCTCATTTCGGTGCCTCCTTGTGGCCCCCATCGCACCCGCACGAAGCTGAAGTGTGTACGACGTTTACACCGACACTATCGGACATGCCAACTTTTATTTGCGAGGGAATCTGCTGCTGTATCTGTCAATCACGGCACCAAGCCGTTTCATATCAGGAAACATTGGTTACAGGCCAACGCGTCCGGCGCAATGCAGCCAAAGCTCGCCTTCCAAGCCGCGCACGCACGGCTTTCAGCCCGACGAGTTCTGGTCTTGATTCCGCAGCAGAAATCGAGACGGCACCCAAGCTCCGGCTCCGCTCTCGCTGGACGCCGCACGCTCCACACTGCTGAGCGGCCGGGACCTGCGCGAGATCCCGGGGCATCGGCCAAGACAGCAGATGTTCTATCGACCGATTGAACGTACCTGGGATTCCGTCGAGCGGCGAGCCTGTCTGGGTCAGGCTCCTAATTGCACTGAAGCGTGAGTCGCCTCGTTCCTTCGCAGAGATCGTTGTTGTGATCGGTTCCCCAGAACGTCGCGACGAAGGTGACGAATCCCCCATCGCAGCGCGGAATGCGCATATTGAGTCGGTCACCCTTTCCACCCTTGCCCACGCCGAGCGTGATCGGGAACGCCGTCTTGGTATCCATGACGCCAGTGGCGTCTTCCGCCTCGATCACGAGCGTGGTTACGATGGTCGTGCCGGCGAGGGCCGTACCCTTGCGGATTCGAGCCTTGGCGCTGACGTCTTTCGACTGGTTCGCACCCGCCGACACCGTCTTCCCACCAGCGCGCAGCGCGTTGACTTCGATCTCCATGTCGACGGGAGTCCCGGCGCCGTCGTCGCATCTCACGACTTCGCCCGTATCGTTGACGATGAATGCGCTGTTGAACGTGGTCGTGGCGCTGACGTTGCCACCGGCGCCATCCAGGATGCCGTCGGTACCACCGGGGCCGTCCACGCCAACTCTGATCTCGGAGCTGCCGTTGACGAGCACGTCCTTGTGAAACGTGACCGTTCCGAGATAGGCGCTCGCTCCGGGCGGCAGCCCGATGCCATTGCCGAGTGGCGGCGCGGCCGCGGCGTTGATGTTGTCGATGTACGGATTCTGTAGGGTCGTCAAGCCGACCGTGATCGGCAGGTAGACGAAAGGCTGCGTAGTCGTCAAGCTCCGGAAGTCCACCACGCCGAGCTTGGGCAGCGCGTCCTCGTAGTTGACGCTCACGCCGGCACCGATGCTGCCCGCGGGCCCCGCGGTGAGGATCACGCCCAGCGTGATGTTGTCCGTTACCAGCACGGAGCGGATCGCCGTGCCGCCGTCGTAGCTCCTGGGGTCCGGCAGGCAGTTCCGGTTGGCGGGCATGAGGCAGACCGGATTGCCCATCAGGTTCGTCGCCGAGACGTCGATCCAGATCAAATCGACGGTGGCGCTCGCGTTGGCTCCGCTCGCGAATCCCACCGCTGCTGCCGCAAACGTGAGAAGGAAAAACAAGACGGGTCGCCGCATGATCTCATTCCTCCGCCCCACCGCGGCTCAGTATGCAACCGATCGCAATCCGGAGTCAACCCATCTCGAGTGCGGCGAAATGCCGAGCAGCCCCCGACGAGCCGCAGCTCACGAGACCTGGAAATCGCCCCCCGATCGGGCCTCTATCGGATTATATGCGCATCGACAGAATCTTGAGTGATCGGTGCTGTCCGAAAGACACTGCGAGGCTCATCGGGTCCGCCTCGCGAGACTAGACCGTTGCAAGATCCCGGGCAGTCGAGCCTCTCGCTCGGAAGCCGAGGAGATGGCGAAGGAGAATGCAGATACCGAGACGGAGACAACCGAAGGGAGTCGCACGTGAGCGATCGCTCGTTGCTCACTGATCGTTCGAGTGACAGCGATGGAGCTGAACGCGCGAGGCAGTCGGATGGGACCGGTTGGAGAGGCCCTCGAAAGGGAACCCTCGGGCGCTTGACGGTGGGCCCTCCAGGACTCGAACCTGGGACCGTCCGGTTATGAGCCGGTTGCTCTGACCAACTGAGCTAAGGGCCCCCGCGCGAAGCCTAGCAGCGCGCGGGCGAAACGGATCCATCCTGGATGGCGCCGCGCTGGCTCGCGCGAGGCGGTTGCGACACAATGGCAACCGCTCGCCGCTGCGAGATCGGCGGGGGCGCCGTCGCGTGGCGAGGCGAAGCCCGGGGCCTGGAGGGTGACGTTCGAGCGGCTCGCTGCGCCTGGCCTTCGCCCGGGGCGACGCCCGCGATGCGCGGGAGCGCGCGCTCGATGCGCCCTCGGGGCGAGTCACGAGAGGAGCGAAATGCATGTGGAAGCAGCGATCCAAAGAGATGGCCCGCTGGCTCCTCGCGCTGCTGTTTCTGGTATTGACGGGGCGGCCGGCGATGGCGGGTGACGACGGGGGCAGCCGTTACACCGGGAAGATCTTCGCGAGCCGCAGTCCCGTGCTGGCGCGCAATGGCATCGCGGCGACCTCGCAGCCACTCGCGACTGCGGTGGCCGTGGACGTGCTCAAGCGCGGCGGCAGCGCGGTGGACGCGGCCATCGCCGCCAACGCGATGCTCGGGCTGGTGGAGCCGAGCGCCTGCGGGATCGGCGGCGATCTGTTCGCGATCGTCTGGGACCCCGAGACGCAGCGCCTTCACGGCTACAACGGCAGCGGCCGCTCGCCCCGAGAGCTGAGCCGGGCGGCGCTGCTCGAGCAGCTGGGGGGCGAGGGGCCGATTCAGCCGTTCACACCGCTGGCGGTCTCGGTACCCGGTGCCGTGGACGGCTGGTACGCGCTCCACGAGCGCTTCGGAAAGCTCCCGATGTCCGAGCTGTTGGCGCCCGCGATCCGCTACGCGCGCGAGGGCTATCCGGTGGGCCCGGTCGAAGCCGCAGACTGGAAGGAAGCCATCGAGCTGATCCTCGCATCCGGCGGCTCCGGCGGTTGGTTCGACAACCTGAAGCAGACCTACTCGTTCGGGGGCCGCGCGCCGAAGGCGGGCGAGATCGCGAGCAACGCGGACCTCGCCAACAGCTACGCGAAGATCGCGCAGGGCGGCCGCGACGCGTTCTACCGCGGCGAGATCGCGAAGACGATCGCAGGATACCTGGAGCGCGTGGGCGGATTCGTCGATGCGGAGGATCTGGCGCGCCACCGTGGCGAGTGGGTGGAGCCGGTGTCGGTGACGTACCGCGGGTATCGGGTCTTCGAGCTGCCGCCCAACGGCCAGGGCATCGCGGCGCTGCAGATGTTGAACCTGCTCGAGGCCTACGATCTGGCCGCCATCGGGCGCGGCAGCGCGGACTTCTGGCACCTGTTGATCGAGACCAAGAAGCTGGCCTACGAGGACCGCGCGCGTTTCTACGCCGATCCGGATTTTGCCGCCGCGCCGCTGCCGGGATTGCTCTCGAAGAAGTACGCGGCCGAGCGCCGCAAGCTGCTGAAGATGGATCGCGCAGCGCGGCAGCTGCCCGCGGGCGAACCCCCCGAGCACGGCGACACCACCTACATCGCGACCGCGGATGCAAACGGCATGATGGTCTCCTTGATCCAGAGCACCTACTGGTCGTTTGGCAGCGGCCTGGTGCCCGACGGGCTCGGCTTCGCGCTGCAGAATCGCGGCGTCGCATTCAGCCTCGACGAACGGCACGCGAACGCGTACGCCCCCGGCAAGCGCCCGTTCCACACCATCATTCCGGCCTTCGTCCTGAAGGACGGGAAGCCCGTCTTCAGCTTCGGTGTGATGGGCGGCTTCGTGCAGCCCCAGGGCCACGTTCAGATCCTCGTGAACATCATCGACTTCGGCATGAACGTGCAGGAGGCGGGAGACGCGGCGCGCTTCGTCCACAGCGGCAGCAGCCAGCCGACAGGTGAGACGATGCGCGACGGCGGGATGGTGGAGCTCGAGGGTGGGGTGCCGCTAGCAGTCGTAGAGGAGCTGCGCGCGCGCGGGCACGTCGTCACGCACGGCGAGCGGCCCTACGTGGGCGGCTATCAGGGAATCTGGCGCGATCCGGTCAACGGCGTGTACCACGGCGCATCCGAGATGCGCTTCGACGGAGCCGCGATGGGCTACTAGCCCGCGCATACCACCCGGGCGCCGCGAACCGACCACTGGCGGGGGCCCAGTTGCCCGAGTCGCGGCGCTAACCCGCGCAGACCACCCGGGCGGCGCGAACCGACCACTGGCGGGGGCCCAGTTGCCCGAGTCGCGGCGCTAACCCGCGCATACC
>JBFJOO010000156.1:0-5689 GCA_041617635.1 Burkholderiales bacterium | reverse complement strand
GTGATCAGCGACCCCTGCCCCGAGTGCTCGGGACAAGGCCGGATTCAGGAGCACAAGACGCTGTCGGTGCGCGTGCCGGCGGGCGTGGACAGCGGCGATCGCATCCGCTTGGCCGGCGAGGGCGAGGCCGGGGAGCAGGGTGGGCCACCTGGGGATCTCTACGTCCACGTGATGGTCAAGGAGCACCCGATCTTCGGCCGCGAGGACAGCAACCTGTACTGCGAGGTCCCGATCAGTTTCACCACGGCGGCCCTGGGCGGCGAGCTGGAAGTGCCCACGCTGGACGGCAAGGTGATGCTCAAGATCCCGCCGGAGACGCAAACCGGCAAGCTGTTCCGCCTGCGCGGCAAGGGCGTGAAGCCGGTACGTGGCGGCGGGGTGGGCGACCTGCTGTGCCGGATTCAGGTCGAGACGCCGGTTAAGCTCGATGCTCGGCAGAAGGAACTGCTGCGCGAGCTCGATCAGTCGCTGCGCGCCCATGAGGCCCGCCACAGCCCGCGGGCGAGCTCCTGGCTCGATGGCGTGCGCAAGTTCTTCGAGGGCATCGGCTTCGGCGGCTGAGCCTGCGGGGCCCGCCGAACGCAGGAGGAGCGGAATGACCAAGATCGCGATTGCCGGCGCCGGCGGTCGAATGGGGCGCGCGCTCATCGAGGCCGGGCGCGAGAGCGGGACCATCGAGTTGGTCGCGGCCATCGAGCGCGCGGGTAGCCCGGCGCTGGGCGCTGACGCGGGGGTGCTGGCCGGCGGGGCTGCCTTGGGCGTCACCGTCAGCGAGGATCTCGCTGCCGCGGCGCAATCCTTCGACGTCCTGATCGATTTCACCACGCCGCAGGCGACGGTCGAGCATCTGCAGGTTTGCCAGGCGGCCGGGCGTCGAATGGTGATCGGCACCACCGGGCTGGACGACGGGCACAAGGCCGCGTTGCGGGATGCGGCGGCGAGCAGCGCCATCGTATTCGCGCCCAACATGAGCGTTGGCGTCAATCTCTGCTTCAAGCTGCTCGACATGGCAGCGCGGGTGCTCGGCGAGGAGGCGGACGTCGAGATCATCGAGGCCCACCACCGGCACAAGGTCGATGCGCCTTCCGGGACTGCCCTGCGGATGGGCGAGGTGGTCGCCGCCGCCCTCGGTCGGGATCTGGCCCAGTGCGCCGTCTACGGGCGCGAGGGGCACACGGGCGCGCGCGAGCGCAGCACCATCGGTTTCGAGACCATACGGGCCGGGGACATCGTCGGCGAGCATACGGTGATGTTCGCCGCGGTCGGCGAGCGGGTCGAGATCACCCACAAGGCCTCGAGCCGCATGACCTTCGCCAGGGGCGCGATCCGGGCCGCGCAGTGGGTCAGCGGTCGCCCGGCCGGGCTTTATGATATGCAGGATGTGCTGGGCTTGCGCGCCTGAGCCGTCGCGCGTGGACACCCGGCGGCGCGATCCAGTAGAATTTTCCGGATTTTCACGCCGTAACGCAGATACCCCTTCCGAGCGGGATGGGCCTTGGCGGGCCCCTCCCGTTTTCTGCGTCTGAGCATTCGCGAGGAGACCGCCCTTGGATGATCCCGCTCTTCTGGCCCTGGAAGACGGCTCCGTCTTTCACGGCCGGTCCATCGGCGCGGCGGGTCGGAGCACGGGCGAGGTGGTGTTCAACACCGCCATGACGGGGTATCAGGAGATCCTGACCGATCCCTCTTACTGCCGCCAGATAGTCACCCTCACCTATCCGCACATTGGCAACACCGGTGTGAACGGCGCCGACGCGGAGTCGGGCCGGGTCTACGCGGCCGGGCTGGTGATCCGTGACCTCTCGCCGGTGACCAGCAGCTGGCGCGCGCAGCGCCCGCTTGGCGAGTATCTGCGAGCCGAGGGCGTGGTCGGCATCGCGGGGATCGACACCCGCCGGCTCACCCGGCTGCTGCGCGAGAAGGGCGCTCAGAACGGTTGCCTGGTCGCCGGCCCGGGGGCCGACGCGGAGGGCGCCGTGGCCGCGGCGCGGGAGTTTGCCGGGCTCAAGGGAATGGATCTCGCCCGCGAGGTGAGCACCCGCGAGAGCTACGAATGGGCCGAGGGCACCTGGGATCTCGACGCCGCCTGTCAGCGCGAGTACGGCGATCTGCCCCGCTTGCGTGTGGTGGCATATGACTACGGCGTGAAGCGCAACATCCTGCGCATGCTCGTCGATCGCGGCTGCCGGGTCACCGTCGTGCCCGCGACCATGCCGGCCCGCGACGTGCTGGCGATGAAGCCCAACGGGGTCTTTCTCTCCAACGGCCCGGGTGACCCGGAGCCCTGCGATTACGCCATCGCCGCGATTCGCGAGCTCCTGGCCAGCGGTATGCCGATGTTCGGAATCTGCCTGGGCCATCAGCTGCTCTCGCTGGCCAGCGATGCCAGGACCGTGAAGATGAAGTTCGGCCACCACGGGGCCAACCATCCGGTGCTCGACGTGGCGAGCGGTCGGGTGATGATCAGCAGCCAGAATCACGGCTTTGCGGTCGATGAGGACAGTCTGCCGCAGAACCTGCGCGCTACCCACCGCTCGCTGTTTGACGGCTCCCTGCAGGGCGTGGAGCGGACCGACTGCGCGGCGTTCGGCTTTCAGGGTCACCCGGAGGCGAGCCCCGGACCGCACGACGTCGCTCCGCTCTTCGACCGGTTCATCGAGCTCATGAGCGACGGCTCGCGAGCGGCGAGCCGCAGGTAGCGAGAGCGCGATCACCCGACGATCCGCTGCGGCTCGCCACCAGACATCGGCAACAGGACTCATGCCCAAGCGCACCGACATCGACAGCATCCTGATCATAGGCGCCGGCCCCATCGTCATCGGCCAGGCCTGTGAGTTCGACTATTCCGGCGCGCAGGCCTGCAAGGCGCTGCGCGAGGAGGGCTATCGCGTGGTCCTGGTCAACTCCAACCCGGCGACCATCATGACCGATCCCGAGATGGCGGACGCCATCTACATCGAGCCGGTCAACTGGCGCACGGTCGCGGCGGTGATCGAGAAGGAGCGCCCCGACGCCCTGCTGCCGACCATGGGCGGTCAAACGGCGCTGAACTGCGCGCTGGACCTTGCGCGCGAGGGTGTGCTCGAGCGCTTCGGGGTAGAGATGATCGGGGCCACCCGCGACGCCATCGACAAGGCCGAGGACCGCGAGCGCTTTCGCGAGGCCATGCGCGCCATCGGCCTGCAGACCCCGCGCTCCGCGATCGCGCACAGCATGGAGGAGGCCCTGCAGGTGCAGGCGCAGGTCGGCTTCCCGACCATCATCCGCCCCTCCTTCACGCTCGGCGGGACCGGTGGCGGCATCGCCTACAACCGCGAGGAGTTCGTCGAGATCTGCGAGCGCGGGCTGGACCTATCGCCCACCAACGAGCTGCTGATCGAGGAGTCGGTGCTGGGCTGGAAGGAATTCGAGATGGAGGTCGTGCGCGACAGCCGCGACAACTGCATCATCGTATGTTCGATCGAGAACTTCGACCCCATGGGGGTGCACACCGGCGACTCGATAACGGTGGCCCCGTCGCAGACGCTGACCGACAAGGAGTATCAGCGCCTGCGCGATGCCTCGATCGCGGTGCTGCGCGAGATCGGCGTGGACACCGGCGGCTCGAACGTCCAGTTCGCGATCGACCCGGATTCCGGGCGCTTGCTGGTGATCGAGATGAATCCGCGAGTCTCGCGTTCCTCGGCGCTCGCCTCCAAGGCGACCGGCTTCCCGATCGCGAAGATCGCGGCCAAGCTCGCGATCGGCTATACGCTCGACGAACTCGCCAACGAGATCACCGGGGGCGCGACGCCCGCGTCGTTCGAGCCCGCGATCGACTACGTCGTCACCAAGATTCCGCGCTTCGCGTTCGAGAAGTTTCCGCAGGCGAACGACCGCTTGACCACGCAGATGAAATCGGTCGGCGAGGTGATGGCGATCGGCCGCACCTTCGCCGAATCCTTCCAGAAGGCGTTGCGCGGGCTAGAGACCGGTATCGACGGGCTCGACACGCGTACCGCGGATCCCGAGGTCCTCGACAAGGAACTCGGGCTGCCCGGGCCGGAGCGCATTCTCTACGTGGCCGATGCGATGCGCATGGGCCGCACGCATGAGCAGCTCCACCGCGATACGCGCATCGACCCGTGGTTTCTCGCGCAGATCGAGGATCTCGTGCGGTGCGAACAGGCGCTTGCGGGCCGTGCGCTCGACGCGATTGATGCCGGAGAGCTCCGCGAGCTGAAGCGCGCGGGGTTCTCCGATCGCTGCCTGGCGAGGCTCACCGGGTCGAGCGGCGATGCGGTGCGCGAACGCCGCAAAGCGCTCGGCGTGCAACCGGTCTACAAGCGCGTGGATACCTGCGCCGCCGAGTTTGCCACGCGCACCGCCTACATGTATTCGACCTACGAGGAAGAGTGCGAATCCGAGCCGACGGACCGCAGGAAGATCATGGTGCTCGGCGGTGGGCCGAATCGCATCGGGCAGGGGATCGAGTTCGATTACTGCTGCGTGCATGCCGCGCTCGCGCTGCGCGAGGACGGCTACGAGACGATCATGGTCAACTGCAATCCCGAGACGGTGTCGACCGACTACGACACGTCCGATCGGCTGTACTTCGAGCCACTCACGCTCGAGGATGTGCTCGAGATCGTCGACAAGGAAAGGCCCGTTGGCGTCGTGGTGCAATACGGCGGTCAAACACCGCTCAAGCTCGCCCGCGACCTCGAGCGCCACGGCGTGCCGATCATCGGGACAAGCCCCGACTCCATCGACGTCGCCGAGGATCGCGAGCGTTTCCAGAAGCTCCTCGAGCGGCTTGGCCTCCGCCAGCCGCCGAACCGGACCGCGCGCACCGAGGCGGACGCGCTGGCGCTCGCGCAGGAGATCGGGTATCCACTTGTCGTGCGGCCGAGCTACGTGCTCGGCGGGCGCGCGATGGAGATCGTGCACGCCGAGGCGGACCTCGAGCGCTACATGCGCGACGCAGTCAAGGTTTCGAACGACTCGCCGGTGCTGCTCGATCGATTTCTGAACGACGCGATCGAGGTGGACGTCGATGCGGCGAGCGACGGCGAAAGGGTGCTGATCGGCGGCATCATGGAGCACATCGAGCAGGCGGGCGTCCATTCAGGCGATTCCGCGTGCTCCCTGCCGCCCTTCTCCTTGCCGCGTCCGATCCAGGAGGAGCTGCGGCGCCAGACCGTCTTGATGGCGCGCGCGCTCAAGGTCGTGGGATTGATGAACGTGCAGTATGCGATTCAAGGGGGCGACGTCTACGTGCTGGAAGTCAATCCGCGGGCGTCGCGCACCGTGCCGTACGTATCGAAGGCTACCGGTCTTCCGCTGGCCAAGATCGCCGCGCGCTGCATGGCAGGCCGATCGCTGGTTGCGCAGGGCATCGCCGGCGAAGTCGTGCCGCCTTACTTCTGCGTGAAGGAAGCCGTCTTTCCCTTTGGCAAGTTTCCAGGCGTGGACACGATACTTGGCCCGGAGATGAAGTCCACCGGAGAGGTGATGGGGGTTGGTGCGAGCTTCGGCGAGGCGTTCGTGAAGTCCCAGCTCGCGGCCGGGGTCAGGTTGCCTGCGGGCGGAACGGCGTTTATCAGCGTGCGGGACGCCGACAAGCCGGCGGCGATCGAAGTTGCGCGTGATCTGGTCCAGCTCGGCTTCGCCCTGGTCGCGACCCGCGGAACGGCGGCGGCGATCGCCG
>JBFJOO010000155.1:0-5692 GCA_041617635.1 Burkholderiales bacterium | reverse complement strand
GACGATCTGTGGCGCGACGTCGATTCGGGCGAGCTGCTGGTGGTCGATTACAAGGCGACCTCCAAGGCGAGCGAGGTGAACCTCGATGCGCTCTGGCAGGACGGCTACAAGCGCCAGATGGAGTTCTACCAGTGGCTGCTGCGCCGCCAGGGGCTCCCGGTCGCGCGCCGCGGCTGGTTCGTCTACTGCAATGGCCGGCGGGATCTCCCCGCGTTCGATTCCCGGCTCGAGTTCACGATCAAGCTCATTCCCTACGACGGCGACGACGACTGGGTGGAGAAGACCTTGCCGAGAATCCGCGAGACGCTCGATGCGCTCGCCCCGCCCGCGCCCGACCCGGGCTGCGAGTACTGCGCATTCGCGCGGAAGGCGACGCGGGCTTGACGCCGCGCCGTGTCTAGCTGGAGGGCTTGTGGCGCGGGCGCTTCGCGAGAAACCGATCGAGCGCATCGGCGAAACGCTTGCGGTCGGCCTGATCGAGCGGCGCGGGCCCGGCAGTCTGCACGCCGCTGCCGCGCAACTCGTCCAGGAAATCCCTCATGGTGAGGCGCTCGCGGATGGTCTCGGGCGAGTAGGCCTCGCCGCGCGGATCGAGCGCATGCGCGCCGCGCGCGATCACGTCGGCGGCAAGCGGAATGTCGGCGGTGATCACGAGATCCCCAGCCGCCACGCGCTTCGCGATCTCGTTGTCGGCGACGTCGAACCCGCGCGGCACTTGGAGCGTGCGCACGAACTTCGAGCGCGGCGTGCGAAGCGGCTGATTGGCCACCAGCGTCATCGCGATCTCGGAGCGCTCCGCAGCGCGAAACAGGATCTCCTTGATCACCAGCGGGCAGGCATCGGCGTCGACCCAGATTTGCATCCTCACCCCGCGAGCGTGCGCCGGCGCGGCGCTGTCAGTCGCCCATGCGCGCGGAGAGCTCGTGCACGATCACGCCCTCGATCGGATCGGCCGGCGCCGACTGCCAGGGCGAGCGCTCGATCATGCGCAGCGCGTCCGCATAGCCCGCTTCGCAGCGGCTGCTGATGCCCGCGGCGCTGAAATCGATGTCCTTCATCAGGTCCTCGCTCGCGAGCGCGGGCGCGAGCAGGCGCAGCACGTGCATCGTGGTGCCGCAGCCCCACGCGCATAGTTCCTTCAGCGCGTCGTCGTTGCCGCCCGCTTCGGCGAGCCGGCCGGAGAGCTCGCGGATCACGTGGCGCAGGCGATGAATCTGCTTCTGGCGCGCGATGTGGCTGTCGGCGCGGCTCGCGTACTGGATGTCCTTTTGCCGGCCCATCACCTCCCAGAGCGATTCGGGCTCGGGACCGGTCGGCTGCCAAACGTTGACCGAGAAAATCACCGAGTCGCGCCGCGGCTTGTCGTCGAACACCGCCTCGATCGGGGTATTGGAGTACACGCCGCCGTCCCAATAGCCTTCCCCGCCGATGCGCACCGCCGGAAACGCCGGCGGCAGCGCGCCCGAGGCCAGGATGTGCTCGAGGCTGAGCGGCGCCTCGCGGCTGTCGAAATAGCGCATCTCGCCTTGCGTCACGTTGACCGCGCCCACGGTGAGCCGCGGCGCGTTCGCGTTGAGTGCCGCAAGATCGACCAGGTCGCCCAGGGTCTCGCGCAGCGGCTCGGTGCTGTAGTACGAGGCGCGGTCGAGCCCGACCCGGGCCTGCACGCCGCCCCAGAGAGGCGCGCGCGGGACGAAGAAGGCCGGAATGCCCTGCATGACGGTGGAGAGGTTCGAGAACACGGGACTGCCGAGCGCGCCCCAGCCGTTGTTGCCGTGCTCCACGCGCTTCCAGAACTCGCGCAGGCGCGCCATGCGCTCGCCCGGCGCATTGCCCGCGATGAGCGCGCCGTTGAGCGCGCCGATCGAAGTGCCGATCACCCAGTCGGGTTCGATGCCGCGCTCGTGCATGGCCTGATACACGCCCACCTGGTAGGCGCCGAGCGCGCCGCCGCCTTGCAGCACCAGGACCACCTGGCCGGGAAGACTTTGCCTCACGCGATACTCCTCACCGTGACTTCTTGTAATCGAACAGCACCCTGCCGTAGGGCAGCGTCAGGTCGGCGATGAAGTGCAGCCCGCCGAGCACCTTTCTCACCGGAAGATCGGCGACCGGGGCGTTGACATGCGCCACAAGGTGCAGCCGTGCCGGCCCCGACCAGGCCCCTTTCACCTTGATGTCGTTCAGATTGTAGGCGACGAGCTGCGCGATGGCCGGCGTGCCGTCGACGTCCGGAATGATCCTGAGATTGACCTGCGTCTTGCCCATCTTCTCGACGATGGAGGCGGACGAGCAGGCTTTGCGCCCGTGCACGTCGTACAGCAAGTGCTGGTGCTTGTAGCCCATGGTACCGATGGCGACCTGCACGCCGGCGTACTCGAGCGTGCCGGTGAGCGTGTCATGCACGATCTCGAGCTTCGGGTGCGCGTGTTTTTTCGGGAAACCCCAGATCTCGCGCCCGCCGGCGATCGGCGGCTCGTCGTCCAGGTACATCTGGGCGGTGAAATTGACGTTCTCGGAGCCAAAGCGCGCCGGAATCACCACCCCCGATTCGGTGTAGTTGCCGAATCCGGCCGAATCGGGCATGCGGATGAACTCGTAGAGCACCGTGTCGCCCTCGGGCTCGAGGGGCTCGGGAAGCGCGGCGCGGATGGCCTCCGCGTCGCTCTGGTAGGAAATGATGAGGTACTCGCGGTCGATGAAGCGGTAGGGCCCCGCCGGATACGACGGCGGGGCGAGCGGCATCGACGGCAGCAGAAGAACGTCGTCTCTTTTAATGGTTGTCCTTTGTTCGTTCGGCGCTGTGCGGCGCGCCTAGTGCGCGGTCCAGCCGCCGTCGATCGGCAGCATGGCGCCGGTGATCGAGGCGGCGCCGGCGGAGCAGAGAAACGCGGTCAGCGCCGCCACTTCATCCACTTCGACGAACTGCTTGCTCGGCTGAGCGGCGAGAAGCACGTCGCGCTTCACGGCGTCCTCGGCGATGCCGCGCGCCTTGGCGGTGTCTGGAATCTGCTTCTCCACGAGCGGCGTGAGCACATAGCCCGGGCATACCGCGTTCACGGTGATGCCCCGCTCGGCTACCTCCAGGGCCACGGTCTTGGTGAAGCCGGCAATGCCGTGCTTGGCGGCGACATAGGCCGACTTGAACGGGCTCGCAACCAGCGCGTGCGCGGAAGCGACGTTGACCACGCGGCCCCAGCCTTTCTGCTTCATCTCCGCAAGCGCAAGGCGCGTGGTGTGGAACGCCGCGGAAAGATTGATCGCGATGATGGCGTCCCACTTGTCGAGCGGGAACTCGTCGACCGCCGCCACGTGCTGGATGCCGGCGTTGTTGACGAGCACGTCCACCGCGCCGAATTCCGCGACCGCCTTCTTCATCATCGAGGCGATGGCGTCCGACTTGCTCATATCGGCGTCGTCGTAGGACACCTTCACCTTGTGGCGCGAGCGCATTTCGGAGGCGATGCGATCGATCTCGGCCCGCTCGCCGAAGCCGTTCAATATGATGTTTGCGCTTTCGGCGGCGAGGCGCTGCGCGATGCCTAGGCCGATGCCCGACGTGGAGCCGGTGACCAGCGCCGTCTTTCCCTTCAGCATGTGATCTCCCTTGAAATGGGGCCTCAGTCGCGCATGGTCGCGAATCCCTTACTGACCGTCTCGCCGGCGCCATGGGCGCCGGGTTGGGCGGCCGCAGCGAACTCGAACCGCCGGCGGACGCAGGGTGCTGCGCATGCTGCAAGTCAAATGGCCGATTCACAAACAAGCGTGACCGGTCGGGCTGCCGCGCGCCTAGTGCGCCGGCGCACGCGTCGGGCTGGTGCGACGCTCCCGCGGCCGAACGTGGAGCGCTGCACACGTCATCAAAAAGGGGCGCCGCGTAGCCTCGCCACAGCGCAATATGCCCTTGAGCGCCGCGTGCGTACTGGCATTGTGTGCAACGATGACCTCGACCAATCTCGCCACGCGGCTTGCCACGTCCGGGCGGCTGCTGGTCCGCTCGGGAATCGAAATCGGCCGGATCCTCGACTCGATGCTCGGGGACGGCGACCCCGTAACGTCGAACCTCTCGCCACAGCTGATGCTCCTGTCGAAGCTCCTTCGCGTCGAGCCCGCGAATGGGACCATGCTGCTCGCGTACTCCGACAACAAGAAAGCCAACGCGGCGGCGCTGGCGGCGCACTCGCTCGTACTGTGCTGCAACCACCGCGGCTCGCAGTTCGCATTCGGGGGCGATAAACCCAGGCATGTCGCAGATGCGGGCCAGCCCTGTATCCGCTGCGAACTGCCCACGACGCTACTGGGCACGCTGCAGCGCCGCGGGCGCGTCGCCCCTATCCAGGTGCCAGCGCAGGCAACCGTGCGCTGCGACCTGCGCATGGGCGTACAAGTCTTCGCCTCCAGGCTGGTCGATGTCAGTATCGATGGCAATTGCGAGTTGATCACCGACCCGCTGATCCCGCTGTGCGCGGGTACGCGGCTGGAGCGCGCACGCGTTCGGCATGCTTTGGCCGACCCCATTCTTGTCGATTTGGAAGTGCGCCACACGAGCCGCATCACTCTTCCTAACGGCAAGCGGGTGAGTCGGGTCGGCTGCAAAGTGCTCGGCCCGGGCGAGGTCCTGGAAGAGCTCATCCAGCTGTTCATCATCGACCTGGGCTGAGCGGGGCGGCGCAGCCGACGCCATCGTCGATAGGCCGCTCGGCCCTGGAAAGGACGGCGCCCAGACCGCTCGCCGGGACTTCCTTAAGTTGTTGTTCTGGTCGGCCCTCACGCGCCAAGAACCATAGCCAAGCGCGAGGAACGCTACGTTCGCGCTACCTTTAGATCCGACGGTTTTCTGCGTCCTTAGGGTCTGCGTCCGACCCCGTGCGGCTAATCAACGTTCGTGCTTGGGAAAAAGACTGGCGCCATCGATTTACGTCTCTTTTTGGTCTCAAAGGCATACAGTCATTCTGAGGATCGCCTCAGGAGCCGTGGACATGGGCCTGCTTGGACGCGTGCTTTCATTGTCATCTGTGCCGCAATACCGTTGGCGTCGACGTTGGCTGGCGCGCAACAAACTGATCGAGTACGTCGAATTGGCTTCCTTGCGGAGGGCGGCGATTACGCCAAACGCAAGAAGCCGTCGGTCTACGATCAAGCGGTCTTGCGCGGCTTGGCCGAAAGGGGTTTCGTGGTCGGTCGAAACTTGACCATCGACTACAAATTTGCAGAAGACAAACGCGATTAACAGTCCTGCTTTACCCCTGCCACACCCCGTACCCCTCCTCCCTCAGCGCAATCGCCAGCTCGACTTCCATGTCGCGCGCGGCACTGTAGGGCATCGGGTTGGCGTAGGCGTAGAGCTTGGGTAAGAGGCGGATGCCGAAGCGCTCGACGTAGCGGTTCGAGCGCTCGCCCTTCTTGTGCTTCTCGAAGCGCTTCTCCGGGCTGAGCCCGGTCATGCCGACGTAGACGCAGGGTTTGGTTGCGTCGTAGTCCGGGTTCGCGCGCCGGAAGCGCGCGAGCTGCAGCACCTCGGGCGAGAGCTCGATCACGTAGACGTTGTGGTGGTGCTTTTTCGCCACGGCGTGATTATCGACCGCCCGGCAGGTTTGGGCCGCGGGTCGCGCTACAGCCCCGGCAGAAATTCGCGCAGGAGCGCGTTGAAGTCCATCGGCCGCTCGAGGTACACCGCGTGCCCGGCGCCGGG
>JBFJOO010000154.1:0-5857 GCA_041617635.1 Burkholderiales bacterium | reverse complement strand
GCTCGTTCTGGAGGCTCTTGCCGTCCTCGACCGTGATCACGCCTTCCTTGCCGACCTTGTCCATCGCGTCGGAGATGATCTTGCCGATCTCCTCGTCGGCGTTCGCCGAGATCGCACCCACCTGGGCGATTTCCTTGGAGGTGGTGCAGGGCTTGGAGAGCTTTTTCATCTCCTCGACCACCGCGGTGACGGCCTTGTCGATGCCGCGCTTGAGGTCCATCGGGTTCATACCGGCGGCCACGAACTTCATGCCCTCGCGCACGATCGCTTGCGCGAGAACCGTCGCGGTCGTGGTGCCGTCGCCGGCAACGTCAGAGGTCTTGGAAGCGACTTCCTTGACCATCTGCGCGCCCATGTTCTCGAACTTGTCCTTCAGCTCGACTTCCTTCGCCACCGACACGCCGTCCTTGGTGACGGTGGGGGCGCCGAACGACCGCTCGAGCACCACGTTGCGGCCTTTCGGGCCGAGGGTCGCCTTCACGGCATTGGCGAGAACATTGACACCCGCCAGCATGCGGTGCCGGGCGTCCTCGTGGAAACGTACGTCTTTAGCAGGCATTGCGAACTCCTAGAATTTGATTCGAACCGTGTCCGGGAAGATTCCGGCTTACTCGATGATTCCCATGATGTCTTCCTCGCGCATCACCAGCACCTCCTCGCCCTCGACCTTTACGGTCTGGCCGGAGTACTTGCCGAAGAGCACGCGATTGCCGACCTTCACGTCGAGGGGTCGGACCTTGCCTTCGTCGTTGACCTTGCCTTTGCCGACGGCCAGCACTTCACCCTGATCGGGCTTCTCGCCGGCAGTGTCCGGGATCACGATACCGCTTGCCGTCTTGCGCTCTTCTTCGAGCCGCTTGACGATCACACGGTCATGCAAGGGACGGATTTTCATACGGAAATTCTCCTTCAGTCAGATATGTAAGCACTGGCTCCGGTGACTCCGGAGCGGCCCTTTGAATCCTTGCGCGCGCGCTTTGTTAGCACTCGCGGCGGACGAGTGCTAATGATACGGGCGAGGTGGCTGCTTTTCAAGGGTCGGCCCGAAAGATATGCGCGCGACATTTTGGGTCTGACGCGGCGTCGTTTCGCCTCCAGTCTCGTTGCGGCGCAACATCGATAGTTGCGGCGCGCTGCATCTGCGCGTCGCGCGAACCCGTATTCACCTGGACGGCGCGCCTGGCGGCGCGCGCTTGTGCATCTCTCGCGTTTTCCCCAGGAGGAGACCCCATGAAGACAGTCCCCGTCGCGCTTCGTCCCATCCCCTATCTGATCGCTGCGGCGCTCGGCGCCGGCGCCGCGCCCTTGTTCGCGGCGAACCCGTGCAGCCCATGTAGCCCGCGGCGCACGGCCGCGACCAAGAACCCCTGTGGCGCCAATCCATGCGCCGCGAAGAATCCCTGTGCCGCGAAGAACCCTTGCGGTGCGCGGAACCCCTGCGCTGCAAAGAATCCCTGCGCCGCGAAGAATCCCTGCGGCGCGAAAAACCCCTGTGGGGCTGCCGGCGTGGACGTGAAAGCCGTGATGCGCCCGGCGAACTACAAGCCGCAGAAGAGCACGCCCAACCTCGTCAAGGAAGGCGAGCAGCTCTGGAAAGACGTCAAGCTTTCCACCAACGGTCTCGCGTGCAGCACATGCCACGTCGGTGGCACCGCCGCGTTCAACAAGACGTTCGCGCAACCCTACCCGCACAAGGTGCAGATGACCGTCGACCAGGCCAAGGTCGACAAGGTGCACCTCGACGAGATGGTGCAGTTCTGCATGGTGATTCCGATGGCGGCCAAGCCGCTGGCGTGGAACTCGAAGCAGCTCGCGGCCCTCACCGCCTACAGCGCCGAGGTGCAGAAGGGATTCATCAAGACCGGTGGCAACCCCTGCGCCGCGAAGGGCAATCCCTGCGCGGCCAAGAACCCGTGCGGCGCCAGGAATCCGTGCGCGGCGAAGAGCAATCCGTGCGGGGCGCGGAACCCGTGTGCAGCGAAGAATCCTTGCGCGGCGCGCAATCCGTGCGCAGCCAGGAACCCGTGCGGTCCGCGCAAGTGACCACGCGGTATTTGCAGCAACCCCAAGCCTAGAGGAGACACACGATGAAAATCACTCGCAAGAACGTAAGCGCAGCAGTCGGCGCGCTGGCGCTGGCCTTTGCCGTGCCGGGCACAACGCTCGCCGCATGCGGAGCGAAGAACCCCTGCGGCGCCAAGAAGGGCGCTTCGGCCGCCGCGAACCCGTGCGCCGCCAAGAACCCCTGTGCGGCGAAGAGCGATCCGTGCGCGGCCAAGAATCCCTGCGCGGCCAAGAACCCTTGCGCGGCCAAGAACCCCTGCGCTGCCAAGAAAAAGATGTAACGTCGAGGGCGGCCCGGTTCTTCCGGGCCGCCAACTCTTAAAGGTAGGACCATGACCGATTCGGCGGCCCCCGGCGAGGCGCCGGTGATCGCCGCGCCGGCGCTTGACGCACTCGCCACGACCGAGCTGGAGCGCATGCGCGCCGCGGGACGCGAGATTCTCGAGTGCTATCGGGTGCTCGAGAAAGCCGAGCTCAATGTGGTCGGCGAGGTGCTGCGCGGGCATGGCAAGTTCTACGAATACGAGCACTATCCGCCCGACGACGTCTTCGACCGCGAGACGCACGCCCAGTACTACTACCATTCGCACCGCGGCGCCATCGGCGAGCATGGCCATTTCCACACGTTCATGCGCGCCCTAGGCATGCCAGAGGGCGTGCGGCCGGTACCGTACTCGGGCGCCGAGGAATGGCCATCGGGCGACGATGCGCTCTCGCACCTGATCGCCATCGCGATGGATGCATGGGGCAAGCCGCTGGGGCTCTTCGCCGTGAACCGCTGGGTCACGGGCGACACCTGGTACGCCGCGGAGGATGTGATCCGGATGCTCGACGGCTACGCGATCGACCACGCCTTCCCGTCCTGGCCCGTCAATCGCTGGCTGAGCGCCATGTTCGTGCTGTACCGGCCGCACATCGAGGCGCTGGTGCGCCATCGGGACACGGTGCTTGCGCGGTGGGCGGCGGATCACCCCGGCACGGATGCCTACGAGGATCGCGACCTCGAGATCACCGGCCAGCTCCCCGTTTCGGTCGAGGAGGATCTGGCCACGATCGAAGCGCTGCTCACAGGGCGCCGCGATGGCGGCCCGGCCAACCGACCCAGCTTACCTTCAGCAAGGAGAACCGCATGAGATTCCGCTTCTCGGTCATCAAGACCTGCTCCGTAGTCGTGCTAGGCGTGGGGATTTCGGTCCCGGCGATGTCGGTCCTGGCAGCCGACCCGAAGGTCATCGAGCTCACCCAGGTGCCGTGCCAGTTCCTCGAGTCCGAGAACGGCAAGAACCATGGCTACAAATCAATGAAGCTGGCCGACTGCGAGGCGATCAACGCCAAGACCGGCGATGCGCGTCTCAACGCGGCGAAGACCTTCGAGCTCAAGCCGGGCAAGTACGTTTTCCGGGTCACCAACCGGGACGTGCCCTACGAGCTCGGCTTCTGGCTGCGCGGTGACGGGGCGCTGAACCGGTTGAGCCTGCCGAGCGTCTCGGGCGGCGGATTGACGACCGGCAAGACACAGGACTACGAGATCGTGCTCGAGAAGGGCGAGTACGTTTACTCGTGCCCGCTCAATCCGACGCCGAACTACAAGATCGTGGTCAAGTGATGAAGCCTCAAGGCGCCCGGCCGATTCTGGCAATGAAGGCTGCGTTGTCGGTTTCCGCGAGCGCCTGGCTGCTTGCCGCTGCGCTCGCGGGCCAAGCCTTCGCCCAGACGGCGGCGCCTTACCCGGGTACCGTCACCCTCGCGACGAAGCACTCGTTCGACACGCTGGTGGGGCGCGTGGAGCAGGCAGTCGCCGCGAACAAGATGGGACTCGTGGCGCAGGCGAGCGCGAGCCGCGGAGCCAGCTCGCGCGGCGTGACCATCCCGGGCAATGCGGTGCTGGAGGTTTTCCGTAACGACTTTGCCGTGCGCATGCTCGCCGCGAGCGTCCCGGCCGGGATCGAGGCGCCATTGCGGATCTACGTCACCGAGAACGCGGACCGCACCGCCTCCATCACCTACCGCAAGCCGACCGCGGTGTTTGCGCCTTACGGAAGCAAGGCGCTGGACGAGATGGCGCGCGAGCTCGATCCGATCTTCGAGCGTATCGTGCGGGACGCGGCGGGCGGCTGACGCCGCCCGCCGGGCGCGAGAAGTCACGAACAGGAGGAAACCGCTTCGGTTTCCTCGAAAGCAAAGGCGATAGGTTACGAACAGGAGGGAACCGGCTGGTTCCCTCCCGTTACCCTCCTTCCCGCTAACACCGTAAAGTCCTGTAAAGGTTTTCCCTCCCCACTTACCTGCCCATGTGGCCCATTGCGCTCTGTGTCGCTGCCGCTCTCGCGCTCGTCGCGCTCGTCTGGCGTGAAAGCGCGCAGCTCGCGGCGCTCGCCGCGATTGGCCTCGCACTCGGGCTGACCCTCTATCACGCGTCGTTCGGGTTCGCCTCCGGTCTGCGGCGGCTCTTCACCGAGCGCGACGTTGCGCCGGCGCGCGCGCACCTCATCGCGATCGGCGCCGCGCTCCTCGCCTTCACGCCCCTACTTGCTTCCGGTTCATTTGCCGGCCAGCAGCTGTGGGGCGCATGGGCGCCGGTGGGCTGGTCGGTGGCCATCGGCGCCTTCCTCTTCGGGATCGGCATGCAACTCGGGGGCGGCTGCGGATCGGGCACGCTCTACGCGCTCGGCGGCGGCAGCGTGCGCATGCTCGTCACGCTGATCGCGTTTTGCGCGGGGGGATTCTGGGCCACGCTCCATGCGGACTTCTGGGAACGGCTCCCTTCGGCGGGCCAGATCGTGCTCGGCGAAGAGATCGGCTGGTGGCCCGCCGCCGCGCTGCAGCTCGCGACACTCGCACTCTTCGGCTGGTGGTTGTCGCGCGGGCGCCGCGCGCTCGCGCGGCCGCCGACGCCCTTCTCCTGGCGCGGGCTCGCCGCCGGACCCTGGCCACTCGTGGCCGGGGCGTTGCTGCTCGCAGCCCTCAATCTCGCGACGCTCCTGGTCGCCGGGCATCCCTGGACGATCACCTGGGGTTTCACGCTCTGGGGAGCGAAGGCCGCCACACTGCTCGGCTGGGATCCGGCCTCGAGCGCGTATTGGAGCGGGGGCTTTCAGCGGGCCGCGCTCGAGGGCAGTGTGCTGGAGGACGTGACCTCGCTCATGGATCTCGGGATCCTCGTCGGTGCGGCGGTCGCCGCCGCGGCCGCCGGAAAGCTCGTCCCGGCGCTCGGCGCGCGGCCGCGCTTCCTCGCCGCGGCCATCGTCGGCGGGCTCGTGATGGGCTATGGCGCGCGACTGGCATTCGGGTGCAACATCGGCGCGTACTTTTCCGGCATCGCTTCGTCCAGCCTGCACGGCTGGCTGTGGATCGCCGCCGCGCTGCCCGGCACGTGGGTCGGCGTCAAGCTGCGGCCGTTCTTCGGATTCCGCGACGTGCCCGCGTAGCGCTGCACGCGGGAGGCACGCACATGAGACAGCCGAAAGTGGGCGTGGTCGGGCTCGGCAACATGGGCCGCGGCATCGCCGTGAATCTCGCGAAAGCGCTGCGATCCATCGCGGTGTGGGACGTCGCGCCGGCGGCACGCGCACGGTTTGCCGACAAGAAAGGCGTAACCATCGCCACGCCCGGCGAGATGGCGCGCGGTTGTGCCGTGATGTTTTTCGTCGTACCCGGCTCCGCGGAGATCGCGCAGTGCCTGAACGGCAGGGACGGCGTGCTGGCGAATGCGCGGCGCGGACTCGCGATCTACGACCTCACGAGCTCCGATCCGGAGAAGACGCGCAAGCTCGCCTCGCGGGCCGCGGCAAAG
>JBFJOO010000153.1:0-6421 GCA_041617635.1 Burkholderiales bacterium | reverse complement strand
GGCAACCGCCTCGCGAAGGCGGTGGTGCTCGAGGACGACGACGGCTTCGTGCTCGCGGTCGTGCCCTCGAGCTATCACGTCGAGCTCGGCATTCTGAGCAAGCAGATGGCGCGCAAGCTGCGCCTGGCGAGCGAATCGCAGCTGCCCGAGATGTTCGGCGACTGCGAGCTCGGCGCCGTGCCGCCGGTGGGCGACCCCTACGGGCTCAAGACCGTGGTCGAGGAGGACCTCGCCCAACAGGTCGACGTGTACTTCGAGGCGGGCGACCACGAGAAGCTGATCCACGTCACGCACGACGAGTTCCAGCGCCTCATGTCGGGCGCCGAGGTGCGCCACTTCAGCCACCGCATCTGACGCCGGCGCGGTTTAGAGTTCGTATTGCGAGCCAGCCTCGCCATGCACGGCACGCTCGACGATGCTGCGCGGCAGCTGCGGCGCGAACAGCTCGATGAAGTCGTAGGCGTAACGGCGTAAGTACGCACCACGCTTGATGCCCAGTCGCGTCATGCTGGTCTCGAACAGGTGCGAGGCATCGATCGCGCGAAGCGTGTGGTCGCGTTTCGGATCGAAGGCCATTTTCGCCATGACGCCTACCCCGTTGCCGAGTTCGACGTAAGTCTTGATCACATCTGCATCGAGCGCAGTAAGCACCACGTTCGGCTTCAGGCCGCGGCTCGCAAAGGCCTTCTCGACCAGCGCGCGGTTGGCGAAGGCGAAGTCGTACGTAATGATCGGGTAGGCCGCAAGCGCCTCAAGCGTAAGCGGATTGACCTCGAGCAGCGGGTGGTTCGGCGGCACCACCACGCAGCGGTTCCACTGGTAGCAGGGTAGCGAGACGAGATCCGGGTAGAGCGCGATCGCCTCGGTGGCGATGCATAGGTCGGCCTCGCCCGCGAGTACCTGCGCGCAGATCTGGGTCGGATTACCCTGGTGGATCACCAGCCGCACCTCCGGATAGCGGCGCTTGAACTCGGTGAGTGCCTGCGGCATCGCGTAGCGCGCCTGAGTGTGCGTGGTGGCAATGGTCAGCGTACCGAGCTTTTCGTTGGCGAATTCCTCGCCGGCGCGTTTCAGGTTCGCCGCCTCGGCGAGGATGCGCTCGGCGATGGAGACCACCGTCTGGCCGGGCTCGGTGAGCCCGACGAGGCGTTTGCCACGGCGGGCGAACACCTGCACCCCGAGCTCGTCCTCGAGCGCACGAATCTGTTTCGATACCCCTGGCTGCGAGGTATGCAATGTCTCGGCCGCCTCGGAGACGTTCAGCCCCCGGCGAGCCACCTCGACTACGAAGCGCAACTGCTGCAGGGTCATGCCTCTATATTCCTAAAAAGAATAACAATAAGAATATTCTGTCTTTGAAATAATAATACACGACCGTAGCCTTGCGGCTTCATGTACCGCTACGACGACATCGATCAGCGCATGGTGGACGAGCGTGTCCGCCAGTACCGCGACCAGACGCGGCGTTTTCTCGCCGGCGAGCTCGGCGATGAGGAGTTCAAGCATCTGCGCCTGAGGAACGGGCTCTATATCCAGCGTCACGCGCCGATGTTGCGCGTCGCGATTCCCTACGGGCTGCTTTCCTCGGTGCAACTGCGCAAGCTCGCGCACATCGCGCGTCGCTATGACCGCGGTTACGGCCACTTCACCACGCGCCAGAACATTCAGTACAACTGGCCGAAGCTCGAGGACGTGCCCGAGATCCTCGCCGAGCTCGCCACCGTGCAGATGCACGCCATCCAGACCTCCGGCAACTGCGTGCGCAACGTCACCGCGGATCACTTCGGCGGTATCGCCCCAGACGAAGTAGTGAATCCGTTCGTGTGGTGCGAGCTGATCCGTCAGTGGTCGACCTTTAACCCGGAATTCAACTGGCTGCCGCGCAAGTTCAAGATCGCGGTTTCAGGCAGCCCGGCCGATCGGGCCGCGATCCTGGTGCACGACATCGGCATCGCGGCGCTGCGCGACGAGACAGGCGAAGTTGCATTCCGTGTCGCGGTGGGCGGCGGGCTTGGCCGCACGCCGATCGTCGGCCACGTGATTCGCGAGGCGCTGCCCTGGCGGCACCTGCTCAGCTATCTCGACGCGATCCTGCGTGTCTATAACCGCTACGGCCGGCGCGACAATCCGACCAAGGCGCGTATCAAGATTCTCGTCAAGGAGCGCGGTCCGGAGGCGTTCGCTCGCGAGGTCGAGGACGAGTGGGCGCATCTGAGGGATGGACCCGCGACGCTGGTACATGACGAAGTCGAGCGCGTCGCTTCTCGCTTTACGCGACCTAGCTACGAAACGCTCGCCATCCGCGAAACCGTGCTCGAGCGCGTCCTGAAGACGAACCGCGCGTTCGCCGCCTGGCATAAGAGAAATGTGCACCTGCACAAGGTGCCCGGTTACGCTGCAGTAAGCCTGTCTCTCAAGAAGACCGGTGTGCCGCCCGGCGATCTCACCGACACGCAGATGGAGGCAATCGCCGATCTCGCCGAACGCTACAGCTTCGGCGAGCTGCGCGTGACCCACGAGCAGAATCTGGTATTCGCCGACGTCGCGCAGCGCGACCTGCCCGCGCTTTGGGAAGCGGTGCGCGGGCTTGACCTGGCGACGCCAAACATTGGTCTGCTGACCAACATCATCGCCTGCCCGGGCGGCGATTTCTGCTCGCTCGCCAACGCGCGCTCGATCCCGATCGCGGAGGCGATCCAGCGGCGCTTCGACGAGCTCGACTACGTGTTCGACATCGGCGAAGTCGATCTCAATATTTCCGGGTGCATGAACGCCTGCGGCCATCACCACGTTGGTCACATCGGCATCCTCGGCGTCGACAAGAACGGCGAGGAGTTCTATCAGCTCGAGATCGGCGGCAACCAAGGCGGCAGCCGTCAGCTCGTCTCGGGCGTGACACACCGTCAAGCGGCACCTGCTTCGCTCGGCAAGGTGCTCGGGCGCGCGCTCGCGGCCGACGAAGTACCGGGCGCAATCGAGCGCTTGATCGAGGTCTACCTCGAGCAACGCGACTCGGACGTCGAGCGCTTCATTGACGTCGTGCATCGAATCGGAACGGAACCCTTCAAGGAGCGCGTGTATGCCGAACCTAATCAAGCATCGAGAGGCCGTGCGCGACAGCTGGCGGCTGCTTGACGCGGTAGCAGGGGATTTCCTCTCTGCTGGCGGCGTGATCGTGCCGCTTGCGATGTGGCGTTCGCGACGCGAGGTGTTGCTCTCACGCGAAGGCGAACTCGGTGTGTGGCTCGAGGGGCACGACGACGTCGCCGAAATCGCCGCGGATCTGTCGCACTTCGCCGTGGTTGCGCTGCACATCGCGAAGTTCGCTGACGGCCGCGCGTACTCGGCTGCACGGTTGCTGCGCGAGCGCTATGGCTACACAGGCGAGCTGCGCGCCTTCGGCGATGTTGGTCGCGATGAGCTGCTCGGCCTCGAGCGGGTAGGCTTCGATGCTTTCGCGCTGCGCGAGGGCGAGAACCCACAGGCAGCGCTTGCTGCTTTCGATGAGCTGGGCGAGCTCTATCACGCGTCGGTAACGCAGCCGCAGCCGCTGTTTCGTCGTCGGCTGGCCGCACGGGCAGCCCAATGAGCTTCCGCGAGCAAATCGTCGGATCGGAAATCTGGGCGCGTACGCCGCGCGTGGTGGTGCTGGGCGCCACCGGCGCCGCAGTGGTCTGGAAGCTGCTCCTCGCGCTTCGACCTGGCTCGGCGAATCAGTGCGCGGCCGGAGGGCCAGTGCAGCTGGTCGACGCTTCCGGCGAGGATGACCTGGTCGAGCTGGCGCGCTCCGAGCGCGCTACAACGGCGGTGGTGCTGGTCATCGACGTCGGCCAACCGGACGCGCGCCGCAAGCATATCGAGCAAGCCGCAATGTTCGGCGCGATGCGCCTGGTGGTCGCGGTGGACGGCATGGATGCGGTCGACTATTCATTCGACGCCTTCGAGCGTGCGCACGAGGCATTCCTGCGCGCAGCAGAGGGCCTTGCGCTACCCGAGGTCGTGGTCGTGCCGGTGGCATCGCGCGAGAATGAGCTCATTACCGAGCGCAGTGGCAAAGTGCGCTGGTACCGGGGGCCGACGTTGCTCGAAGCGTTCACCGTCACGCCGTCGGCCGCCACGAAATCGCCCATGGCCCGCCGTGTGGCGAGCTTGCCCCGCGTGGCCGCACTCGAGGAGAGCCTCGCCAATATCGCGCGCGAGTTCCAGCCGGTTGCGCTTGCGAGCAGCCTTTCGGCGGAAGACATGGTGATTACCGACGCGATCGCGCGCCTCGGCCTGCCGATCAGGGCGTTCGTGATCGACACCGGACGGTTGCACGGCGACACGCTCGAGTTGTTGGAGGCGATCCGCGAACGTTACAACTTCGAGCCCATGATCTACCGGCCCGATACCGAAGCGCTCGCCGAGTACGTTGCGACGCACGGACGCGACGCGTTCTACCGCAGTCCGGCGCTGCGCAAGCACTGCTGCGAGATCCGCAAAGTCGAGCCGCTGGAGCGTGCGCTCAAGGGCAAGCGCGCCTGGATCACCGGGCAGCGCCGCGAGCAGGCGGCGACACGCACCACGCTTGCCGAGCGCGAATTCGACACCGTGCGCGGTATCGAGAAGTTCAATCCGCTCGCCGCATGGAGCGAGGGCAACGTCTGGGCATACCTGCGCGAGCACGAGGTGCCGTACAACCGGCTCTACGATCAGGGCTATCGCTCGATTGGCTGCGCACCCTGCACGCGCCCCGTACTGCCAATCGAGGACATCCGTGCCGGGCGCTGGTGGTGGGAAGCGCCGCAGTCGCGCGAATGCGGCTTGCACGTGGCACCGCTGTTGCGCGCCGAACGCACGCGTTCCGCGGATGGAGCAGCGGAGTGAGCGGCACTGTCTACCTCGTCGGCGCCGGGCCGGGAGCAGCGGACCTCCTGACGCTGCGTGCGGCCCGGTTGCTCGGCGAAGCCGACGTCGTGTTCCACGACGCACTGGTGGACACTGAGACGCTCGCGCTTGCACTGCGCGCCGAAAAAATTGCCGTTGGCAAGCGCTGCGGTCGGCACTCGACCGCGCAGCGCTTCATTTCCAAGCGCCTGGTCGACGCGGCGAAGAAGCATCGCGTGGTGGTGCGACTGAAAGGCGGCGACCCGATGCTTTTTGGTCGCGCGCAGGAAGAAATTGCCGCACTGGCGGCGGCGGGCGTCCGCTACGAAGTGGTGCCGGGAGTCACCGCGGCGCTCGCTGCCGCGGCCGAGCTCGGTACCTCACTCACGCGGCGCGGAGTGTCGCGCAGCGTGGTGTTCGCGACGCCGCGCATCGGCGAAGGCGAGGGGGCTTCGAGCTGGGTGAAAGCAGTGTGCAGCGCCGACACCGCGGCGCTCTATATGGCCGCAGGTGACGCCGAGGCAGTCAAACGCGAGCTCATTGCCGCGGGCGTCTCGCCAGTCACTCCGGTCGCGCTCGCCGAGAACATCTCACTTCCCGGCGCGCACGTCGAAGCCGGTGTGCTGAACGAATTACCTCTGCTCACGCAACGCCGCGGTGGCGGCCCGGCGCTCGTGCTGCTCGGCGAAGTGTGGCGCGAGCAAATCGGGGACAGAACCCAATTTCTTGCGCGCTCCGCCTGAATCCGCTGCGGAGTTCCGCAGGTCCGTTGCGGACTGGCTACGTTCGCAGGCCGCGCTGAGCGAACCAGAGCGCGTAGACGAGAAAGATCGCGAACCAGGCGAGCGACCACTCGGCGATCGAAAAGCCGAGGAAGGTCCAGGTCACTTCTGCGCACTGCCCCGAGCCGGCGAACAGCTTCTCGATCGTGCGCGCGAGCGGGAAGTTCTCCATCATGAACGCGAGATCGGGGCCGCACGCCGGCACCTTGTCCGGGGGCAGGTGCTGCAGCCAGACTTGCCGCCCCGCCGTCGCAAGGCCGCCGCCCGCGAAGAGTAGCGCGAGCACACCGTAGACCGTCGCACCCCACCGCTTCGGGGCGTGCACCGCACCGATCGCAAACACGATCAGCAGCCCGTAGTAGAAGCCGCGCTGCACCAGACAGAGCGGACAGGGGTCCTGTCCCTGGACGTACTGCAGGAAGTAGCCGTAGCCCAACAGAGCCGCGCAGACGATCGCGCCTAATGAAAAAAGTGGACGGGCGGATAAAAACGGCCCCAAATTAACCATAAATCTCCTTCAACTACGGCAGGTTACGGTACTTCGGGCTATTGCCAAGCAAAGCGCATTGGTGCATTGTCGCGCCGATGGGGGGGTGCTGCATTGCCGCGGAGACGTGCCGGCAATCTTGTTTTAGGAGCGACTCGTTATGTTCAAGCAAAGCTTAGTGGCCCTCGCCTGTGCTCTGGCGTATGGAACGGCGCTGGCGCAAAACGTTCAACCTCAAGCAGGGCCATCCGCCCAACCTGCCCCTGCGGCCGTCACCGCACCGGCG
>JBFJOO010000152.1:0-6543 GCA_041617635.1 Burkholderiales bacterium | reverse complement strand
GTACTTCAGTGCCCGTAAACGCGAGCCGCGTCGCTGGTCGGGACCCACGCGCAACTGGGAGCCGGTGCGCAGCGTCGCCCTGAATCCGCAGCGTGAGGCCGCAGTGCCAACGGGGGCGGCCTCGTTCGACGAACTCGAAACCGCGGCATGATTAAGCCGACAACTATCTTGACATGCAGCGGCCTTCTGGCTTCAACTGCCTGGGAACATCTGGACAGGACATCTTACGATTCCGAGGTGCTTGGCATCGGGGATCCTTTCGCGCTGGCCGTATGCTGCACGAAGCTGGCCGCCTACGGTATCGAGTGAGCATCCAATCCGCCTGTCGGAATTCTTGACAAGAGCGATCCTCCATTCGGTGCTGCCAACGCAAGGACCGCCCGACACGACATGTTGATTGTCGCGTTCGGCGCGTCCCGAATGCAGTGATGCAATCAGGCGGCGCGCTACTCAGTCCAGGGAAAGCGAACTCTTTTCCGCCGTTTGTATTCACTCGAGGAGCGACACCCATCGATGCGTCCGCGGTGCATCGAGTTTTTCCGTACGACCCGACACGCGAAACTTCGAATGTCGCCGCCCCCCCCTCCGTTCGGCCGGGTCCGCTGCCGCGTCCCCGCACTGCTCACGATGAATTCGCCGCACCCCGCTACCGGTGCCACCTGGTGAATCGGGCGTTTGAAACGCCTATCCTTTTAGGCAACCCAGCCCGCCGCGCGCATCGCGAGGCCCTGGCAAGATCCGGTCGGCTCCCCGCGACGACGGTACACTGTGCGCTGAGCATGCTCGCGGAGGGCGCCCGGAGGCCGGCACTCCCGCGACGTTCACGACTAAGGAGGGTCCCACCCATGGCATTCACGCTCGAGATCGGCGAGCCCGCGCCCGACTTCTCCTTTCCCGGGGTCGACGGCAAGACCTACTCGCTCGCGAGCTTCGCCGACGCCCAGATGCTGGTCGTCGCGTTCACCTGCAATCACTGCCCGTTCGTCATCGGCACGGAGGACCGTCTTATCGCGCTGCACGCGGCCTACGCACCGAAGGGCGTCGTGCTGGCGTGTATCAACAGCAACGAGACGGACAACCATCCGACCGACGATTTCGAGCACATGAAGGTGCGCGCAGAGGAGAGGGGCTTCGCCTTCCCCTACCTGCGTGACGAGTCGCAGGAGGTGGCCCTCGCCTACGGGGCGCTGCGCACGCCGCACTTCTACGTTTTCGACGGCGAACGGCGGCTGCGTTACACGGGGCGCTTCGACGACAACCCGCGCCGGGCCGAGAAGGCAACGACGCGCGACCTGGCCGACGCGCTGGACGATCTGCTCGCCGACCGCGCTCCGCGGGTGGCGATGACCAATCCGATCGGGTGCAACGTGAAGTGGCGCGACCGAGACGCGCACTGGATGCCGCCCGAGGCATGCGACCTGGTCTGAGTCGGTGCTCCGACGCGTACGTCGCCCCGCGGCGTCGACCAACGGTGCATCGCGCGGGCCTCTGATCGAGGTGCCGCGTTCGGGCAGTCGCGCAGCCGCCGCCGAGCGATCGGGCAGGCGCCTGCGTCGTCGCGATCTAGTAAGGCTGCTGGCGAGCGCTGCGGCCGGTGCGCTGCATGCCCCCCGCCGCGCACCCGCCCAGGGGTCGCACGACGCACGCTCCGGTCGGCGCGGATCGGCCACCCTGTTCCTGTGCGGCGACGTCATGCTCGGGCGTGGCGTCGACCGGATTCTCGCCCACCCGGGGGATGATCGCCTGTACGAAGCCGTTGTGCGGTCCGCCGAGACGTACGTCAGGCTCGCCGAGACGGTCAGCGGGCCGATCCCGCGCCGCGTGGACCCGACGTACGTGTGGGGCGAGGCCCTCGATGCACTGCGCGAGGTCGGTCCCGACGCGCGGGTCGTCAATCTCGAGACGAGCGTCACTCGGAGCGCCGAGGCGCTGCCGAAGGGCATCAACTACAAGATGAGCCCGGACAACGTCGAGTGCCTGACGGCGGCGCGAGTCGACGTCTGCGCCATCGCCAACAACCACGTGCTCGACTGGGGCCGTCGCGGGCTGCTCGAGACGCTGACGACCCTGCACGGCGCCGGCGTGCGCACCGCGGGCGCGGGCCGCAACGCCGCCGAGGCGCGCACGCCCGCTGTCCTGGAGATGCCCGGCAAGGGACGGGTGCTCGTGTTCGGGTACGGCTGCGAGTCTAGCGGCATTCCGCGCGCCTGGGCCGCGGGCGGCGGCGCGCCCGGGGTGAACCTGCTCGCGGATCTCTCGGAGGACACCGCGCTGCGCGTCGCCGAGCACGTCGCGGCCGTCCGGGAGCCCGGCGACGTCGTCGTCGCGTCCATCCACTGGGGCGGCAACTGGGGCTATCAGGTGACGCCGGCGCAGCGGTCGTTCGCGCACCTGCTCGTCGACCGCGCCGGTATCGACGTGCTGCACGGTCACTCGTCTCATCATCCGAGGCCGATCGAGGTCTACCGCGATCGGCTCTTGCTGTACGGATGCGGCGACTTCGTCAACGACTACGAGGGCATCACGGGAAACGAGCGCTATCGAGGCGACCTCGTCTTCATGTACCTGCCGACGCTCGACGTGGCGAGCGGACGGTTGGTCGGCCTCAGGCTGATCCCCTTCCAGCTGAGGAAGTTCCGCCTGTCTCGCGCAGGCGCGCAGGATGCGGCCTGGTTGCATCGTGTGCTGGAGCGCGAGAGCGCCAGGTTCGGGACGCGGATCAGGAGCGACGGCGAGGGCGCGCTGTCGGTGACGTGGCCCGGGATGGCGTGACCGCGCGCCCGGCCTCGAGGTCTTCCGATCGGGCTACGAACGGTGAAACGGCCGCGCGGGTGCGGAGCTGCCGGTGGCCGTGCCGAGATCGAGGCGCGCGCCGGCCCCCCGGAGCCGGCGGCAGAGTCGTTGAACGGCATCAGGGCGTGTGGCACGGTAGCGCAGGGACACGGGAGCTCGATGATGGTCGCGTGCAGGGGTCTGGCAATCGGTGCGGCGACGCTGATCAACCTGGCCACGCTCGGCGCGAGCAGCGCGGATCTGATCGCCGTGGCCACCGGCCACGTCCTGTATCAGGAGAACGCGGAGAACCGACGTCTCATCATCGAGCCAGGTACCCGGCTCGCTCTGCTCCAGACCGATCCCGTCGAGGTCGGCGGTTTCATCGTCTACCGCGTGCGCACCGCCACCGGAATCGCCGGGACGATGCGCCGGCAAAGTGTCGAGGTGATGGCCGAGCGGCCGTTTCCAGACGACCCGAGAAAGGGCATCGCCGTCGTCAAGCGGGCGGGCACACACGACGAGGTGCCCTTCCTCCTGGGACGTATCCATCCCTACGAGAAGTTCGTGGAGTCCGACCGGATTCAGTACAAGGTCGCGACAGGTCTGTACAAGTACCATCCGGGGGCGCGCGAGTTCGTGCCGACGGAGCCGGCGCACGTGACGCTGTCGGCCTCGGACATGAACCGCATGTTCACGATTCTCGGCGCCAGTGGCCAGGAGGATCCCCGCTTCTCCGAATGGCAGCCGCGCACCGACGGCGGAGAGATCGTTCGCCAGAAGTGGGGTTGCCAGGACTCCTACCAGGTTGTCGACTTCCTGAACGCGGCGGCCGAGGCCGAGACCGGAGCGGACGTGTCGTTCTGGAGATGGTTCAAGGCCAAGTTCGGCGCCAGCGTGAAGGTCGGAACCGAGCGAAAGCGCACGGTCGACAAGCATGATCCGGAGTTCCTGCACCAGCTCACGTTCTGGCGCCTCAACGCACCGGATTCCGGGAAGTCCTTGCTCGAGGTCGTCATCGACAAGCGCTCGCCCTGCTCGTCCGCCGAGGATGCGAGGCTCGAGTACCAGTTCGAGTTTCCCGGCGATCAGCTGGACGATTTCGGCATCACGCACAGCTGGTCGGAGGCCGCCGGGCTGCGCCCGCTGGGCAACGCGCCGATGTCCCTGTCGACGCTGGATGATCTACAGCGGCTGCAACACGAGCTCGACAAGGCGAAGTTCCTCCAGTCGGGCGGCCAGGCGTTCGAGCACGCCCCGCATCTGCGGGATCTCATCGTGATGATCACGGCGGTGGTGCTGCCGCCGTCGCGATGACGTTCGCCGCTCGGCGAGGCGCGCAGGCCGCCCGATAATCGCGCCTGGGATGCCCGCCACACTCGTCGGAGAGCGGCGGCGGGTCGGATCCGGCCCGATCTCAGGCCACCGCCCCGGCCATCTCCGGACACCCCAGGTAGCCGTAGCTCTCGTGATCGTTGCCACAAGTGCCGAGACGGCCGGCACGGCACCATCCGGCCAGGTCTCCGAGCCGGGTTCGATCATCACGGATGCCGCTGTGAAGGGCATCGTCATGCGCCAGACGATGAGCGCTACGGCGGCGATTCGCCGCCCGGCAACTCGTCCACGGCGATACTCGCGGGCCTCGGGCGAAGCCATCCCGAGATAGCTCCCGAAGACGCTGCCCGCGACCGCAGTCGCGGAAACGAAGAGCAGCGGATCGGAGAAGAACTGGCCATACTCCAACTCGTGAATGGTCGTTGCGATGGCCTAGGACTGGAAATACCCAATCCCACCGAACGCCCGGAAACCGGAGTCGGGAGTGGATGGCGATCGCAAGAGGAAGCAATGCCGTGCAGGTCAGCACGATTGGTTCGATTGCCTGGGCGTCCACGGTTTTCTCCGATTTCTCGACGCACCGCCAGCGTGAGCGACGCGGGCCGTCGAGCGTCCATGGGCCTTGCGCCCCGCCCCGCGCTACCCGCCGTCCGGCCCGAGGCCCAGCAGCGCGAGCGTCCTCGCGTCGCGCTCGCCCGCGTAGTAGCGCTCGAGCAGCCGGTGGAAAACCGAGCCCGGCGCGGACACGCAGGCGAACAGCGTCGCGCAGGAGCGCAGCTTCAGATCGTCGGGCGAGCCGAAGATCTGGTGCGCCGTGCGCCCCGTCACCCCGAGCACGGCCTGCGCGCATTCGACCAGCCGCGGCCCCAGCACGGGATGCGCGAGATAGGCCCGCGCCTCGTCCAGGCTCGTGATTGCGTAGTGGCGCGCGGTGGGGCTCGTACCCAGTCCGGCGAGCTGCGGGAACACGAACCACATCCAGTGCGAGCGCTTGCGCCCGCCGCGGATCTCGGCCAGCGCCTGCGCATGGCAGCCTTCCTGCGCCCACACGAAGCGCACGAGATGGAAAGGATCGTCGGCGTCTGTGGCATCGGTGGGCACGGCCCCTCTCCGCGGCTCGAACGGCTCTTCCTAGCTCGCACGGCGATTCACTGCAAGCACCCCGGGCGCGCCCGGGGCCCGCGCGGCGACACCGGCGGGCGCTGTCGCCGGGGCCCGACGGCGACGGGGATGCGCGCAACCGGACGCTCCGTGCCCGGAGCCGCCGATGTGCCGCGGAGGCAGCCGGAATGTCCCGTGCAGTCCGCGATTTGGCGCGCGATGGCACGACGCCGGGCCCGGGTGGCATGCCGCTTGCTTGGAAACGACCGACGCACAACGCGAGCGGCCTGGTCCGTGGACCTCTACCTGCACCTGGACATCAAGCGCCTTGCGGTCGAACGCGCGCAGGACGACGCGGTCACACCGGCTGGGGCCGACGAGAGCACCCCGCCCGGCGACCGGGAACCGCCGACGGACGAGATGCGGCAGGACCTCGAACGTCGGCTGAAGGCGGCCCGCTGCGAGAGCGACTGACGGCGAGTCGACGATCCCCTCTCCCCGAGGGGCTCGGAAATGCCCGGCTATCGGAAGGGGATTCCCGATGGGCGTCGCTATCGACTGGTCGAGCCTACGGATCCAGCCGGGCCGGCGTAACAGGATGCTCAGATCGTGTCCGGCAACAACACCTGGCCGGCAAGACTGCGTGAGCATTCGCGCATGCCAATCCTGAACTGCGCTCGACGATGGGCGAGGTGGCCTCCTTGACGTCGACAGGCCGTACCCCACCGATAAGCATCAATGCCTCACGCACCATCCACCAACGTTGGAGATATTGAGGCCGACGGAACCTTCGGGCATCCGGCGCTCCTGTCCGCCACTGCACGAGAGCCGGGTGCGCAACCGATTGACGGCGCCCGGGATGACGAGGCCCGAGCGCATTTCGGTGAGTGGATCCGCCCGTGACGCGCCCGCGTAGCGCGCGGGCGCCGTTGGCGAGCCGTACCGGCGTGGGGCCGGCCTGGGCCGCGGCTCCGGGCCGTGGCTTCAGTCCGGTGTCGAGTCCTCGGCGGGGGTGTCGGGGTCGTCGTCCCTGGGCCGCGCGAACCAGGCCGCGAGGGGGCAATCCGGGTGCGTGCAGCCATGCTCGCGGGCGCACGCTTGCTGGGTCTGGTCGAGCAGCACGGGGCAGTCCATCCGCTCGCAGCGATCGATCGGTGAGTCGAAGAAGAAGGACATGGACTGGCTTCCTGTGAGGGCGGGCCTCGGGTCGCCGGCGCGCTCGGAATTGCCTGGTCGAGCCCTTGCCTCAGCCCCACGGTAGCGAATCTTCAGCCCGGCGGCGGCGACGCTACCCAGTCGACGCCGGCACGAGATTGATCTGAGTCAAGATCGTCT
>JBFJOO010000151.1:0-6746 GCA_041617635.1 Burkholderiales bacterium | reverse complement strand
TCCTGCCAGATAGGGATGCCCTGGCGCGAAGCCCAGCATGTACACCACGTGCGGCGATTGCGAGTGGATCGCCACCACTTCTTCCGGCGCCAGCTTGCGCGCCCGCGCGATCTCGTCGAGATCGGGGCCGAACTCGCCGCCATAGCAGACGGGAATCTCCACGTGACGCGGCGCCGGCGCCTTGCGCTCGACGCCCGCCCGCAACACCTGCTCCACGCGGGCGAAGAGCCGGTCGTACGGCAGCTCGGGCCCGTTCGGCTCGGCGAATGCTTCGGGTCGATAGTGGATGGCAACCGAGGTGAACGCCGGCACGACATCGAGCACGCCGGGCAGCGGATGATCGACCAGATATTGCGCCAGGGCGCGCGCACGGAGATTCGTCTCGCGATCGATTTTCTGCCCGAACTCCACCATCAGGCAGCGATCGCCCTGGGGTGCGATCCGCCATGTGGCTTTCGCCATCGCGCCCTCCCGCGCCTCAGGCCGGATCGATCTTTTGCAGTCCGCCCATGTAGGGCGCGAGCGCCGCGGGCACGGCGATGCTGCCGTCCGCTTGCTGGCCGTTCTCCATCACCGCGATCAGCGTGCGGCCGACCGCCAATCCCGACCCGTTCAGCGTATGCACGGGTTCGGGCTTGCCGCGCTCGTTGCGGAAGCGCGCTTGCAAGCGGCGCGCCTGGAATGCCTCGAAGTTCGAGCATGACGAGATCTCGCGATACGCGCCCTGGCCGGGCAGCCACACTTCGATGTCGTAGGTCTTGGCCGCCGCGAACCCCATGTCGCCGGTGCAGAGCGTCACGACGCGGTACGGCAGCTCCAGGCGCCGGAGAATCGCCTCGGCGTGGCCCGTGAGCGCCTCCAGCGCGTCGTAGGACTGTGCCGGGTGCGCGATCTGCACGAGCTCGACCTTGTCGAACTGGTGCTGACGGATCATGCCGCGCGTGTCCTTGCCGTAGGACCCTGCCTCGCTCCGGAAGCACGGCGAGTGGCACACGAGCTTGAGTGGCAGCCGCTCGAGCGGCACGATCTCGTCGCGCACGAGGTTGGTGACGGGCACTTCGGCCGTCGGGATCAGGTAGAAGTCGCCCGCATCGCCCACTCCGTCCACACTGCCCTGACCGCCCGCCGCGCCGCGCGGCACCGCGAAGAGGTCCTCCTTGAACTTGGGCAGCTGGCCAGTGCCGTAGAGGCTCGTCGCGTTGACGAGATACGGCGCGTAGATCTCGGTGTAGCCGTGCTCGGTCGTGTGCACGTCGAGCATGAACTGGCCAATCGCCCGGTGCAGCCGCGCGATCGCACCCTTCATCACCACGAAGCGCGGCCCGGCGATCTTCGTGGCCGCCTCGAAATCGAGCAGGCCCAGCCTTGCGCCGAGATCCACGTGGTCTTTCGGCGCGAAATCAAGCTTGCGCGGCTCGCCGACCCGGCGGACCTCGGCGTTGTCGTCGGGAGATGCGCCAACGGGCACGCTTGCGTGCGGAATGTTGGGCACGACCGCCAGGAATTCCTGAAGGCGCCTCTGCGCCTCCTCCGCGCGTTTCTCGAGCGTGCCGAGCTCGGCATTGACCGCCGCGGATTCGGCCATCAGCGCGGCCGAGTCACCGCCTTTCGCCTTCGTCTGCCCGATCTGCTTGGCGAGCGCGTTGCGTCGCGCCTGCAGCTCCTGCGCACGCGTCTGCTGCTCCTTGCGCTCCTGCTCGAGCGCCTGGAACGCACCCACGTCGAGCGTGAACGGCCGGTCGGCAAGCCGTTTCGCCACGGCCTCGAGATTCGATCTGAGCTGTTGGGGGTCTAGCATCCCTGCGGACTCAATTATTCTCCGTGTCCGGGTCTTCCGGGCGCCGTTCCGCCCGGCCCTTTTCTCGCGTGGCGGCGTCCAGGCTGCGCAGGTGGGCGAGCTTCTCGGCGATGCGCGCCTCGAGTCCCCGGTCGGTCGGCGCGTACCACTTCACTTTCGGCATGCCCTCGGGAAAGTAGCTCTCGCCGGCTGCGTAGGCCTCGGGCTCG
This sequence comes from Burkholderiales bacterium, assembly GCA_041617635.1. Lineage (GTDB taxonomy): Bacteria > Pseudomonadota > Gammaproteobacteria > Burkholderiales > SG8-39 > JAABRB01. The sequence continues at coordinate 4,739 of JBFJOO010000151.1, read as the reverse complement.
TCGTGCGCATAGCGGTACTCGCGCCCGTAGCCGAGCTCCTGCATCAGCCGCGTCGGCGCGTTTCGCAGGTGCACCGGCACCGGCCGCGAATCGTCTTCCGCAACGAATGCACGGGCGGCATTATAGGCGACGTACACCGCGTTCGACTTCGCCGCGCAGGCGAGGTAGATCACCGCCTGCGCCAGCGCCAGCTCGCCTTCCGGGGTACCGAGCCGCTCGTACGTCGCGCACGCGGCCAGCGCCAGGTCGAGCGCGCGCGGGTCCGCGAGTCCAATGTCCTCCGAGGCCATGCGCACGATGCGACGGCCGAGATAGAGCGGATCTGCACCGCCGTCCAGCATGCGCACCAGCCAATAGAGCGCGGCGTCCGGACTCGAGCCGCGCACCGCCTTGTGCAAGGCCGAGATCTGATCGAAGAACGCCTCGCCGCCCTTGTCGAACCGGCGCAGGTTGCGCGCGAGCGCGCCCTGAACGAATTGACCGCTGACGACGCGCACGCCCTCCTGGCCCGCGGCAGTCTGCAGGATCTCGAGCAGGTTCAGCAGTCGGCGCGCATCGCCGTCGGCGAGTCCGACGATCCGCTCGCGCGCCTCGGCGTCGAACGAAAGCTCCGGTGCGGCGCGCTGCACGGCGCGATCGAAGAGCGCGCCGAGCTCGTCGGCCGAGAGGCTCGCGAGCACGTACACCGCAGCACGCGAGAGCAATGCGCCGATCACCTCGAACGACGGGTTCTCGGTCGTTGCACCGACGAACGTGAAGAGCCCCTGCTCGACGAACGGCAGGAACGCGTCCTGCTGCGCCTTGTTGAAGCGATGCACCTCGTCGACGAAGACGATCGTCGCGCTCCCCCGGGCGGCGGCGCCGCGCGCGCGGTCGACCGCCGCGCGGATATCCTTGACGCCCGCCAGCACGGCCGAAAGCGCGATGAACTCGGCACTGAACGCATCGGCCATCAGGCGGGCAAGCGTGGTCTTGCCGGTGCCCGGGGGTCCCCAGAGGATCATCGAGTGCGGCTTGCCGGACTCGAAGGCGAGGCGCAGCGGTTTTCCGGGTCCGAGCAGATGCTGCTGGCCCACGACTTCCGCGAGCGTCCGGGGGCGCAGCGCCTCCGCGAGGGGAACGTGCGGCGGTGCCGCGTCGCGCGAAGCGCCGTCCGGCTGGTCTGCGAAGAGATCGCTCACGCCGCGCGGATCAACGGGTGGTCACACGGATTTACAAGGGGCTTGCCCCTTGTTCGGTCCGGGGGATATGCAAGGGGGCCTTCCCCCTTGTTCATACGACCGGGGTTTGCCTTGCACGTTACGTTCGTCGCTCGAAGCGCCCGCGGCCCGCACTCTCAGTAGCCTGTTAACGGTCGCCGATGACGTCGGCGCCCGGCGGTGGGACGAACCGGAAGAGACCCGGATCGATACCGGGCGTGCGGTCGAGCGCGGTGAAGCGCAGATCCGTGGTCTGACCGAACGCGTCGGTGAGCTCCATGCGCTCCAGCCCGGTGGCGCCGAAGCCCATGCGGATCCGCTCGAAGTTCGTTTCCTTGTTGCGGGGCGTCGCGCTCAGCCATTCGAGGCCCGCCTCGCGTCCCTCTTCCCGCAGGTCGAATGCCTTCATGGCGTCATTATCGCCGGCAAGCAGCGCCGCCGGAGTCGCGCCGAGCGCCGCATCGAGCTTGCGAACGGTGACCTGCTTTAGGTCCTCGTCATAGATCCAGATGCGCTCGCCGTCGCCCACGATGAGCTGTGGATAGGGTTTCGCATAGCTCCAGCGGAATTTCCCTGGCCGCAGGAAGGCGAGCGTGCCGCTCGACTGCTGGATCAGGCGCCGGTTGCGATCGTAGATGCGCTGCTCGAACGCACCGCGCGCGGCCTGGGTCTGGGCCATGAACTGCTCGAGGCGCTCGAGCGCGCTGGCATGGGAGACGCCCGGCAACAGCGCGGCCAAAGCGACCAGGGCGAACAGTACGAGAACCCTCATGGACATTCCCGGCATTTCCCGCGTGCACCGACCGAAGGTCTCGGTCAGGCCTCGGCCCGGTTCGGAGGAATCACCTCGCGATTGCCGTTCGCCTGCATCGGCGAGACGAGGCCGGCGTGCTCCATCTGCTCGATGAGCCGCGCCGCGCGGTTGTAGCCGATGCGCAGGTGCCGCTGCACGAGCGAGATCGACGGGCGGCGCGTTCGCACCACGATCTCGACGGCCTGGTCGTAGAGCGGGTCGGATTCGGCACCCTCGCCGGCTCCGCCGGCCAGCACGGTCATCTCGTCGGCGCTCTCGAGCAGGCCTTCCAGGTATTCCGGCTCGCCCTGCTGCTTCAGGTAATCGACCACCTCGTGGACTTCGTGGTCGGCCACGAACGCGCCGTGCACACGGATCGGCATGCCGGATCCGGGCGGCAGATAGAGCATGTCGCCCTGGCCGAGCAGCGCCTCGGCGCCGTGCTGGTCGAGAATCGTGCGCGAGTCGACCTTCGAGGAGACCTGGAATGCGATGCGCGTCGGAATGTTGGCCTTGATGAGGCCGGTGATCACGTCTACCGACGGGCGCTGCGTCGCCAAGATCAAGTGGATGCCCGACGCACGCGCTTTCTGTGCGAGCCGCGCGATGAGCTCCTCGACTTTCTTGCCCGCAACCAGCATCAGGTCGGCAAGCTCATCGATCACCACGACCACGTAGGGCATCTTCGTGAGCGGCACCGGACTCTCGGTCCCGATCGTGGCGGGGTCTTCGAGCTTCTCGCCGCGCTTCTCGGCATCGGCGATCTTGTGATTGTAGCCGGATAGGTTGCGCACCCCGAGCCAGGACATCAGCTTGTAGCGGCGCTCCATCTCGCCGACGCACCAGTGCAGCGCGTTGGCGGCCTGCTTCATGTCGATGACCACCGGCGCGAGCAGATGCGGAATGTCCTGGTAGATCGAGAGCTCGAGCATCTTCGGGTCGACCATGATCAGCCGCACGTCGCGCGGCTCGCTCTTGTAGATGAGCGAGAGAATCATTGCGTTCAGCGCGACGGACTTGCCGGAGCCGGTCGTGCCGGCCACCAGCAGATGCGGCATCTTCGCCAGATCGACGACGACCGGATTGCCGGCGATGTCCTTGCCGAGCGCGAGCGCGAGCGGCGAGTGCACGTCGTGGTACGCCTGCGAGCCGACGATCTCGGTGAGCCGCACCGCTTGGCGCCGCGGATTCGGAATCTCGAGCCCCATGCACGACTTGCCCGGAATGGTCTCCACCACGCGAATCGCGACCACCGACAGCGCCCGGGCGAGGTCCTTCACGAGATTGACGATCTGGCTTCCCTTGACGCCGACCGCGGGCTCGACCTCGTAGCGGGTGATGACCGGACCCGGGTAAGCGGCGATCACCCGCACCTCGATGCCGAAGTCCTTCAGCTTCTTCTCGATCAGGCGCGACGTGAACTCGAGCGTCTCGGCGCTCATCGCCTCCTGGTCCCCGGTCACTTCGTCCAGCAGCGCGAGCGGCGGCAACGGCGTGTCGGGCAGGTCCTGGAAGAGCGGGGCCTGGCGCTCGCGGATCACCCGCTCGGATTTCGGGATCTCCATCACCGGCGGCGCGATGCGGATCGGCTCGTGGTCGTCGACCTTGCGCCGCTCTGCTTCGACGAGCGCCTCGCGCTCCTCGGCGGCCGATTCGCCCAGCCGCTCGTCGGCGCGCCGCTCGCGGAGCTCGATCGCCTTGGTGTAGAGCCATTCGAGGCCCGCGCCGATGCGCTCCATGACCGTGAACCAGGAAAGCCCCGTGAAGAGCGAGAGCCCGACCGCAAAAAGGGTCAGGAGCACGAGCGTCGCGCCCGTGAAGCCGAACGTGGCGAGTGTCATCTGGCTGACGACCGAGCCGAACAACCCGCCGGGCGCGAGCGGCAGGCTCGCTTTCATCGACCAGAACCGCAGCGCCTCGAGTCCCATGCTGCCGATCAGCATCACGACGAAGCCGCCGAGCGCGACGACGAACGGCCGCCGATCGCTCAACGAGCTTCCGTCGAGCCGCCGGTAGCCCCAGATCACGGCGTACACCAGGAGCAGCACCCACCAGAAGGCCGAGATGCCGAAGAGGTACAGCATGACATCTGCGATCCAGGCGCCAAGTCGCCCGCCGGCATTGTGCACGCGGTCGACGGCAACGCTGTGCGACCAGCCGGGGTCACCGCGGCTAAAGGTGACGAGGATCAGCGCGAGGTAGAGCGCCGCCGCGATCAGCACGAACCAGCGGGATTCGCGCAGAAGCGCGGCGACTTTTCCGGGCAGTGGAGCCTGGCTCGCTCTCACGTCGCAATCACGTTGAAATCACGTCGAAGGCAGACGGCACGGCGCCTGCCGGAACGATTCCGACAGGCACTTCCGGGGGGATTCTACTCGGCGCGGCGGTCCGGGGCCAGAACGAGCTCGCCGCCGGGCCGCGCATCAGCAAGGATGTCGATGAAAGTCCCCGGCGGCGACTTCGAGCAACGCGATTAGCGTGCAAGACAAGACCCGGTTGTACGAACAAGGGGGAAAGCCCCCTTGTATATCCCCCGGAACGAACAAGGGGCAAGCCCCTTGTAAATTCCCCCGGGCGCGTGCGCGGAGCTCTCCAACAAAGTGTTTAGGCGCGTGCCTCCTGCACGAGGAGATTGTCGTGCAGGAATATGGCCCCGGCGCGGACCTCGATATAGCCGCTGGTCTGCAGGTCCTTCATCACGCGGCTCACCATCTCGCGCGAGGCGCCGATCATCTTGGCGATGTCCT
>JBFJOO010000150.1:0-6840 GCA_041617635.1 Burkholderiales bacterium | reverse complement strand
TCAACAGAGAGATCGAGGAATCTTCGTCCGACTACGATCGCGAGAAGCTCCAGGAGCGCGTGGCGAAGCTCGCCGGCGGTGTGGCGCTGATCAAGGTCGGCGCGTCGACCGAGATCGAGATGAAGGAGAAGAAGGCCCGCGTCGAGGACGCGCTGCATGCAACCCGCGCCGCGGTCGAGGAAGGCATCGTCCCGGGCGGCGGCGTGGTGTTCATCCGCGCGCGCACCGCGCTTGCCAAGCTGAAGGGCGACAATCCTGACCAGGACGCCGGGATCAAGATCATCGCCCGCGCCCTCGAGGAGCCGCTGCGCCAGATCGTGGCGAATGCCGGCGCCGAGCAGTCGGTCGTGCTCAACAAGGTCGCAGAGGGCAAAGGCAACTTCGGCTTCAACGCCCAGACCGAGGAGTACGGCGACATGACGGAGATGGGCGTGATCGACCCGACCAAGGTGTCGCGCACCGCGCTCCAGAACGCCGCGTCCGTCGCGAGCCTCATGCTCACCACCGATGCGATGGTGGCCGAGCTCGTCGAGGACAAGAAGGGCGGCGGCGGCGGCCATGACCACGGCATGGGCGGCATGGGCGGCATGGGAGGAATGGGAGGGATGGATATGTAGTAATGCGCGACAGCGCATTACGATATCCATCCGTAGGGGTAGGTTACGAACAGGAGGGAACCGGCTGGTTCCCTCCCGTTACCCCCCTTCCCGCTGAACTGAAACCCCGCGCAAGCGGGGTTTTCTTTTTGGGAGCGCGGGCCTCGCAGGCTAGCCTGGGGGCTCTGCCCCCCCAGTCGTGCGGGCGGGGCTTGACAGGTCAGATTATTTCTATATTATTGGAAATATGAAAATTAACACCGACACGTCGGGGACCGTCGAGAGCGCGATCAAGGCACTGGGCGCGCTGGCGCAGGAAACGCGGCTCGCGATCTTCCGCCAGCTGGTGCAGGCAGGCCCCGCGGGCATGGCCGCCGGTGCGATCGCCGAGGCGCTCGACGTTCCGGCACCCACGCTCTCGTTCCACCTCGCCCAGCTGGCCAACGCCGGTCTCATCCATTCGCGGCAGGAGGGGCGATTCGTCTACTACTCGGCCGACTTCGGCGCCATGAACGCGCTGGTCGGCTTTCTCACCGAGAACTGTTGCGGAGGCAACGCCTGCGGGCCGCAGGCCGTCGCCTGCGCGCCCTCCACCACGAAAGGCACCAGACGATGAAACGCTTCCACGTGCACGTGGCCGTCGACGATCTTGCGGCCAATATCCGCTTCTACTCCACGGTGTTCGGGGCGCCGCCCGCGGTCGTCAAGGACGATTACGCCAAGTGGATGATCGAGGACCCGCGCGTCAACTTCGCGATCTCCGCGCGCGGCATGAAAGCCGGCGTCGACCATCTCGGGTTCCAGGTCGACTCCGACGCGGAGCTCGTCGCATTGCGCAAGCAGGTCGGTGAGGCGGAGATCGCGGCCCGCGACCAGGCGGGCGCCGCCTGCTGCTACGCGGCCTCGAACAAGTACTGGACCACCGATCCGCAGGGCATCGCGTGGGAGACTTTTCACTCGCTCGGGGAGATTCCCGTCTTCGGCACGGACAGCAGGACTGCAGCGGCAAAACCTTCTGAGAGCGCCGCCTGCTGCGCGCCGCGCCCGGTCGAGGTCTCGGTGACGAGCGAGCCCGCCAAGGCATGCTGCTGAAGGAAACGCGCGAGTGACTTCGCGCGCGCCAGCTTTGGCGGCACGCCCGCAACCGAGCGGCGCGCGCATGGGGGTCTTCGAGCGCTGGCTCACGCTGTGGGTCTTCCTGTGCATCGTCACGGGCATCACGCTCGGACAGTTCTGGCCGGCACCGTTCCAGGTGCTTGGCCGGCTGGACATCGCGCGGGTCAACATCCCGGTGGGGCTGCTCATCTGGGTGATGATCATTCCGATGCTGCTCAAGATCGACTTTGGCGCGATCGGGCAGGTGCGCAAGCACGTCCGAGGCATCGGGGTGACGGTCGCCGTGAACTGGCTGGTCAAGCCCTTCTCGATGGCGCTGCTCGCGTGGATCTTCATTCGCCACGTCTTCGCGCCTTACCTCCCCGCGGAGCAGCTCGATAGCTACATTGCCGGGCTCATCCTGCTTGCGGCGGCGCCCTGCACCGCGATGGTGTTCGTATGGAGCCAGCTCTCGGACGGGGATCCGTACTTCACGCTGTCGCAGGTCGCGCTGAACGACGCGATCATGATCGTCGCGTTCGCGCCGATCGTCGGCCTGCTGCTCGGGCTCTCCGCGATCACCGTCCCATGGGACACGCTCTTCATCTCGGTGGCGCTCTACATCGTGATTCCCGTGATCCTCGCGCAGGCGTGGCGGAAGAACCTGCTCGCGCGCGGGGCGGGCGCGCTTGCCGCCACGCTCGCGCGCATCCAGCCGCTCTCGGTGGCGGCGCTGCTCGTGACGCTCGTCCTGCTCTTCGCGTTCCAGGGCGGACAGATTCTGAAGCAGCCACTGATCATCGCGATGCTCGCCGTCCCGATCGTCATCCAGGTCTATTTCAACTCGGGGCTCGCGTATCTCCTCAACCGGAGGTTCGGCGTCGCGCATTGCGTCGCTGCGCCGTCGGCGCTCATCGGCGCAAGCAACTTCTTCGAGCTCGCGGTCGCCGCCGCGATCAGTCTCTTCGGCTTCGAGTCGGGCGCGGCGCTCGCGACCGTGGTCGGCGTGCTGGTCGAAGTCCCGGTGATGCTCTCCGTCGTGCGGATCGCGAACGCATCGCGCCGCTGGTACGAGCGAGCGGAGTCACCGGCCAGCTGACGTCGTCCGCCTGCGCGGGGCGGGTGCGCCGGGCGCGGTGCTAGCATTCGGCGAACCCTTTGGTGGAGCCTCGGGCATGAACCCCGCCGCACTTCTGGCACGGCACGCGGACCGGCAGGTACGCGTGGGGCTCGCGGGCGCCGGAGAATTCGGTGCTTCGTTTCTTTACCGCGCCCGCGTGCTGCGGCAGCTGGCGGTGCCAGCGGTGGCGGATCTCGACCCGGCGCGCGCGAGTGCCGCGTGCCTCGCGTCCGGGCTTGCCCCGGAGGCGGTCGCGACGTGCGATTCGCGTGCCGCAGCGCTCGCAGCGATCGAGGCGGGCCGCGTCGCGATCGTTCCCGACGCAGCGCTGCTCGCCGAGCTGCCGCTCGACATGATCGTCGAGGCGACCGGCGGCCCCGAAGCGGGCGCCCGCTGCGCGCTCGCCGCGATCGAAGCGGGCAAGCACGTCGCGATGGTCTCGAAGGAGGCCCATTCGGCGGTCGGCCCGATCCTGCAGCACAAGGCGCGGTCCGTGGGCAAAGTGTGCACGCCGGTCGATGGCGACCAACCCAGCCTCCTCGCGAGCCTCGTCAGCTGGGCGGGGGCGCTCGGGCTGGAGGTGGCGTGCGCCGGCAAGGCGAGCGAGTACGACTTCGTGTTCGATCCGGCCGCGTCGAGCGTGCGGGCGATCGGCGAGACGCGATCATCGCCCGCATTTGCGGCGGCGTGGAACGGCGCGGCAGCCGCGGCGCCGGCCCGCGCTCTGGCGCGCGCGCAGCTTCTCGCGGGTATCCGTCAGCGCACGGCGCCCGATCTCTGCGAGCTCGGCATCGTCGCAAACGCCACCGGCCTCAAGCCCGATACGCCCGAGCTCCACGCGCCGATCGCGCGCACGCTCGAGCTCGTGGAGCTGTTGCGTCCCGACGGGGGATTGCTCGCGCGCAAGGGTGCGGTGGACATGTTCAATTGCTATCGTCGGCCCGATGAGCTCTCGTTCGCTGGCGGGGTGTTCGTCGTGGTGGCGTGCGACGACGCTGCAGCGTGGAAGGTGATCGCCGCCAAGGGCATTCCGGTAAGCGCCGACGGCCGGTACGCCCTGGTGCACAACCCGGTCCACCTGCTCGGTCTCGAGGCGCCCTACACGCTCTTCGGCGCGGCGTTCCTCGGCCACGCGTCCACTTGCGAGCGACCGGTGTGCGATCTCGTCGCGCGCGCCGCGAACGATCTCGCAGCAGGGACCGAACTGCGGCTCGCCGAACGGCATGAGATCGCCGGGCTCGCACCCATGCTCGCCGACGCGCAGCCGGCTACCGGCAGCGTGCCGGTGCCCTATTACATGGCGGCCGGGCGCACGCTCAAGCGCGCGGTCGCGGCCGGTGCGACGCTGACGGTGGACGACCTCGAGCGTCCCGCCGATTCGGCGCTCTGGCGGCTCCGGGCCGAGCAGGATCGGGTCTTTTTCAGCGCCGCGGCGCGGCCCGGGGGGTGAGAATGGACGACCTCCCGATCGTCGACGCGCACCACCATTTCTGGCGGCTTTCCGGCGGCCCACTGTACTACCCGTGGCTGCAGGACGCCACGCCACACGATTTCTTTCTCGGCGAGTACGCGGGTCTCAAGCGCGACTACCTGCCGGATGACTACCGACGCGATGCGGCCGGGCACAACGTGGTGAGGACCGTGCACGTCGAGGCCGAGTGCTCGCGCGATCAGCAAGTCGCCGAGACGGAATGGCTCACCGAGCTCCATGCGCGGACCGGGATGCCGAGCGCGATCGTCGCGCATGCCTGGTTCCACACGCCGAACGCGGAGGAGATCCTCGCGCGGCAGGCTGCGCACCCGCTCGTGCGCAGCATTCGCTCCAAGCCGGTGACCGCTTCCTCCCCGTCCGGCATGCAACCGGGCGCACCCGGCACCCTGCAAGACCCGAAATGGCTCGCGGGGTACAAGCTGCTCCGCAGGTTCGGGCTCGCATGGGATCTGCGCGTTCCGGCGTGGCATCTCGAGGAAGCGGCCGAGGTCGTGGCCGCGCATCCCGACATTCCGGTGGTCCTCAACCATACCGGCTTCCCCTGGGACCGCAGTCCGGGAGGGCTCGAGATGTGGCGGCGCGGCATGCGCGCGCTGGCGGCGTGTCCGAACTGCTGGTGCAAGCTCTCGTGTCTCTGCCTACGCGACGGTCCGTGGGGCTACGCGAGCAATCGCGCCATCGTCCTCGAGGCGATCGAGCTTTTCGGGGTCGATCGGTGCATGTTTGCGTCGAACTTTCCGGTCGACGGTTTGCGCGTCGGCTACGGGGAGATGTTCAACGACTTCAAGCGCATGACCGTCGGCTTCGCGGCGACTGAGCGGCGCAAGCTCTTCCACGACAACGCGGCGCGCTTCTATCGGATCGACTGATTCGCGCCCCCGCACGAGCCTCGGAGGAGCCGGAAGACCAGCCCGACGCGGGGCGGGACCCGGGTCTGCGGGGAAGCGTTGGCGCATCCGCGCGCCCGTGGCATCATTCCCGCATAACAACGAGAACACTTTCAGGTGGGGTCCGGAGGCGAATGGACAGGGATGCGGTCCTCGTAAAGACGGGCAAGGGAACCGAGGAAGTGAAATCGCGCACGCACGGCCTCGCCGCGCGGCTGCGCAGCGTGCTGATCATGGTCGACGGCAATTCGACCGTCGCCGACTACGTCGCGCGGTTCGGCGCGATTCCGGATATAGAGGGCTCGCTGCAGACGCTCGTGGACCAGGAGTTCGTGGCGATCAGCGGCGTGCGAGCGAGCGCGCCCGCCGCCGCGCAGGCGGTGGCAGGCGCGCCGGCCGCGGCGCTGGCCGCGCAGCGCAAAGAGGCCTTGGCGCAGCTCCGCATGATGCTTACCGATGCGCTGGGGCCGAGTGCCGACATGATTACCACCCCGATCGACCGGGCCAAGACGCGGGCCGATTTCTCCGCCGCGGCGGAGCGGGGCGCGCAGGTTCTCGACAGCATGGGCGCGCGCGGCAAGGCGCTGGCGGCGCGGGCGCGCGCGCTCGCCCAGGCGATCGCCGAGCAATTCTTTCCCGGTTGAGGGCGTGCGGCCCGCGCGGTCGCGCCGCTCAGGCGTGGTCGGCCGCGGGCGACTCCCGGGAAGCGCCGAAGGAGGCCATCACCGGACCCGCATCCAGGTCGCGGCGCAGCGTCCGGCGGATCTCGATCCAGGCGTAGCGCACCGAGTTCGACACGATTTCTTGGTCGAGGCGCATGAAGTCCTCGATCACCGGAGCCCACTGCACGAGCGCGGCCGGGCTCTCGGTGAAGGCGGACGCATCGTCCTGCACCGATCGCCAGTGGCAGCCTCCCAGCCGCGCGCGCACCTCGGCCGCGAGGCGGGGAAATTCCGGTCCGGCCTGTTCCGGCGTGCCGGTTGCCGCGAGGATGTCCTCGACGATCGAGGTCACCGCCCGGCCGGCGTCCGAGGGTGCCGCGCCGCTGCGCTGCCACAGGAGACCGCCGGCGAAGACCGCGAGGTCCGAAAGGCATGCGAGCCAGATATACCACTTGGCGATGTTGATCGAGACGCCGAATGCGTCATTCTCGAAGAGTTCCGGAAAGCGGGTGCCGGCGCGCGTTCTCAGATATCCGTAGAGCGTGGTCTGGGCGATGTAGCTCGACCGGGTCTCCAGGAACTGCCGCAGTGCTCCCCGGTCGGCGATGCGTGTGGCTCGAGTGCGCCCGCTGGCGCCCAGGAAGTTGCGCAGCGCGCTCCAGAAATCCACCGAAGCGACACGGTTTAGCCATTGCACCGCCAAAATCACCCCCTAGACATGCGTGCCCGGTTCTGGGCTAGAATTCTCCAGCTCCGACGTCCTGGGGCACGGCACGGATATCGTCCCCCAGAAGGACCGAGTCTGTCACGCGGTGATTGCGCCGCCATAATAATTGCCGTTAACAGAGGAGGGTAGCCCATGAGCACGGCCGTTTCCCAACAGGTTGAGCACTGGACTCGGACCAAGCGTCTGATGTGGATCCATCTGGCGATCTGGTTCGTTTTTGCCTACGTGGTTCACTGGTTCGCTCAGGACCTGAACAAGTTC
>JBFJOO010000149.1:0-6927 GCA_041617635.1 Burkholderiales bacterium | reverse complement strand
GTGTTCCCGAGCCCGAACCAGAGTATGAATACCGGCACCCAGGCAAGCGACGGGATCGGCATGAGCACGCTCACGAGCGGCATGAAGAACTGCTCGACTCTCCGGTAGCGCGCCATCAGGATGCCGAGCGGGAGCCCGATCGCGGCCGCCAGGCCGAAACCGAACAGCACGCGCAGCAGGGTGGAGAGCGCGTGCTTGACCATCGTGCCGTCGGCGAGCATCGCATAGAGCGTCATCGCCACGGTCGGAATGGTCGGCACGAGCGCCGCCGGAAAGATGCCCGCGCGGGCGATCAGCTCGTAGATCGCCATTGCCGAGAGGATGGTGACGGCGGCGCGTCCCGCAGAGCGGGTGCGTACGTTGGTGGGATTCATGCGGTCATCATCCCCCAGCGCACGACGGTGTACTGCTCGAGCCGCTCGAAGACGAACTTCTCCAGGCAGAGCCCGATCGCGCCGATCGCGACGATGCCGGCGAGCATCACGTCGGTATTCAGGAACTCGCGCGCGCCGAAGATCATCCAGCCGAGGCCCCAGGGCACCGCGGCGAGGATCTCGACCCCGACCAGAATGCGCCACGCCTGCGCGAGCCCGAGCCTGAGGCCGGTCAGCATGTAAGGCAGCGCACCGGGCAGGATGACCAGCCGGAACAGCCGCCGATCGTCCGCACCCATCGAGTGCGCGGCGCGAACCCAGATCTCCTTGACCGCCTTCACGCCGGTCCAGGTGTTGAAGATGATCGGAAATGCGGACACGAAACCGACCAGCAGAATGGTCGGCAGGTCGCCGAGGCCGAACCAGAGCAGGAAGAGCGGCGCGTAGGCGATGCCCGGGATGGGCGCGAGGATGCTGACGAGCGGCAGGAAGATATCCTCCGCGCGTCGCGACCGGCCCATCATGACCCCGATCGCGATCCCGACCAGGGTCGCCATCGCAAATCCCGCGAGGAGGCGAATGACGGTCTCGATGACATGATGCGGCAGGATCCCCGCGGCGGTCAGCCGGATGAATGTCTCGGCCACTTCCTCGAGCTTCGGAAACAGCCGCTCCGGAAAGATGCCGAGTCGCGCGACGAACTCCCAGATGCTGAGCACCACGATGAACGGTATCGCTGTGCGCACCGCCGTGCGCCACCACGCGCCACGGCGCTCCGACGCGGCGCCGGAAGCGGCGGGCAAAGCGCCGGCGGTCGTCGCGGGGACGTTATCGGGCGGCATCGGTGCGCGGGGCCATCTGGGAGCTTTCCGGGGATCTGCGATCGGCTCGAACGTGTTCGACATTGACACTATCGCAACGGAGGGAACTCGGGCAAGCGTCTTTTCACAAGGCGTTGCGCCGCCGGGCGTGGGACCTTGTTGCGTCGCGGTAATTTATCGCCCGACCAACGAGCGATTCCGCGTGCGCAGCGCGAAAGCGCGTGCTTCGCCGGGCACGCTGGGCGCGGGACGCACGTTCTCAACCGCCATTGCGCCGGCCCGGCCGCGCGGCTACCCTAGCGCATCCCCGTCGCCAGCGATCGCGGCGGATCCCTGTACAACCCACATAGGAAGAATCCATGGCCAAATCGCTCGGCGGCGCGGGCTCGCGCGCGGACCAGACGCTGTCCCTGAACATGCGCCTGCTCGCCCACCACGAGCTCGAGGGCTTCGGCGGCATGGGCGAGGGCATGGCCATGCAGGCCACGCGCGATGGGCGCCGGATCCTGTGGCTCGCGCACGAAGCCGCGCCGAAGAACTTCACCGGCGTAGACGTCACCGACCCGCGCCAGCCCAAGGTCGTGGTGCAGACCGAGCTCCCGCACGCGAAGATGCGGTCGAACTCCCTGGACGTCGTGGGCAACACGATGGCGGTGGCCTACCAGACGGCGACCGTGGGGCTGCAGCCCGCGGGCTTCGATCTCTTCGACGTGAGCGTGCCCGAGAAGCCGAAGCGCATCTCGCACTTCGACGCGTCGGGCCCGCACTCGCGCGGGGTGCACGCCGTGTGGTTCGTCGACGGCGACTACGTCCACATGGCGAGCGGCGCCGCGGACTTCCAGCCGCGCAATCCGCTCGACGACCAGTTCTACCGGATGATCGACGTGCGCAACCCGTCGCAGCCCGTCGAGGCCTGCCGCTGGTGGCTGCCCGGCACGCGCGAGGGCGACAGCGCGCCGCCGCCGCAGCGGCTCGCGGCGAAGTTCGACGCCGGATTTCGCGCTCACAACACGAACGTGTTCCCGCAGCGGCCCGACCGCGCCTACATCGGCTACATCGACGGCGGCGCGATCATTCTCGACATTTCCGACAAGGCGAATCCGAAGGTCGTCAGCCGCTGGAGCTACTCGCCGCCCTACAACGGCTTCACCCACACCGTGCTGCCGCTCTTCGAGCGCAACCTCCTGATCGTCAGCGACGAGTGCATTCAGGACGACGGGGCCGACTGGCCCAAGCTCGTCTGGGTCGCCGATGCGCGGATGGAGACGAACCCGGTGCCCATCGCGACGTTCCCGATGCCGCCCTTCGACACGTTCGCCAAGCGCGGCGGGCGCTATGGCGCCCACAACTTGCACGAGAACCTGCCGGTCGGCACGTCGTGGCGCTCGGACCACATTGTGATCGGCACTTTCTTCAACGCGGGCGTGCGCGCGTACGACGTGAGCGATCCCTATCATCCGCAGGAAGTCGCCTACTTCGTCCCCGGGGCGCCGCGGATGGCGCCGACCGGCGCGATCCAGTTGAACGACGTTTATGTGGACGAGCGGGGCATCGTCTACACCGTCGACCGGCACGTCGGCGGGCTGTACGTCCTCGAGATGACGATTTGAGCGACCCGACGACCGCTGCTCGCCAACGCGACCCGCTCGCCGGAAGGCTGCCGGTCACGATCATCACCGGCTTCCTCGGCAGCGGCAAGACGACGCTGCTCCGGCGGCTGCTGCGCCATCCGGGCATGAACCGCGCCGCAGTCATCATCAACGAGTTCGGCGACGTCGGGCTCGATCACGAGCTCGTCGAGGCGTCCTCGGAGCAGATGACGCTGCTCTCGAACGGCTGCCTGTGCTGCACCGTGCGCACCGATCTGCAGGAGACGCTGCGCGAGCTCTTCGTGAAGCGGCGCGCGGGCGAGATCATCGATTTCGATCGCGTCTTCGTCGAGACGACCGGGCTCGCCGACCCGGTGCCCGTGCTGCATACGCTGCAGACCGACGGGCTGCTCGGGGCGCAATACCGGTTGAACGGCGTCGTCACCCTGGTCGATGCGGTGAACGGCATGGGCCAGCTCGACAGCATGGCCGAGGCCGCGAAGCAGGCGGCGGTCGCCGATCGCCTCGTCATCACCAAGACCGACATCGCCGCGGCGGCGCAAGTGGATGGGCTGGCGCAACGACTCGCGGGGATGAATCCCTACGCGAGCGTCTCGCAGGCGGTCGACGGCGAGCTCGATCCGGCCGTCCTCGCCGAGATCACGCCGGGCGATTCCCAGGCGCTCGCGCGCGACCCCGACCGCTGGCTCGCGCTGCAGGCGCTCGGATCGGACGCCGCGCGGCCGGTGCAGGCGCGCTTCGGCGCAAGCGCGCACGACGCGGCAATTCACGCGTTCTGTCTTTGGTTCGAGGCGCCCTTCACGTGGGACACCTTGAGCGCGGCGATCGACATGCTCACCGCGCTGCGGGGCCCCGATCTCCTGCGCGTGAAGGGCATCGTCAACGTGGCGGGCGAGCCCGGCCCGGTCGCCATACACGGCGCGCAGCATGTCTTCCACCCGCCGGTGAAGCTCGCGAGCTGGAAGGACGCCGATCGCCGCTCGCGCATCGTGTTCATCGTGCGCGATATCCCGCGCGCGGCCATCGAAGCGGTGTTCACTGCTGTGGGCCTATTGCGGGGCAGTGCCGCTGGCCCAGGCTAACGCGGCGGCGTCATTCCCGCGCACGCGGGAATCCAGGGGTTTCGATAAGGATGACTGGATCCCCGCGTGCGCGGGGATGACGGTCCAGAGCTCTGGATCCCCAGTTGCGCGGTGATGACGGTGCCAGAGCTCTGGATCCCCGCTTGCGCGGGGATGACGGTGCTGGCGATTTGAGGCTCAACGCGCCCGCGTGTGCTCCGCCGCGATGAGCGGCAGCAGCTGCCCGAAGATCTTCGGCGAGCCGCACACGATGTGCCCCTTCTCGAGGAAGCCTTCCTCCCCGTCGAAGTCGCGCACGAGGCCGCCCGCCTCGAGGATGAGGAGCGTGCCGGCCGCCATGTCCCACGGCGCGAGGCCCATCTCCCAGAAGCCGTCCAGCCGGCCCGCGGCCACGTAGGCGAGATCGAGCGCCGCGGCGCCGGCGCGACGCACGCCCGCCGTGCCGGCGACCACCGACTTGAACATCCGCGTATAGCGCGTCAGGTGCCCGAGCTCGCGAAACGGAAAGCCCGTGCCGATGAGCGATTCGGCGAGCCGCTCGCGCTTGGCGACGCGAATGCGCCGGTCGTTCAGGAACGCGCCGCGACCGCGCGACGCGGTGAAGAGCTCGTTACGGGTCGGATCGAACACCACGCCCTGGGTGAGCACGCCGCGATGCTGGAGGGCGATCGAGACGGCGTACTGCGGAAAGCCGTGGATGAAGTTGGTCGTGCCGTCCAGCGGATCGATAATCCAGGTGTACTCCGACTTCCCGAAGGCGCCGGACTCCTCTGCTAGAATCGCGTGTCCCGGATAGGCCTGCGCCAGTACGTCGATCACCGCGGCTTCCGCCGCCTTGTCCACCTCGGTGACGAAATCGTTCTGCCGCTTGGACGTGACCGTCAGGCCGTCGATGTCGCGTGATGCGCGGTTGATGATCACGCCAGCGCGTCGGGCCGCCTTGACGGCCACGGTGAGCATGGGATGGATCTGGTGCATGGGAATCGGTCGAACGCGCGCGCCCGCGAGAGGGAACCCGTGATTGTAGCAAGATGAGTCGCCCCGACCCACCGTCCGCGCTTGCGCGCGTGCGCGTCGTGCTCGTCGGCACCACTCATCCGGGCAACATCGGCTCGGCCGCGCGGGCGATGAAGACGATGGGCCTTGCGCGACTCGTGCTGGTCGCGCCGCGCGCGTTTCCGCATCCCGAGGCCGAGGCGCTCGCGAGCGGCGCCGCGGATCTGCTCGCGACCGCGCGGGTGTGCGCGACGCTTGAGGAAGCGCTGGGCGACGCGACGTTCGCCGTCGGGTTCTCGGCGCGGCACCGCGATCTCTCCCTGCCCGAGCTCGACGTGCGCGCCGCGGCGGCGCAGGCCGTCGCGGAAGCGCGGCACGGCGAGGTGGCGCTCGTGTTTGGCACCGAGAGCGTGGGGCTCTCGACCGAGGCCTTGCTCAAGTGCCAGCGGCGCGCCTGGATTCCCACGAGCGGCGCTTACGGCTCGCTCAACCTGGCCGCCGCGGTCCAGGTGGCCGCCTACGAGCTGCACGTCGCGGCGTCCGGTGGAGCGGGGCGCGAGACCGAGGCCGCTTTTCCCGCGGCGAGCATCGATGACCTCGAGGCGTTCTACGCGCACCTCGAGCGGAACCTGACCGAGGCGGGCTTTCTGGATCCTGCGCAGCCCCGGCGGCTGATGGAGCGGCTGCGCCGCCTGTTCGGCCGCGCGCGGCTCGAGCGCGAGGAGGTCAACATCCTGCGCGGAATACTCACTGCCTGGGATGGAATGGGCCGACGGCGCTAGAACGCCTGACCGTGCCGCATGCGCGTCAGGCGAACGAGGCACCGCGCGACGAATGAACTTCCGACCCGCCGGAATTGACTAAGAGCAAATCTGACTAATTTGCTAGGGTATATACTACTACCCGGTTCCTGAAGGACTTTTGCCATGTTCACCCGGCTTCGCGAGGACATCGCCTGCATTTTCGAGCGTGACCCGGCTGCGCGCAGCACCTGGGAGGTGCTGACCTGCTACCCAGGCCTGCACGCGATCCTCTTTCACCGCCTGACGCACTGGCTTTGGGTGAAGGCCCGGTTGCGCTGGCTCGCACGCTGGATCTCCCATTTCTCGCGCTGGGTCACCGGCATCGAGATCCATCCCGGCGCGACCATCGGGCACTGCTTCTTCATCGACCACGGCATGGGTGTCGTGATCGGCGAGACCGCCATCATCGGCAACGGCTGCACGCTGTACCACGGCGTGACGCTCGGCGGCACGACATGGAGCAAGGGCAAGCGTCACCCGACGCTCGGCAACGGCGTGATCATTGGCGCCGGAGCGAAAGTGCTCGGTCCCATCAACGTGGGCGACGGCGCGAAAATCGGCTCGAACGCGGTCGTCGTCAAGGACGTGCCGGCCGGCGCCACGGCGATCGGCATCCCGGCACGCATCATGGAGACGCCCGACGAGCTCGCGCGCGAGGCGCACGCGGCCAAGATGGGATTCTCGGCGTACGCGCTTTCCACGCGCGGTGACGACGATCCGATGGCGCGGGCGATCCGCGGGCTCACGGACCACACCGCCGAGGTGGAGGCGCACGTCGCCAAGCTCGTGGAGCGAATTCAGGCCCTCGAGGCGCGCCTCGCTGAGCCGGGGGCGCGCGCCGAGCCGCCGCCCCTGCGCAAGGTGGTGGACAACTGATCGGCGCCGCGGTGCGGGCGCGCGTGATTCGGGACGCCTCCGATCGAGTCATCCCCGCGCACGCGGGGATCCAGCAAGGCTTGGAACGTGCTCAGCCTGGATTCCCGCATTTGCGGGAATGACGGGTTCCGGTTTCGGGCGACATCGCGCACAAACGCACACCGCAGGCCGCCCCGGAGCGCCCGCGCGCTTCTCGCCGGCCCGAAGCCGTCTTACAATGGTTTTCATGGACTTGCCGTTGAAATCGAATCGCTGGCGCGCGTTCCTTGGTGCGCTTGCGGTAGCAGTTTGCTGGGGCGCGAGCGGCACGACGGCCGCGCAGCAGGAACCAATACCCGGCGACATCCGCATCCCGGCAGCGCCCG
>JBFJOO010000148.1:0-7120 GCA_041617635.1 Burkholderiales bacterium | reverse complement strand
TTCGCGCTCATCTCCAGCATTTCCATCCGCCACTGTCCCTTCTGGAACGGCGCCTCGCGGAAGACTTTCGGCAACGGCATCTGCTCCGCTGCGACGGCGGCGCCGGACGCCGTGGACAGCGAGATGACGGCGGTCAGCGCGGCGAGTGTGAGGGTAGAGCGGGTCATGTCGGCCTCCTCAAGAGCGTGGAGGCGATGATAGCAAGCGGCCCGCGATCAGTCGCGGGCCGCTTGCGCGGCGGCGGCGAGGCGAGACGCCGGCCGCCGGAGAATCTTCGCTATCGCGAGGGGCGCGCCGGCCCTCAGCGGCTCGCGGCGGGGGCGGGCGCAGCCTCCGCGACGAAGATCTCGACGCGCCGGTTCATCGCGCGCCCCTGCGCAGTGCTGTTGTCCGCGATCGGCTCGCGCGAGCCGCGCCCGTCGATCGTCACGCGGCTTTGCGCGACGCCGCGCCCGGCCAGATAGTCGCGCGTGCTCGCTGCGCGATTGACCGAGAGGGGATTGTTGATCGCGTCGCTGCCGGTGCTGTCAGTGTGTCCGATGATGCGCACGGTCGAGCCCGGATAGGTCGTGAGGCCTTGCGCGAACTTGTCCAGCACCGGACGCAGCTGGGGCTTGATGTCGGCCCGGTTCACATCGAAGGAGATGTCGCTCGGGATCTCGAGCTTCAACTGGTTGTCCGGGGTGCGGGACACCTCGACGCCGGTGCCCTGGGTCGCCTCGTCCATCGCGCGCTTCTGCTCCTGCATGTTCTTGGACCAGATGTACCCGCCCGCGGCACCCACCGCCGCGCCGATGCCGGCGCCCGCGACAGCGCCGCGTCCGCCGCGCGTCACGCCGCCGATCACGGCGCCGGCCGCCGCGCCGATACCGGCCCCTTTCGCAGTGTCCTGCTGGGTCTGATCCATTCCGGCGCAACCCGCAAGCGCCAGGGCGCCGATCGCGGTTGCCGCAACAATGCGTGATTTGATGAGCTTAGTCATGAGGTGGACTCCCTTTCAAGATTTCAGTGGCTCGATTCTAGCGTTGCGCGAACGCGAATCGCGGGTATGTTGCACTTTGTTACGACCGAAACATCTTGAGCGAGTTCACTTTCGTCGGGGACGACGCTTGCGGAGCCCGGAATCCGGGATGGCGTGGATTCCGTCACGCAATTGCTAAGATCCGGATCTATGCGACGGAGGGGCAATGGCTGAAAAGAAGCATTCCGCCGACCGGCAGGACGCCGCGGCAAGCGAGCTGCAACGCGCCTTGCGCGACGGGCGTTTCGCCATCACCGCGGAGGTCTCGCCCCCGATATCGGCCGATCCGGCGGACTTCGTCGCGCACGTGCTGCCGTTGCGCGGGCTCGCGACCGCCGTGAACGTGACCGACGGAGCTTCCGCGAAGACGCACATGTCGAGTCTCGTTGCCGCCCATTTCCTCGTGCAGAGCGGCATCGAGCCCGTCTTGCAGATGACTTGCCGCGACCGGAACCGGCTTGCGCTGCAGGCGGACCTGCTCGGGGCCGTCGCCCTCGGAATCCGCAACGTGCTCGTGCTGCGCGGCGACGAGCCTTCGGCGGGCGATCAGCCGGAGACCCGGGCGGTATTCGACCTGGGCACGACCGATGTGCTCGCGCTCGCGCACCGCATGCGCGCGGAGCGCCGGCTGCCGTCCGAGGCCGAGATCGCGAGCCCGGTGCCGCTCGTGCTTGGGGCCGCCGACACGCCGGTCGATCCGCCGCAGGATTGGCAGCCGGCCGGGCTCATCGCGAAGGCCGACGCCGGCGCGGATTTCGTGCAGACGCAGTTCTGCATGGACCTCGAGGTCGTGCGGCGTTATGCGGCGCGCCTGCTCGCGCTTGGCATCGCGCAGCGCCTGCCGATACTCATCGGCGTCGCGCCGATCCCGTCGGCGCGCTCCGCGCGCTGGATGCGGGAGAAACTCTGGGGGACGCTCATTCCGGACGCGCTCGTCGAGCGTCTCGAGCGCGCGAGCGATCCGAAGCGCGAGGGCGTCAAGATCTGCGTGGAGCTGCTGCAAGGGCTCGCGGCGATTCCGGGCATCGCCGGCGCGCACGTCATGGCGCCCCGCATGCATTCCGCGCTGCCCGAGGTGATCGTGGAATCCGGCGTCGCCGGGAGGCCGCGCGCCCCGCACTAGGGAAGGTTCGATCAAGTCATTCCCGCGCAAGGGTCGTCACCCCCGAGCGTCGCTATCGGAAGCGGAGATCCAGCAGGTCTCTTGCTCGGCTCGGTCTGGATTCCCGCTTACGCGGGAATGACGGGCTTGCAGGCTTTCCCTAACGCAAGTGCGGCCCGCCCAGAAGATTCTGGTTGATGTACTCCTGGCGGTAGGTCTCGAAAGGCACCTTGTCGGCTGCTTCCATGTCCCGCTGTGCGGCGAGCGACTCCTCGGCCAGCCGGACGAATCGCGATCGCGTTTCCTGCGCGAACGGCAGCTGCAAGAGCGCGTCCCGGTGCCGCATCGATTGTGTCTTGGCGAACTGCACGTAGGAGTTCGCGTGCTTCTCGGCCATCTGGCGCAAGACCCGCGCGGAGGGCACCCGCGCGGGATCGGCAAGCCCCGCGCGCGCGTCCTCGAGCGCCGCTCGGTAGGACGTCCCGCCATGCGCGGCATCGAGCGCCGCGGCGACCGATTCGCTCGCGTCGAGCAACCCTGAACCCCGCTCCCGCAATGTCGCTCCGGGGCCTTTTTCGACCAGCTGCAGCGCCGGGTCGCGTCCGCTTTCGGCAACCCGCTGCCGGTCGCAGGTGATCGCCGCGACTTCCTCCGGCGAGTCGAGCGGGCTGTCGCTGAGGAGGCAATAGAGCAGGAACACGTCGAGAAAGCGCATCGTGCCCGCGGCGATGCCGATCGGCGAGAAGGGGTCGAGATCCATCAAGCGGACCTCGACGTACTCGACGCCGCGCTCGCCCATGGCGTGCAGCGGCCGCTCGCCGCGGCTGATCCGGCGCTTCGGCCGGACGGTGCCGTAGAACTCGTTCTCGATCTGCAGCAGGCTGGTGGAGAGCTGGCGGTACTCGTCGCCGTTCCGGATGCCGATGGCCTCGTAGGGCGGATACGGCACGGTGAGCGCGCCGTGCAGCGACCTGGCATAGCTGCCGAGGCTGTTGTAGCTCACGCCGAGCGTCGCCTGCGCATCGCTCTGGTAGCCGAGCGGGCCCATGCGCAGCGAGGTGGCGTGCGGCAGATACAGGGTTCCGGCAGTGAGCTCCTTCAGGCGGTGCGCACGGCCGGCGACGAACGTGCTGCACACCGTGGGCGACGCCCCGAACAGATAGAGCAGCAGCCACGAATGCCGGCGGAAATTCCGGATCAGGTTGAAGTAGGCCTCGTCCTGGAAGTATTCCGTCGCGCCGCCGACTCCCGCGACCTTCTGGAGGAGGGGCCACGTGGCCTCCGGCATCGAGAAGTTGTAGTGCACGCCGGAGATCGTCTGCATGCGCCGGCCGTAGCGGTGGCTCAAGCCGAGCCGGTAAACGGTCTTCGCGCGGCCGATGTTGGAGGAGCCGAACTGGCCGATGGGAATCGTGTCGTCGGCAGGCAGGCCGCAGGGCATGCTTGCGCACCACAGCATCTCGTCGCCGATCTCCCCATACACCGCCTGGTGGATCTGCTCCAGCTCGGCGAGGCATGCTCCCACACTGGTGTGCACGCTGGTGATCAGCTCGAGCTGCGACTCGCTGAAGTCCGTGGTGATGTGCGGATGGGCAAGCGCCGAACCGAGTCCGGCCGGGTGGGGCGTATCGGCCAGCATGCCGTCCGGCCGCACGCGCAGGCTTTCCTTCTCGATGCCGCGCCGTATTCCCGTCAGCACCTCGGGTGGCAGCGCGCGCAGTCGTTTTTCCATGCCGCTCAAGCGCCGGCTCCTCATCGCAAAGGAGCGTAGGGTATCAGACCGAAGCGTGCCGACTGCGCGTGCTTCGCTCACAGTCGATGCAGCTGGAATCGCAGCGTGATTCCGAGGGTCATGAACAGGAGCCCGAAGCTCGCGATCATCCACGGGTAGCCGAACGCGGCGACACCGGCGCCCATGAGCGCGGCGCCGACCGCCTGGCCGGACGCCCAAAACATGGAAAATTGCGAGAACGCCGTCCCGCGCGACCGCGGCGCCATTTCCGATGCCTTGACCTGCAGCGTGTTGTGCACCATGTAGAAGGCGAACCCCACGCCCACGGTGCAGAACATGACGAGCGGCCAGGCCGGCACGAAGAGCACCGCCAGGTAGGAGAACCCGCCGAGGAGTCCCCCCACCAGCATGCAACCCCGCTGACCAAGTCGCGCGAGGACCCAGTGCACGACGGCAATGTAGATCAGACCGCCCAATCCGAAGCCGCTCAGCAGCACGCCGATGAGTGTGAAGGACAGGTCGAACTTCGCCTTCAGCATCGCGCCAAGAAAGGAGAATGCCCCATAGAAGAAAACCATCTCCAGGAACACCGCGGCCAGCACGGCGCGCGTCTTCGAAAGCTTGAGTATCGCGAGGTGCACGGCCGGCGCGAGCAGCGGGCCAGTTGAGCGCGGGCCCTCGTTCCACCGCGCGCGCGTCCTCGCGAAGAGCACGACGCCGGCCACCGCAAACACGGCACCAACCAGCACGAATGTCGCGCGCCAGCCGGCGAGATCGGTCAGCGCGCCGCCGATGAACGGGCCCAGGGCCTGGCCGATGATCGTGCCCGAGATGAAGCGCGCGATGACGAGCTGCCGCGTCTCGGCCGGCACCGCGTCCGCGACGAACGCCATGCCGAGGGTCATGGTGGCCGAGACGAAAAGCCCGGTTGCGAAGCGCCAGGCGATCAACGCGTGCAGGGTCTCCGCCAGGGCACATCCGAACGAGGCGACGGCCGCGAACCCCATCATGATCGTCACCACCCGCAGCTTCCCGTAGCGGTCGCCGAGCGGACCATGAAAATACTGCGCGCCCGCCTGCGCCAGCGCGAACGCGGTGATCACGGCGGCCGTCGAGGGCACGCTCGTGCCGAAATCGCTCGCGAGGCGCGGCAGCATCGGCTCGACGACGCGCATCGCGATGCCGGTGTTGGCGGCGGCAATGGCCAGGAGGACGATGGTTTCTTTCACGTCGAGGGACGATTCTGGCGCAGGGCTCGCGAGTTTAGCCGGTCGGGCACCGGGCTTTCGAAGTATCCTGCTCGCGCGCGAAGGCGAGGGATAGCCGCGATGCCCATCACTCCATTTCACTTCGGCCCCGGCGCCGCCTTGAAGGGCGTGCTCGGACCGTACATGAGCTTCACCGTCTTCGCGTTCGCGAACGTTCTCATCGACGCGGAGCCGATAGCGCTCTTCTTCCTCACCGGCGATCCGGCGCATCCGTACCTGCACACGTTGCTCGGCGCCACGCTCGTCATGGTGCTCAGCGTGTGGCCCGGCCGGCGGATTTGCGAGTGGGCCATCGGGCGCTGGAACGCGTGGCTCAGCCCCGCGCAGGCGCGGTGGCTGGCGGTCGAACCGCGAATCGCGCTTGCGCCGGCCGCCCTTGGCGCGGCGCTCGGCGCCTACAGCCACATTCTCATCGACAGCATCATGCACGTCGACGTGCGGCCGCTGGCGCCCCTTCGATCCGCGAACGATTGGCAGGGCCTGGTCTCCATCGAGACGCTGCAGGCGCTGTGCGTGGCGGCCGGGCTTGCCGGCATCGCACTGCTCGCGCTCGTGAACTTTTGGCGCGCACGGACGCGCAGGCGCTGAGACTCGGGGTGACCCCGTGCTATCGTCGGGGGCGTTCCCGGTCCCCCTTCGGGCAAGGACTCTACGGCCCATGAACCAGGCCCTACAGCCTCCGCTTGCACGCATACCGGTCCAGATCGGCACGGTGATGCGCGGCCAGGCGGGCGTCATCCGCAAGCTGGTCGCGGCATGGATCGCGGGGGTGCACGTGCTGCTGGAGGACTTTCCGGGCACCGGGAAGACCACGCTCGCGAAGGCGCTCGCGCGGAGCGTCGATGCGAAGTTCGCGCGCATCCAGTTCACGCCCGACCTGCTGCCGAGCGACATCGTCGGCGTGTCGATCTACGACCAGGGCGAGCGCGTCTTCCGCTTTCACGAGGGACCGGTCTTCGCGAACGTGGTGCTGGCCGACGAGATCAACCGCGCGTCCCCGCGCACGCAATCCGCGCTGCTCGAGGCGATGGCGGAAATGCAGGTGACGACCGACGGGAAGCGCCGGGTGCTGCCGGATCCCTACTTCGTGATCGCCACCCAGAACCCGGTCGAGTCGCACGGCACCTATCCGCTGCCGGAAGCGCAGCTCGACCGCTTCGGGCTCCGGCTGAGCCTGGGCTACGTCTCGGCGGAGGAGGAGGCGAGCATGCTCGGCTACTCGTCTGCGGACCATCCGGTCGACGCGCTGACGCCCTGCGCGACGCTCGATGATCTGCGGGCCGCGCGCGCCGCAGCGTCGCGCGTCACGGTCGCGGACGCGCTGCGCCACTACATCGTGGCGCTCGTGTCGGGTACGCGCCAGCGCGCCGAGATCCGCATGGGCGCAAGCCCGCGCGGCTCGATCACGATATTCCAGCTGGCGCGCGCGCTCGCGCTCGTCGACGGGCTGGACTACATCACCCCCGATCACGTGCAGAGCATCGCCGTCGACGTGCTTGCGCACCGGCTTGCGCTGGACCCGCAGGCGCATTACTCGGGCGCTTCCGCGGCCGAGCTCGTGCGCGAGATCGTCGCGGCGATTCCCGTCCCGGTGTAAGCGTCGCGGACCGGCACCCACGGGGAGTGCGGCAGTGCAGCTCGTGAAACTGTTTCGCAGGGTATATCGGCTTACCCGCTGGTTTCAGCGGCGCATGACGCCCGCCGGCGTGCTCGTCGCGACCGCCGGGCTCGCGGCGGGGTTGCTCGGCGTGGATACGCGCCTCTCGCTCGCTCACGTGGTGTTTGCCGTCGGGCTCAGCCTGGTGCTGGTCGGCTTCCTCGGGCGCGGCCGGCTGCCGCCGGCGCTCGCGATCGCCCGCCGCCTCCCGCGTTTCGTGACGGTGGGCAAGTCGGTGCGCTACGTCGTGACATTGCGCAACACTTCGGCGCGCACGCTGAACGGCCTCGTGCTCGAGGAGCGCCTGCGGCAACCTTTTCCGGACGCTCAAGCCTTTGCG
>JBFJOO010000147.1:0-7679 GCA_041617635.1 Burkholderiales bacterium | reverse complement strand
TGCTGCATTTCGCGCGGGCGGCCCGACGGGACGATCCGAAGGTGCTCGTCGTCGCGCCGCTCTCGGGGCACTTCGCCACGCTGCTGCGTGACACTGTCCGGGCACTCCTGCCGGAGCACAATGTTTATCTCACCGACTGGGTCGACGCCAAGATGGTGCCCCTCGCGGAGGGGAATTTCCATCTCGACGACTACGTCGACTACGTCCGCGAGTTCATCCGGTTGCTCGGGCCCGACCTGCACGTGATCTCGGTGTGCCAGCCGACGGTGCCCGTGCTCGCAGCGGTGTCGCTGATGGCCGCGGCGGACGAACCGGTCCGGCCGCGCACCATGGTGATGATGGGCGGCCCGATCGACGCGCGGCGCAGTCCCACCGCCGTGAACGGGCTCGCGACGCGCAAGCCGCTCGTGTGGTTCGAGCGCGCGCTGATCCAGCGCGTCCCCGCCAAGTACCCGGGGTTCATGCGGCGCGTCTACCCGGGCTTCCTGCAGTGGCTCGGCTTCGTTGGCATGAATTCCTCCCGGCACGCGGATGCGCACTGGGACTATTTCCATCATCTGGTCGAGGGCGACGGCGAGAGCGTCGCCGCGCACCGCCGGTTCTACGACGAGTACAACGCCACCCTCGATCTTCCGGCCGAGTACTACCTGGACACGATCCGCACTGTGTTCCAGGATTTCGACCTGCCGCTGGGACGCTGGCGGGTGCGCGGCGAATTGGTCAATCCTGCAGCCATCAGCCGCACGGCTCTCTTCACTATCGAGGGGGAGTTGGACGACATTTCGGGCAACGGCCAGACCGAGGCCGCGCATGCGCTATGCACGAGCATCCCCGCGCGCCGGCGCGCGCACTACCCGGTGCCCAACGTGGGGCACTACGGCATCTTCAGCGGCCGGAAGTGGCGCGAGACGATCGCGCCGCGCATCGCGAAGTTCATCCGTCGCTACGCCTGACCCTGCACCGGCGGTGACAGGATCGCCGGGGAGATACGAGGGTCAGGAAGGGGAGAAGCGGCCCCTTCCTTTCCCCCTTAGCCCCTTGTTCGTTTGCCCTGCTCTTGGATCGTGAAGGCACCAACGCTCGCTTCGAGACACCCTCAATCGAAGGAATAGCGGTAGAAGAGATCCATTCCGCTCCGGGTGCCGGTTTCCGCGCGCGCCGAGAGCCGGCGCGTCAGGGCGAGCTCGAGGCGCAGCACCGCGAGCGCGGCGCTGATCGACTGCTCGTATGACACGTAGATCCGGTCGCTCAGGCGCTTGCCGAGCGTGACCGCCTGGTTGCCCTGACTGTCCGACGCCAATCCGACATCGTCGAGGCCGACCCGGTTCGCGAACGACTCCTGGCTGCCGCCGCCGGCCGCACCGATGAGTGCGGCGGCGGCAACTTGAAGTGCCGCGTAGTCCGACTGAGCGCCGGCCTCGGCAGGGCGGCCGAGCACGAGCCACGCAAGCTGCTCGCTCTCCGAAACGGGCGGATTGGAGACGACGCGGATCAGCGGTGCGCGCAGCGGGCCCTTCACTTCGACACCCGCCTCGACGGCCTGATTGCGTCGCCAGGCCGCAATGTCGAGCGCCGGATTCTCGATCGGTCCGTCGAAGATCAGCCGCCCGCGCTCGATCTCGAGCCGCTGCCCATACGCCCGGAACATTCCGCGGCGCGTCTGGATCACGCCGTCGCCGAGCATCTGACCGGTGGGCAGGCTGCGCACTTTGAGGCTGCCGACGAGCGTCGCGTCCAGGCCCGCGCCGCGGATCGTGAGGTTCTCGCCCATGTCGAGGTCGAACGCGACCAGCACGGGCAGCCGACGCTCCGCCGCAGCGCCTGCGTCGCCCTTCAGCTTGCGGCCCACGACGATCACGTCGTCGCCCAATGCGATCGTTCCGCTCGGATCGAACTCGAAGTGTCCCGAATCTGCGCGCAGCGCTCCGCGCAGCATCACGCGCTGCGCTTCGGCGACAACCGTCCCCGAGCCCGACAAAGTCAGATTGCGGTCCGGCCGGTTCAGCGCAACGAAACGCTCGGCGCGCCAGTTGAGCTGGCCGGTCCGCTCATCACCGGCCTGCGTCAGCAGCCCATCGCCGGTCAGGCGGCCCTCGCCGCCCGCGATCGATAGCTCGCTGACGCGCACCGAGCTCTCCGAGATCGCGGCGCGCAGCCGGCCGTCGCGCCAATCGATGCCGAGCGGTGGCGACTGGATGCGGATCGCGTTGGCATCGAAGCGCCCCTGCCAGACCGGCTTGCCCAACGTTCCGGATGCGGTCAAGTCTGCGCGGACGCGACCGTCGAAACTGGCGCGAGTGCGAAACAACGCCGCAAACGGCGCGAGCGACGGCACATCGAGTCGTGCCGAGAGCGAAAGCGGCGATTCGCGGGCGAGGCCCGCCTCGGCGCCGACCCCGACCGGAAGCGCCTCGCCCCGAACGTCGAGCAGTATCTCGCTGCCACGCGCGGTGAGGCGGCCCGTCACACGCTCGTCGACCAGTCCGGCTTCGAGCTCGAGTGCCGAGAGTCCGAGAGGCAGCCGCGGATCGCTCCGAAAGACGAGGTCGCCGCTTTCGCGCGTGATGCGGATCGCGCCGTTCAACCGCGGATTCGCGGTCAAGCGCCAGCTGCCGCTCAGAAGGAGCGAAGCCTCGACGAGCTCGCCGCCACCGGCGAGCGCGACCAAGAGCGCCGCCGGCATCGCGTCGAATTCGCCGCTCGTCGCGAAGTTGCCCGGCGCCCAGCGCGTTTCGCCTAGCGCGACGCGCCCGCCACCGGCGCGCAAGGTCATCGCTCCCGCCACCACGCGCTGCGGCGCCACATCCAGCTGCGCCGGCGCGTCGAGCGAGATCGGCAGGGCGCCGCGATTCTCGAGGGCGGCGAGGGTTCCCGTCCAACCGCGTCCGGCGCGCCATCCGCCAACCAGTCTGGCCGCGAAGTTCGCCGCTTTTCCGTCCGCGGTGAGCTCGATCGCGTGCTGAGCCGACGTGCCTTTCGCGCGTATCGCGACCCGATCGGCCGCCAGACCGCGCGCCGTGACGCTCGCCGCATCTGCATCGATCTGCAGGGGGCCGCCGGGGGACCACTCGAAGACGCCGCTCGCACCGAGCGTGCCGATCGCCAGGGCCTGCTGCACGCGCAGATCGGCGCCGCTCGCGGTGAAGCTCACCTGCGGGGCGCGCCATGCACCGCTGGCCCTTGCCGACATGTCCAGGCGACCTTCGATTCGCGGATCGAGCTGCGCGAGCCGCGGCGCAGCGACCGTGAGCGTGAGCGCATCACCCGGAGCGCCGAATGCGCCGCGCACCGTGACGCGGTTCGCGCCGACATTCAGTGTCATGTCGGCCGAATCGACCCGCTCGTCGGTCACGCGCGCCGCGCCCTGCCCGGAGACGTCTGCGCCGCGGAATCGGCTTTGCGTCAGCCTGTACGACAGCTCGCCGCTCGGACGCGCGAGCGCGCCCTGCAGGGCGAGCTCTCCGTTCAATCGCGCAGCGGGATAGCTGCCCCACTCGGACGGGTCGAATCCCGCGAAGGTGGCCTTGGCCGTGACTGGCATGTCGCCCTCGACACCGAGCCGGCCGCTCGCCTCGACGCGACCGCTGCGCGCCGTGATGCGCGCTTCGCGCACCGCCAATTCCGCGCCACGGCGCGTGGCGTCGAGCTGAATCGCAAGCGGTCCCTGCGACAGTCGCGCGCGCACAGTCTCGCCTGCGGCGCCGAGCGAAGCATCGATGCGCCCGTTCAGCTGGGTGGCGAGCAAGCTCGTGTGGATTCCCCGCAGGTTGATTGCGTGCGCATCGAGCGCGAGGGTGGCGCGGCCGGCGGACAGTGCGCCCGACCCGCTAAAGCGCCCTCCGCCGGACATGCCGATCTCGAGCGAATCCAGGTCTGCCGAGCTGAAATTGGTGACAAACGCCGACTTGACCTCGCGCACCGGAGCGCGTTTCTCGTCCAGTGCTCCGGGCGTCGCGTTGCGCGTCTGCAGCGTCCCCGCTACGCTCTGCGCGTCCCGGCTCGCTGCATTGACCAACAACGTGACATCGCTTGTCGGAGCGTCCTTCGCTAGCCGGGCGAGATCGATGTTTTGCGCGCGAGCTTCAAGCTTTTCCAGCCACAGCGGGTCGAAGGGCCGCAAGAGCGCATCGCCCTGCGCCCGAACGTCGTCGAAGCTCGCCGCCACCTTTGCATCGATGCGCCTGAGCGTGCCCGAGAGCGCGACGTTCGCGAAACGCTCCGCCGTGTGCCGAAAAGTCGCATCGCCGGAGAGCGCGAACGGATCGCGGGTGCCAATCTCGACCGTCGCTTCCAGCGACCCCCACTCGGACCCGACGCGCAGCGAGCGCACCCGATGCGCGCGCAGATCGCCTGCGTAACCCAGCGCGATATCGCGCAGGCTGAACCGTGATTCGCCGCTGACGATCTCCAGCTCGTCGACTGACGCGCGATCGACGCTTACGCGCAGCGGCAGCGCGACGGATTCGGGCATGGACTCGGCGGCGGACGCCGGCCGTTCCGACGGCAGCAGGCGCACCGCGACGTGCCGCGCCGAGGTCGTGCCGATGGCGAAGCGGTCCCCCAGCAGTGCCCACGGGAACCAGGTCAGTCGCACGTCGCTCGCCCCGACCTGCATGGACTCGTCCGCGTAGTCGACCCGGTCGATCGCTATCGGCCCGAAGAGCGTGCCGCGCACACCCTCGAACCGGAGCTTGCCGCCGCTCACCATCTCGAGACGCGCGAGCGCCCAGGCGAAGGCCGTCTCGCTCGACGCCAGCCAGGCGAGGCCGCCCGCGACGAGCCCGCCGAGCAGCGCAAGGACTGCCAGCGCGCGCAGCCAGAAGCGTCTCTTGCGCGTCTTCGCCATCAGAAGCTGAATCCCACCGAGAAGTGCAGTCGGTACTGTTTCACCGCTTGGCCATATGCGACGTCGACCCGGAATGGTCCGATCGGACTGCGCACCCTGAGACCCACACCATAGCCCCATTTGGCAGCGAAGCTCTCCCGCGTCTCGAACGCGTCGCCGACGTCGACGAAGACCGCGCCGCCGAGCACGTCGGTGAACCAATGCGTGAGCTCGGCGCTGGCCAGCGCGAGATAGCGGGCCGATGCGACGGCGCCGCCCAGATCGATCCCGATGCTCTCGAACGCATAGCCCCGAATCGTCTGATCGCCGCCGGTCCGGAACATGTAGGCAAAGGGGATGCCGGTCCGGGTGTTGGCGATCACCGCGCCCGCCTCGGCGCGCAGGAGCAGGTCATCGTGGCGGGCGATCGGGACAAACCCGCTCACCTTTGCAGTGCCGCGCACGAAGCCCCGGCTCGAGAGCCCGGGAACCGCGGCGCCGATATTGAGCGTTCCCAGGTAGCCGCTGCGCGGTGACCCCACCGCGTCGGTATCGCGGGTCGTGTAGCGGTAGTTGAGGAAGGTCGCCCACGTCGTGTCGCTGTTCGCGCCGCCGACCTTCTGTCGCTCGTGGAGCCACGTCGCGGAGAGGCTCGAGGGCAGGCGCTCGAGGCCCCATTGACGCGCGACCCCGACCGCGCCCGTTTCAGTCACCTGGCCTTCGATATCCTTGCGCTCGGCGCGCCCGATGATAGTGTTCCACGATCCGCCGGGCAACGGCTGCGAGTCGACGCTCACCAGGCCGCTCTGAATATCGCGCTCGTAGAGGAGCTCCGCGCGGAAACGCCAACTCTCGCCGAGCAGATCCGCGTCGCTGTAGTTCAGGCGCGTGCGCAATCCGGAGTCCGTGGTGAAGCCGATCGACCCGTCGACCCGCTTTGCACGCCCCTCGATGACCGCCGCGCGCAGCGGCGCCGCGTCCGCCTTCGCCGGATCCGCGTCGAGGGCCACCTCCGCGCTCGCGAAATGACCCAGCTCCAGGAGCCTGCGGCGGAAGAGGATCACCTTTTCCTCCGAGTACTCGTCGCCGGGACGCAGCGGGTTCAGCCGCTCGACGATCTTCGGGTCGTAACGGCTTGCCCCGCGCACCTCCAGGGCACCGACCCGGAACACCGGCCCGCTCTCGATCTCGACGTCCAGCGTCGCCTCCGCCTTGGCGGGGTCGATGCGCGCCCGGCTGGAGGCAACGCGGGCCGCCGCGTACTTCAGTGCGGCCACTCGATGCGCGGCTTCCACCTTCGCCGCGTTCCAGTCCGCCTGGCGAAAGGGCGCGCCGACCGGAAGCAGCCAGGCCTTGCGCACGGCCTTCATCCGCTCCGCGGCATCCGGGTCTGTCAGCAGCGGCCCGCTGAAACGGATATCGACCTGCGTGATCCGGGTTCGCTCGCCCGGTTCGATCGCGATCTTCACCAGCCATTCCGGCACGCCTTCGGTCACGTCGACACTGACCTTGGCGGAGAAGTAGCCCTCGGTCTCGACGATCGCGCGGATCTCGTCGCGTTCCTCGATCGCGAGACGCCGCAGGAGATCCGGAGTCATTCCCGGATACTCCCGCCATCGCGGGAGATCGAGGGTCGGCGCGACGGCCTCTGTCAGTTCCTTCGGACCCTCGAGCTCGACGCGATATGGGAGCTCGGCGCGCGCCGTTGCGGTCACACACGCAAGCGCGATGCAGAATGCGACCCGCGCCACCGCCGCGGCACCGCGCGAACGCCATGCGCTCGCGAGCGGCGCCGAGATGGCCACCTCGGCGGCGCTTCGGGTCCATTGCATATCGCGATTCTAATGGTGCCCGGGATAATGATCGCGCGAGCGCCCGGCCGGGAGGGCGTACGAAACGGCGACGGGAACGCTAGACTCGACCATGAAGGCATCGCGACGCGGCCGACCGTAAAGGACAGATGACATCGATGCACCGGATCCGCAACAATCTCCTGCGCGGAGCCTGCGCGGGTTTCGTGTTGCTGGCGAGCGTCGCGGGAGCGGTGTCGGCGGAGGCGACATCACCGACCGCCGATTCGCCGCTGCGGCTCGTGCGGAGCTGGCCTCTGACCCTGGAGCAACTCAAAGTGCACGGTGCGCCGGCGCCCACGCATCGGTTGCGGCTCGAAATGGCGATGATGCGCGACGCAGGCTGGCAGCCGGGCGTGATACTGGAGGCGACGCAAGCAGCCGTTCGAATTCTCGCACAGTGCGGAATCCAGACGGCGTCCGTGGAGCTGAGCGAGTTCGACGGCCCGGCGCGCTACCGGTATCTTGCGACCCCCGTTTCCCGCGAGCTCGCGCGGCGCACGCGGCTCGCGCGCCCGGCGGTCTTCTTCGTCGCGGACACGCGCAATCAGCCGGCGTTCGACGCCGAGGCGATCGGCCGCGCGAACAGCCGTACGCGGCCGGAGATGACCGACACCGTCTGGATCACCGCCGGCACGCGCGACCTCGCGAACGTCATCGCGCACGAGCTCGCGCACGTGATCGCCGACAGCGGCGAGCACTCCGAGCTGCCGGGCAACCTCATGCGCTCGGAGACCGACCCGCAAAGCACCGCGCTCACTGCTTCCCAGTGCCGCCGCCTCACGGAAACCGGTGCGGCGAATGGGCTGCTCCAGCCGGAAAGAAGGCCTTGACGACTGCGGAGGCATCAGCAGCCCGTCCAGTGTGTGGCTCGCGTGATGCGGGTCAGCGGCCATGCCCGTCCGGCGCCTACGGCCGCAAACGCCCTCCTGCGGGGACCCGGTTTGCGGCGGGCAGTCAACCCACGACTACCCGCGCACAAACCACCCGCGACGGAGGGCGCG
>JBFJOO010000146.1:0-7767 GCA_041617635.1 Burkholderiales bacterium | reverse complement strand
CCAGGCCAACGATGGGTTTACTCCTTCCGGGAAGGAGGGTAACGGGAGGGAACCAGGCGGTTCCCTCCTGTTCGTGACCTATAGGGTTTGCTTCTGAGGGAACCAGGCGGTTCCCTCCTGTTCGTGACCTATAAGGTTTGCTTCTGAGGGAACCAGGCGGTTCCCTCCTGTTCGTGACCTATAGGGTTTGCTTCTGAGGGAACCAGGCGGTTCCCTCCTGTTCCCGATCTCGCTCCTATAGGGCCTCGAGGTGTCCTTCACGTCTCGCGTAGACACCCTGCTCAGTCACGACATAATCCATGGGGATGTCCCAAGGTTGGGGATGGATCGTGGGCAAGCGCGCGAGCTCGTAGGTCACGCCGATGACGCGCGGCCGGTCGACCTGCGCCGCGAGCGTGCGATCGAAGAAGCCGCCGCCGTATCCCAACCGGTAGCCGGCCCCGTCGAAGCCGTTCATGGGAAGGAGAACGGTCGTCGGATGGACTGCCAACCCCTCGGCCGGATACGGAATGTCGTAGACGCCGTGCGCGAGCAGCACGCCCGGATGCCACTCGCGAAAGATGAGCGGCGTCCGCGGCGCAACGACCACGGGCAGCGCGGTGAGCGCGCCGCGCTCGCGCAGGCGCCTGACGAGGAAGCGGCCATCGTATTCGTTCCGGTAGGGCCAGCAGAACGCAACCACGCCGTCGGCGAGGTCGGGGAACCGTCGCTCGAGGTGGCGATCGATGCGCTCGCGGTGCGCCTGGAGCGTTGCGTGCGGCAGGGCGAGACGCGCGGCGATCAACGCCTCGCGCGTGGCGCGCCGCCAGGCGCGCAAGGCGTCGCCTTCCAGGTTGACCCCGTCCCGGTCAGACATTCATAAACCCACGGCTAGGAACGGATTTCCTTGCGCGGTCCGTGCTATTCTTCATGTGATTTCTCAAGAGCCCAGTTCACTATAGCATCCATGTTTTTGACCCTCATTCCTCGTCTCACCGTGCGGCGCGTGCTGGCGCGCGCGCTGCCATTCGCCTTGACCGCGGCCCTGATCGCGCCCGCCTCCGGGGCGGGGCGCGACGATGACGCGTTTCGCGCTGCCGCGGACGCCTTCCGGCGCGGGCAGGCAAGCAAGGTCGATCGCTACGCCGAGCAGCTGAAAGGCCATGCGCTGGAGCCCTATGTCCAGTACTGGCAGCTGAAGCTGCGCCTCGAGGACGCGGACTCCGCGACCGTGCGCGAGATGCTTGCACGCAACGAGGGACTCCTGCTCGGGGAGCAGCTGCGCAACGACTGGTTGCGCGTGCTCGGCAAGCGCAGCCAGTGGGACGATTTCTTTGCCGAGTACCCGCGACTCGCGGCCGAGGACCCGGACGTGACCTGCCTCGCCCTGCAGGGACGTTGGCGGCGCGGCGACGAGACGGCGCTCGTCGAGGCGCGCGATTTCTGGAACGCGCCGCGCGACATTCCCGACGCGTGCATGCTCCTGATCGAGACCCAGATCGCCGATCGCAAGATCACGACCGCGGACGTCTGGGATCGCGTGCGCCTGCTGCTCGCGGACGGCCAGCTCGGCGCCGCAAAGCGCACGATCAATTACCTTCCGGCGGCCGACACGCCGCGCGAGCGCACGATCGAATCGATCGCGCAACGCCCGGAACACTACATCGAGCAGACCCGGTTCGATCCGCGCACGCGCATGAACCGCGAGCTCATGATCTTTGCGCTGACCCGCGCCGCCCGCAAGGACGCGGAGCGCGCGGCGGGCTACTTCGCGCGCGGGCTCGAGGAGCGCCTCCCCGAGGACGATCGGGGACACGTGTGGGGTCAGATCGCGATGCACGCCGCGCGCCAGCACCTCCCGGTGGCGACGCTGTGGTTCGCGCGGACGGGCGATGCGCGGCTCGCGGACGAGCAGCTCGAATGGCGCGCGCGCGCGGCGCTCCGCAGCGGAGATTGGACGGAGGTGGCCGCAGCGATCGATCGCATGAGCGCTGACGGACGCGACGATCCCACCTGGATCTACTGGAAAGCGCGTGCGTTGCAGGCCGCGGGGAACAGGAATGAGGCGGAGCTGCTGCATCTGCGGATCGCGCACCTGCATGATTTCTACGGCAAGCTCGCGCGCGAGGCGCTCGGCGTCCCGCTCGCGATCCCGCCGCGCGTCCACGTGATCTCCGACGCCGAGGTGGCCACCGCGGCGCAGAACCCGAGCCTGCAGCGTGCGCTGGCGCTGTTTCGCGCCGAATCGCGGACGCCCGCCGTGCGCGAGTGGAACTGGGGCGTGCGCGGGATGAACGACCGCGAGCTCCTGGCCGCCGCCGACCTCGCGCGCCGCTACGAGATCTGGGATCGCGCCATCAGCACGGCCAACCGCACCGTCGGGACGCACGATTTCTCGGTGCGGTTTCTCGCGCCCTACCGCGACGTCTTCGCCGAGCAGGCGCGCGCCCAGGGCCTGGAGGAGAACTGGGTGCTCGGTCTGGTGCGCCAGGAGAGCCGGTTCATCAGCGACGCGCGCTCGTCGGCGGGCGCCTCGGGTCTGATGCAGCTCATGCCGCGCACCGCGCGCTGGGTGGCGCGGCAGATCGGCATGCGCGACTTCTCGCAGCAGCGCGTGACCGACGTCGACGTCAATATCGCGCTCGGCACGAGCTATCTCCGGTACGTCTACGACGAGCTCGGCGGCAGCTCCGTGCTCGCGGCCGCCGCCTACAACGCCGGACCCCGCCGCGCGCAGCGCTGGCGCGGCGACCGTGCGCTGGAAGGCGCCATCTACGCCGAGTCGATCCCCTTCTCCGAGACCCGGGATTACGTGAAGAAGGTGATGAGCAACACCGTCTATTACGCCGCCATCTACGGCGGACGGGTCGAGTCGCTCAAGGAGCGACTCGGCGTCATCCCGGCCCGCGATCCGGACGACAAGACCGGCAGCGGCGGCGAGCCGACGCTAAAATAGCGTCCGTGGGCCCGGCTCGCGCCGGGCCGGTCGCCGAGTGGGTCGACTGCCCGGAATCGCGCGTTCCGTTGCGTTGCGTCCGATTCGGGACTGTCCCTCGGCTTACTAACGGATCCCGGATGGTCGGATTCCAAAGGGCATGAACAGGATCTGCATTCTCGGTGGCACCGGATTCGTCGGTCGCCATATCGTCGAGCGCCTCGTCGCGCAGGGTCATTTCGTCACCGTGCCGACCCGGCGCCGCGAGCGCGCCAAGCATCTCTACCTGCTGCCTACGGTCGATGTCGTGGAGGCCGATGTCCACGATCCCGCGACGCTCGCGCGCATTTTCGCGCGCCGCGATGTCGTCATCAATCTCGTGGGCGTGCTGCAGAGCCGATCGGACCAGCCCTATGGTCCCGACTTCGCGCGCGCGCACGTCGAGCTGCCGCAGAAAGTCGTCGCCGCTTGCGCGGAGGCGGGCGTGCCCCGGTTGCTGCACATGAGCGCGCTCAAGGCCGCCGGCGACGCGCCGAGCGAGTACCTGCGCTCCAAGGCCGAGGGTGAGGCGGCGGTGATCGGTGCGCGCGGCCGCGTCGCCGCCACGATCTTCCGGCCGTCGGTGGTATTCGGTCCCGAGGATCGGTTCCTGAACACGTTTGCGCAGCTCCAGAAGGTGCTTCCGGTGGTGTTTCTCGCCTGCCCGAACGCCAGGTTCCAGCCGGTCTACGTCGGGGATGTCGCGCAAGCGTTCGTTGCGTCGCTCGGTCTCGACGAGAGCTTCGACAAGGCCTACGACCTGGTCGGACCGAAGGCCTACACGCTCCGCGAGCTCGTCGAGTACGCGGGCAAGACCAGCGGCCATTCGCGCCCGATCATCGGCCTCGGCCCGCGGCTGTCGTGGTTCCAGGCGCGGGTGATGGAGCTTCTCCCCGGCAAGCTCATGAGTCGCGATAATGTCCGTTCGATGCGGCTGGCGAACGTCTCGGACGCCGAGTTCCCGTTCGGGATCCGGCCGAGGCCGCTCGAGGCCGTCGCGCCCGCGTACCTGAAGGGCATCTACGCGCGGTCGCGCTTTTCGGCGTTCCGATACCGAGCGGGACGCAAGCCGAGGGAAGTATGAGCACACCAGTCCTGGTCATCGGAAACAAGAACTACTCGTCGTGGTCGCTCAGGGCGTGGCTTACGCTCGCGCAAGCGGGCATCGCGTTCGATGAAGTCCGGATCGAACTCGGCATGCCCGACACCAAGGCGAGGCTGCTCCGCTACTCTCCCGCGGGCAAGGTCCCCGTGCTGATCGACGGAAAGGTAAAGGTGTGGGAGTCGATCGCCATCTGCGAGCATGCAGCCGAGCGGTGGCCCGCAAAGCGGCTCTGGCCGGCGGACCGTGTCGCGCGCGCCCATGCACGCGCGGTTTCCGCGGAAATGCACGCCGGATTCGCCGCCCTGCGCACCGCGATGCCGATGAATTGCCGCAGCCGTTATCCGGGCAAGGGCCGCAACGCCGCCGTGGATGCCGACATCGCGCGCATCGAGGCGATCTGGGGCGATTGCCTGAAGCGCTACGCCGGACCGTTCCTGTTCGGCGCCTTCTCGATTGCGGACGCCATGTACGCCCCGGTCGTCTCGCGCTTCCTCACCTATGACGTGAGACTCGCCGGCGCCTTGCAGCAGTACTCGCAGGCGGTCCTCGAGCTTCCGGCCATGAAGGAGTGGTATGCGGCGGGCGCCGCCGAGCCCGAGTTCCTCGCCGCCGACGAGCCGTACGCCACCACTGCCTGAGGGGCGATGAAAGTCTACGCCGTAGGCGGGGCCGTTCGCGATGAGCTGCTCGGCCTGGCGGTGAAGGACCGCGATTACGTCGTGGTCGGCGCGACGCCCGAGGAGATGGAGCGGCGCGGATTTCGCCCGGTGGGCAAGGATTTCCCGGTCTTCCTGCATCCGGACACTCACGAGGAGTACGCGCTCGCGCGGACCGAGCGCAAGACCGCGCGCGGCTACAAGGGGTTCCAGGTCCACGCTGCGCCCGATGTCACGCTGGAGCAGGATCTCGCGCGCCGCGATCTCACGATCAATGCGATCGCGCGCACCGCAACCGGCGAGCTGATCGATCCGCATGGCGGTGCGGCGGATCTGAAAGCCGGGGTTCTGCGCCATGTCAGTGGCGCGTTCGTCGAGGATCCGGTGCGCATTCTGCGGGTCGCGCGGTTCGCCGCGCGCTTTCCCTCGTTCAAGATCGCGGGCGACACCGCGGACCTCATGCGGACGATGGTTGCGCGCGGCGAGGCCGACGCCCTGGTGCCGGAACGCGTGTGGCAGGAGATCGCGAAAGGCCTCGCTGAGCCGACGCCCGGACGAATGTTTGCCGTGTTGGCCGACTGCGGGGCGCTCGCGCGCGTGCTGCCCGAGTGGGCGCAGCTAGACGAGGCGCGCGCGCTCGCCGCGCTGAGGTGTGCGGCAGAACGGCGCCTCGCGCTCGACGCGCGGTACGCGGCGCTCTTTGCCGGTGCCGACCCGGAAACGGTGGAAAGCGCGTGTGCCCGGTTGAAGTGTCCCGGCGACACTCGCGACCTCGCGCTCCTCGCGGCGCGCTTCGCAGCGCCGATCGAAGACGCCGATCAGCTGGACGCCGCGGAGCTGGTCGACCTCTTTGTGCGCTGCGACGCCTACCGGCGGCCGGACCGGTTCGCGGCCTTGCTCGAGGCCGTCGACTGCGACGCGCTGGCCCTGGGGCGCGAGCGGCACTACCGCGTCGCGCAGCGCATCGTCCGGGCGCTCAAGGCGGCGCAGGGGGTCGATGCCGGCCGGATCGCGGCGGAGAATTCCAGCCGCGTGCCGGAGGCGATCCACCAAGCGCGCGTCGCGGCCGTGGAATCCGCGCTCGCGGCGTAGCCGGCCCCGACACGTGCGCGTCAGAGGAATCGCGCGATGAGCGTCAGCGCGATCGACAGCAGTATCGTCGTCGTGAAAGGCAAGTAGTAGTTGCGGCCTTTGTAGCGCACCGTCATGTCGCCGGGCAGCCGCCCCAGGCCGAAGCGCGCGAGCAGCGGACTGAATGCGGTAAGGATCACCAGCGCGATCGCCAGCGTGAGGAGCCACTTGAGCAATGCGGGCCTTCGTTGGGTTGCGGGTCGGTTGATTGTAAACTCGCGCGTCCGGCAGAAAATCAAGGCATGACCACGGAGGTGCGATGATCGAACTCTACACTTGGGGGACGCCCAACGGCCGCAAGGTCTCCAACATGCTCGAGGAGATCGGGCTCCCCTACAACGTTCATCCCATCGACATTTCCAAGGGCGACCAGCATACGCCCGAGTACATTGCAATCAATCCGAATTCCAAGATCCCCTCGATCATCGACTCGGACGGGCCGGACGGCAAGCCGATCACCATGTTCGAATCCGGCGCCATTTTGATCTATCTCGCCGGCAAGACCGGCAAGTTTCTGCCCGACACCTTGCGGGCGCGGTACGAGGTGCTGCAGTGGCTCATGTTCCAGATGGGTCACGTCGGGCCGATGTTCGGGCAGCTGCACGTCTTCCTGCGCTCGGCCAAGGTCGAGGTGCCGTACGCGATCGAGCGGTACACGAACGAGAAGAACCGCCTCTACCGGGTGCTCGACAAGCGGCTGGGCGAAGCCGAGTATCTCGCGGCGGGCGAATACACGATCGCCGACATCGCCACCTATCCGTGGGTGGCGCGCTACGAGTGGCACAAGACCGACTTGGCCGAGTATCCGAACGTCAAGCGCTGGTTCGACGGCATTTCGGCACGCCCGGCCGTCAAGCGCGGCATGGCGGTTCCCGGCTGACGCCGTCGACCGAGCGGGTGGCGACGACGCGAGACATCCGCGCGGGCGCGGGCGATCGGCTCGAGCTGCTCGAGGCCACGCCGCTCGCTCCGGGATATCCGCACCCGTTGCTCTTTCTCCATGGCGCTTTCACTGGCGCGTGGTGCTGGGCGGAGCATTTCCTCGGTTACTTCGCGACGCAGGGTTTCGCCTGCTACGCCCTTTCGTTCCGCGGTCACG
Organism: Burkholderiales bacterium; assembly: GCA_041617635.1. GTDB lineage: Bacteria > Pseudomonadota > Gammaproteobacteria > Burkholderiales > SG8-39 > JAABRB01. The sequence goes on along the minus strand of JBFJOO010000146.1, from coordinate 823 downwards.
GCGCGAGCCGCGGGCGCGAGTCGCTCGCGTCGAGCAGCATTCAGGATTACGTGGCGGACGTCTTCGAGGCGGTGAACCGGATCGGCGCGGAGCCGGTGCTCGTCGGCCACTCCATGGGCGGATTCGTCGCGCAGAAGTACCTCGAGGATGCGCCGGTGCCGGGGATCGCGCTGCTTGCTCCCGTTCCTCCGCAGGGGCTCTTCGGATCGCAACTCAAGCTCGCGTTCGGGAATCCGACGCTCTTCGCCGAGATGAACTCGCTCCTCTCGCACGGGCGGGCGTCTCCGGCGGCGATGCACAAGGCGCTTTTCTCCGGCCCGGTCGAATCCGTGAAGCTCGCCGAATGGTTTCGGCGCACGCAGCCCGAGTCGCAGCGCGCGATGTGGGACATGACGCTATTCGGGCTGCCGAGGCTGTGGCGGCAGAACCGCGCGCCGCTCCTGTGGCTGGCGGCGGAAAAGGATGCGCTGATGCCGATCGGCGAGATGCGGACCGGCGCCGAAATGCTGGGAAGCCAGGTCGAGACCATCCCCGCGCTCGGGCACGCGATGATGCTGGACACCGGCTGGCGCACGGTGGCCGACCGGGTGATCACGTGGCTGCGGACGCTCGCGTAGGCGGGGGTTACTCCTAGCGGGAAGGAGGGTAACGGGAGGAAACCAGCCGGTTTCCTCCCGTTCGTAAATCTTAAGGTTTTGCAGTGGGAGATCTGCCGGCCTTACCTGGCCGCATGCTTCTGTAGGTAGGAGATTATCTCCTCGATCCGCAGCTGCGGCTCGTCCGGGACCGGCTTCGAGCCGACCACGCGATTCATCCACAGCAT
>JBFJOO010000145.1:0-7795 GCA_041617635.1 Burkholderiales bacterium | reverse complement strand
ACGCTCACCGAGCGCGGCTTCAAGACGTTCTTCAGCGTCACGCCGACCACCGAGGACATCGCGCGCGACTTCTTCACGTTCCTCGACGACCTGCGCAAGGAGAAGGGCGTCCCGCTGAAGTCGCTCGGCGTCGTCCACGTCAACGATGCCTGGGGCGCGAGCCTTGCCAAAGCGGCCGAGGGGAGCTACAAGGCGCACGGGTTCGAGAAGCTCTCGATGATCAGCTATTCGCCCCAGGCCGCCGACCTGAGGAGCGAGGTGCTCAAGCTCAAGAGCGAGTCCCCCGACATCGTGCTACAGGCCTCGTTTGACGCAGACGCGATCCTGGCGGTGCGCACTTACCAAGCGCTCGGGTTCATGCCGAAAGGCATTCTCGCGATGGGCGCGAGCTTCGCCTCGCCGGACTTCATGAAGGCGCTCGGCAAGAACGCCGATTACGCCTTCAGCCACACCAAGTTCAATCCGTCGCTGATCGAAAAACGGCGCGCTGCGGAGGCGGTGAACAAGCTCTACGAGCAGCGGGCCGGGCGGCAGCTCTGGGATGCGCCGGCGCGCGAGTTCACCGCCGCGCTTGCCATCGCGGATGCGCTGAATCGCGCGAAGTCGCTCAAGCCGGATGACATCATCGTGGCGCTGCGCGAGACCAACATCGAAGGCTCCGACACGATCTCGCCGTACAAGGGCATCAAGTTCAACGAGAAGGGACAGAACGTCCTTGCGACCGGCCTGATCACCCAGATCCAGGACGGCGCGCATTACCCGGTGTGGCCGAAGGATCTCTCGACCAAGCCGGTGGTGTTTCCGGCGCCGAGCTGGGACAAGCGCTGATCCGCGCCGGCCGGCGCGCGAGGCGGCACAGGCCTCCGCGCCGGCCTTTTCACGTCCGGCGAGTCCACATGCCCCGCGCAACGTGATCTACGGCCAGGTCCTCATCGACGGCTTGATCGTGGGCCTGATGTTCGCGCTGGTCGCGATGGGGCTCTCGCTCATCTACGGCGTGATGAACATCGTGAACTTCGCCCACGGCGAGTTCATGATGCTCTCGATGTACTTCTGCTGGTTCGCGTGGAGCCTCGGCGGGATCGACCCGCTCGTGGCCACGCCGTTTGCCGCGATCTTCCTCTTCTTCGTGGGCGTGGCGGTCTACCGGCTGCTCATCCGTCACGTGCTCGCGCGCTCGCTCGTCGCGCAGATCTTCGCCACGTTCGGGCTGCTGCTGTTCTTCCAGGCCGCGGCGCAGTTTCTCTTCAAGAGCGACGTGCGGACGATTCCCACCAGCTGGGTGAGCGGGCATTTCCAGCTGGGCGGGCTGTTCTTCAGCGGCCCGGAACTGGTCGCTGGGCTCGGAGCGCTCCTGACCGCGGGCGTGCTGTACTGGTTCATCAACCGCACTGAAATCGGCCTTGCGCTCCAGGCGGTCGCGGAGGATGCGCAGGCGGCACGGCTGATGGGCATCAACGATGACCGCATGTACGCGATCGCGTGGGGCGTTGCGTGCGCGGCCGTCGCCATCGGCGGCGGCCTCCTGTCGACCTACTACGCCATCGCGCCGCTGTCGGGCGCCCGCTGGGCGCTGCCCGCGTTCGTCGCGGTGGCGATCGGCGGCTTCGGTTCGATCGCGGGCGCGTTCTTCGGCGGCCTGATCATCGGCATCGTGCAGACTGCCGGCGGGTTCTTCTTCTCGCCGAACTACAAGGAGGTCTTCGTCTTCGCGCTCTATCTCCTGGTCGTGTTCTGGCGGCCCTACGGGCTGCTCGGCCGCAAATGAAGGCCTGGCTCGGGCAGCGCGTCGAGGGGTTCCCGGTCGCCGCGATCATCGTGCTGGTCGCGGCGCTCGCGCTCTATCCGCTCGTCGCGACCATGCCCTTCTGGCGCCACGTGATCATCATGTCGATGCTCTACGGAGCGATGGGCGTCGCGTGGAACATTCTCGGTGGCCTCGCCGGCCAGGTATCGTTCGGCCACGGCCTGTATTTCGGCGTCGGCGCCTACACCGCGGCCTACTGCTATACCGCGTTCGGGCTCTCGCCGATCGTCTCGCTGCCGATCGCGCTCGCCATCTCGACGCTCGCCTCCGTGCTCGTAGGCGTTCCGACCTTCCGCCTCCGCGGGCACTACTTCGTGCTGGCCTCGGTATTCATCATGCAGAGCATCTATGTCCTGGTTTCGAACTGGGATCGCCTGGGCGGCGCGGTCGGCATCGAGTACCCGGTTTACCGGGCCGAGGGCCTCCCGGACGCGCTCTGGCACGGTCAGTTCCCCAACAAGCTGCCCTACTACTACGCGGCGCTCGGGCTGTTCTTGCTGGCGCTGGTCGCGTTCCGGGCGATCCAGCGCTCGCGATTCGGCATGTTCCTGGTTGCGATCCGCGAGGAGCAGGACGCGGCTCACAGCCTCGGGGTCGACGTTGCCCGGTACAAGCTCTACGCGCTCATCGCGTCCGCCGCCGTGACCACGCTGTGCGGCACCTTCTATGCCCAGTACGTGCTGTACGTCGAGCCGATCTCCACCATCTCGCTCCTCGTCTCGCTCGAGATCGGTTTCATCGCGATCCTCGGCGGCATCGGCACGCTGTGGGGCCCCGCGCTCGGGGCGTTCGTGATCGTCCCGACGACCGAGCTGCTGCGCGCCTATCTTTCCGGGCGCTTGGCGCTCGACATGTCCGGGCTGGCGGACGGCGGGCTGCTCGCCTGGCTCGAGTACTACGCGCTCGGCGGCGGCGGCAACATCGACATCCTGGTCTACGGGCTGGTCATCATGCTGATCGCTCGCTACCAGCCGGCCGGCGTGCTCGGCTTCCTCCGCCGCATCGACTGACCGATGGCCGAGACGCTGCTCGAGATCGCGGGGCTCACCAAGCGCTTCGGCGGCGTCTTCGCCAACCGCGACGTCTCGTTCGAGGTGGGTCGCGGCGAGATCGTCGGACTGATCGGGCCGAACGGCGCTGGCAAGACCACGCTCTTCAATCTGGTGACCGGCTTCATTCGTCCCGACGCGGGCACCGTTCGCTTCGCCGGCGCGAACGTCACCGGCATGCGCCCGGACCGCCTGTGTCATCGCGGGGTCGCGCGCACCTTCCAAGTGCTGAAACCGTTCCCGCGGCTCACGGCCGAGGAGAACGTGATGGTCGGGGCGCTCGCGCGCGGCAGCCGCATGGAAGAGGCGCGCACGACCGCACGCCGCGCGCTTGCCGCCGTGGGGCTCGAGCACAAGCGCGACGGGCTTGCGCGCGAACTGTCGACCGGCCAGCGCAAGCGCCTCGAGATGGCGCGCGCGCTCGCCACCGGCCCGCGGCTGCTGCTGCTCGACGAGATCACCGGCGGCGTGGATCAGCCGAGCATCCCCGGGCTGATCGAGCTGGTCGGCAGCCTGCGCGACGAGGGCCTCACGCTCCTCGTCATCGAGCACAACATGCGCGTCATCATGAGCCTCGCCGACCGGGTGGTGTTTCTGCACCTGGGCGAAAAGCTCGCCGAGGGCGCGCCGCGGGAGATCGCGGCACACCCCGAAGTGGTCTCCCTCTACCTGGGCCGCAAGCATGACGAGCCCTGAGGCGATGCTGTGCGTCGAGCGCTTGGATGTCCTGTACGGCGACTTCCAGGTGCTCTGGGACGTGTCGCTGACGGCGAGTGAGGGCGAGATCGTGTGTCTGCTCGGCCCGAACGGCGCCGGCAAGAGCACGGTGATGAACGCGATCACCGCGCTGGTCCCGCGCCGGGCGGGGCGCGTCGTATTCCGCGGCGAGGATCTCGGCGGCGTCCCGACGCATGCGATCGTCGCGCGGGGGCTCGCGCACGTGCTCGAGCGCCGCCGCCTCTTTCCGACGCTCACGGTGCGGCAGAATCTGCTGCTCGGCGGCTACAACCCGAACGCGCGCGCGCGGCGCGACGAGTCGCTCGCCTGGGTACAAAGCCTGTTTCCGATGCTCGCCGAGCGTCGGGACCAGCTCGCCGGCACGCTCTCCGGCGGCCAGCAGCAGATGGTCGCGATCGCGCGCGGCCTCATGGCGCGGCCGCGCCTGCTGATGATCGACGAGCCGTTTCTCGGGCTGGCGCCGAACGTCGTGGACGACATCGTCGCGATGTTCGAGCGCATCAACGGCGAGGGCGTGGCGCTCCTCTTCACCGAGCAGAACGTGCAGCTCGCGCTGTCGCTCTCGCATCGCGGCTACTTGCTCGAGAGCGGTCGCATCGTGCTCGAAGGCGCCGGGCGCGAGATGCTGGAGCACGAGACCGTGCGCCACGTCTACCTCGGGCTATGAAGCCAAGATCCCGCAGGCGCTCGCAGGGAACCCAGCGCGAATGGGTCTACGATCGGCTGAAGCATGCGCTGATGTCCGGCGCGTTCGAGCCGGGCCAGAAGGTCACCCTGGGACGCATTGCCTCCGAGCTCGGCGTGAGCATGATGCCGGTGCGCGAGGCGCTGCGGCGCCTGGCGGCGGAACGCGCGCTCACCATGCGCCCGAACCGCTCGGTGACCGTGCCGCGGCTGTCGCGCGCGGAGGTTCTCTCGATCCGCGCGATCCGCCAGATGCTCGAAGGCCACGCGACGGCGACCGCCGCGACCCTGATCACCGAGGAGGAGATCGATCGCCTCACGGAGCTGCAGGCCGAACTCGCGGCGGCGCGCGCACACGGCGACGCGAAGCGTGTGCTGGCGGCGAACGAGCTGTTTCACTTCCTGGTCTACACCGCCGCCTGCATCCCGGTGCTGGTCGATGTCATCTCGACGCTGTGGCTGCACTCCGCGCCGACGCTCAACCTCTTCTTCCGGTCGAACAAGCACCCGCGCGACTACGACGAGAAGCAGAATCGGAACAACCTCGCGCTCGTCGCCGCGCTGCAGCGCCGCGACCCGGAAGGCGCGCGCCGCGCGATCGAGGACGAGATCGTCGAGGGCAGCCGCCTTCTCGACCGCCTGATGCGCGAAGCCAAGTGGGACGAGGCTGCCGCGACCCTTCCGCTCCCGCGCAGCCGCCGGACGCGGCGCACGACGGGAAAGTAGGCCACTCGAAATTCGCCTTGCGGCATGGCGCAGAATTTGATCAAATTTGCGGGTAACGGTCCTGGCGAGGAGGCGCTCCGTCCCATGCTGCGTGTCGGCGCCGACATAGGCGGCACGTTCACCGACATCGTCTGGCTCGCGCCGGACGGCGAGTTCCGCGCGGCCAAGGTGCTGTCCACGCCGGACGACTTCGGCCGGGCCATCCTCGACGGGCTTGGCGATCTGCTCGCGCGCCATGGAACCGCGCCCGGCGCGGTGGGCGAGATCGTGCACGGAACGACCGTCGCCACCAACGCGATCCTCGAGCAGAAGGGGGCGCAGGTCGGCCTCCTGACTACCAGTGGATTCCGCGACGTCCTCGAGATCCGGCGCGTGCGGCTCCCGGTGCTCTACGACATCCAGTGGCGCAAGCCCGATCCGCTGGTCCGCCGCGAGCGCCGGCTCGAAGTCGACGAGCGCATCGGCCCCGGCGGTGAAGTCCGGCGCGCGCTCGATGCCGACGGCGCGCGCGCCGCGATTGCGCGGCTCAAGGCGCTCGGCTGCGAGTCGGTCGCAGTTTGCTTCCTGCACAGCTACGCGAACGCCGAGCACGAGCGAGCGGTCGGGGAGCTCGCGAGCAGCGAGCTGCCGTTCGTCTCGCTTTCGTGCGACGTGCTTCCAGAGCTCAAGGAGTACGAGCGGACGGCGACCACGGTGGTCGACGCCTACGTGAAGCCGGTGGTCAGCCGCTATCTCGGCAAGCTTCGCACCCACCTGGACGCCGCCGGCATTCGCGCGCCGCTGCTCGTGATGCAGTCGAACGGCGGAATTTTCTCGGACCGCGCGGCCGCCGGTAGCCCGGTGCGGATGATCGAGAGCGGCCCGGCGGCGGGCGTAATCGCCGCAGCGTCCGCCGGCCGCGCTGCGGGTCTCGAGAACTTGATTACCTTCGACATGGGTGGCACGACGGCGAAGGCTTCGATCATCGAGCGCGGCGCGATCACGCTCTCTGCGGAGTACGAGGTCGGCGGTGACATGCACCAGGGGAGCCGGCTGATCAAGGGCAGCGGCCACCTGATCCGGGTCCCGGCGATCGACGTCGCGGAGGTGGGCGCAGGCGGAGGATCGCTCGCCTGGATCGATGCCGGTGGCGTGCTGCGCGTGGGGCCGGATAGCGCCGGCGCCGTCCCCGGTCCGGCCTGCTACGCCCGCGGCGGCGAGCGGCCCACGGTCACCGACGCCAATCTGCTGCTCGGCTATCTGAATCCCGGCTACCTCGTCGGCGGAGAGCTGAAGCTCGATGCGGCACGCGCCGAGCGTGCGGTCCGTGAGCATGCCGCCATGCCGCTCGGGCTCGAGCCGATGGAGGCAGCCTACGGCATCCATCGCATCGCGAACGCGGCGATGCAGCGCGCCATCCGGTCGGTGTCGATCGAGCGCGGACGCGATCCGCGCGACTTCACGCTGGTTGCGTTCGGGGGCAGCGGCCCGGTGCACGCGGCCGGTCTCGCCGAAGCGCTCGACATCTCCCGCGTCCTCGTGCCGCCGCATCCGGGGCTCTTCAGCGCGATCGGGCTGCTCGCGTCGGACGTCGAGCGGCTCTACACGCGCTCGCTCCTGCGCGATCTCGCCAAGGCCGATCTCGACGCGGCCGAGGCGGTGCTGTGCGAGATGGAGACGCGCGCCGTTCAAGAGCTCGGGGCGGAGGGTTTCGATCCGGGAAGCGTGCAGCTCGAGCGATTCGCCGAGCTGCGCTATCGGAAGCAGATCTCCGAGCTGCTCCTGCCGCTGCCGCCGCGGGCGCTCGAAGCGGGCGATCGCGAGCGCTTGGCCGAGGCGCTGCACGCCGAGCACGCCACGACCTACGGCTACGCGATGCGCGACGAGCGCATCGAGATTGTCGCGCTCAAGTTGAAAGCGCGCGCGCCGCGCGAGGCGACGCCGCCGGCGTGGGATCGCATGAACGGCGCGATCCGGACTGGTGCCGACCGGCGCGCCTATTTCGGGCGCGAGCACGGTTCCCTGCCCGCCCGGGTTCTCGGGCGCGGGGGATTGCGGGAGGAGCCGCTCGCGGGTCCGCTGATCATCGAGGAGTACGACTCGACGACGGTGGTACCGCCGGGCTGGAGCGCCCGTCGCGGCGCGCACGGCTTCGTTTACCTCGAGAGGCGGACATGAAACGCGATCCGACCGTCATACCAGGCGTCGATCCGATCACGTTCGAGGTGCTGCGCATGGCGCTCGACGCCATCGCGGACGAGATGGCCTACGCGATCGTGCGCAGCGCGCGCTCGACCATGATCAAAGATTGCATGGACTACTCCGCCTCGCTCTGCACGGCGCGCGGCGACCTGATCGCGCAGGCGGTGAACATCCCGGTGATGATGTGCTCCACGCCGGACGCGTTGCTGCCGACCATCAGGAAGCTCGGCCCGACGCTCGCACCGGGCGACTGCATCATTCTTTCCGACCCGTACGAGGGCGGCTCGCATCTGCCCGACATCTTCATGTTCACCCCGATCTTCTGGGAAGGGCGGCTCGTTGCGTTCTCCTCGACATGCGCTCACCACGCCGACGTCGGTGGCATGACGCCGGGCAGCGGATCGAGCGACGCGACCGAGATCTTCCAGGAGGGCCTGCGCATCCCGAGCGTGAAGCTCTACGAGCGCGGCCTTCCGAACCAGGCGCTCTACGAGCTGATCCTGCGCAACGTCCGCTTTCCGGAGATGCTGCGCGGCGACCTCGAGGCGCAGCGCTCGGCCTGCCTGATCGGCGAACGCGAGGTGCACCGCTTGATCGAGCGCTACGGCGT
>JBFJOO010000144.1:0-7920 GCA_041617635.1 Burkholderiales bacterium | reverse complement strand
CGCCACTTCGCGACGCGGATCGCCACGTTCCGGATGCGCTCGGCGCTGCCGACTGAGGTGCCGCCGAACTTCTGAACGATCAACGCCATGCGGGTCCCGCGAAAGCCCGCATTCTAGCTGAAAGACGGCGCGGACTCGGTCTCGATGCTGCGCTGCAGCGAAAGAGATGATTTAACGATTTTTTACCTTTCGCGCGGCCAGTCTAGCGAATGTCCCATGCTAGGATGCATCGCCCTCGGGCCCCCGTGAAAAAATAATGGAGCCGTGCAGACAATGAAGCTCTTCAACTTTTCCATCAATCCGCGCGACATCCGTCGCCGGCTCGGCCTGAACCAGCAGGAATTCTGGACGCAAATCGGCGTCACGCAGAGCGGCGGCTCACGCTACGAGAGCGGGCGCGACATGCCGAAGCCGGTGCGCGAGCTCCTGCGGCTGGTGCACGTCGAGCGCGTCGATCTCTCCAAGGTCAAGAAGGAAGACTTCGAGGTCATCGAGTACCTGAAGGTCTCGCAGCCCGAGCTCTACAAGAAGCTCCGCAAGGCGGCGCGCGGCTCCACGCGCAAGCCCACCGAGGCGGTCGCGCACTAAGCCGCCGATTTTCGCACCGCGTCGAAGACAAAGCCCGCGCACGCGGGCTTTGTCGTCTCAATGCGGAACGAGACCACTCGTTTCGATAGCACTACTCCCGCAGCGGTAGGCAATACGGCCTATCAGCGGGACATCACACTCCACCAGAAATCGTCCTCCACCGGGGCGCGCAGCGCTGCGGCCGTTGCGAGTGGCATCCGCCTTTTTCGCTATGCCAAATGGCCTAGCGCATCTTGAGGAGATCTATACCAGACTAAACGCAAACGGCTCGCTCTTATCCGGAGGCATCGGTGCCCGCAAGAAAAGCGCGTCAGGTCAGATCGAAAGTTGCCGTCAAGCCGAAGCGTGCGCTGCGCCGCAAGCGGCGCGCGCCGGTCGCGAAGCGACCTGGTGCGGTGACTGCCACGCGACCGACGGATACCGCGACGACCCGGCCTCCCGTCCCCCTCGCGCCGGGACCGGTAATCGGCGGACCGATCATCGTCGATCCCAATCTGCCGGTTTTCTCGATCGATCCGGTCGGCAACTTCTTCGACGCCGGACGACCGGGCAACGCCGTCGCACGCCCGGAGGATCTGGTCGCGCTCCGCATCGAGTTGCACAACCTGTCGGTCGAGCCGGGCACACCGCCACGCCTCAAGAAAACCGGCAGCGGTGCGGCGCACCTAGTGCTGCACTTTCCGCCGCAGGCGATCACCGAGCAGACGTTCTTCGAGCGGAATCTCCCGGGAACGCAGTCGGACGACAGCGGCCAGGCCAGCGAGGCGCTCACCGGCCCGCCCGTGCGGGCGCGCATTTCGGGCGAGTCGCGTCTCGCGTTCGTGGTGCCCAACGACTTCGACGTGCCGTACACGCTGGCGGGCGTGCTCGGCGCAGTGGAAGAGCTCGCGCTGTCGGTGCCCGCCAACGCGAAACCGCCCGGCGCGGGCGCGCCGTTCGTGATCGTCACCGACATCTTCGCGGCCAACGTCGGCCGGCTCTCCGCCGCGCAACGCGCCGCGCTTTCGAGCTACGCGGCACGGACGTTGCGAATTGCCGCGGTGCAAGGCGACATGGCGACCGTGCAGCTGCGCCAGGCGGGCGGCGGCCCCGGGCTGCGCCCCTTGCGCGCGAGCGCGGCCGGCAAGGTGGTCATCGATGTCGGGGTGTCGCCCGGACCGATCGTCACGCGTCCCACGCTGAGCGCGCGACCGGCGCTGCCGGGCCCCAAGCACACCGCGATCGAGTTGCCGTGGCGGCTGATCCTGAGTCCACACGGCGCCGAGCGCTGGCGCCATGCAAAGGCTCCGGTCACTTCGCCGGCGACCCAGCGCACCGAGCTCTGGCATTCGCGGCTGATCGCGCCCAAGGCGGACGGCAGCGTCATCGAGCCGCCACGCCCCGACGGCCAGCGCACGGTGCGTGCCGTCTGGGCGCTCACCGGCGAGGGCTCGACCCAGGCGATGCAGAGCGCGTTTCCCGCGACGCTGCCGGTCCCGAACGAGATTCCGTTCCTCATGCCGCTGGAGGACTTCGACCGCTTCCAGTTCGTGCATCTGTCGTCCAACTTCTCGAGCCGCAAGTACACGCCGACCGCGATCGGTGTCGATCTCCTGATGCTCTCCGCGCTCGGCGGCTGGCTCGATTCGCGCGGCGCGTGGGACCCGCCGGCGGGGCTCTCGGTCGAGGAATGGGTGCACCGCGCGGCGATGGCGCGCGACCACTTCGTGCGCGTCGTCTACAAGGGCTTCCTCTTTCCGTTCGGCCACCGCGTGGCGCTGGTCAAGATCAGCGAACGGAAATTCCACAACGGCGCGCGCGACGGCAACGGCCAGCCCACGATCGAGCAGAAGGCGGGCAACACGGCCTACCTCCGCCAGCGCTTCTTCCTCATCATCCGCGAGCGCGAGCGGCGCTTCGCCGACGCGACGCTGACCAACAAGGCGGGCAACGTCTACTTTCACCGCCAGCTGCCTTTCTCCAGCATCCGCATCCTCACCGCCGTCACGCCCAACCTCGATCCACCGAACGCGAACCCCAGCCAGGTAAACGCGCTGGGCCAGACGATGTTCTGGCCGCACGTGAACGGGCAGCCGTACCGCTTCCAATGCGCGGCCACCGACCTGGACGGGCGCACCGTGCAGTTCGAGCTGCCGATGATCTTCATGGACAACACCCTGGTGAACCCGGGGCCGCTCGCGAGCGCACCGAACTACGCGACCGCGGAAGGTCATGCGCAGACCGCCAAGACGGACTGGCTTGCGCGCCAGGATCTCCGCGTTGCCGAGCTCAAGCAGCAGCGGGTGGCGCTTGCGCAGAGCGTGAAGGCCGGCGACACCACGGTCCAGGCGGAGAAGATCAGCTTCGACGCCGAGGTCGAGTCGGGGAACACGAAGCTGCGCAGCTACAGCGCCAAGCTGTCGCGGCCGATCTTCTATCCGAAGGTCGACACGGCCCGGGTGCGCATCGCCGCCCTCGCGCAGCTCACCGGCAGCGCGAAGAACAACAAGCTCACGTGGAACGCCCACTACCTGGAGCATGGCTTCGCGGCGAACAACCAGGGCCAGGTGTTCGTGGACGTCGCGGCGGAGCCGGACATGGCGAAGCTCGACTTCTCCACCCAGGGCGATCGCTCCGGGGGATTCGTCCAGCCCAACCTCAAGCCGAGCGCGATGTCGCGGCTGAGCGGCCCCGTCACCGGCACCGTCAGCAACTTCATCAGCGGGAGCTTCACGGGCGCCGACGCGTTTCCGGGCAACCTTTCGGACTTGCCGCTGCCCCTGCTCTTCGGCTGCATTCCGCTCGGCGAAGTGATCGAGGCGGTCACCGGACTTGCCGGCAAGCCCGAGCAGATTCCGAAGTTCGCCTCCGAGGCGAGCACCCAGGTCGAGGACTTCATCAACGGGCTCGGACGCCTGTACGAGTTCGTCTCGAAGCTGGCTGATCAGCCAGGCCGCATCGCCGAGGGGGCGATCGCCGCGGCGGAGAGCACGCTGCAGGACCTGATCGACCAGGCACAGGCCTACGCGGCGCCGCTGGTTGCCGACCTCAAGACCCGCATCAATCAGCTCGTGGCCGCGCTGAACGCGCTGCTGACCCAGGTGCAGTCGCTGAAGGATCAGACAATCGACACCGCCCCGGCGCTGCCCGGGCTGCCCGGCGCGATCGCGGCGGTGCAGACGGCGGTCACCAATCTGCGCAACACCGCCAACGCGCAGGTGGGCGGCGTTTCGCTCCCCGCCGGGCTGCGGCAGTCGGCGCTGCAGATCGCCAGCCTGCTCGAAACATTCGCCGGCGATCTCGCCACGCTCGCCGCGCTGCTGACCCAGGGCAAGGCGCTCTACGCCGCGCTGGACGACATCGTCGGCCAGCCGGCCCAGCTCGGCAACCTGCTCTCCGACCCGGCGCAGCTCAAGCCGAAGCTGCAAGCGGTGCAGACCGCCATCACGCCGCTCCGCGCGACGCTGGCGGGCTTTCGCCTGCTGGAAGGCGCGCCGCGCCAGGCGGTGCTGGCGGCCATCGACGTCGTATTGCAGGTGCTGGGCGCCGCCGCGGACCTCCTCAACCTGCTCGAGATGCTCACCGGCGACGAGCTCACGATCCGCTTCGACTGGAACCCGACAATCGCCAACTGGGCGCTGCCCGGCACCAACCCGAACACCGACCCGCTCTTCCGTGCGAACGACAAGAAGGGGTTCCTGGTCGCGGTGGAAGCCAAAGTCAAGAAGAACGGCCAGAGCGCGCCGAAGATCGGCGTCGTCTGCAGCCTCAAGCACTTCGACCTGGTGCTGATCGCACCCGCGAGCTTCATCGAGCTCAACTTCGAGAAGATCGAGTTCCGCGTCGACAGCGGCGCCAAGATGGACGTCGACGTGCTCCTCACCGACATCAAGTTCGTCGGGCCCCTGAGCTTCGTCGAGACGCTGCGCGACCTCATCCCGCTCGATGGCTTCTCCGATCCGCCGTTCCTGGACATCACGCCGCAGGGCGTCGACGCCGGGTTCTCGGTCACGCTGCCCAGCGTCTCGATCGGTGTCTTCAATCTCAGCAACCTGAGCCTGGGCGCCGGCTTCACCGTGCCGTTCATCGGCCAGCCGCTCGCCGTGCGCTTCAATTTCTGCACGCGCGAGCAGCCGTTCAATCTGACGGTGTCGCTGTTCGGCGGCGGCGGATTCTTCGGCATCACACTCGATCCGCACGGCATCCAGATCCTCGAGGCGGCGTTCGAGTTCGGCGCCAGCATCTCCGTCGATCTCGGCGTGGCCTCCGGCGGCGTGCACATCATGGCGGGCATCTACTTCCGCATGGAGATGGACGCCTGCTCGCTGACCGGCTACTTCCGGCTAGGCGGCCACGTCAGCGTGCTCGGGCTGATCTCGGCATCGATCGAGCTCTACCTGGAACTGCGCTACGAGTTCGAGTCCGGCAAGTGCGTCGGCAAGGCGCAGCTCACCATCGAGGTCGAGGTTTTCCTGTTCTCGGCGAGCGTCACGGTCACTTGCGAGCGCAAGTTCGCCGGCTCGAACGGCGATCCGACGTTCCGCGAGCTGATGGGCGCGAGTCCCGCGCTGCCGCTGGCGGACGAGCTTGCGGCGATCGACAACGACACCCAGTACGCCTGGCGCGAGTACGCCGAGGCGTTCGCCTGAGGAAATCGCGACATGGCCCAGCAGAGAATCGTATGGACCGTGCTGCCGCACGGACGAGTCGAAGCAGGCCGCCTCACCGGCCGGCTCCGGGTTTCCATCGTCGCCTCTCCGCGGCTCACGCCGCAGGCCGCTGCCGAGCAGGTGCTCAAGGCGTTCCCGGAGTGGCCGAACTGGCCCGCGACGCTGGAGCAGGTCAGGTTTCGCCTGCGCATCGGCGCGCAGCTGGTGAACCTGCAGCCCGTGAGCAAGGCCGACGCGGACCTTTGGCAACGCCTGTTCACCCCGGAGACGCCGGTAGCCGGCTTCGTGTTCAAGGACATGAGCCAGGTCAACCTGCGCTCCTACGCCGCGCGCAACGTGCTCGACATCGTGCGGCGGCATTACGGGACGCTTGCCGTGCAGTCCACGGGCACACATCCCACGCTCCTTCCCTGGAAGGATGCGCATCCCGACCTCAAGGGCATGCTCACCGAGCTCGGCACGCGCACGCAGAAGTTCAACTTCGGTAACCAGCAGATCGAAGTGCTATTGCCCGGGTTCGACCGCTTCTTCGACGACAAGAACCAGGAGGGCGTGGAGAAGCAGCTGCGCAGGATGGTGTTCGGGAAGGACGGCAAGTACGTCGCGGTGGCGACCGGCATCGGAACGGACAGCGCGGGCAATCCGCAGAGCGGTCCGACCTTCCAGATCCGCGTGCTGCCGCCCGACTGGAACGACCCCGCCGGCGGCGGGCCCGACGCGCCGCTCATGGCGCAGTTCGCCTCGGCCGCGGAATACGCGCTGTACCAGGCCAACCGCTTCTATCGCCGCGAGCCGCCGAGCGACGCCCAGCTCGCCATGCGACGCGCGAATCTGCAGAACGTGCCGGCTCCGCCCAAGGTCCCGGACTTCGACTTCCACCGCATCGTCGCTTCCTACGCGGACTATCCGGAGCTCTTGCGCAGGCTGGGCCTGGTGATCGACTGCGTGCTGCCGGCCGACTCGCCGATCGACCAGGCGATCGCTGCGGCCGGGGACGCCCACGGCGTGATGGGACTGGAGCTCGCTTGGCGTGGCGGCCACAGCGCGGGCGACGATCACCTCCCGCGGACCTCGTGGCAAGCCGACGCCGAGCGCTTCACGGCACGCGAGCGCACCGGCGACCACGAGCGCGGTCTGCTGCGCCTGGAAGGCGCCGACGACCGCTGGGGCGTCAAGAAGAAGGAGGCGAGCCAGTTCGACGTCTATCAGCTCGATCCGGACGGCGCGGCCCTGAAGACGGTGGACTTCCTGCTCTCGGCCCAGAATCTCGTCGGCAAGAGCCTCAAGCCGGGCGCCGATGGCGAGGTGACCTACAGCACCGGCGACAAGCAGCCGGTGGCGGCGTTGCGCTCCGCCGGGCTCGGCGTCACGCGCCACGGACGCGCGGCCGCGATCGCCCAAAGCGCCGCCACGGCGGCGCTCAAGGACCAGGCAATCCAGTCCGGCCCGGCACAGGCGAAGAAGATCGTGCTGTTCGCCGAGGACGTGCTGCGCGGCTATCGCGTCGACGTCCAGGCGGTTCCCGGAGGCACGCCGCAGAAGTGGCTATCCCTCTGCCGCCGGCGCGGGACCTATCGCTTCACCGGCAGCGACGAGACGTTCGAGCTGCCCGATGACGAAGGCTACGTGAAGGGTGCGTCGACCGCGAGCAGCGCCGATCCCGCGGTCGATCCGGACGACCATTACCTGCACGAGTCGATGTTCCGCTGGACCGGCTGGAGCCTCGTCATGCCGCGTCCCGGGCGTACCATGCGCGCGCGAACCGATCCCGACAGCGGCGTACAGGGTGAAAGCGCGGAGGACGTGACCGACGAGGCCGTCGGCGGTGGCAACGGCATTTCGGCGACCTTCAGCGTCGCCAAGGGCAGCCTGCCGCGGCTGCGCTTCGGCACGCCGTATCGGCTGCGGGCACGCATCGTCGACCTGGCGGGCAACAGCCTCTCGCATGCGGACGCGTCGCTCGAAGCAGACCCGAACGCCTCGCAGCCAGTGACCTATTGGCGCTTCGAGGCGACCGATCCCCCGACGATGCTGCATCGCGCGCGCACGAGCGAGGGCGAATCGCTCGAGCGCATGGTGATCCGCAGCAACTGGAACGTCGATCCGGACGCCTACCTCGGCACGCCGGCGTTTGCGGCGGCGATCGCATTGCCCGCTTCGGCTGACTTCGAGTACACCGCGCGCAACGAGCGGCACCTGGTGCCGCCGAAATCGTCGCAGCTGCAGTGCGAGCAGCACGGCATGTTCGACGCGCTGTTCGCCAATCCGACCACGATCAAGCAAGCGTACGAGATCGCCGCACGCGAGTCCGGCACGCTCTACGACCCCTTGCCGGCGAGCCAGATCGAGCTGGTGACGCCGGCGTCGCTCACCAACGTCGCCACGACCAAGACGGTGCCCCTGCGGCTGCCGTCGAAAGACAACCCGACCGGCGACCGCATCGCGCCCGGGCAGTACGTCATCCACCGCGAGGCGCAGGTCGTCACGCCGTATCTGCCCGACCCCGCGGCAGGTGGCGTGACCTTGCGTGCGATGCCCGGTCACACCCTGCCGGGCGTCACCGGTCCGATGGTGCTGGGGCCGAGCGCGGCCGTGGTGCATGCGCCCAACCAGGAGCTGGTGCTGGTGGTCGCGCACGCGCAGGACTGGCCCGACAGCCTGGGCTTCCGGATCGTACTGGCGG
>JBFJOO010000143.1:0-7953 GCA_041617635.1 Burkholderiales bacterium | reverse complement strand
GCGGGCGATTTGTGCCGCAGTCCTCCGTGGCGGGTGGTTTGTTGCGCCCTGTCGTGTGTTGACTGGGCGCACCAAACCGGGTCCCCGCCCGGTGGACGCGCTTTGCGGCACATGAGTCCGTCCCGGGGCCGATTCGCCTCGGGCGCAAGCTCGTCAGTTCGCTAGCCGCTCGAGGCTGCGACCACGCGATTGCGGCCGGTCTCCTTGGCGCGGTAGAGTGCCTTGTCGGCCCACGCGACGAGCTGCTCCGGTGTGAGGTGTGAGCCAGGCATTGCGCAAGCCACGCCCAGGCTGATCGTCACGACGGCGGCAGCCTTGGATGCCGCGTGCGGCATCGCGCAATCCTCGATGCCGCGCCGTACCCGCTCCGCGACTTCCGCCGCGCCCCACAAAGGCGTCTCGGGCAGGATCAGCGCGAACTCCTCGCCGCCGTAGCGCGCTGCCAAGTCGGTCGGCCGGCGGCACGACTGGCGCAGCACCTGCCCGACCTGGCGCAGGCATTCGTCGCCTTGCGTGTGGCCGTAGTGATCGTTGTAGCCCTTGAAGTGGTCGACGTCGCACAGCGTCAGGGATAGCGCCTGGCCGGTACGCATGGCCCGGAGGAGCTCCGTGCGCAGGTGCTCGTCGAAACGCCTGCGGTTGGCGAGGCGGGTCAATCCGTCTTCGCGCGAGACGCGCGCGAGCTCCCGGTTTGCCACTTCGAGATCCGCCGAGAGCTTCGTGAGGTTGCGATGCATCGTGTCGATGCGCTGCATCGCGCGGATCTTTGCGCCCAGCACGACCTGGCTCACTGGCTTGACGAGGTAGTCGTCGCCGCCGGCGTCGATCGCCTTGTCGAGGTCCTGGTCCTCGTCGCTCGCCGAGAGAAAGAGGATCGGGAGCCAGTCGGCTCCGCCGAGCGTTCGCAGCCGACGCGCGACCGCGTAGCCGTCCATGTCCGGCATCGAAACATCGAGCAGGATGAGGTCGGGGCGCTCCCGCAGGAAGTGCTCGATTGCCTCGTTACCGGTCTCGGCGCTCGTAGCCTCGTGACCGAGGCGCTTGACCATCGCCTCGAGCGCCGCGCGGATGGTCCGGGAATCGTCGACGATGAGGATCCTCACGCACGCCCCCGCGGGGCACGCGTGTCCGCCGGTGTGCCGGAGCGCGGGCGGTTCAGAGCTGCGCCAGCATGGCTTCGGCGCCGGACACCTCGAATTTCCCCGGGGCCTCGAGGTTGAGCTTCTTCACGACGCCGTCTTCGACGAGCATCGAGTAGCGCTTGGCGCGGGTCCCCCACCCGCGGCCGGTCATGTCGAGCTCCAGGCCGAGCTTCTTGGTGTAGTCGGCCTGGCCATCTGCAAGCATGCGCACTTTACCGACCGCGTGCTGGTCGCGCGCCCAGGCGCCCATGACCCACACGTCGTTTACCGAGATGCACCAGATCTCGTCGATGCCTTTCGCGCGCAGGGCGTCGAAGTGCTGGACGTAGCTCGGCACGTGCTTGGCCGAGCAGGTGGGCGTGAACGCCCCGGGCAGCCCGATGATGACGATCTTCCTTCCCTTTGCGAGCTCGGCGACCTTGTGCTTGGTCGGGCCGATCGGGCAGCCAGGCTGTTCGAGCTCGTTGTGCTCCTCGAGTTCGCCTTCCGGCAGGCGATCGCCGACTTTGATGGGCATCTGTCCTCCGTTTCCCTTCCATGAGAGGGATCGAGCCAGTACGGTACGAGGATGGCGGAACTCGTCGCCAAAGTCAAAAACCGTCACGCGTTCGGTACCAAAAGGCATTGAGATGACAGGGGGTTACGGGCTATAGTCGCCCGTCATCTCCCAGTTACGCACATGGCCGTCGCCGCAGTCGCCAAGGAAGAACGCCGCCTGACCTTGCAGGAGGTGGTCAGCGCGCTCGTCGCGGACGGGCTGGTTCCGCGCGAAGAGTGCGAGCGGCTCGTCGTCGAGCGGCGCATCCATCGAGGTGGCGTCCACCCGCTGGTGGTGCTCGCCGATCAGAAGTGGAAGTCGGCCGTCCCGCCCCACAAGCTGCTGCACATCGAGATGCTCACCGAGTGGTACGCGGAGAAGGTCGGCCTGCCGTACTACCACGTCGATCCGCTGAAGATCAATTTCTCGGCCGTGACCGAGATCATGTCGAGCGCCTACGCCGAGCGCTTCAAGATCCTGCCGGTCGAGGTCACGACCAAAGAGGCCGTCATCGCGACGTCCGAGCCCTATGTGCGCGAGTGGGAGCAGGAGCTCGCCCGGATCCAGAAGCTCGAGATCAAGCGGGTTTTCGCGAATCCGCTCGACATCAACCGCTACATCGTCGAGTTCTACAACCTCGCGAAGTCCGTGAAGCGCGCGGCGAAGAGCGGGGAGAGCCGCTCGGAGCTCTCGAACTTCGAGCAGCTCGTCGAGCTCGGCAAGACCAACCGCCAGCTCGACGCGAACGACCAGCACATCGTCCACATCGTCGACTGGCTGTGGCAGTACGCATTCGACCAGCGCGCGAGCGATATCCACATCGAGCCGCGCCGCGACCTGGGCAACGTGCGATTCCGCATCGACGGCGTGCTGCACAGCGTCTACACCCTCCCGATGCCGGTGGTGGCGGCGATGACGAGCCGCATCAAGATTCTCGGCCGGATGGACGTGGTCGAGAAGCGCCGCCCGCAGGACGGAAGGGTGAAGACGCGCACGTCGGACGGCCAGGAAGTCGAGCTGCGACTCTCGACGCTGCCGACCGCGTTCGGCGAGAAGCTCGTCATGCGCGTTTTCGATCCGGAGGTCCTGGTCAAGGACTTCACCGATCTCGGCTTCTCGGAGGAGGACAAGGGCCGCTGGAACGAGATGACGGCCAAGCCGAACGGGATCATTCTCGTGACCGGGCCGACCGGCTCGGGCAAGACGACGACCCTGTACTCGACGCTGAAATCCCTGGCGACGTCGGAAGTCAACGTCTGCACCATTGAAGATCCGATCGAGATGATCGAGCCGGCGTTCAACCAGATGCAGGTGCAAACGGCCATCGACCTTTCCTTTCCGGAGGGCGTGCGCGCGCTGATGCGCCAGGATCCGGACATCATCATGGTCGGCGAGGTCCGCGATCTCGAGACGGCCGAGATGGCGATTCAGGCCGCGCTGACGGGACACCTCGTGCTCTCGACGCTGCACACCAACGATGCGGCCGCGGCGATCACGCGGCTGCTCGACCTGGGCGTGCCGTCCTATCTGCTGAACGCCACCATCCTCGGCGTGATGGCGCAGCGCCTCGTCCGCACGCTTTGCCCGCAATGCAAGGAGAAGGTGCCGTTCGGAACGGACCGCGCCGCGGACGTGTCCTGGGACGAGCTCGTATCACCGTGGAAGGCGCGCCGTCCGAGTCACATCTATCGGCCGGTGGGCTGCCTGGAGTGCCGCATGACCGGATTTCGAGGTCGCAGCGGGATCTACGAAGTGATGCTGCTGTCTCCGGGAGTCAAGAAGCTGATCGCTGGGCAGGCCGACCTCGGCGAGATTCGCGAGCTGGCGTACAAGGAGGGCATGAAGAGCCTGCGCATCAGCGGCGCCATGAAGGTCGCGGCGGGGCTCACCACATTCGAGGAAGTTCTCAAAGCCGCTCCGCCCCACCAGCGAGATACCTGAGCGCTCCATGGCGTCAGCGTCCTCGTCAACCGACGCGCGTGAAGTGATGGATTCGAGGGGCGGTCGAGTGGAGCTTCAGCGCGCGCTGACGGTCGCGCTCGTCTACTTCATCCTGGCCTGGCCTCCCCTTCGCTTCGCGGTCGTCCACGACGCCGTGCCGGTGATCGCTCCGGCGACCGGTTTGGCGTTGGCCGCGCTCGTGCTCTTCGGACGCCGGCTTGTCTACGGCATTTTGGTGGGCGCGCTTGGTGCGTACCTCGCGGCGGGCATTCCCCTCTGGGTGGCAGTACTGCTGACCCTGGGCAGCACATCGACTGCGCTCGTCGGCGCCTGGCTGCTCACGCGCCCGACCGATTTTCGCCATACCTTCGCGCGCGGCCGCGACGTCTTCACGTTCATCGCCCTGGCGGTCGTCTGCGCGCCGCTCGCCGGCGCGTCGATCAGCACCGTTGCGCTGTTGACCGGCGATCTGCTTCCTCCCGGGCAGCTCGTGGCCCTGTGGCTGGCGCTATGGGACAGCGAGGCACTTGGGATACTGGTGGTTGCACCGGCGGTGTTCGGCTGGGTGGCGCAGCCCCGCCCCGACCGACGCACCGCGATGGTGGCGGCCTATGCCGCGGTGATCGCGTTCGTGCTCTTGTCCGGGGCGCATCTGCTCACCGGGCTGCTCGGCGAGGGTTATGGCCTTCCGGTGGTCGCGTTCGTCCTGGCGCCGCTTGCCGTGCTGCCTGCCATCAGACTTTCGTTGCGCGAGATCGGCGCTTTCAACGTGGGCGTCGCCGCGCTTTGCGTGGCCGGCGTGACCAGCGGTGTGGGGCCAATTGCGAGCATTCCGGTTTACGCGGACATCCTGACGCTGCAGGCGATGCTGATTGCGCTCGCGGTGCTCACGCTTTCGCTGTCCGCGACCGGCGCGGCGGGCCGGGCGGCGCACGCCCGCATGCGGGAGAGCGAGGCCCGGTTCCGGAGTCTCACGGAGATGTCCGCCGACTGGTATTGGGAGATGGACGAGCATTTTCGCTTCACTTCCATGTCGGGCAGGGTGGAGGCGGCCACGGGTGTAAATCCGAAGTCGCTGATCGGCCTGGCGCGCTGGGAAATGGACGGGTATACGCCGGCCGAAGGCAACTGGGACCGCCACCGTGCGGATTTGGAGGCGCACCGGCCGTTTCGCGATCTCGCCGTACGCCGCGCGCTTCCGGACGGCAGCGTGCGACATTCGGTAGTGGGCGGCGACCCCGTACTGGACGACACGGGCCGGTTCCGCGGCTACCGCGGAGTGGGGCGAAACGTGACGCACGAAGTGCAGGCCGAGCAGGCGCTGCGCGAGTCGGAGCAGCTCTTCGCCCATCTCTTTCATTCGAGCCCCCAGGCGATGGCGCTCAGCCGGCTCGCCGACCGCGTCGTGATCGAAGTGAATGAGGCCTGGTGCGCGCTCTCCGGCGTGCCGCGCGGAGAGGCGATCGGGCGTTCCCTGGCTGAGCTCAACTTGATGGAGAGCCCGGAGGCGCGCGAGCTCGCTTATCGCGACCTTGTGGCCAACGGGTTCGCGAAGGACATGCCGTTCAGGTTCCGCTCGCGCGACGGGAGAGTCGCCGAGGTGCTGCTCTCCGCGGCGGTGATCGAGCTCGGCGGCGAGCAGTGCGTGGTCGGTTCCCTGGTCGACGTCACGGAGCGCAACCGGGTGGAGCGCGAGCTCCGCGAATCGCGCGGGCGCCTCGAGGCGATTTTCCGGGGCAGCCCGCAGCCGCTTGCGCTTTCCGCATTCGACGACGCCCGCGTCATCGACGTGAACGACGCCTGGGCGGACACGTTCGGTTACGCGCGCGAGTCGCTAGTCGGGCGCAGCTTTGCCGAAATCGGTCTCTGGGTGGATCTGGACGCGCGCGCGCGCATGTACGATGCCCTGCGCGCGACCGGGTCAGTGCGCGAGGTCGAGTGCCGGTGGCGCAAGCCATCGGGCGAGGTGATCGACGTGCTCTTTTCCGGCGAGCGTGCCGAGCTGGCCGGCGAGACGGTCCTGCTCTCGACGTGCGCGGACGTCACCGAGCGCAAGCGCGCAGAGCGCCTGCTGCTCGAATCCGAGCAGCGCTTCGCGAAAATCTTCCATGCGAGTCCCGTGCCGGTGGTGATCAGCGCGCCCGCAGACGGGCGCTACATCGAGGTCAATGAGGCCTGGTCGGAGTTTTTCGGCTATCCCCGAGACGCGGTGGTGGGCGGGACCTCGTTCGATCTCGGTGTCTGGGCGTCGGATGCCGAGCGAACGGAGTTCGCCGCGCGGGCGGCAGCCGGTGGCCGGGTGCGCAACCACGAAGTCCGCATGCGCAAGCAATCCGGTGAGCTCGCGGATGTCCTGCTGTCGGCAGAGATCATCGATCTCATGGGCGAGGAGCGCCTGCTGACGTCGGTGATGGACATCACCGACCTCAAGCGCATCGAGCGGCAACTGCAGGCGAGCGAGCGACGCTTCCGCGATTTCGCGGAAGCGGCCGGAGAGTATGTCTGGGAGACCGACGTCGAGGGCCGTTACACCTACGTCTCGCGCCGCGTCGAGCAGGTGCTGGGGTATGTGCGCGAAGAAATGTACGGTCGCAAGCCAACGGAGTTCATGCCGCCGGGCGAGGTCGAGCAGATCCAGGCCGTGCTCGGGGAAACGATCGCGAAGGGCGAGCCCTTCCGCAACGTGGAGCTGCGCTCGCTCGCGCGCTCCGGCAGCCTTGTCTGGCAGCTGGTGAGCGGCGTGCCGATCCGGGACGAGATGGGCCTGGTGCGAGGGTACCGGGGTACCGCCATGGAGATCACCGAGCGCAAGCGTGCCGAGCGCAGGATCGAGGAGCTCGCGACGCGGGATCCGCTCACCGGCCTGCCGAACCGACTGCTGCTCGCGGACCGGCTGGGCCAGGGCCTGCTCAGCGCGCAACGCGGCGGCGACCTGCTGGGCGTGCTGTTCGTCGACCTCGATCATTTCAAGAATATCAACGACACCCTGGGCCATCAGGCGGGCGACCTGCTGCTGAAGGAAGTGGCGCGGCGTCTGGGTGGCGTGGTGCGCAAGGGCGACACCCTGTCGCGCCAGGGCGGCGACGAATTCGTGATCGTGCTGGAGGGTTTGAAGACGCCGGACGACGCCGGGCAAGTGGCGCAGAAAGTCCTGAACGCCCTCGCGCAGCCCTGCGAGATCGAGGGCCACAAGATCGCCACTTCGGGAAGCGTCGGCATCGCCATCTTCCCGAGCGACGGCGCGGATGCCGCGACGCTGATGCGCCACGCCGACACGGCCATGTACGCGGCGAAGTCGAGCGGACGCAAGAACTACCAGTTCTTCTCGGCCGCCATGAACCTGCGCACGACCGAGCGACTGCAGCTCGAGGAAGCGATGCGCGGCGCGCTGGAGCGGGGCGAGCTGCGCGTGTTCTTCCAGCCGCGGGTGGACATGACGAGCGGGCGCCTCACCGGCGCCGAGGCGCTCTTGCGCTGGGCGCATCCCGAGCACGGCCTGGTCGGCCCGGATCGCTTCATGCGCGTACTCGAAGAGACGGGAATGATCCACACGTTCGGCGAGTGGGTGCTCCAGCAGGCGTGCAATCACACGAAGGCCTGGAATGCCCTCCATGGTCCGCCGTTCGCGGTGGCCGTGAACGTGTCGCCCAAGCAGTTCAACCAGGCGCTCATCGGCCGCGTCAGCGAGGCACTGCAGACGAGCGGCCTGGAACCCGAGCTGCTCGAGATCGAGGTCACCGAGCGCGCCCTGACGCGCCATATCGAGGACAGCCGCGCCCTTACCAGGAAGCTGCGTGAGCTCGGTGTGCGAATCGTGGTCGACGACTTCGGTACCGGTTACTCGTCGATGAGCGAGCTCCGCAGGCTCGGCGTGCATGCGATCAAGATCGACCGCTCGTTCGTCCGCCTGATGGGGACGAGCCAGGACGATCGCGTCGTCGTGCGCGCGATCATCGACATGGCGCGCAGCCTGCAGCTCGACACCATCGCCGAGGGCGTGGAGCGCGAGTCGGAGCTCCACCTGCTACGCGACATGGGCTGCAACGAGTACATGGGCAACCTGCTCCTGCCGCCAGTACCCGCAGGCGAGTTCGAGCGCGCGATGCTGCGCACCGCGAGCATCTTCGCGTTTCCGCGGCGCGGCTAGGCAATTGGTCCTCGACCAGAGCTTGGCTTCGATTTCGAGGCGAGGCGGCCCGGTGTGGGCTCATGGTGCCGCAAGGCACGCCGTCGAGCGGGTGACCCGGCTCGCGGCGGCCAGTCAACACACGACAGGCCGCGCACGAGCCACCCGCTAAACGACGGCTGCGGCACAAATCGCCCACCACGGGC
>JBFJOO010000142.1:0-8011 GCA_041617635.1 Burkholderiales bacterium | reverse complement strand
CTAGCGATGAGGAAAAGCAGTCCCAGCTCAAGCGCCTGCGCGAATTCAAGCGGCGCAATGCCAAGGCAGCGCCTGCGATGCTCAAGCGGCTGCAGGACGCGGTGATCCGGAACGAGAACGTCTTCGCGGTGCTAATGGACGCGGCGCGCGTCTGCTCGCTCGGGCAAATCACGCACGCCCTCTTCGAGGTCGGGGGGCAGTATCGCAGGAGCATGTAGTATGGCAACCGGGACGCATCGCTGCGGCTCAGAATTTCTCATCACAGATGCGTCTGCGGCAACTCGGAAATCAATAAGAAACCTGGAGGAAACAGAATGAGATTCGCAAAATCTGCTCGTTATGCCTTCGTCGTAGCGCTGGGGCTTGCCTGTTTCGGCACGGGCCTCATACCCGCCGCTGCAGCAGAGCCTGACAAGGCACAGATCGATGCCTTGCGCAAGGCGATGGAGAAATACAAGGACTACAAGGTGGCCGTGCGCGACCTCTACCTGTCGACCGTGGGCTGCGTGCACTACTCCGGCGAGAAAATGCCCGGACACATGGAATACGCCAAGGGCGGGATGGGCGTGCACTTCGTCAACCTCACGGTGCGGGGTGCCCCCGATCCGATGAAGCCCAACGTGCTGATCTACGAGCCCGTGGGCAAGGAACTCAAGCTGGTGGCGGTCGAGTGGCTCGTGCCTTTGACGCCGGAGACCAAGGAGCGGCCCTCTGTCCTCGGCCAGCCCTTCCAGGGCCCGATGGAGGGGCACGAACCGCTCATTCCGAAGGAGTTCGCGCATTACGACCTGCATGCTTGGATATTCAAGGACAACCCGCTCGGCATGTTCGCGCCCACGAACCCGAACGTGAGCTGCAAGGACTACGATTTTTCCTTGCTGGAGAAGGCGACCAAGCTGGTGCCGGGGCCGTAGGGCGCCGGAGATGCTCAAGCGGCTGCAGGACGCGGTGATCCGGAACGAGAACGTTTTCGCGAAGCTGATGGGCGCGGTGCGCGTCTGCTCGTTAGGGCAGATCACGCACGCGCTCTTCGAGGTCGGCGGGCAGTACCGCCGCTCGATGTGAGCGGCGCGGGCACGCCCATCGTGCCAAGGTCTTGGCGTGTTCCACAGGCAAAGGAAGGAGACGACTCATGATCCGTCAATCCAAAGCGAACGCGGTCTGGCGCGGGGGGCTCAAGGATGGGAAGGGCGCCGTCTCGGTCGACAGCGGCGTGCTGTCGAACACCGCCTACACCTTCGCCCAGCGCTTCGAGGCGGCCAAGGGCACGAACCCCGAGGAGCTGGTCGCCGCCGCCCACAGCGGCTGCTTCTCGATGGCTTTGTCCGCCGAACTCGGCAAGGCCAACCTTGTCCCCGAGTCGATCGAGACGAAGGCGACGCTCGACTTCGACATGAAGGATGGGAAGCCGACGGTCACGAAGATTCACCTCGACTGCGTCGCCAAGGTTCCCAAGGCAAGCGCCGAGGCGTTCAACAAGGCCGCGCAAGACGCCAAGGCCGGCTGCCCGATCTCGCGCCTGCTGAACACGGAGATCATCTTGAACGCGCGGCTGGCCTGAGGCCCGCCGAAACTCGCGCATCCGCTCGCTCGCCCAAGGCACCTCGCCAAACCGCGCTGCACAGGCGGATGCGCTGCACATTGCGAGCGAGCCGGATTGATTTGCCTATGCCTTGAGATCCATGTCGAGGTGAACGTGGTCGCCTCGGTAGTGCACTTCGGCGAGGTAGATCACCGTATCGTCGGGACCCACGAGCACCCGGCGGACGTCCGCGATGGGCTCGCCGACCGGGATGTCCAGCAGGCCGGCGACTTCCACGTCGGCGCGGGAAATGTGCATGGTCTGGCGGGCGTGCGCAATCGTGACGCCGGGAAGGTTGAACAGGATCGGCAGCACGACCTCCTTGCGAAATCGCTTCGGCGCCTTCTTGAACACGCGCTCGTCGATGTACATCGAGATCACGCAGTACTTGATGCCTTCGCGCGCATGCACGCGGCGCATGTGGAAGTAGCTGGGCGCCGCGATGCCGTCGCCCTCGAGCAGCGCGGGTGCGGCGTCCGACTCGGCGAGATTGGTGAGCACGGGCTTGTCGTCGCGGTACATGTCGACGAGGCCGGCGAAGGTGGTATGCACCCGCAGCGATCGCTCCCGTGCGGGCACCTTCTTCACCAGGGTGCCGCGGCCGCGGTGGGGCGAAACGAGCCCCTCGGCGCTCAGCCGCTTGATCGCCTGGCGCACGGTGACCCGGGCGACGGAGAACTCGAGCATCAGCGCCTCGATGCTGGGGAGCATCCCGCCGGCGGGCCACTGGCCGCGCACGATGCGCTGGCGGAAGACGTCCGCGAGCTGCACATAGCGCGGCATCGGGCTTGCGCCGAAGACGGGGTGCAGCAACCTGGACGCTCGGGGCATCGGGATCCGGGCCCGGCTACGGGCGTGAAATCGGGGTTGTCGTAAACGTTCTAAGCATGGTACATATAAAGTACTAATCGTAGAACGTTTAAGCGTATTCTAGTCGAGTCACCCACGGAGGAGGACGCTCATGACCATCGATAAGGACAACAAGCTCCGAGTGCGCGCGCGGTCCAACGGACGACGCACGATCCTGAAAGCGTCGCTCGCGGGCGCCGCCGTCCTCGCCGCGCCCCGCCTGCTGATCGGCGACGCGCACGCCGCCGGCAAGCACATGAACCTGGATGCGTTCAAGGCGGCGAAGATCGATTGGCGCATGGCGGCGGGGGAGAAGATCACCGTCGGGGTGATCCCCGCCGGCTACTTCAACAACCTCGAAGCGGTGCTCGAGGACTTCAAGACGCTCAGCGGCGTGGACGTGCGCCTGGAGATGACCCCGCCAGGCCAAATCCGCCAGAAAGCGGTGCTCGACCTATCGAGCAAGACCGGCACCTGGGCCTCGCACGCCGCCGATCCGATGTACTACATGCTCTACGTCGCCAACGGCTGGATCGAACCGATCGACAACTTCCTGGGCGACGCCAAGCTGACCGACAACGCGTGGTTCAAGTTCGACGACATTCAGCCCGGGCACCGCGGCGCCACGTCGGTGAGCAACCGGCCCTACGCCATTCCGTTCGACGGCGAGGCCACGATCCAGATCTACCGCAAGGACGTCTACGACGCCAAGGGACTCAAGCCCGCGGACACGCTCGATCAGTACGCGGCCAACGCCAAGGCGGTGCATGACCCGGCCAACCGGCTGTGGGGCTGCGCGCTGCGCGGCTTTCGCGGCGCGGGTCAGAACATGTACATCTATCCGTCGCTGTTCCGTGCCTACGGCGGCAACTGGTTCGACGGCAAGCGCGTGGTGGTGGACTCGCCCGAGGCGCTCGCGGCGCTCGAGTACTACGTCAGCCTGCTGAACAGCTACGCACCCTCGGGCGTCGAGAACTGGAACTGGCCGGACATCGCCGATGCCTTCGGGCAGGGCACGCTCGGCTCGTACATCGACGCGCACGGCAGCGCGGCGGTGGTCGCCAATCCCGAAAAATCGAAAGTGGTCGGCAAGATCGGCTTCGCGCGCTGGCCGAAGGGCCCCTCGGGCAAGCGCGTGACCTCGATCTGGAACTGGAGCTTCCCGATCAATGCGGCGCTCAGCGCCAAGCAGAAGCAGGCCACCTGGCTATTCGCGCAGTGGGCGGGCTCGCGCGAGGTGCAGATCGCAACCTCGTACGGCTTCCAGGGCGCCTACAAGCGCACCGGTGCGATCCGTTCGTCGCTGTGGAACGACGCGAAGTTCCTCGCGCTGATGAGCAACTACGGCCACAACTACGTCGAGGCGGCGACCCAGTCCTTTGCCCAGGACACCGATCCGGACTGGCGGCCGCGGCTGCCGCAATGGCCCGCGGTCGGCGACACCATGGCCACCGCGATCCAGTCGGCGCTGGTCGGTCAGGCGAAACCCAAGGAAGCGCTAGCGGAAGCGCAGAAGAAGATCGACCAGATCCTCAAGATCTAGCCGTTCGCGTCGCCGGGGGCAAGGTGGGCGGGATCCACGCCGGGGAGGGCCGTTTTGCGCTTCTGCTCACCGCGCCGGGGCTGCTCGTCCTGCTCCTAACGACGACCTTCCCGCTGCTGTACCTCGTCTGGAGCTCGTTCCAGACCATCAATCTGGCGATGCCGTTCATGGACGGCTTCGCCGCGGCCGACAATTACGTGCAGATGTGGCGCGACGCGCGCTTCTGGCACGCGATCCAGCTGACCGTGATCTATGCCGCGTCCAGCGTGACCCTGCAGATCCTAATCGGCCTCGGGCTTGCACTGCTGGTCATGCAGATCCCGGCCGGGCAATGGATCTTCCGCATCCTCGCCATTCTGCCGATCGTCCTCGCGCCGGTGGTGGTGGGCTTGTTCTGGCGCACCTTGATGCTGTCGCCGAATTTCGGTCTCGTCGATTACTTCGTGCAATGGTTCGGCTTCGAGCAGGTGAACTGGCTGGGCGCGCCGACCCCGGCGCTCGTGTCGGTGATCGTGATCCACACCTGGCAATGGACGCCCTTCGCCTTCCTGGTGCTGCTGGCAAGCCTCGCCGCGCTGCCGCCGGATGTGTACGAGGCAGCGCGCATCGACCGCGCGAACGCGGTGCAGCGCTTCTGGCACATCACCCTGCCGCTGCTGCGGCCCGCCATCGTGATCGTCGTCATCATGCGCCTGATGATCGCGCTCTCGGCCTTCGCCGCCATCTTCGCCGCCACCGGCGGCGGCCCCGGCACGGCAACCGAAATCCTGAACCTCTACGCCTTCAAGTCTTCGTTCGTCGAGCTCAACTTTGGCTACGGCTCCGCGCTCGCGGTCTCGCTGCTGCTGATCACCATGGTGGTCTCGGGCGTGCTGTTCTACCTGCGCACCGAGCGGCGCAAGGCGGCGGCATGAACCTGCACCGCCGCGCCCGGCTCGCGCGCAGCATCGTGCTGGTGACGGTGGCGAGCCTGCTGCTGTTCGTGTGGGTGCTGCCGCTCGTCTGGGCTGTCGTGGTGTCGCTCAAGTCGGAGCGCGAAGTGCTCGCCTACCCGCCGAGCGTCGTGTTCGAGCCGACCTGGGCGAACTACGTCGATGCTCTGTTCGGCGCTTTCTCGATCTTGAACAGCCTCGCGACCAGCATGATCGTGGCCACCGCGACCACTGCGCTCACCATCGTGCTGGCGGTGCCGGCCGCCTACGCCTTCGCGCGCCTAAAGCTTCCTGCGAAGCGCTCGCTCGGCTTCTACACGCTCGCCACGCAGATGGTGCCCCCGGTCGGGCTGGTGATCCCGTACTTCCTGATCCTCAACCGTTTCGGCTGGCTCGACACCTACCACGGCATGGTCGTCGTGTACCTCACCTTCTCGCTGCCCTTCGCGATCTGGCTGCTCGTCTCCTACATGGAAGACATCCCGTGGGAGATGGAGGAGGCCGCGATGCTCGACAAGGCGAGCCGGCTGCAGGCCCTGTGGCACGTCGTCATCCCGCAGGTGCGCGGCGGCATCGCGGTCACCGTGATCTTCGTGTTCCTCAACGCCTGGAACGAGTTCCTGTTCGCGGTGCAGCTGGGGGGCAACAACGTCCGTCCGGTCACGGTGGCGATGTACAACTTCGTCTCCGTGGAGCAGACGCTGTGGGCGAAGCTCTCGGCGGCCGCGCTGGTGGCGATGCTGCCGGTAGTGATCATCGGCATCGCGGCGCAAAAGCAGATCGTGAAGGGACTGACGGTGGGCGCGGTCAAGGGAGGCGGGCGGCGATGAGCGGGCAGGGGCGCGTGTCGCTGCGCAGCGTGCGCAAGACCTTCGGCCATTTCGTCGCGCTGGACGGCATCGACCTGGACATCGAGCCGACGGAATTCTTCGCCCTGCTCGGGCCCTCCGGTTCCGGCAAGACCACCACGCTGCGCATGATCGCAGGCCTGGATACGCCCGACGCGGGCACCATGACCGTGGACGGCGTCGACGTCACCTTCGCGCCGCCGGGCGAGCGCGACGTCGCGATGGTGTTCCAGAACTACGCCCTCTACCCGCACATGACGGTGCGGGACAACATCGCCTTTCCGCTGCGGATGGCGAAGTTCGCGAAGGGCTCGATCGACGAGCTGGTGCGCGAAGCCGCAGCACGCGTGCAGATCGACCACCTGCTCGAGCGCCGTCCCGGACAGCTGAGCGGCGGGCAACAGCAGCGCTGCGCGCTGGCGCGCGCGATCGTGCGCAAGCCGAAGCTGTTCCTGCTCGACGAGCCGCTCTCGAACCTCGATGCGCAGCTGCGCCTGGAAACCCGCGTCGAGCTGAAGAAGCTGCAGCGCAACCTGAACGTCACCACGGTGTACGTCACGCACGACCAGGAAGAAGCGATGACGCTTGCCGACCGCATGGCGGTGTTTCTCGAGGGCGCGATCAAGCAGGTCGGCACGCCGGCGGAGGTGTTCGACCGGCCGAACTGCGTCGAGGTGGCCGCGTTCATCGGCAGCCCGCCGATGAACATCGTGCCGGCGCAGCTCGACGGCGACCGGCTGACGGTCGAGGGGCACGCGGTCAAGCTGGCGCGGCGGCCCGACCATGCGCAGGGGCCGATCACCGTGGGCGTGCGCCCAGGGCACGTGCGCATCGCGCCGGGCGGGATTCCGACGCAGCTCTACCTGTCTGAGAACCTCGGTGAGATGCGCCTGCTGAACCTCAAGATGGGCGATGTCCTGGTGAAAATGCGCACCGCCGGCGGCGAGCGCATCGCCGAGGGCGATACCGTGCCGATCGCCTTCGAGCCGGAATCCATCCACCTGTTTGACGCCAAGACCGGCCGGCGCGTCGAAACCTGAGCGAGCCCTCCATGCCGAAGAAACCGAACATCCTCGTGATCCTGAACGACGACATGGGATTCTCCGATATCGGCTGCTACGGCGGCGAGATCGACACCCCGAACCTCGACCGGCTGGCGCGCGGCGGATTGCGCTTCTCGCAGTTCTACAACTCGCCGCGCTGCAGCCCCTCGCGCGCATCGTTGCTCACCGGGCTGCACCCGCACCAGACCGGGATCGGGATCCTGACCTACCCGACCGGGCCCGAAGGCTACGCCGGCAACCTGAACCGGCGCTGCGTGACCATCGCCGAGGCGCTCAAGCCCGCCGGCTACCGCTGCTACATGAGCGGCAAGTGGCACGTCGCCAGCAACCTGAAGGAGCCGACCGATGCCTGGCCGATGCAGCGCGGTTTCGATGAGTTCTACGGCACGATCATCGGTGCGGGCAGCTTCTACTACCCCAATACGCTGACGCGCGGCAACGAGAACGTCGATCACGAAGCCGAGCGCGATCCCGAGTTCTTCTACACTGACGCGATCAGCGACGAGGCCGTGCGCCAGATCCGCGCGCATCAGAAGAGCCATGCGCAGGCGCCGTTCTTCCAGTACGTCGCCTACACCGCGCCGCACTGGCCGCTGCACGCGCACGACGCCGACATCGCGAAGTACCGCGGCCGCTTCGACGCCGGCTGGGACCGGCTGCGCGAGGCGCGGCTCGAGCGCCTGGTCGAGATGGGCATCGTCGATGCGTCGTGGAAGCTCACCGATCGCGACCCGACGCAGCCGCCGTGGGAGGACGCCGAGCACAAGGCGTGGCTCCTGCGCTGCATGGAGGTGTACGCCGCGCAAGTCGACCGGATGGACCAGGGCATCGGCCGGATTCTTCACGCGCTCGAGGAGACGGGGCGGCTCGACGACACGCTGATCGTGTTCCTCGCCGACAACGGCGCCTGCGCCGAGGACATTCCCGAGGGCGTGTCGGTGGAGCAGATGGTCAACGATCTCATGCTCGCCCGGTCCCACACTCGCAAAGGCGACCCCGTGCGCTTCGGCAACACCCCCGACATCATGCCCGGCGGCGAGGATACCTACCAAAGCTACGGAACCGCCTGGGCCAACCTGTCGAACACGCCGTTTCGCCTCTACAAGCACTGGACGCACGAGGGCGGCGTGGCGACGCCGGTGATCTTCCATTGGCCGAACGGCATCCAGGAGCGCGGCGGCATCCGTCACACG
>JBFJOO010000141.1:0-8252 GCA_041617635.1 Burkholderiales bacterium | reverse complement strand
GCTCGTCATGGGCCTCACCGGGTCGCACTGGGTGGGCGTGCCCGCCAACGTCGCGCCCGAGACGCGCCGCTACTACCAGCAGCTCACCCGCTTCTCCGCGGCATTCGCGTTCATCAGCGACGTCTCCATGCTGGTGCTCGGCGGCGGCCTCAAGCGCCGCGAGAAGCTGTCCGCGCGGCTGGGCGATATCCTCTCGCTCATGTACCTGGCATCGGCCGCGCTGAAGCGCTTCGAGGACGAGGGGCGCCAGGCCGCCGATGCGCCGCTCCTGCACTGGGCGATCTGGGATTGCATGTTCCGTGCGCAGAACGCGTTCGAGGGCGTCATCTCCAATTACCCGAGCCGCGCGGTCTCCTGGGTGCTGCGCCGGATCATCTTCCCGATCGGGCGGCCCTACGTCGTGCCGTCCGACAGGCTCGGCCACCAGGTCGCGCGGCTGCTGATCGAGCCGTCGGCCACGCGCGACCGCCTCACCAGCGGCATGTATCTCCCCGCCGACCGGAGCGATCCCTTCGCCGTGCTCGAGCGCGCGCTCACGGCGACCATCGCCGCCGAATCGATCGACGCACGCATCCGGACCGCGCAGAAGGAAGGAGCCGTGACCGGTGCGATCGCGGAGGCGCTGGCCGACGCGGCGCGCACCGCGGGCATCATCGACGACGCCGAGCGGGAAACCCTGCGCACTGCGGCAGCGCTGCGCGACGCGGTGATCCGGGTGGACGACTTCCCCCCGGACTTTGGGCTGTCGGAGTTTGTCGCCAAGCCCCAGGCGACGCGGCGGGCCGCGGCGTGAAGGCTCGGCTTGCGCGGCTCGTCGTTGCGCTTGCGCCGCTCCTGTTCGCCACGGGCTGCGCGCTCGAGCCGGATTACGCCAAGCTGCCGGTCAGCGCCAGCTACCCAGTCGGGCACGACCCGTCCCCGGAATGCAGGGAGGCCGCTGGGCGGGCAACGTACTGGTGCGAGCGCGCCACGCCGCGCTCGGACCCAAATGCCTCGGGCAAGTGCTCGAAGGCGCGCTGGGAACACGCACGGGCGTGCTGACGCCGCGCAAAGCTCGCGCATGCCCGCGGGGTGAGTGGCTCCGAGACTCGAACCGACCGGCCGCCGCGCCGGGCCTGAACCGGAGAGGAAAATGACCGCGAAACCCATCTATATCGTCGACGGCGCGCGGACGCCGTTTCTCAAGTCCCGTAACCGTCCGGGGCCGTTCTCGGCAAGCGACCTCGCGACCCAGGCGGGCAAGCAGCTGCTCG
Source organism: Burkholderiales bacterium (assembly GCA_041617635.1). Lineage (GTDB taxonomy): Bacteria > Pseudomonadota > Gammaproteobacteria > Burkholderiales > SG8-39 > JAABRB01. The sequence continues at coordinate 6,999 of JBFJOO010000141.1, read as the reverse complement.
CGCGGCAACCCTTTGCGCCCGGCGAGCTCGACGAGGTGATCCTCGGTTGCGCCGCCCCGTCGGTGGACGAGGTGAACATCGGGCGCGTCGTGGCGCTGCGCATGGGGTGCGGCGAGAAGGTCCCCGGCTGGACGGTGATGCGCAATTGCGCATCCGGCATGCAGGCACTCGACTCCGCGATCGCGAACATGGAGAGCGGGCGCTCCGAGCTCTTGCTCGCGGGTGGGGTCGACGCGCTTTCGCGGGCGCCGCTCCTCTTCTCCGATGCGATGGTGCTCTGGCTCTCCGGATTCTATGCGGCGAAGAACTTGGGACAGAAGGCGGCGGCGCTCGCGAAGTTCAGGCCCGGCTATCTCGCGCCCGTCATCGGGATCATGAAAGGGCTCACCGACCCGAACGTCGGGCTGCTGATGGGCCAGACGGCGGAGAACCTGGCGTATCGCTTCGGCATCACCCGGACCCAGCAGGACGAGTACGCGACCCGCAGCCACCAGCGCGTCGCCCTGGCGCAGGACGAGGGCTGGCTGAGCGAGGTCGTGCCGGTCTTCGACGATCAGGGAACGCTCTACGCTGCGGACGACGGGGTGCGGCGCGACTCCTCGGTGGAATCCCTCGCAAAGCTCAAGCCCTTCTTCGACCGCAAGTACGGCACCGTCACGGCCGGCAACAGCTCGCAGATCACCGATGGCGCGGTCTGGCTGATCCTCGCCACTGAGGCCAGCCTCGAGCGCCACGGTCTCACGCCGATCGGCCGCCTCGTCGATTCGCAATGGGCGGCGCTCGATCCCGCCCAGATGGGCCTCGGCCCGGTGCATGCGGCCACGCCGCTCATGCAGCGCCACGGCCTCGCGCTGAACGACCTCGACGCGTGGGAAATCAACGAAGCCTTCGCGGCGCAGGTGCTTGGCTGCATCGACGCCTGGAAGAGCGACGATTATTGCCGATCCGAGCTCGGACTCGACGCGGCGGCCGGCGAGCTCGACCTGGACAAGCTCAACGTGGACGGCGGCGCGGTCGCGCTCGGCCACCCGGTCGGGGCGTCCGGCGCGCGCATCGTGCTGCACCTGCTGCACGTGCTGAAGCGAACGGGCGGCAAGCGCGGCATCGCCTCGATCTGCATCGGCGGCGGTCAGGGCGGCGCCATGCTGATCGAAACGGTTTAGAGGACAAGAATCAATGAAAGCGGTAGACGGCGTATTCGAGGGGGACCGAGCGATGAGCGACACGCAGCACTTCCGGCTCGACGTCGACGGCGAAGGCATCGCGTGGCTGACGTTCGACCGGGCGGGGAGCACGACCAACACGTTCTCAGCGGAGGTCATGGGCGAGCTCAATGCGCTCCTCGACACGCTTGCGGTGCAGAAGCCGCGCGGCCTGGTTATCCGGTCGGGGAAGAGCTCCGGCTTCATCGCCGGCGCGGACGTCGACGAGTTCACGCAAATCGAAACGGTGGATGACGCGCTCGCGATCGTGCGGCGCGGCTGGGACGCTTTCAACAAGCTCGCGGTGCTGCCCTTCCCCACGCTCGCACTGGTGCGCGGCTTCTGCATGGGGGGCGGGCTCGAGCTCGCGCTCGCCTGCCGCTATCGGGTTGCCGTCGACGAACCGGGAACGCGCTTCGCGCTGCCCGAGGTGATGCTTGGCATCCTGCCGGGCTGGGGGGGCGTGATGCGGCTGCCGAAGGTCGTCGGCCCGACCACGGCGCTCGACATGATGATGAGCGGTCGGTCGGTGGACGCGCGCCGCGCCAAGCGCATCGGGCTGGTCGACGCCAGCGTGCCGGTGCGGATCATGGACAACACGGCCCGCATCATGGTGCTTGAGGCGCCGAAGCCGCGCGCGCTCTCGCTCAAGGACCGGCTGCTGAACGGGAAGCTCAAGCCGCTCGTTGCAAAGCTTGCCCTGCGCCAGCTGCAGAAAAAGGCGCAGCGCGAGCAATACCCCGCCCCGTACGCGATTCTCGAGCTCTGGCTCGAGCACGACGGCGACCCGTTCGCGCCGCGGCCGGACGATCCCTGCTCGATCGCCTACCTGGTGCAGCATCCGACGACGCGCAGCCTCATCCGCATCTTCGGGCTGCAGGAGCGCATGAAATCGCTCGGCAAGGAAAGCGACTTCGCGGCGCAGCGGGTGCATGTGGTGGGCGCGGGCACCATGGGTGGCGACATCGCGGCGGTCTGCGCCATGCGCGGCTTGGCGGTGACGCTGCAGGACCAGACCGCCGAGCGCCTGGCGCCGGCGATGAAACGCGCGGCCGAGCTCTTCAGGCGGCGGATCCGCGACAAGCTGCGCGCGCGCGACGCGATGGACCGCTTGATCCCGGACGTCACGGGCGACGGCGCGCGCCATGCCGACGTGATCATCGAGGCCATCTTCGAGAATCTCGAGGCGAAGCGCGAGCTCTTCGGCAAGCTCGAGCGAATCGCCAAGCCGACCGCGATCCTCGCCACGAACACGTCGAGCCTGAAGCTCGCCGACATCGGTGCGGCGCTCGATGCCCCCGGCCGCCTCGTCGGCCTGCACTTCTTCAACCCGGTGCCGCAGATGCAGCTCGTGGAGATCGTGAGCGGCGAGGCCACCGATCCCGACTGGGCGCGCAAGGGCGGCGCGTTCGTGCGCCAGATCGACAAGCTGCCGCTGCCGGTGAAGGATTCCCCCGGATTCCTGGTGAATCGCGTGCTCGGACCCTATCTGTTGCGGGCGTTCGAGCTCGTCGACCAGGGCGTGGCGAAAGAGGCGATCGACGCGGCCGCGACGCGATTCGGCATGCCGATGGGCCCGATCGAGCTCGCCGACACCGTCGGCCTCGATATCTGCGCGGCGGCGGGCAAGTCGCTCGCCGGCGAGGGCGCAACCATGCCCGCGAGCCTCGCGAAGCTCGTCGACGCCGGCAAGCTCGGCAAGAAGACCGGCGAGGGCTTCTACCGCTGGGTCAAAGGCAAGCCGCACAAGGGCCCGGACGGCGAAGTGCCCGCCGATCTGGCGGACCGGCTGATCGAGCCGTATCTCGCCGAGGCGCAGAAGACGGTCGAGGAAGGCATCGTCGCCGATGCCGATCTCGCGGACGCCGGGCTCATCTTTGGCACCGGCTTCGCGCCCTTCCGCGGTGGGCCGTTGCATTACCTCGCCCAGCGCGGCGCGTGACTCCGCTCGCCGCGGGCCACCGGGCTCCCCCGCGCAACGGCTAGAATCCCGGCATGAGCGAGGACGCGGAGCTTCCGACCGGTAAGGATCCCGTGCTGCGCGTGGTGCCGATGCCCGCCGACGTCAACATCCACGGCGACATCTTCGGCGGCTGGATCATGGCGCAGGTGGATATCGCGGGCGGCGTGGCGGCGAGCCAGCGCGCGCGCGGACGCGTCGCGACGGTCGCGGTGAACGCGTTCCAGTTCAAGCAGCCCGTGTTCATGGGCGACCTGCTCTCGTTTTACGCGGAGGTGATCAAGGTCGGCAACACCTCGCTCACCGTCAAGGTCGAGGTGTTCGCGCAACGCACGCCGGCCGACGTCGAGGTCGTGAAAGTCACCGAGGCCACGCTGACCTATGTCGCGACGGGCGAGGACCGCCGCCCGCGCCTCGTTCCGCCGCCGCTGCAGAAGTAGGCACCTCCGCGAAACGGCATTAACGCTTGACAGCGCGCAGTCGAGGCGAGTCTTATTCGCCTCTCCGGTCCGCGCAGAACTCAAAAGACGCGGCCGGGGGAAGCTCGCACTCACACCGAGGAGGATCGCATGAGAGGCTCGCGACGCGGCAAGGCCGCAATCACCGCTTTCGTCTTTGTGGGCGCGCTCGCGCAAGCCGGCGCGGTCATGGCCCAAACCTGGCCAACCAAACCGATCCGCATCGTGGTCGGGTTCGGAGCGGGGGGCGGCACGGACATCGTCACCCGCATCATCGCCGAGCCGCTGTCCGAGCTGCTCGGCCAGCCGGTGGTGGTCGAGAACAAGCCTGGCGCCGGCGGCACGACCGCGGGCAATCTCGTCGCCAACTCTGAGAACGACGGTTACACGGCGTCGATGATGAGCACCGGCCACACGGTGTCCGCGGTCATGTTCAAGTCGCTGCCGTTCGACTCGGTCAATGACTTCGCCCCGGTGGCGCTGGTCGCGAATTCCGCGTTCGTCATCGTTGCCGGCAAGAACTTTCCGGCGAACGATATTCCCGGACTCGTGGCGGCGGCCAAGGCGGCGCCCGGCAAGCTGAAATTCGCGACCGTCGGGCTCGGCTCGACCCAGCATTTCTCCGGCGAGCTCTTGCGTCAGCGTACGGGCATCGACGTCAAGCACATTCCCTACAAGGGAACGCCGGCCGTGATCGGCGCCGTGCGCAACGGCGAGGTGGATTATGCGGTCGAGCTCGCCCACGCCGTCATCGGCCAGGTGCGTTCCGGCGACATCAAGATCCTCGCGGTGGCGACGCCCAACCGCTGGCCGACGATTCCCGACGTGCCGACGATCGCCGAATCGGGCGTGCCCGGCTACGCCGTGGTCGGGTGGTACGGGCTCGCGTTCCCGAAGGGCACGCCCAAGGAAATCGTGGACAAGATGAACAAGGGCCTACGCGACGCGCTCGCGCAGGACGCGGTGCGCAAACGGCTGGCCGATGCGGGCGCGCTCGTCAACGTGTCCTCGCCGCAGGAGCTCGGCGCGCACCTCGAGAGCGAGATCGCGAAGTGGCGGGACGTGATGACCAAGGCCGGGATGGAGCCGAAATAGACAGCGTCCGTCCGGAAAGCGGGACGGATCGCGGTGCGCGGCATCGCCAGGGCCCTGGGGCGCGAGGGCTTCGCCGGTGTGTTCGTCGCCGTCCTCGGGGTCGTCCTGTGGCTGATCGTCCGTAACGACCCGCGGGGGCAGCTCTCGGAGATCGGCCCGGGATTCGTGCCCTGGGTAGCGAGCTTCGGGCTCGCGGCCCTCGGCACGATCATGGTGCTGCGCGCCGTGCGCACGCGCACGCGCGACGCGGCGCCGGTCGTCAGCCGGGCCGCCGTTCTCGTCCCGCTCGGCATGGCGATCTTCGCGTTCGGGCTCGAAGCGCTGGGCCTCTTTGCCACCGCCGCGCTCGGCGTGTTCGTGGTCACCTTCGCATCGCGCGAATCGCGTCTCGTCGAGCGGGCGGTCATGGCCGTGGCGCTTGCGGCCCTCGTCACCTTGGTCTTCGGTTACGGTCTCTCGATGACCATGCCGCTGTGGCCGGAATTCCTGCGGCCGTGAGCGACATCGTCGCGCATCTGTCGCTCGGCCTGCACGTCGCGTCGCAGCCGATGAATCTGCTCTTCTGCTTCATCGGCGCGCTGTGCGGGACGCTGATCGGCGTGCTTCCGGGGATCGGACCGGTCGCCACCATCGCCCTGCTCTTGCCGGTCACCTTCTATCTCGACCCGATCCCGGCGCTCACGATGCTCGCGGGGATCTACTACGGATCGCAATACGGCGGCTCGACGACCTCGATCCTCGTGAAAGTGCCGGGCGAGTCGGCGTCGGTCGTCACCTGCCTCGACGGTCACGAGATGGCGCGCCGCGGGCGCGCCGGCGCGGCGCTCGCGATCGCGGCGATCGGCTCGTTCATCGCCGGCATCGCCGCCACCGCGCTCATCGTCCTCTGCGGGCCGTGGCTCGCGGAAGTCGCGGGCGCGTTCGGCTCGCCGGAGTATTTCGCGCTGATGGTGCTGGGTCTCGCGGCGGCGGTGGTGCTGGCGCACGGCTCGCTCACGGGCGCATGCGCGATGATCCTGCTCGGTCTCGTGCTGGGCCTGGTCGGGCGCGACATCAACACCGGCTTTCCGCGCCTGACATTCGGCGTCTTCGAGCTCTCGGACGGCATCGGATTCGTCCCCCTCGCGCTCGGCGTCTTCGGCCTGGCCGAGATCATGCACAACCTCGATCACCCGGAGATCCGCGGCAAGATTCCGGCGCGCATCGGCCGGCTCTGGCTGACGCGCGAGGAATGGCGCCGGGCGTGGCCCGCCGTGCTGCGCGGCACCGGGCTCGGCGCGGTGCTCGGCATCTTGCCGGGCGGCGGCTCGATCATCGCGTCGTTCTCCGCCTACGGGCTGGAGAAGCGCGTCTCGCGGCACCCGGAGGAGTTCGGCCAGGGCGCGATCGAGGGCGTGGCGAGCCCGGAGTCCGCCAACAACGCCGCGGCGCAGGCCTCGTTCATCCCGCTCCTCACGCTGGGCATTCCGCCGAACGCCGTGCTCGCCCTGCTGGTCGGCGGCATGATGATCCACGGCATCACGCCGGGCCCGAACGTGATGACCGAGCAGCCCGAGCTCTTCTGGGGCCTCGTCTTCAGCATGTTCCTCGGCAACGTGATGCTGGTGATCATCAACCTGCCGCTGGTCGGTGTGTGGGTGCAGCTCCTGCGGGTGCCCTATCGCATCCTGTTCCCATCGATTTTCTTGTTCTGCTGCATCGGCGTGTACGCGCTGAACAACAGCGTGTTCGAGGTCCTGCTGACGATCGGGTTCGCATTCCTCGGCTACTTCATGCTGAAGGTCGGCCTGGAACCCGCACCGCTGCTCCTCGGGTTCGTGCTCGGTCCGCTGATCGAGGAGCATCTGCGCCGCACGCTTCTCCTGTCGGACGGCAGCTTCGCGATCTTCGCCCACAAGCCCGTCGCGCTCGCGATGCTCCTTACCGCCGCCGCGCTCTTGCTGGCAACCCTGCTTCCGCGCTTTGCCGCGCGGAGGGCAGCGCTTTTCAACGAGGCGACACGCGCGGAATGACGGCGCGCCGCGCCGTGGATCACGAGCGGTAGGGGGAAATCGGGCGCACCCGTCGATGCTCCGTCATATTTGTGCGCAATCGCTCTCAACATCGCGATCGAGCGTCGTTGTTCCCCGCGGTACCTTCGTGACGCGGTTCACGGTTCGCCGTGGCGCCCGCGCACGGACTTCGTTCACAAAGTCTCGTTTCCGTCCGGCCAGTTTCACCTGGCCAATCTTCGCCGGCTACCCGCAAGTTATTGATTCCAAGCTCATATCGTTCTCGACGTGCG
>JBFJOO010000140.1:0-8634 GCA_041617635.1 Burkholderiales bacterium | reverse complement strand
GGAGGCAGAAGTCGACGCTCTGCTCGGCGAGAAGGATGGTCAGCCCGTCGCGCTTGAGCTCGCCGATCCGCCCGCGGAGCGCTTCGACGACGAGCGGCGCGAGGCCCTCCGAGGGCTCGTCGAGCAGCAGCAGCTCGGGGTTGCCCATGAGCGTTCGCGCGATCGTGAGCATCTGCTGCTCGCCGCCGGACAGGTGGCCGCCCTGCCGGGTCGCGAGCTCGCGCAGCTTCGGGAAGAGGTCGTAGACCCGGTCCGCCGACCATTGTCCGGTGCCCCGCGCCGCGACGTCGAGGTTCTCCCACACGGTCAGCTCGGCGAAGATCCGGCGATCCTCGGGGACGAACCCGATGCCGAGGTTGGCGATGGAATGCGGCGCCATGCCCTGGATGTCGCGATCCTTCCACGTCACGCGGCCCCGGTGCGCCGGCGTGAGCCCCATGATGCTGCGCATGGTCGTCGACTTGCCGACGCCATTGCGACCGATCAGGCACACGCACTCACCGCGCGCGACTTCGAGCGACACGCCGAACAGCACCTGCGAGAGTCCGTAGCGGGTATGGATGTCGTCCACGACGAGGATCGGCGCGCTCATCCGTGGCGCTCCCCGAGGTAGACGCGTCGCACCTCCGGGTCGCGGCGCACGTCCGCGGGAGCGCCGTCGGCAATCACCAGGCCCTGGTGCAGGACCGTGACCTGCTGCGCGATCGAGAACACCACTTCCATGTCGTGTTCGGTGAAGAGCAGCGTGAGATTGCGGTCGCGGGCGAGCCGCTCGATGAGTGCGATCGAGTCGCGGGTCTCGGCCGCCGACATGCCGGCGGTCGGCTCGTCGAGCAGCAGGATCTCGGGCTCCAGCGCGAGCGCGATGGCGAGCTCGAGCTGCTTCTGGGCACCGTGCGACAGGAGCCCGGCCGTCTCGCTGCCCCGGTCCTGCAGTCCGACCGCCACGAGCAGCGCTTCGGTCTCCGCCCGGTACAGCGGGCCGACGCGTTCGAAGAGATTCCAGCCGCGTCCGCGGTGGCACACGTACGCGGCCTGGACGTTGTCGAACACGGTCAGCCGCGGGAAGATGTTCGTGCGCTGAAACGAGCGGCCCATGCCGAGGCGGCAGAGATCGTGCGGCGCGATGCCGGTCACGTTGCGCCCCTTGAAGCTCACCGTGCCGACGTCGGGCTCGATGTGCCCGGTGATGAGGTTGAAAAGAGTGGTCTTCCCGGCGCCGTTCGGGCCGATGACCGCGCTGATCGATCCCTGCGGCACGTCGAAGGTGACGCCGCCCACGGCGCGAAAGCCGTCGAAGCTCTTGGCGATCCCGCGCACCTCAAGCACGGCGCAGCCTCGCGATCACGCGGTTCACGAGCGCGCCGGCCGCGCCCACGATGCCGCTCGGAAACACGAACAGCAGCACGATGAGGATCGTTCCCAGGATGAGCGGCCAGTACTGGGTATGGGAGACGATCTGCTGATTGAGCCAGAGGAGCGTCGCCGCCCCGACCGCAGGACCGTAGAAGCTGTGCATGCCGCCGAGCAGCGTCATGATCAGCACCTCTGCCGATTTGTTCCAGTACGCGAAGTCGGGGAAGACGCCACGGTTGAAGATCCCGAACAGCCCGCCGGCGAGCCCCGCGAACGTTCCAGCGAGCACGAACGCCGCGTGCTCGTAGCGCCGCACGTTCACGCCGATGAACTCGGCGCGCTCGGGATTCTCCCGGATCGTGGTGAGCATGCGTCCGAACGGGGATTCGACGATCCGCCGCAGCACCCAGAAGCACACGGCGATCAGCGCGAGCGTGACGAAGTAGAAGTATTCGGACGTGCGCCAGCCGGCGAGAATCGGCAGGTACTCGCCGGCGCGCTCGAGCCACGTGAAATCCGGGTAGGGGATCTCCGGCATGCCCTGCTCGCCGCCCGTGACCTCGTTCCACTTGAAGCAGATCGCCCAGACGATCTGCGCGAACGCGAGCGTCAGCATGGCGAAGTAGATGCGCGTGAGCCGCACGCAGAAGAAACCGAACACCAGGGCGGCGATGGCCGCCGCGAGCCCTGCAGCCGGAAACGCGAGCAGGAAGGGCACGCCCAGCTTCTTCATCAGCAGACCGGTGGTGTAGGCGCCGATTCCAAAGTATGCGGCGTGGCCGAAGGACACGAGCCCCGTGTAGCCGACCAGGAGATTGAGGCTCATCGCGAACAGCGCCCAGATCGCGATGTCGTTCGCCACGAACGTGTAATACCGCGAGCCGAGCGCCGGGACGAGAAACGCCGCGACGAGCACCAGCAGCGCCCAGGGAAAGCGCCCTTTCATTTCATGGGCCTCCCGAGGAGCCCCCACGGGCGCAGGATCAGGACGGCGGCCATGAGCGCGAACACCGCAAAGATCGAGAAGCGCGGGAAGAACAGGATGCCGAAGGAGAGCACCTGCCCGTAGATGAGTGCGCCGAGGAAGGTGCCCCAGAACGAGCCGAGCCCGCCGATCACCACCACCACGAACGCCTCGACGATGATCTCGGTGTCCATCCCGGGCGTGATCGTGCGCACCGGTGCGACGAGCGCGCCGCCCAGCCCGCCCAGGAACGATCCGACCACGAATACGCCGGTGTACAGCGCGCTCACGTTGACGCCGAGCGAGCCCAGCGTCTCCCGGTCGAGCGCCGCGGCCCGGACGAGCCGGCCCATGCGGGTCCGCTGCAGCACGAGCCAGAATACGATCGCGACTGCCAGGCCGAGCGCGAGGATGAACAGGTTGTAGTAGGGGATCGTGGCGCCGAACAGCGAGATCGACCCGGTCAGCTCGGGTGGGCGCACGATGCCCTTCTGCTGGGTGCCCCAGAAGATCTTCGCCATGTCGCTCAAGACCAAGACGAGCGCGTAGGTGAAGAGCAGCTGGTAGAGCTCCTCGCGACCGTAGAGGTGACGCAGCAGGAATCGCTCGACGATTCCGCCCAGGATCGCCACGCCCAGCGCGGCGCCCAGCACAGCGACCCAGAACATCCCGGACTCCGCCCCGATCCACTGGACGAACTGGTAGGCGCCGTACGCGCCGAGCATGTAGAACGTGCCGTGCGCGAAGTTGAGGACGCGCAGGACGCCGAAGATCAGTGACAGGCCGGAGGCGATCAGGAACAGGAACATCGCCGTCGTCAGGCCGGAGACCGACTGGGCGAATACGAACGAGAGCTCAGGCACGATTGCGGCCGATCAGTTCGGAACGGTCCGGGCGGCGCGGTCTGCCGACACTGCGCAAGAACACACCGGTGCGGGCATCGCTGCCCGCACCGGTGTCGCTCGCATCCCGTCCCGGATTCTGTGGTCCGGTCGCCTGCGGGGAAACTGCACGCCTGACCGATCAGTCCATGAACTTGGTCGGATCGACGTACGTCATCGGCTTCATGATGGCGAAGGGGTACTTCGGATCCATCACGGTCTTGCCGTAGAGCTGCCCGCGATTTGCGGTGTGGTCCTTCGCCCGGATGGTCATCGGGCCTGCGGGCGTCTCGACAGTCAGCCCCATCAGCGCGGCCGAGACCTTGTCCGAGTCCGTGCTCTTCGCCTTGTTGATCGCTGCGACCAGGAACTGCATGCCGATGTAGCCCTGGATCGGCCAGGATGACGGGCGCTCGTCATTCAGGTACTTGGCGAGCCGTGCCGTGTAATCCTTGTGCGCTGCGGGCGCGCCTTCCCAGTAGAACGCATCGTAGCTGTTTCCCCAGATCCCGACCGGATAGTCCGCGCCAGCCGACTTCGTCGATTCAGGCGATCCGGCTTCGCCGACGCCGATGAAGTTGTACTTGATCGCATCGAAGTAATTGAGCGGCTTCGCCTGCTTGGCGAACGTCACGAAGTGGCCCCCCCACAGCGACGAGAACACGGCATCGGGCTTCTTCGCGAGCTGGGCGTTGATGAACGGCGAGTAGTCAGTCTCCCCGAGCTTGGGCCACTGCTGGTCGACGATCTCGACCGAGGGCTTCAGCTTCTTGAGATGCTCGACGAACGACTTGGTCACGTCCTGGCCGTACGCATAGTCCGGGCTGATGGTGGCAACCCGGGTGACCGGCCACTTCGCGACGATCTCGGCGGCGCTGCGGCCCTCCATGGTCGTGTTGGCCGATACGCGGAACACATAGGGATGCAGCTTGTCCGGCGCGGTCAGCTGGTCGGTTTTCGGGATGGCGGCGATGAAGACGATCTTGTTCTCCTTCGCCACGACCGACACCGCCGGACCCTCCGCCGAGGTGAGCGTCCCGACCAGAAAGTCCACGTTCTCCTTGAGCACCAGCTCGCGCGCCACGCGCACCGCCTCGTCGGCGTTGCCCTTCGAGTCGCGCGAGATCAGCTCGATCTTGCGGCCGAGCACGCCGCCCTTCGCGTTGATCTCATCGACGTACATCTGCGCGCCCTTGAGGGCAGGCTCGCCGAAGAGCGCGCCAGGCCCGGAAAGGATCATCGGGAAACCGACCTTGATGGGCTTCTGTGCGTGAGCGGCAAGCGGCGCCACGAGGGCCGCTGCCAACAACATGGTGATGATGCGTAGCATGGTCTCACTCCTCCTTTTCGAATCGACTGCAGGAACTCCCGAAACCCCGCCGCACTCGAGAGAGCGCTCGATTGGTGTGCCGCGAGGATGTCCTCAAGCGAAGTTGCGCGTGACCCATGCGCCGCCCTTCATGACCGACAGGCGCGACCGGTCCTGCAGGATCGCGATGTCCGCGAGCGGATCGCCGTTCACGACCACCAGGTCCGCCAGCTTGCCTTTCTCGAGCGTGCCGATGCTCGCCTGCATGTGCATGAGCTCGGCGCCGTTCCGGGTCGCGCATCCGATCGCCTCGAGCGGCGAGAACCCGATGATCTTGACGAACACCTCGATGTCCTTCGCGTACTCGCCGTGCGGATTCCAGGCGAACCCGAAATCGCCGCCCGGACACATGCGGATGCCGAGCTCCCGCGCGCGCCGGTAGGTCTCGGCCGCCTGCGCGATCTCCTCGCGCAGGCCCGCCGGGCCGTAGATCGCCTCGGTGATCCCGAATGGCTGCCCGTTCTCGACGATCGAGTAGAGGTAGCGCAGCCCGGGCACGATGAAGAGCCCCTTGTCGGCGATCGTGCGCAGCGTCTCGTCCGACGCATAGGTCGCGTGCTCGATCGAATCGACGCCCGCCTGCGCCGCGATGCGGCTCGAGGCCTCGCCGCGCACGTGCGCCGCACAGATGCGGTTGCGCATGTGCGTCTCTTCCACGAGCGCCTGCACCTCCGCCAGCGTGTAGGTGCAGTCCGCGATCGGCGTGTGCGGCAACAAGGCATCCCCGCCGATGTAGCACTTGATGACGTCGGCGCCGTCCTTGATCGAGCGGCGCACCGCGTGGCGGACCTGATCGCAGCCGTCCGCGATCAACGCGAGCCCTTCCATCCCGAGCTTGAGATACGAGGGATTCCAGTCGGCCATGCCGCCGGTGGCGACGATGTCCCGGCTGGCGGCGAGGAGGCGCGGGCCGGGGAAGAGGCCCTCGTTGATCGCGCGCTTGAGCGCGACATCGACGGCGTGCACCGATCCGGCCGAGCGTGCCGCCGTGTAGCCGCACGCAAGCGCCAGCTCGGCGTTCTTCGCCGAGGCGAGCGTCGAGTACTCCGGCGGGCAGTTGAGGTCCAGGTCGGCGATCACCTTCACGTTGTTGTACGAGAGGTGGATATGCGCTTCGACGAGCCCGGGAATCACCGTTCGGCCGCCGAGATCGAACGTCTCCACGCTGGGCCCCGAAGGCTCGTCGCCGATGCGCATCGGTCCGGCGTGAGTCAGGCGCTCGCCCTCGATCACGATAGCGCAGCCATCCCGGGCCGGGGCGTCCGTGCCGTCGATCAGGCGCAGGTTTCTGAGCAGGCGGATCATTTTCGTTGGGCTCCGGTCGGCGCGAATGCGGCGCCGTCAGAGCGCAGCCAGTCCGGGAACCGCGACCCGGATCCGGTACACCGACGTGGAGGCCGTGATGTAGAGGCTCCGCAGATCCGCGTCGCCCCACGCCATGTTCGCAGTGCCCTCCGGCACCCTGATCACCCCCAGGCAGACCGCCGCCGGGTCGAAGACGTGAATGCCGCCCGGGCCGCAGCAGTACACGTTGCCTGCCGAGTCGATCTTCATGCCGTCGGGCGCGCCTTCGCCTTCACCGGTCGTCTCCGCCCAGACGTCCCCGCCCGAGAGCGCGCCGTTCGTGCCGACGTCGAAGACGCGAATGTGCTGGCGCTCGGTGTCGTTGACGAACAGCCGGCGCCCGTCGAGCGAGAAGCAGAGCCCGTTCGGCTGCCCGAAATCGCTCGCGAGGAGCACCGTGGATTTCGGGTCGGCGCCGACCCGGTACACGCCCCGGAAGTCGAGCTCCGTCTCGCGCGGGACGCCGTAATACTCCATGCGCCCGTAGCTGGGATCGGTGAAGTAGACTGCCCCGCCGGCATCGCACACGATGTCGTTGGGGCTGTTCAGCTGCTTGCCCTGGTAGTGCGTCGCAAGCGCGACCACCGCGCCATCTTTCTCGGTCCGGGAAACGCGGCTCGACGCGTGCTCGCAGGCGAGCAGCCGACCCTCGCGGTCCCAGGTGAGGCCGTTCGACATGTTGCATGGCTTGCGGAAGGTGCTGACGCCGTCCGCCGCCGACCAGCGCCGGATGTGGTCGCCCGGCATGTCGCTCCAGAGCAGATAGGCGCCGGACGGATGCCAGAGCGGCCCTTCCGTGAACATGCACCCGGTGGCGATGCGCTCGAAGTCGACGCTTGCGCCCACCACTGCGGTGAAGCGCCGGTCGCGGATCGCGACGCTCATTTCTTCATTCGCTCGCCGGGCTTGCCCCCCACGTACCAGTTGGGCGGGTCAACCTCTTCGAAGATCACCCACACGGCTTCCCGCGGCAGCTTCGTCACGCCGACGATCGTGTCGGTCACGCTCTTGGCGATCTCGTCGAGCTTCGCCTTGCCCCAGCCCTCGTAGATCTGGATGTTGACCATTGGCATTGGCATCTCCTCCGTTTTCACCCCGCCTCGCAATGGGCGGAATCCCGTGAGCAGAGCATAGGACGGCGGAGGCCGCACGACTTGTCATCCGGTCTGATTTCGCGGCCTCTCGTCAGGCTTCTTTCCGCATCGCAACATTCCGTGGCTCGATGCGCCCTTGCGCCGGGCCGGCAGGCGAATCGCGATGCAATCGCGCGCGTGGCGCGGCGGCATTGAAAGATTCCCCGGAAAGGCGCAATGTTCCCGACGCTGCGCGGTCGCTCGGGGACGAGCATCGATCGCGCGCTGCAGCGAAAACCATCGAGCGCTCCGGCCGGACGCGGCCAGCCGGGGGGCGGCCGTCGATTTCATTCCGATCCGGGGAGCGAGGCGTGGCGAAATCGTGTCGGGTCCATCATTCCCTGCTCGGTCGCGTGACCGTGCTGGAATTGACGCGCTCGGGCGCGGCACACGCCCACTCGCATCCGCACCTGCTCCTGAAGCTCGGCGGATCCGACGGCTGCTTCGAGGTCGGCGGCCATCCGTACGCCCTCACGGACGCGCAGGCGATTCTGGTCAACAGCTGGGAGCCGCACGCGTACCGGCACGCCGAGGGCGCCCGGCCGACGGTCGTGCTCGCGGTCTACCTCGATCCACGCGGCGATCCCGCATCGAGCCTGACACCCCGGTTCGTGGCGAGCAGCATGGCGATCACGCGGCGCGTCAGGTCGCCGGCCGAAGCGATCGTGCGCGAGCTCGACCGGTTCGTGCGATGTGACGCGGGCGTGGTCGATGAGGGGTTGCGCGCGCTGCTCGACGCGGCGCCCCGGGAGTGGAGCGACACGCGGACCGAGCGCGGCCGCCCGGCGCTCGCGCCGGGCGGATCGTGTCTCGACCGGCGCGTCGCGCGCTGCATGGAGTACATGCGCGAGCATCTCGATGCGCGGGAGGACCTGCGTGCGCTGGGCGCCCGGTTCGGGCTATCGCGCCCGCATCTCTTCCACCTCTTCCGGCAGTCGACGCCGGTCACGCCGGCGATGTACTGGAACACGCTGCGCATGGAGTTCGCCGTGACCCGGCTCGCGCGGCGCGACGCCTCGGTCGGCCGCCTCGCGCAGGACCTGGGCTTTTCCGATCAGGGCAACTTCACCCGCTTTTTCCATGCCATCCAGGGGGTGCCGCCGCGCGACTACCACGCTGCGGCGCTCGGCACGGAGCGGCCTTCCGGGACCGTCGACCCGTAGGGGACACGGGATCGTGATCGGCGAGGTCCCCGTCGCCGAGTCCGGATAAGGGTAGCGGTTTTAGTGCGCCTCTAGCTCCGCCACGGGGCAGAAATCAATCGCGCCCGTTCACGGGAAGCGCTCCCGCGCGATGCCGGGGGTGTTGTGTCGCCGGTGCACGGCGCGCGGGTCAGACCATCGCGCGGCGCAGCGCGTGCTTGAGGCCGTGGATCTCGCGCAGGAGCGGCCGCAGGCCGCTGCGGTCGCTCGACGCGAGAATATCGTCGCGCTTTTTCTTCAGCTCCTTGATCCGCGTCTTGATCTTTGCCTTGTCGATGCCCTCGGCGTGATGATGCGCGTGCATGTCGATGCCGAGCGCCGTGCACAGGGCCTTCAGCAGGTGATCCTTGTTGAGCTGGGTGTAGCCCTTCACCGCCTCGTGCTC
>JBFJOO010000139.1:0-8674 GCA_041617635.1 Burkholderiales bacterium | reverse complement strand
TCCTCGCCGTCGCGCCGCGTGAGGTTCGCGACCGAGCGGATAGTGCGCTCGCCCCACAGGATCGCGTAAGGAAACGCCGGAATGTCGCTCATGTGGATGCCCGCGCACACCACCGTGCCGCCGGGTGCCACTGCCCGCAGCGCGGTGGGAACGAGCGCGCCCACCGGCGCGAACAGGATCGCAGCATCGAGCGGCGCAGGCGGCGCCTGCGTCGAATCGCCGGCCCAGACGGCGCCGAGCGATCTTGCGAACGCCTGCGCGGCAGTGTCCTCGGGACGCGTGAAGGCATAGAGCTCGCGCCCCTGCCAGCATGCCACCTGCGCGACGATGTGCGCCGCCGCGCCGAATCCGTAGATTCCGAGCCGGCGGGCTTCGCCCGCATGGACGAGCGAGCGGTAGCCGATCAGGCCGGCACAGAGGAGCGGCGCGGCCTCGGCGTCGGAGTAGCTTTCGGGCAGCGCAAAGCAGTAGCGCGCATCCGCGATCGCCTCGTCCGCGTAGCCGCCGTCCAGGTGGTAGCCGGTGAACTGTGCGGCGTTGCAGAGGTTCTCCCGGCCGCTCGCGCAATAACCGCAGTGACCACAGGTCCAGCCGAGCCACGGGACGCCGACACGATCACCGGTTCGAAAGCGCTCGACGTTCGCACCGATTTCTGCAACGACGCCGACGATCTCGTGCCCGGGGACGACCGGGCTGCGCAGCTCGGGGAGCTCGCCGTCCGCAATGTGCAGATCGGTGCGGCAGACTCCGCAGGCCGCGACGCGCAGCCGCACCTGCCCGGGTGCAAGCGCCCGGCGCCCGAGTTGCCCCAGTCGCAGCGGCGCGTGCGGATGGTCGAGCAGCATGGCGCGCATCGTCGATCCCCGGTGGTCGTCTTCGCGCAGTGTGCCGCAGTCGCGCGCCAGCGCGCGGCTCAGGTGCCGTAGCGCACCGGCGATGCGAGCGCTTTCAGCGCCGCCAGCGCGCTGTAGCAGGCGAGCATCGCGGTCTTGGGGTTGTCCGGCGACGGGACCGATTCGAACTTGATGCTGATCGAGCCGGTGCGCCCGCGGATGGAGATGTAGTGCGTGTTGAAGCGCAGCGCCGGATCGGCGACGACCTTGAGGCGGGTCCGGTCGAAGCCGATGCCCGCCAGTGCGAGCACCGCGGCGATGTTCACGTTCGCGGGAAAATGCGGCACGCCCTCACGGGCCGTCCCGTCGAAAAGCGTGACCGGCCCGGTCAGGCGATCGAGGTCGACGCCCGAGCGCTCGACGTAGGGGATGCCCTGCCATGCGGCGGGCGGCTTAGTGACGGCGATCTCCACTTCATCGGCGCCCGCGGCGCACACCGCCTTCAGCGCGTCCAGGCCGCCGATCCCGCCCGACGGCACGCAAAGCAGCGCGCGATGCTCGGCCGCGATTCGCTCCAGGCTGGCGCGCAGCGCATCGTCGACGAGCGCGCCGCCCGAGAGCACCACGACCGAGATCCCGGCCGCGAGGAGCGGCGCCGCGTATTCGCGCACCGCGTCGTGCGAGGCCGCCTCCACGACGACCTCGGGCTTGCAGGCGATCAGCTTGCCCAGATCGGTCACGAACGGCACGCCGTATGCCGTGGCGAGCGGCTTGCCGCGCGAGGCGCCGTTGCGCCCGAGCAGTCCGACGACCTCCATATCGCGCAGCGACCCGTGCCGGACCTCATCCAGGACGAGACGGCCGATCACGCCGCCGCCGATGATTCCGATGCGCAAAGCCAGTTCTCCTCGGTCCCAAACGTGTCACGTCGCACAGTGGATTCTGCCATGCCACGGTGGCTGGGGCGTCGACATTACGCCATATCGGTGCGGGTATAATCCAAGCGTCTCGACCACGCATGCAGGGGGATCGATGTACGCAGTCGTGTTCAAGGCGGACAGCGTCCCGGTGTGCGTCAGGATGGAGGGCGTCTCGCCAGACCCTGTCGTCACCTGGACGAGCGAGGAAGCAGCGCGTGCATTCATAGACGAGAAGGGGATGGGCACTGAATTCGTGCCGACCCCCGTGGATGACGCGAGCCTAGAGCGCATGGCGAAGGCGCTCGGTGTCGAGGCCGAGCGCATCATGCTCGAGCCGTATCCCGGCTGACGAAGTGGAGTCCTGCTCCCGGCGTGATCCGCCTCGCCCGTTCAAGCGCCTGACGGCGCAACGCGCGCCCTGACGTGTGGTGGTGCGTGCAGTGAACGCAGCAAGCAGGCAGCTGTCAGAGCGGACTGCATGGACACCCTGACCCACGCGTTGAGCGGCGCGCTGCTGGCCCGCGCGACTGCGCCGCGGAATCCTGCTGCTGGCGCAGTCAGTCTGCGTCGGCGCGTCACGGCGGGCGCCCTCGCGGCGGCGTTTCCCGACATCGATTTCGTGCTCAGCTACGTCTCGCCGTCGGTCTATCTGCTGTACCACCGCGGCGTCACGCACTCCATCTTCCTGCTGCCGATCTGGGCCGTCGCGCTCGCATGGATTTTCGCGCGAATCGATCCCGCCCGGCCGCGTTGGCAGGCGTACTTCGGCGTCGTCGCGGGCTCGATCGGCATCCACATTCTCGGCGATCTCATCACCGCCTTCGGGACCGTCATGCTCGCGCCGTTCTCCGACCGGCGCTTCGCGCTCGACACGACATTCATCATCGATCTCTGGTTCACCGGGATCATCGTCGCCGGGCTGATCGCGGCGCTCGCGTGGCGGCGATCGCGCGTACCCGCAGTGGTCGGCCTCGTGGCACTTGCCGGCTACGTGGGAATGCAGGGTTATGCGCATAGCGTGGCCGCCGAGTTCGGACGCGAATACGCTCGCGCACAGGGCCTTCCTGACGCGACGGTCACGGCGCAGCCGCGGCCCGTGTCGCCCTTCAACTGGATGGTGGTCGTGGAGAACGGTGAGGAATTCCGTTATTCCTTCGTGAACCTGATACGCCAGGCGCCGCTGCCGGCCCCGGCTCCGGACGCCGGCCTGATCGAGCGGCTCGATGCCCCCTATGGGCCGCGCGCGCAGGCCGAATGGCGGCGCGCCGAGCGCTTCGGGCCGCCGTCCGCGCGCGCACAGGCGATGGACGCCTGGCAGGCCGCGCCGCTCGGCTTCTTCCGCTGGTTCGCTGCATATCCGGTCTTGCACCGCATCGAGCATGCCGCCGCGGCGCGCTGCGTGTGGTTTCGCGACTTGCGCTTCCTCACGCCCGGGCGCGATACGTGGCCGTTCCAGTTCGGCGTCTGCCGCAACGGCGCCGACACCAGGTGGAGCGCGTTCCAGCTCGTGGACGATGCGGTACGCCTGCCGCTGCATTGACCGAAGGGTTCGGGTGCTCAGGGAAGCTCTGATCAAGTCCCCCCCGCGCAGGCAGGGATCCAGCAGGCTCCGCCTGGATTCCCGCTTGCACGGGAACGACGGGCTTATTCCGCGGTTGATCGGGGGGCTCGCGATCACGCTCCTTGCGCTGCAATGGTCGGCACCGGCTTTCCCCGCCGAATGCGTGCCGCGCGGCGCGTGGAGCGCACCCGGAGCGGCCGGATTGCGTCCGCTCTCCGTGCCGGAGCTGATCGGCGACCTCACGCGCCGGTCGGTGGTGCTGCTCGGCGAGCGTCACGACAGCGCGGAGCACCATCGGTGGCAGCTGCAGGTCATCGCCGCGCTGCACGCGGCGCGCCCTGACATGGTGATCGGGCTGGAGATGTTTCCACGCCGCGTGCAACCGGCGCTCGATCGCTGGGTCGCGGGCGCGGTGAGCGAGGCGGAATTTCTGCGCGCGAGTGAATGGCGCGAAGTCTGGCGCGCGGACCAGGAGCTCTATCTGCCGATCTTCCATTTCGCGCGCATGAACGGCGTTCCCATGATCGCGCTCAACGTCGATCGCAAGCTCACGCGCGCGGTGGGGGAGAGAGGCTTCGACGCGGTGCCCGCCGAGGAGCGCGAGGGGATCTCGCGCCCGGCCGCGCCAAGCCCCCGGTACATCGACTTCCTCCACAAGAGCTTCGCCGAGCACCCACGCGACACGACGGCCGGCGACCCGGCGCGCGCGGCAGCGGCGGATTTGTCGCTGGAGAACCCGGCATTCCGGCGCTTCGTGGAGAGCCAACTTGTCTGGGACCGCGCCATGGCGCAGGGCATCGCCGCCGCGCTGACGCGCAAGCCCACGCCGCTGGTCGTCGGGCTGATGGGCAGCGCGCACATCGTGAACCGGCACGGCGTTCCGCACCAGCTCCAGGCGCTCGGAGTGAGCGACGTGGCAGTGCTGCTCCCGTGGGACGCCGAAGGCGACTGCACTCGGCTGGTCGCTGGTTATGCGGACGCCGTGTTCGGCTTGGGTGCGCCGCCACCCACACCGGCGCCCTCGCGCCCGCGGCTTGGCGTGTGGCTCGAGCCCGCCTCGGAAGGTGTACGCATCCGTCAGGTCGAGGCGGGCAGCGTCGCCGAGCAAGCGGGCATGCGCGCGGGCGACGTGGTCTTCGAGATCGCGGGCCTGCCGGCGAAGCTTCCCGGGGACGTCGCCGAAGCGGTGCAGCGGCACGCGGCCGGCACGTGGCTCCCGCTCAAGGTGAGGCGCGGCGCGGACGCGATCGAGCTCGTCGCGAAGTTTCCGCCGCTCCCGCAGTGAAGGCGCTGGCAGCCCCGATCGCCTGGGCGCTCGTTGCGGTGGTTGCGCCCGCCGCGGCGCAGCCCGTTCACCACGACATCGTGGTGCGCCTCGAGCCCGCGACGCGCGTGCTCGAGGCGACCGCGCGCATCACGGTGACGGCGCCCGGCGCGACGACGATCGCGCTCGCGCGAACGCTCGCCGCGGACTTCATCTTGGTAAATGGCGAGCCACTCGCGGCGCGCGGCGTCGAGCGCGGCGACGAGCGCGTGTGGCCGATTCCGGCGCGACGCGACGGGCACGAGATCGAGATCCGCTGGCGCGGCACGCTGGCGCCGGTCGACCGCTCGCTCGACCATCGCGGGACGCTCGGACGTGCGCTCGCTGTCAGTGGGCCCGAGGGGACGTTCCTGCCTTCCGGGAGCCGCTGGTACCCGGCGATCGGAAACTTCCTGGGGAGCTACCGGGTCACGCTCGATCTGCCGGCGGAGCAGCGGGGTGTCGTGGCGGGACGCCTGGTCGAGGAGACGCACGCGGACGGGAGAGCGCGCGCCGTCTTCGAGTTTGCGCTTCCCGCCGATGGGATCGACCTGATGGCGGGGCCCTACCAGGTCGCGACGCGCGCCGTGCGCACCGCGCACGGCAGCGACGTGACGCTGCGCACCTACTTCCACCCTGGCATCGCGGCACTCGCGAACGGCTACCTCGACTCGGTGCAGGGCTACCTTGATCTCTACGAGGCGTGGATCGGGCCCTACCCGTACACCGAGTTCAGCATCGTGTCGAGCCCCACTCCGACCGGGTTTGGCATGCCCACCCTCACGTACCTCGGCGAGAGCGTGCTCCGCCTGCCGTTCATCCGCGATACGTCCCTCGGCCACGAAGTGCTGCACAACTGGTGGGGCAACGGCGTATATCCGGATCTCGCCGGCGGCAACTGGGCGGAAGGGCTCACCACGTTCATGGCGGACTATGCCTACAAGGAGCGGGCGGGCGCTGACGCTGCGCGCGAAATGCGCCTCGGCTGGCTGCGCGATCTCGCGGCGGTGCCGCCCGGGCAGGACCGGCCGCTCAGGGCTTTCACCTCCCGCACGCATGGCACGTCGCAGATCGTGGGATACGACAAGTCGGCGATGCTCTTTCTCATGCTGCGGGACCTGCTGGGCACGCAGGCGTTCGATCGCGCGTTGCGGCGATTCTGGAGCGAGCAGAAGTTTCGCGTCGCTGGCTGGCGTGATCTCCAGCGTGCGTTCGAGGCCGAGTCCGGGCGCACGCTCGCGCCGTTCTTCACGCAGTGGCTCGAGCGCGCGGGCCTGCCGGCCTTGCGCATCGAGGCGGCTGCGCGCGCCACCTCCGGTCGCGCGCACAGCGTGCGGTTCACGCTTGTCCAGGATGCGCCGGCCTACACCTTGCGCGTGCCGCTGCGGGTACAGACCGAGACGGGCGCCGAGCTGCATACGGTCGAGATGGCGCGCGAGCGGCAGGCATTCGAGATCGAAGTGCGGGCGCGTCCGACGGAGCTCGCGCTCGATCCCGAGTTCCGCGTGCTGCGCAGGCTCGACGAGGCGGAGTTGCCCGCGATCCTCCGGCAGACCATGGTGGCGCCCGCGGCCTTCGTGGCGCTTGCGGTGCCGGACGCAGGATGGACGTCGCCCGCCAAGCGGCTGGCCGAGCGGCTGCTCGACGCGGCGCCGGTCTTCCTCGGCGAGGGCGCCGCGCTTCCGCGCGACGCGGCGCTCCTGGTGATCGGCGCCCAGAAGGAGGTGGACGCGTTCCTTGCGCGCAATGGCTTGCCGGCGCGACCGGCGGCGCTCGCCGGCAACGGCACCGCGCAGGTCTGGGCCGCGGCGCGGCCGGGTGGGGTGCCGCTCCTTGTCATGTCCGCGCAAGAAACCGAGTTGCTCGAGGCGGTCGCCGGGCTGGCGCCGCATTATGGCCGCCAGAGCTTTCTCGTATTCAGCGGGCGGCGCGTCATCGCGCGGGGCATCTGGCCGAGCTCGGCGGCCGGCTGGGCGCTCGAGTAACCTCCGGCGGGCAGCAAGAAAGGCCTCTAACCGGCGGATTTCACAATTTTTTTCAAATTCGCCTCCCCGCAGACGGCGCGCACAGAGCATGATCCGGGGTGTAACATGAGCGCCTATCAGAACATAGGGGCCGTCTCCGAGGCGGCCCGAGCGGAGATGGAACGGCCGGACCGTGTCGCGGAATTGTCCGACGCTGCGGGGGACGAGCCGGAAGCGGCGGCGACCACCTCAGTCGACGAACTGCTCGGCGTCTTCGCCGAGTTGAGCGAGCGCGTCACTCGACTCGAGCGCGCGTTGGTGATGCTGCTTGCCGAAAAGCACAACCCAAAGCCGGCGGAATCAATCGAACCATCGCCGCCCGCAACCGCAGACGACGCTTACATTGCGCGCCAGCCGGCGCCTGTCCGACCAACGCCGCGCGCCGCCCAGCCGCCGGCACCGCCGCGTCCGGTCGCGGAGACGCTCACCACGATGGACTTCGACCTTCCCTCGCACCAGTGGGGCGGCGAAGGACTCACGGAGAAGTCGCGCGTCCCGCTCACCCCCATCCAGAATTCGGACTATCCCGAGATCCGCGCTCCCGAAGAGGAAAAGGTCGCGCCGAAGCGCGTCGGCCCGCCCGAGCGCGTGATCGTGCGGTCCGCGCTCGAGGGGTATCCGCATATCACTGAATCGGTTTGCCTCATGTGGGGCGGCCGCGAGGCCGACGCGTACATCAGCAAGCTGATCATCGATACGCGTGGCGGCCGCAAGGGCTTCCCGCGCGATGTCATGGACGAGCTGCTCCTCCTCGCCGAAGTCTGCACGATCAAGTCCGGGCTGAAACCCGACTTCACCCCGTTCGACCGGGACCGCTCGCGCGAGCGCGAAGGTTAGCCCGTAGCGCCAGCGGCGCGTGCCGGCGCCGCCAATCCCCCGGCCCCCTCAGCCGCCCGCAGACGCTCGCGCAGGATCTCGCCCAGCACGATCGTGGCCGGACCGCGCAGATCGCGCGGAGCGAGCGCCGGCAGCTCGGCCAGGATCCCGTACCACGCGCGTGCATCGGGCAGCGACGCGCTCTCCACGATCGCGACCGGCGTCGTGCCGCTCCGTCCGCGTTCGATCAGCCGCTTCGACACCCACTCCGCTTCGCCGACGCCCATGTAGATGACTGCGGTGTCCGCGGTCGCCGCAGTGCACACCCAATCACCATCCGATTCACCCACGCCCGTGCGCGGGGTCACGAAGGCCACCGCGCGGCTCGCGCCGCGCCGCGTGAGCGACACGCCGAGCTCCGCACTCGCCGCGAGCGCCGCGGTCACGCCCGGCACGATCTCGTAGGCGACTCCGGCGTGGTCCAGCGCGTCGATCTCTTCCTGGGCGCGGCCGAAGAGGAGCGGGTCGCCACCCTTGAGCCGCACCACCGTCGCGTAGCGCCGCGCGGCGTGCACCATGCGCCGGTTGATGAATGCCTGTGCCGTCGAGATGCGGCCGGCGCGCTTGCCGACGTCGACAAGCCGGGCGCGCGTGGCGAGCGCCAGGGTCTCCGGATGGACGAGCGCGTCGTGAAATACGACGTCGGCGCGCTCCAGAATGCGGGCCGCGCGCAGCGTGAGGAGATCCGGAGCGCCCGGCCCCGCGCCGACGAGGTAGACGGTGCCGCTCATGTCACCAGCCCCGCGCCAACCGTCCGGTTGGTCGACTCGTCGATCAGGACAAAGGCGCCGGTGGCGCGATTGGCCGTATACGGGTCCACGCTCAGCGGGCGTTGCAGCGCAAGCGTCACACGGCCGATCTCGTTCATGTCGAGGCGGGCGGGATGCGGGATACGGTTGAAGCCCTCCACGTCGATCCGGTCGGCAATCGCTTGCACGCGGGCGCGCACGGTCGACGCGAGATGCCGGACAGCGAGCCGCGTGCCCGGGGAGAGCGGCGTGTTGTCGAGCCAGCATACCGTGGCATCGAGCGACCGCGCGGCGCGCGGCGGATGTGTGGCGTCGACGAGCAGGTCCCCGCGCCCGACGTCGAGGTCGTGCGCGAGCTTGACCGTCACGGAGTCGCCCGGCAGCGCAACCGACCGCGGGCCGTCGAGC
>JBFJOO010000138.1:0-8748 GCA_041617635.1 Burkholderiales bacterium | reverse complement strand
CCGCATGCTCCAGCAGGTCGTTCCCCGTCTGCTTGGAAAACGCCTGGAAGTCCTTCACCGAGCCCGGGTCGGTGGCAACGATGCGCAAAATCTGTCCGCTGCTCATGTCGGTCAGCGCCTTCTTCGCGCGCAAGATCGGCAATGGGCAGTTCAAGCCGCGCGCATCCAAGTCCTTGTCGAATTGCATGCTCACTCCTTCGTTCGTCTGCTCAAAAACGCGTTACCAACACCCTATATAAGCCGTTACCGGGCGCCCATCAATGCGGCAGTGGAATCTGCCTCGCCTGGCGCGCGATGTCCCACGGTCAGTATATTAGCAAATAATTATATACCTGCATCCCGCCTAGCTGCATGGTCCTGCCTCCACTTGCCGATCGCTCGTCCGCGTCGCTCATGCAATCGCTTGATAGTAGAGATTTTGTGGATGGTTGGCTTGCGCCAGAAAAAACCACCGCTCCACCAGCAGTCCGACGAACTGGATAGCGCACGCGAGCCCGAGCAGCGGCACCGAATCCAGGGCAACCCCCGCAGCGAGCGCCGCAAGCGGCAGCGGGAACGCGAGGGTGAGGAACGCCCATTTGACCGATCGCAGCAACGCATGCGTGCGCCCGTGGAAAAACTCCCGCGTGTTGAACGAGCCGCCCATGAAGCCCTGCGTCGTCTGCACGATGCGCGGATGCTTGACCCCGATCGCGGTCTGCAGCGTCGACTTCGGCTTCAGCCGCGCATTGCGCATCAGCGACGCGATGCGCGTGGCGAGCGCGATCCCGGTGAATACGGCCGCCCACCCGCCGAAGTAGCCGACCAGGTCGGGGGCGGCAAATGCGGCGAATGCGGTGGCGATCATGAACCCGGACGCCGTGCCGAGCAGCGCATAGTTGATCACCGTCAGCGGCGTCGCCCATTCCTGCAGGAACTTGATGCACGCGTAGATCATTCCGGTGCAGAGGAATAGCGCGAGCGCGAGCAGCGTTGCCGCAGCGCCGATCACGATCGACGGGCCGACGCTGAGCGCGGCGCCCGCGGAAAAGCTGGGCGCCTGCCAGCCAAGCCAATGCGCCGTGCCGTAAAGCGCCACGGCCCCCATGCATGCCGGCAGCACGATGACTTCGCGCGAGAGCCACGATGTCCGCCAGCGCGCGGCCGAACGCCAGCTGCGCTCCGGACGGCCGAGATGAAAGAACGATGCGGCGAGGCCCAGGGCCAGCAGCGCGAGCGCCGCCGCGCTTCCTGCCGCGTAGAACCCGCGACCCGCCTGGGCCGGCAGCACGTCGAACAGGCTGTAGACCTCCACGGAATAGAGCGCGAGCACGAGACCCTGGCCGGCGCCGATCAGCGTGGTGAGAAACACGACGGAGAAGGCAGGATTCATGCGCTCACCACGAGGTCACATCGTCCAGGGACGGCTCCTTGGGCGACGGTTTCGGCAGCTTGCCGTCCACCTTGAGCGGGTTGTCGGCGCGGACCAGCTCGTCCGGGTGGATCGCGACCTCGGTCTTGCGCCGCGGCAGATAGTGGTTCGCCGGGTGCGTGCCCCATTCGGGCATGAGCTGGTAGCCGCCCCGTTCGCGAATCGCGCGCGACACTTCCGACTCGGGATCGTGCACGTCGCCGAACAGCCGGGCGTTGGTGGGACACGCCATGACGCAGGCCGGCTTGCGATCGGCGCTCGGCAGCGCCGCGTCATAGATGCGGTCGACGCAGAGGGTGCACTTCTTCATGACCTTCTCGCGCTCGTCGACCTCGCGAACGCCGTACGGACAGGCCCACGCGCAATACTTGCAGCCGATGCACTTGTCGTAATCGACCAGCACGATCCCGTCCTCGGCCCGCTTGTAGCTCGCGCCGGTCGGACAGACGGGCACGCACGGCGGATCCTCGCAGTGCAGGCAGGATTTCGGGAAATGGACGGTCTGGGTATTCGGATACTCGCCGACCTCGAACGACTGCACGCGATTGAAGAAAGTGCCGGTCGGATCGGCGTCATAGGGGCGCTCGTCGGACATGGCGCCGGCCATCCCGGAGGTGTTCCACTCCTTGCAGCTCGTCACGCATGCGTGGCAGCCCACGCACACGTTGAGGTCGATCACGAGGGCCAGTTGAGTCACTTGGCGTCCCCACGGGCGGCGACATAGGCCTGCCACAGCTTCCTCACGCCGGACATGCCCGGAAAAGCGCCGATCGACTCGAACTGGGGCCAGGTCTCGCGCGGCTCATCCTCGGCCGCCTTGCAGATCCGCACCCGCACGTCGTACCAACCCGCCTGGCCGGTGACGGGATCGGAATTCGAGTACCGCGCGCCGTCCGGACCCGGGGGAAGCTCGTCCGCGATGAGATGGTTGAGCAGGAAACCCTTGCGCGACTCGTTGGCGTCCGGCGCGAGACCCCACGCGCCCGCCGCCTTGCCGATCGCGTTCCAGGTCCACACCGTGCCGGGCTCGACTGCTTCCGAGAACCGGCACATGCAGCGCACCTTTCCCCATTGCGACTCGACCCAGATCCAGTCGCCGTCGGCGATCCCTTCCGGGCGCGCGGTGCGCGGATTGACGAAGAGGTAGTTGTGGGTGTGGATCTGGCGCAGCCACGCGTTCTGCGAGTCCCACGAGTGGTACATCGCCATCGGCCGCTGCGTGATCGCCGCCAGCGGGTAGCGGCGCGTGTCGGTGGCCTGCACCTCGAGCGGCGTGTAGTAGAAGGGCAGCGGATCGAAGTAGGTCGCGATCCGCTCCCGCAGCCGCGCGGGCGGCTTGCGTCCGCTTCCCTTGCCCTGGGCGGCGAGCCGGAACCGCTGCAGCACCTCGGAGTAGAGATGGACGAGGATCGGCTCGCTGTGGCGGCGGATCCGCGTGCGCTGCGCCCACTCCGTGTAGCCCTGGTTCCAGTTGCGCATGTACTGGTACGACGGAGGCAGCCGGTAATGGAACACGCAATCGTTGCGCTCGTACATCTCCCATTGGCGCGGATTCGGCTCGCCTTTCATGAACTGCTCGCCGCCCTTGCCGCGCCAGCCGGCGAGAAACCCGATGCCGGACCCCGGCTCGGTCTCGTAGTTGACGATGAAGTCCGGGTAGTCGCGGTACTTGCGACTGCCATCGGGGTTGGCGAACACCGGCAGCTTCAAGCGACTGCCGAGCTCGATCAGCACCTCCTGGAACGGCTTGCACGCGCCGGTCGGCGGCACCACGGGCACGCGCACCGAATCGGCCGGGCCCTCGAACTCGGAGATCGGCCGATCCAGCATGGACATCACGTCGTGGCGCTCGAGATAGCTCGTGTCCGGCAGCACCAGGTCGGCGAATGCGGCCGTCTCGGAGTGGAACGCATCGCACACCACCAGGAACGGAATCCGATACTCGCCGTTCTCGTCCCGGTCGTTCAGCATCTTGCGCACTTCGGTGGTGTTCATGGTCGAGTTCCAGGCCATGTTCGCCATGAAGATGAGCAGCGTGTCGATGCGATAGGGGTCGCCGCGCCACGCATTGGTGATGACGTTGTGCATCAGGCCATGCACGGCGAGCGGATGCTCCCAGGAGAACGCCTTGTCGATGCGCACCGCCTCGCCGCTTGCGTCGACGAAGAGGTCCTCCGGCGATCCAGGCCAGCCGAGCGCGAGCCCGCCGAGCGGTGTATCGGGACGCACGGCATCCGGCCCTTTCGGCGGCTTCGCCATGGGCGGGATCGCGCGCGGAAACGGCGCTTTGTGGCGGAATCCGCCCGGCCGGTCGATCGTTCCGAGCAGGCTCATCAGGATGGCGAGCGCGCGGATCGTCTGAAACCCGTTCGAGTGCGCGGCGAGCCCACGCATCGCGTGAAACGCCACGGGATTGCCGACGACGTTCTCGTGCTCCCTGCCCCAGCAGTCGGTCCATGGAATCGGCAGCTCGATCTTCTCGTCGCGGGCGGTGATCCCCATCTCGTGGGCGAGACGGCGCGTGGTGGCTGCCGGCACGCCGGTGATGCCCTCGGCCCATTCCGGGGTGTACTGCCTGAGCCGCTCCTCGAGCAGCTGGAACGCGGGCTTGACGCGAGCGCCGTCCTCGAGCCGGAACTCGCCGAAAAGGTACGGATCGGCGCCCTCGGTGTGGGTCGGGACCGCGCGATTCGTATGGCGATCCCACCAGCGGCGGTTCTGCGGATACGCCGGAGTCGCCTCGGGCTTGCCAGGCTCCGATGCGAGCAGACCATTGAGCTCGCTCGCCTCGTCCGTGTGCACGAGCTGCCCCGCGTTGGAGTAGCGCGCCAGGAACTCGCGATCGTAGAGACCGCTCGCGACGAGCTCGTGCATGATCGCGAGCAGCAGCGCGCCGTCGGTGCCGGGCTTGATCGGCACCCACTCGTCGGCGATCGCCGAGTACCCGGTGCGCACCGGATTGATGGAGATGAAGCGCCCGCCGCGACGCTTGAATTTCGATATCGCGACCTTGAGCGGATTGGAGTGATGGTCCTCCGCGGTGCCGATCATGACGAAGAGCCGGGCGCGCTCGAGATCGGGACCGCCGAACTCCCAGAACGACCCACCGATCGTGTAGATCATTCCGGCCGCCATGTTCACCGAACAGAAGCCGCCGTGCGCCGCGTAATTCGGCGTGCCGAACTGGCGCGCGAAGAGCCCGGTCAGCGCCTGCATCTGGTCGCGGCCGGTGAACATCGCGAACTGCTTCGGGTCGGTCGCCCGGATCTTGGCGAGGCGCTCCGTCAGCATCGCGAATGCCCGCTCCCACGAAATTGCTTCGAATTCGCCCGCGCCCCGCTCGACCCCGGGCTTGTGCAGCAGAGGTTGAGTGAGGCGCGCCGGGGAATACTGCTTCATGATCCCCGAAGACCCTTTGGCGCAGATGACTCCGCGGTTCAGCGGGTGCGCCGGATTGCCGTCTATGTAGCGGACCTTGCCATCGACCAAATGCACGCGGATGCCGCAGCGGCAGGCGCACATGTAGCAGGTCGTCGTCTTGACCTGGGTTCCCGCCGCGGACACTGCGGACAAGGTCGCATCGACGGGCACATTCATGTAGGGGCGAGGCGCATGAGGGGCGAGTATAGAATTCGCCTAAGCTTCGGAAAACCCAGCGATTCTGATTCGGGGATCAACGACCCTGATACCGGGTGCGACAGAGAGCGAGCTCCTGCGCTGGCCACGATACCCGATTTCACCGGCGCGGAGCGCCGGATCGCCGCGACTGGATGGCCAGATCGTCCGCGCGACTCGAGCGCCGAGAGAACGCCGCGAGCCCGATCAGAAGTAGCGCGGTTGCACGATCAGGGGGTCGGCGCATCGGGTCGGATCAGACCCTCCGCCTTGAGCGCGTCCCAGAACGCCGGCGGAATCGCGATCCGCATCCACTGCAGGTTCATGCGCACTTGCTCGGCCGAGTCTGCGCCCGGAATCACGCTCGTCACCGCCGGGTGCGCGAGCGGGAACTGGAGCGCTGCCGCCCCGATCGGCACGCCGTGTGCCCGGCAGACGGCGTCGATGCGCGCCACCCGGTCTCGCACATCCGCTTCGACCGGCTTGTAGCCGTACTGCGCGCCGGGCTCCGCAGGCCGCGCCAGAATCCCGGAGGCGAACACGGCTCCGATCACGACCGCAACGCCGCGCGCCTGACAAAGCGGCAGCTCGGCGTCCAGTGCGGGCTGGTCGAGCAACGTGTAGGGCATCGCGACCAAGAAGAAGTCCATCTCGAAGCGCTCGAGGAAGCGCGGGATCATTCCGACGTGGTTGATCCCGGCGCCGATCGCGCCGATCTCGCCGCGGCTGCGCAGCTCCGCGAGCGCGGCGAATCCGCCGCCGCGATCGAGCTCCGCGAGGCGCGCCGCGACCCCGGCTTCGTCCCGATGAAACTTGAGGTCGAGGTCGTGCACCGCCAGTGCGTCGACGCGCGTCATGCCGAGGCGCTGCAGGCTGTCCTCGTAGGAGCGCAGCACGCCGTCGCGCGTGTAGTCGAAGCGCAGGTCGAACGGCAACCCACCCACCCAGCGCCCGCTGTAGGGCCCCGGAGCGGACGCATCGCGCGGCCGCATCAGCACGCGCCCGACTTTCGTCGCGAGCACGCAGCGCTCGCGGGGTTTCCCGCGCAGCGCGTGGCCCATGCGATGCTCGCTCCGCCCGATGCCATACCAGGGCGCAGTGTCGAAGTAGTTGATCCCGTTCGCGTAGGCCGTCTCGAGCGTGAGCGCTGCGCGCGACTCGTCGATCGGACCGTGCGGATCGCCCAGGGGCACACCACCAAGGCCAAGCCGCGTCACGGCCGGCCCGCGGCGCCCGAGGGGCCTCAGTTCGAGTGGATCCATCGCCGCCTCTCGGCCGGCGCGCTCGGCAGCGGGTCGCGCGACGGTGCGCGCGCCATCCTCCAAGCGCTTGTCAGCGAAGTGAACCGCATCACCGTGCGACGGTGTGCGGTCCGATCAGCCGCGGCGATCGCCGCGGCGCGCCGCCGTCAGGCGGCGGGCTGGATATTGGAGGCCTGCTTGCCCTTCGGGCCCTGAGTGACCTCGAAGGTGACCTTCTGGCCTTCCTTGAGTGACTTGAACCCGCCGCCCTGGATCGCCGAGAAATGGGCGAAGACGTCCGGACCACCGTCGTCCGGCGTGATGAAGCCAAAGCCCTTGGCGTCGTTGAACCACTTGACCGTACCTGTTGCCATGCTCTTTCGTCCTCAAGGACGTGAATCAAAACCGGCGCGAACCGGGCCCCGTTCGTCTCTCAAGGCTGCGCCGGCTTCGGGCCCCGCGGGGCGTCAGACCAATGCGGCAAGGACTTGAAATCAAACGCAAAGCTGGCTTCTACTCGAATGTGGTACGGAAGTCAAGCCGCGCTGCCGCGGGGCCGCCGGGAGTGGAGGAGAACAACTCGTCGTTGCCGCGCAGAAACGCGGCAAGCCAACGGTTGCGCGTGGGATAGTCCCTGACGCGACTAGGTCTTCTCCCGGTAACATCCGGGGGGCAGGAGGGAGAGGAGTCTATAGAAGTGCGTGAGACGCGGGACTACGCGGTGGCCTTTGCTGACATCGCCTCGAGCACGGCCATCTACCGAGAGCTCGGCGACGCGGCCGCCCGGGAATTGACCCAGGCCTATTGCGGCCGGGTGGCCGCGCTCCTCCCGCGATTCGAAGGACGCCTGGTCAAGACGCTCGGCGACGGGGTCATGTGCATCTTCCCCGATCCGGAAAAGGCGGTGCTCGCGTTGAGCGCGCTGCACGCCGACACCGCTTCCCAGCCGCTCGGCGGCCACCAGATCAGTCTGCACAGCGGCGTGAATTACGGGTCGGTGATACTCGAGGGCACCGACGTCTACGGCACCATCGTGAACGTCGCCGCCTACCTCGCCGCCACGGCGCGCGCCGATCAGATTCTGACGACCCATGCGGTCGTCAGCCAACTCACGCCGCCCACCGCCAGCTGTTCGCGCGCCATTTACAGCACCAAGCTGAAGGGCGACGAGCGGGAGTCGATCATCTACGAGATCATCTGGCAGACCGACCGTGCCGGGATCACCGATCTCAATCTGGGGCGGCGCGAGCTGCCCCCCGACGAAGGCGCGCTCCTCGTCTCGGCCGGCGACGCAGAGCTGCGCGTGGATCCCACCCGCGCGCGCATCCAGCTCGGACGCGATCCAGCGAACGATCTGGCAGTGGCCGACCAGCTCGCCTCGCGCAACCATGCGACGATCGAGTTCGAGAACTTGCATTTCCGGCTGACCGATCACAGCGCGAACGGCACCTTCGTCGCGTTCGACGGCTCGCCCGGCGAAGTGCACGTGCTGCGCGGCGAAACCCAGCTGTACGGCTCGGGCCGCATCAGTCTGGGCCGATCGCTCTCCGATCCGCAGGCGCAGCCCATCACCTTCCGCCGCGACAAGCGCTCGCTGTACCGCGTCTAGCCCGACGGCCGCGCGCGAACGACACGCGTCAACCGACGCGCCCGCCTGCCTCCACGAACGCCGCCTTCAGCTCTTCATAGGTGAAGGCGACGGGGAACTGCGGAAAGTCCTTGATCACGTTCTGCGGCGGATGGAACAGGATCCCGGCGTCTGCCTCGCTCAGCATCGCAGTGTCGTTGTACGAGTCTCCGGCCGCAATGGTCCGGAAGTTGAGCGCACGCAGCGCCCGCACTGCCTCGCGCTTGTGATTCGGCAACCGGATCCGGAAGCCGCGCACCCTGCCGCTCGGCTCGACGTCGAGCTGGTGGCACAGCAGCGTGGGATGCCCGAGCTGCCGCATGAGCGGCGCGGCGAACTCGTAGAACGTGTCCGACAGGATCAGGACCTGGAAGCGGTGGCGCAGCCACTCGAGGAACTCGCGCGCGCCCGGCAGCGGCCCCATGCCGGTGATGACGTCCTGGATATCCGGGAGCCCGAGATGACTTGCCTCGAGAATCGCGAGGCGCTCCCGCATCAGCCTGTCGTAGTCCGGCTCGTCCCGCGTGGTCCGCGAAAGTTCCGCGATTCCGGTGCGCCGCGAGAATTCGATCCAGATCTCCGGGACCAGCACGCCCTCGAGATCGAGGCAGGCAATCTGCAACTTGTCCTCCGGTCGGCGATCCGGAGGATCGCGCGCAAAAGGGGCGTATTTTCCGCGTTCGCGTAGAGCGGATCAAGAAAAGAACGTACGTCGGGAACGTTTACGTACTGGGCGAGGCGGCCCGGGGCGGACTCATGGTGCCGCACAGCGCGTCCTCGAGCGGGTACCCGGCTCGCGGCGGCCAGTCAACACACGACAGGCCGCGCACGAGCCACCCGCTTAACGAGGACTG
>JBFJOO010000137.1:0-8801 GCA_041617635.1 Burkholderiales bacterium | reverse complement strand
AGCGTCGGCTCGGGTACCCAGAAGTCGTAATTGACGATGTTGTTGAGCAGCGGTCCGAGGTTCTTCTGGATGGCCGCGAACTGCAGGCCGACCATGCCGCCGCCGAAGAGCTTCGGCTTCAGGCCGACCTCGTTGGCCGCCTTCACCATGCCCACTGAATCCGGCGGATACGAGCCGACGAACACGATCTCGGGGTTGGTCGCCTGGATGGCGCGCACGATCGGCGTGTAGTCGGTGGTCGCCGGGGGATAGGTCTTGTCATAGACGATCTTCAGCCCCAGCTTCTGCGCATTCTTGCGTGCGCCTTCCGCGGCGTTCAGCGCGAACTCCGCGTCCGCCGCGACGATCGCGACCGTCTTCGGCTTCGGGTTCTGCTGCATCGCGAGCTCGAAGAAGCCCTTCGACCAGTCCGTCCTGGGTTCGGGGCCCGCCGGCATGATCTGGAAATACCGGTCGTAATTGAATTCCTCGTTCGCGCCCAGCCCGAACAGCGCGAGGAACACCAGTTTCTTCCGCATCACGATCGGCATCGCCGGCGCGATCAGGTTGGTTCCGTACGCCGAGACCACCAGATCGACCTTGTCGACCTCGAGCAGCTTGGTGTAGATGCCCGGCACGTTCGCCGGCTGCGTGGCGTCGTCGTAGTAGACGAGCTCGACCTTCCTGCCGAGCAGGCCGCCCTTCTTGTTGATGTCGTCGCGCCAGATTTCCATCGCGATCAGCGCAGCCTTGCCGGCGCCCGCCAGGCCGCCCGTGAGAGCCATGCTGAATCCAATCTTGATCGGATCGGCGGCCTGCGCCGCGGGAGCGATCAGAGAAGCGGACGCTGCGAACAGCGCCAGCATGCCTGCGGTGAGCCAGGCACGCGTCAACGAACGAAACTTGTCCATATTCTCCTCCATCCTGTGGTTGCATCCCACGTGCGCTCTCGGGGATGCGCCTTCTGGGTTCCCTCCCCATCGCAATGCGGTGCTGCAGGGGCAACGCGGGGGGCGGAATATAGAGTGTATTGGTAAATGCGCCAGTTGTAAAACCGGCCGCTCTCCACAGTGGGCCGCGCGTGGGCCGGTGGGCGAACATGTTCGAAAAGCCGGGGGTTGGAGCGCTGCGCGCCGGCCCCAGTTGCGCTCCGCCCCGCTTTGCATCACGCTTCCGCCCGTCTGGATTTCTCGCGAGGCGGAAAGTGCTGGACGGTATCGCCACCGCGCTGGTCGCGATCGGGGCTGTGCTGATGGTCGTCGCGCTCGTCACCTCGGGTCGTCTGGTCGCCGAGCTTCCCCGCGGCACCACTGTGCGGCGGCAGTGGCAGGTGTTGGCGACCCTGATCTTCGTCTTCGTCGCAGCCTATGTCGCGTACCTCGTGCTCGAGGTAGAGGAACGGAGTTCGTTCACGGACTTGCTCGTGCCGGCAGCTTACTTCCTTGGCGGGTACTTCGTAGTACTCGTTACGCTCGTGTCGCTGCAGACCGCGCGCGACGTGCGGCGCGTCGCCGTGCTCGAGGAGCAGAGCATCACCGATCCCCTCATGGGCATCTACAATCGCCGGCATCTCGATCGCCGTCTCGAGGAGGAGGTGGGCAAGGCCCGGCGCTACGGATTGCCGCTTTCCGCGCTGTTGCTGGACATAGATCATTTCAAGCGGATCAACGACGAGCACGGTCACGCCGTCGGGGATCGCGTGCTGAGCACCCTCGGCACGCTCATGCTGGACGCCGTTCGCAAGGCCGACATCGTCACCCGCTACGGCGGCGAGGAGATCCTGGTGCTCGCGCCCCACACGTCGCTGCAGGAAGGGTGCCTGCTTGCCGAGCGGCTGCGCTCGGGCGTCGAATCCGCGCCGCTCGCCCCGGCTGGCGAGACGAAAAGCGGTCAACCGCTCCATGCCAATGTAAGCATCGGCGTGGCGGCGCTCGGCCCGGACATCCAGGATGGACCGGCCCTGCTGAAAGCCGCCGACGAAGCGCTCTACCGCGCGAAGCGCGAAGGGCGAAACCGCGTCATCGCGGCAAGCGAGCGCGCCGCCGCCTGAGCGCGCGGGATGTCGATGTCCTATTCGAGCATTCGCTACGAGATCATCGGTCACGTCGCCCAGCTGACGCTCGATCGGCCCGGGCGCGTGAACGCGATGAACCGGACGATGCTGGACGAGATCAATCGCGCGTGCGACGCGGCCGAGGGTGATCCGGACGTGCGCGTGATGGTGGTGACGGGCGCCGGGGCCGCGTTCTCGTCCGGCTTCGATCTCAAGGAGCAGATGGAAGCCCGGCCGTCGGGGGCTGCCGCGTGGCGCAAGATTCTCGACGACGATTTCGGGGCGACGATGCGCTTCTGGTCGCTTTCGAAGTCGACGATCGCAGCGGTGCACGGCCATTGCCTCGCGGGCGCATGCGAGCTCGCGCTGGCGTGCGACATCACGATCGCGGCGGAAGACGCCGTTTTCGGCGAGCCGGAGCTCAGGTTCGGCGCCGGCATCGTGACGATGATTCTGCCCTGGATGACCGGGCCGAAGCAGGCGAAGGAAATCATCTTCAACGGGTTGGACGACATCACCGCGCACGAGGCGCTGCGGCTCGGGCTGGTCAATCGCGTCGTGCCGCGCGGCGCGGACGTCGAAACGGCGCTTGCGATGGCGCGCCGCATCGCGGTGATCGATCCCGATCTCGTCCGCGAGACGAAGCAGGCGATCAACCGCGCCTACGAGATCATGGGGATGGGCGAGGCGCTCGCCGCCGCGCTCGACATCGATCACGGCATCGAGTCGCGCGGCTCGCCGGACAAGCGCCGCTTCATGGAGATCGCGCGTAGCGAGGGGTTGCGCGCCGCGATCGCGTGGCGCGACCAGCGCTTCGCCGGGTGAATGCGCCGAATCTCGCGGCGCTCGTCCTCGAGCGGAGCGCGGAGGATGGCGCAACGCCCGCGCTCGTCGCAAGCGACGGCGCGCTGAGCTACGCGGAACTGGCGCGGGGCGCGGAGGCGCTGGCAGGCACAATGCGCGCGGCGGGCATCGAGGCGGACGAACCGGTGCTCGTTCCCGTATCGAATCATCCGCGCGATCTCGTCGCG
Organism: Burkholderiales bacterium; assembly: GCA_041617635.1. Lineage (GTDB taxonomy): Bacteria > Pseudomonadota > Gammaproteobacteria > Burkholderiales > SG8-39 > JAABRB01. The sequence goes on along the minus strand of JBFJOO010000137.1, from coordinate 5,738 downwards.
TTTCTCGGCGTCTGGCACTCGGGCGGCGTGGTCGTGCCCATGCACCGGGCGAGCCCGGCTCCGGTCGTGCAGGAGCATTTGGATGCGACCGGGACGCGCTTTATCGTGGCGATGGGCGGGCCGGTCGCGACCCGCGAGCGGTGGCGGGCGTCCGGCGACCTGCTGGTGGCCGGTCACGGCGCGCCGCCGCCGCGTGCCGTGCTGGCCGGGGCCGCGCTGGTGATCTTCACGTCCGGATCGACCGGGCGCCCCAAGGGCGTCGTGCTTTCGCACCGCGCGCTCGCGGGCAAGCTGGCGGCCATCGACAGTCTGCTGCGTTTCCAGCGGGGCGAGCGTACGCTCCTCGTGCTCAACATCACGTTCAGCTTCGGCATCTGGGTGAGCCTGCTCACGCTCGCCACGGGCGGAATGCTGCGGATGCACGAGAGGTTCAGCCCGCAGGCGTTCTGCGCGGCGGTCGCGGCAGAGAGAATCACCCGCGCCGCAGTGGTGCCCACGATGATGCGGGCGCTCGCCGCGGAACCGCCGACCGAGCTCGCCGCCGCTGCCCGCAGCGCGACGCTGAGGCAGATCCTGATCGGCGGAGAATCGCTCGGGCGCGCGCTTGCTGCGGACATTACGGGACGCTTCCCGCATGCCGACCTGATCGACATCTACGGCCTCACCGAGACCGCGACATCGGATTTTTTCCTGTTTCCCGAAGATCAGGCGCGATTCGCCGGCTGCATCGGGCGTCCGTCGCCGAGCGTCGCGTATCGCATCGCGGCTGCCGACGGCACCCCGGCGGCCGCGGGCGAGGTGGGCGAGCTGCAGATCCGCACGCCCTTCATCATGAACGGCTACCTCGATCAGCCGGAGCTCACCGCCGCGGCGTTCCAGGACGGCTGGTTGCGGACCGGCGACATGGGGCGGGTGCGCGCGGACTTCGTCGTCGAGCTGGTGGGACGCACGAAGGAGCTCATCTCGCGCGGCGGCAACAAGATCTCGCCGCTCGAGCTCGAGCAGGTGTTCGTGGCGCACCCCGACGTCGCGGCCGCGCTGGCCGCCGGCGCCGCCGATCCGATACTCGGCGAGCGGATCCACGTCCTGGTGGTGCCGCGGCCCGGGCGCGTGCTGACCGAGGCGGGACTGCGCGCGCATGCGGCGTCGCGGCTGCCGAAGTTCCGGCAGCCCGACGCGTATCACATCGCGGAAGCCCTGCCGCTCGGCCGCACCGGCAAGGCCGATCGCGGGGCGCTCAAGGCGATGATCGCGCGCGGCGAGCTGCCCGCGGCTACTCGGCCGCGCCCCAGTAGTTGAAGGTGGCGGGTCGCCAGCCCGGCAGATAGATCGTCTGGAGCTCGGCGATACGGAAACCGCCGGCGCGCAGGAGCCCTGGAATGTCGCGGTTGAGGTGGCAGCCCCCGCCGATTTTCTTCCACAGCGGCGTCACGCGATCCTGCCACTTGCGCACATTCGCGTCCGGCGCGAGCCCGTGCTCGGCGAACAAGAGACGCCCTCCCGGCCGCAGGACCCGCCGCATCTCCGCGGTGGCGGCCGCCGGGTCGGGAATGCTGCAGAGCGAGTAGGTCACGACGATCGTGTCGACGCTCGCTGTGTCGAGCGGGATCGACTCGGCCCCGGCCGCCAGGAATTCGACGGGGAACGGCGCCGCGCGCACCCGGTCTGCCGCGAGCGACCAGATATCGGGGGAAGGGTCGAGCCCCCAGAGCTGCGCGACCTTTCCGGCCTGGTAGTAGGGAAGGTTCAGTCCGGACCCGATCCCGATCTCGAGCACGCGGCCCGTGGCGGACGGAACGACCTTTGCGCGCTGCTGCATGTGCGGCTTCAGGCCGCACACGACATTGATGATCCGCGGCAGCGCGAATCTCGAATAAAAGCCCAACGCGATCCTCGGAAAACGGGTAATCGGGAAGCGAGGATCCAGGCAGCAGCCGAGCAAGCTGGCTCTGGATTCCCGCTTGCGCGGGAATGACGACTATCGGCGCCGGCCGCTTACTCTCCCTCGCGCCAGAGGTCGAGCGCCTCTTGCACCGGGCGATCCGAGAAGCTGAAGAGCACGCATTCGACGTCGGCGTGCAGCGAGTAGGCCCACCAGCTTGGCATCACGAAGACGTCCTTGGGCTCGAAGTGCAGCGTCTCGTCGCCGAACGTGGCGCGGCCTTTGCCTTCCATGACGGCGAACACGGTCGAGTCGGTCGAGCGGTAGCGCTTGCCGGAGAAGCCCTTGGGCAGGAGCTGCATGAACGTGCCGATCGTGGGCATCGCCCATCCGCCGGTGGCCGGGTTCGCGTAGCGCAGCTTGTGCCCGTGCGCGGGGTGCGGCGCCGCGGACGCCGCGAGGCTCGCGAGCGCCTCGCGCGAGCGCTCGTACGGATACGACCAGAGCGGCGAGGTGCGGCTCGCGACCTTGTAGTCGACCGGCAGCATCGTCGAGCCGTAGCGCGCAAAGGACTCGCCCTCGGTTCGCGAGGTCGGCTGCGAGTCGTCCGGAAAGCGCTCGAGGAACTGCGCATCGAGGAGCTCGACGATCGGCACGTCGAGGCCGTCGAGCCAGATCACCGGCTCGTCGCCGGGATTGCCGTGGTCATGCCAGGTCCACGAGGGCGTGATGATGAAATCGCCCGGACGCATCGTCACGCGCTCACCCTGCACTGCGGTGTACGCGCCGTTGCCGTCCATCACGAAGCGCAGCGCCGACTGCGAGTGGCGGTGGGCCGGCGCGATCTCGCGGGGCAGGATGAGCTGCAGCCCGGCGTAGAGGGTGTGGGTGATGCGCGACTGCCCGCGCAGGCCCGGATTCTCCAGCACCAGCACGCGCCGCTCCGCCTCCTTGGCGGTGATGAGCTCGCCCGCCTCCATGACCCAGGGCTGGAGCTCGCGCCACTTGAAGATCGCGGGAACGCACGGCGTCTTGGGCGTCGGCGGAATCAGGGCGTGCAGGACTTCCCAGAGCGGCGTGACGCTCGCCTGGTCGATCTTCTTGTAGAACGCCTGGCGTTCGGACTGGTTGGCCGGCTTCGGAACGGCGGACATGGTGGCTCCTCGAAAATCGGTCGCGCCAGGTTTAACGGTGACGCGCGGAAACTGATGCGGGTAATTTACGCCAGACCGGCGCGGCCGTCTAATCGGCGCGAGGCGCACCGCGTGCGACAGATCAGGCGAGGTATTGCGCGATCGCGCCCCGCAGGTCTTCCGGGATCGGGATCGGGCGGCCGTCCTCGAGCGAGATGAAGCAGATCGTCTGCCGGATCAGGAGATGCTCGACGCCGTCCTTCTTGCCGCTGTAGGCCAGGTCGAGGGAAGCATTGCCCATCCGCATCACGCGTAATTCGTAGCGCAGGGTCTCGCCCATGCGGTAGGGCTTCTTGAAATCGCACTCGATGTGCACCGACGGCGTGCCGATGCGTCGGACCGTGAGGAGCTCCGCGTGGTCATGGCCGAGCCCGTACGTGAACCAGTCCTCCATGGCGGCGTGCGCCATGTCGAAGAACCGCGGGAAGTACACGATCCCCGCCGGATCGCAGTGCGAGAAGCGGACTGGTTGATCGTGCTCGAAAGCTTTGCCCATAGCGAGCTCCGAGTGAGAGGAGAGGAATGAGCGGTGGGGCGTCAAAAGCGGAAGGTCACGAACAGGAGGGAACCGGCTGGTTTCCTCAAGAGCAAACCCGACAGGTTACGAACAGGTGGAAACCGCCTGGTTTCCCCCCGTTACCCCCCGTCCCGGTGCGCTCCAATGCGAGGCCTATCGCTTGTCAGGTGTTGCCTTGAGCCAAACCACTGGTTTGACGTTGCCTATCTCTTTTGTGAGCGCTGTGCCTTCGGCGTCGGCGAGGGCCGCGAGGCGGGCTTTGCGAATCGCGGCGGCCCGTTCGAGCGCCGTGAGCTGCGGTTCCCCTTCGACCACGGTCGCCATGATCCGCTCGAAATTGCCCCAGCCGCGCTGATGCGTGTCGCCGTATCCCTTCACCAGCCGCGCGCATTGCGCCACCTCGAGCGCGAGCGCCGCGTCGCGGGCGGCGGCCTTCTCGATGGCGGCGAGCCAGCTTTCCATACGGGTCTGTTCTTCCACGTAGCGGGAAGTCATGCGGCGCAGGGGTTTGAGCCACGCCATCGCGCGCAGCAGCAGGAAGCCGAAAACGCTTGACGTCTTGAGATGAATGCCGACGTTCAGCGATTTGCCTTTTCCCCAGGCGCGCAACGCCCGCGCGAGAGACCCGGGCAGGATGTCGCAGATCTCGTTCATCCCGGGCTTGAGGTACTCGACAATGACCACCGGCTCGTCCGGCTTCGCGCCGACTTCCGCGCGCACGCGCTCGAAGCGCGATCGCCGGGTCTTGAGGTCCGCGACGCGGATGATGTCCTCGTAGGTCATCCAGAGGGCGAGCAGCCGCCCGGCCTCGTTGGTGAGCGGAAAGCCGGGCGATGCGTCCTTCGCGGCCTGCTCCGCGGCAAGGACTCGCGCGACCCGGTCGATGTAGAGATCGGCGTAGGCCTGATCCTGGTAGTCGAACACGCGTGCGTCGCCCTCTTGCAGGATGCGGTGCGTCTCGGCCGGGAACGATGCGCGCACGCGCGTCGCATGCTTGCGGCGCGACCGGGGCTCGTCCGCCGCGTCCTGGGCATGCCAGCGCTTCTCGTCCTTGGCGCCGGGGGCCTGGATCGCACCGGAAGCATGCGCAAAACCGGCCGCGAACCCGCGCAAACTCCCCTCGGTCCCCTTGCCTTGCTTGCGGATCGCCGCCTCGCACGCCTCGCGCGCAAACGGCAGGACACCCGCGCCCGCCAGCGCGCCGAACATGACGGCGTTGATCACGGTTCCCGACTGGCGCGCGAGCTCCGCCATGTCGAACAGCACGGCACGCTTGGCGAGCGCGTTCGCCGCCTTGCGCAGCTTGTCCTCGTCGAAGCGCCCATCGCTCATCGCCGCTTTCTCCGCAACGGTGTAGACGCGGTGCGTGGACGCGACGAGGGTGGTGCGGTCCGGGCTGACATAGCCGTTCTGCATCGCCCGGCCGGCCTCGATGAACTCGGACGCGAGCATGGCGTCGACGTTTCCAGGGGACGGTGTCAGCGCGAGCACCGGTCGGCGGCCGGCGAGGCGGTCGACGGTCACGGGATAGATCTCGACATAGTAAGTGGTGGCCCCGGTGCGCTGCGCGACCCCTGGGATCGATGTGCTCTGCACTGGGTAGCCGCCGGCGGTCGCCGCATCGACGAGCCACTCGGCGAGCACGCCGCCGCCTTCGCCGCCGAGCGCGGCGACGAGTATCGTGAACGGCCGCTCCGGGAGGCTCTCCTGGACGCCGGCCGGTTTCGCTTCGGTCATCGTGTTCATATCGTCTCGCTGTCCAGAACTTGGCCCCTGCTGGGTGTCGAAAGGTTCCGTATGTGCAACAGAGGGGATATACAAGGGGCTTGCCCCTTGTTCGTTTTTGGGGATTTACAAGGGGGCTTTTCCCCTTGTTCGTACGATCGGGGTTTGTATTGCATGCTTGCTGCCTTTATCGAAGTCGCCGCGGCTGACATCGCGCAATAGCCTATTGCTGCAGCCAGCCGATGACGGTGCCGCGCACCCGCGCGAGGAAGCGGTCCCAGGCGCTCGGGTTCTGGATGATTCGCGCCTTGAAGAACGACGGGCACAGCACCGCGGCGTGCGCGACCTCGCCGCACAGCCCGCAGCCCACGCAGCCGTTGTTCACGTGGGCGACCGGATCGGTCTTCAACGGATCGGTGCT
>JBFJOO010000136.1:0-9288 GCA_041617635.1 Burkholderiales bacterium | reverse complement strand
GGCTCCGCCGACGCGATGGTGCTCTTTCGCAGCGCCGTGAAGCAGATCTGCCGCCGGCACGGCTATCACGCCACGTTCATGTGCCGGCCGCGCCTGCCGAATGTGATGTCCAGCGGATGGCATTTGCACCAGTCGCTCACCCAGCGCGCGCGCGGCGCGAACGCTTTCATGCCGGAGCAGGCCGGCGAGCAGCTCTCGACGGTCGGACGCCGCTACCTCGCGGGCCTGCTCGACCACGCGCGCGGTGCGTCCGCTTTCGCCACGCCGACGATCAACGGGTACAAGCGCTACCGACCCTTCGCCCTCGCGCCGGATCGCGCCACGTGGGGGCGCGACAATCGCGGCACGATGCTGCGCGTGCTCGGCGGCGTCGGCGATCCGAGCACCCGCATCGAGAACCGCTTAGGCGAATCGGCCGCGAATCCGTACCTCTATTTCGCCTCGCAGATCTACGCTGGATTGGACGGACTCGCGCGCAACCTCGACCCGGGCCCCGCGGCGGACACGCCGTACGATGCGCGCGCGCCGATGCTCCCGCGCTCGCTCGACGAAGCGATAGCCTGCCTGCGCGAAGACGCGGCGATGCGCGCAGGCTTCGGCGACGCGTTCGTGGACTACTTCTGCCGCATCAAGGAAGCGGAGATCGCACGCTTCAATCTCGAGGTGACCGAGTGGGAGCACCGCGAGTATTTCGACATGTTCTAGAAGCTACCTCGATATTGCGGCCATGGTTCTTCATGCAACAAGGTCATACGAACAAGGGGGCGGAGGGGGAAAGGAAGGGGCCCCCTCACCCCTTCCTGCCCCCTTGTATATCCCCGAACGAACAAGGGGCGAGCCCCTTGTATATCCCCCTCGATGCGACGGTGATCACGTTTTGGGATGGGTTCCAGGCAGTGAATCAAATGTCGTGGAGAGGTAACCCATGAGAGCTGAGCAGAACCAGCTGATCACGCGCATCGGTCCGGGCACACCGGCGGGCGGCGTCTTGCGCAGCTACTGGCAGCCCGCGGCGCTCACCGAGGAGCTCGACGGTCCGCGGCCATGCAAGGCAATACGCCTGCTCGGGCAGGACTTGGTGCTCTTCCGCGACGAAGCGGGTCGCTACGGGATGCTCGACCGTCAGTGCCCGCACCGCGGTGCCGATCTCTCCTTCGGCCGGCTCGAGGGTGGCGGCCTGCGCTGCGCGTTCCATGGCTGGCTCTTCGACGTCGCGGGGCGGTGTCTCGAGACGCCCGCGGAGCCCGACGGGAGCGCGTTGCGCGACCGGATCCAGCAGCGCGCCTATCCGGTGGTCGAGAAGAACGACATCGTCTTCGCGTATCTCGGTGAGGGCGCGCCGCCCGCGCTGCCGCGGTTCGACTGCTTCGTTGCGCCCGAGGCGTACACGTTCGCGTTCAAGGGACTCTTTGACTGCAACTGGCTGCAGGCGCTGGAGGTCGGGATCGATCCCGCGCACACCTCGTTCCTGCACCGCTTCTTCGAGGACGAGGACCCGGACGCGGGATACGGCAAGCCCTTTCGCGACCGATCGGCCGATACCGACATGACGATCACGCAGGTGATGCGCGAGTATGCGCGACCCGACATCCGGGTCTCGCGCACCGAGTACGGCATGCGCGTCGTCACGCTGCGCCGAGTGAGCGACGCGCAGACGCACGTGCGGGTGACCAACCTGATGTTCCCGAATGCGTTCGTCATTCCCATGAGCCTCGAGATGACGATCTCGCAGTGGCACGTGCCGATCGACGACACGAGCTGCTACTGGTACGCGATCTTCACGAGCTTCGGCGCGCCCGTGGACAAAGCCACGATGCGCGAGCAGCGCCTGGCGCTCTACGAGCTGCCCGACTACCGGCCGCGGCGCAACCGGACGAATAACTGGGGCTTCGATCCGGAGGAGCAGCGGCGCGCAACCTTCACGGGCATGGGACACGACATCAACGTTCACGACCAGTGGGCGATCGAGTCGCAGGGCGCCATCCAGGACCGCACCCGCGAGCATCTCGGCACGTCGGATCGCGCGATCATCGAGTATCGCCGCCTGCTCACCGAGGCGATCGCCCGACAGCAGGAGGGCGCGGCGCTCCCCATGCGGCTCGACGACCAGATAGCACAGACGCTCACCGGACCGGGTGTCGCTGACGGCGTCGGGCCGAGCGACGGGTGGGAGCAATACTGGCGCGAGACCGACGCCAAGCGTCGGACCCAGGCGCCCTGGACGGCCCGCGACTAGCGGGTTAATCCCAGTCGTACCGGCGGTGATCGTGCCGGTGGCCCCGGCCGTGTCGATGATGGTGCTTGTACTTCGGCGGCGCGTGCTTGATCACCACCGGGCGGTCGACGTACACGACCTGCGGAGGCGGCTCGTAGTACACGACGCGCGGAGGCGGCTCATAGTACACGACGCGCGGAGGCGGCTCGTATGCCTCCACCACCGCGACGGGGCGATTCGCGAGCACGACTCCGATCACCGTGCCGACCACCGCGCCCACGATGAACGGCCCGGCAGGATCTCGCGCCTCGGCATTCGAGATGCTGCTCGCGCCGAGCGCGGTCACGGCGGCCACTGCAACAAGCGTCTTTCTCATGATGTTCTCCAGTGCTGCATGCAGGCCGCGCTACGCGGTCTGCTGCGGGAAGCATCAGGCAGAAACGCGTTAACAGTGGTGAGGCTTTGTAAGGCGGCGTAACAAAGTGCAACCGGGGGCTTGCCGGAGACTCAGCCCAGCTCCGCAAGGTCTTCTGCGGAAAGCTTTAACCGCGCCGCAGCGACGTTTTCCTCGAGATGGGCGAGCGTGGCCGTGCCGGGAATCGGCAGCATCACGGGCGAGCGGGCGAGGAGCCAGGCGATCGCGATTTGCGCGGGCGTTGCGCCGCTCCGCTGCGCCACGCGTTTCACTTTCCTGGCGCGCAGGCACTGTCCGGCGCCCAGTGGAAACCACGGCAGGAAGGCGATGTCGAGGCGCTCGCACTCAGCGAGCACCGGGTCGGAACGACGGTCGGTCACGTTGTATTCGTTCTGGACCGATACGATAGGCGCGATGCGACGCGCCTCGGCGAGCTCGGCGAGCGACACGTTCGAGACGCCGAGATGGCGGATCTTGCCCGCGCGTTGCAGTTCGGCGAGCGTGCCCAGCGAATCCGCAAACGGCACTTTCGGATCCGGGGCATGGAACTGATAGAGATCGATCCGCTCGAGCTTCAGCCGCCGCAGGCTGCCATCCAGCGCGCGCCGCAGATGCTCGGGGCGGCCGTTCTCGTCCCAGCGATGACGACTCGGTCGCACCAGGCCGCCCTTGGTGCCGATGACGAGCCCATCCGGATAGGGATGCAGCGCCTCGGCAATGAGGACCTCGTCCACTTCCGGTCCGTAGCTGTCGGCGGTGTCGATGAAGTTCACGCCGAGCTCGAGCGCGCGGCGCAGCACCCGGTGCGCCGCCGCCCGATCCTGCGGCGGGCCCCAGATATCGGGCCCGCAAACGCGCATCGCGCCAAAGCCGAGTCGGCGGACGCGCAGATCCCCCAGCCGAACCTCTCCCGCTGCTGTGCTGGTTTCTGATCCCGCCATGCTGAGATTCCGATCTTCCTCGAGCGCGTTCATGGTACCCGCGGTTGCGCGCTCGGGAAACGGAAAACGCCGGCGGGGAAGGCTCCCTCACACCGGCGCTTGTGGTTGGTGCGAAACGCTGAATCAGCCCGGTCTTGGACCTTCAGCGAATTCGCCTGGACTGCAAGCTTCTAGGCCTGGAACTCCTTCTTCTCTTCGTCGGTCTTGGACTTGTCCTTGTCGCCCTCGGAGACCTGGAACTCCTTCTTCTCCTGATCTTTGGCTTTGTCCTTGTCCTCGTCGGAGACTTGGAACTCCTTCTTCTCCTGATCTTTGGCCTTGTCCTTGTCCTCGTCGGAGACTTGGAACTCCTTCTTCTCCTGATCCTTGGACTTGTCCTTGTCCTCGTCGGACTTCTCAGCCGCCGGGGCGGTGCCGGCGACTTGCCACTTCGCGGCGGCGGGCAGCGCCACGGCGAGCGGGGTGGAAAAGAGCAGTGCGACCAGCAATTTCTTCATGACAGCTTTCTCCATGGGGTGTGAACGACTTGGGGTGAAGGTTTCGGCGGTGCTACTGCCACGCGATCGGTCATCCTGATCTTCCGTGTAGCGTGCACCGCCGTAGTGTCGACGCCGCTCGCTTGCGTATCCCTGAGGCCCATCTGACGTTTTCCTGACGCGCCTCTTGGTTGAGGGGTGCGCGTGGCAGCGCGAGATTCCGGTTGCCGAGATCAAAAGGCCGGGCGCATGAGCGGCCCGGCCTTCCTGATAGTTGACGTGTACCGCTGCTTCTTTGCTTAGTCCGTCTTCTTCTCTTCCTCGGCTTTCTTCTCGTCCCGCGCCTGCTCGGCAGCGGGCGCAGCGGCCGCGCCTTGACCTTCAGCCGCTTGCGTGGCCGGTCCGGCTTGCATCGACTCCGCGCGCACTTGCTGCGTGGGCTCCGGCGTGGCGGGCTGCTGCTGGGCTTGCGGTGGCGCCGGCGGCGGCTCCGAATCCGAGCACGCCGGGAGCACCAGAATCGCGGGCGCGGCGAACAGGGTGGCAATGAGGGTTCGCTTGAACATCGCAACTTCTCCAAGGGGATGCGGACCGTCCGGGTTCCGCGCGGGGTCCACGGCATCAAGCCGCGGACGTAAGCGCAGACACTCTAGACTGGGGCGTCTTGCTCGGTCCTTGCTCGAACCTGACGATTTCCTGAAACCGCGCAAACGCGCGGCGGATCCCCGCGCGGGGGATCGAACGCGCATACTAAAACCTGCGCGGTCTGCTTTATGATTGCCCGCGCGCGCCGCGGATGCCCGACACCCTCATCGACCCGACAGATCTCGAATCTGCATGCGAATAGTTGTCGCCGAAGACGATCCCGCTCTTGCCGAGGGCGTCGCGTCGTATCTGCGACCGCTCGGCCATGCGGTCGAGATCGCGCGCAACGGCGCAGACGCCGACGCGATGCTCGCGCGCGAGCGCTTCGACCTGCTGCTCGTCGACGTCGGGCTGCCGCGCATGGACGGATTCGAGGTCGTGCGCCGCTTGCGTGCGCGTAATCAGGCGACGCCGACGATCATGATCACGGCCCGCGACACGCTCGACGATCGGATACACGGACTCGACACGGGTGCGGACGACTACCTCGTGAAGCCTTTCGAGCTCGCGGAGCTCGCCGCGCGCATACGCGCGGTCGTGCGGCGCGGCCAGACGGCGGGCGCGCCACGGCTTGCGCTCGGGCCGCTCGTGCTGGACATCGAGTCGCGTCGCGCGTCGCTCAACGGCGAGCCGCTGGAGCTCACGGCCCGCGAGTGGGCGGTGCTGGAGGTGCTGCTCAAGCGCCTCGACAAGGTCGTTCCCAAGGAGCACATCCTGCAGGCGATATCTACCTGGGACGATGACCTCACGCTGAATGCGATCGAGGTCTACGTGTCGCGCCTGCGCGTGAAACTGGAGCCCGCGAACATCCGCATTCGCACCATCCGCGGATTCGGGTACCGGCTCGAGGACCTCGCGCCCGAAAGCAATGAAGGCTAGCGTACGGCTGGCGCTGATCAAGGCGCTCGCCCTGCCCATCCTCGCGCTGCTCGCCGGGGGGGCGTGGTTTTCTTACCGAGTGGCCGCGGAAGTGGCCAACGACGCTTACGATCAGAGCCTGCAGAACTCGGCGCTCGCGATCGCCAACCGCGTGCGGTTCGTCAGGGGGCAGATCAGGGTGCTGCTGCCGGTCGAGGCCGAGCAGGTGCTGCGCACCGACGAGTTCGACCGAGTTTATTTCCGCGTCCGCGACTCGCAGGGTCGCCTGATCACCGGCGACGAAGACCTGCCGGTGCCCCTGGTGGGCGAAAACAGCGAGACGACGACGTTCTTCGACGCCACGTACGACGGGCGGCGGATACGGGCGGTAAGCCTCTACGCCGGAACGCTCAACAATCGCTTCTACGTGACGGTCGCGGAGACCAGGCGTAAGCGCGATCGCGCGGTGCGCCGGCTGCTCCTGGCGCTGGTCCTGCCCACTGCGATCGTCGTCATTGCGACCGGGGCGATGATCTGGTTTGGGGTCGCCCGTGGGCTATCGCCTCTGCGCCAGATCGAGCGCGAGCTCGGGCGGCGCGGCGGGGACGATCTGTCCCCGGTCGACGAGGAGAGCGCTCCGCAGGAGGTGCGACTTCTCGTGCAGGCGCTGAACGGTCTCCTCGGCCGGCTGCGCGAGGCTGCGGCCACCCAGCGCAGCTTTCTCGAGAATGCGGCGCACCAGCTGCGCACGCCGCTCGCCAACCTGCGCATCCAGCTCGAGCTGCTCGCGCGCGAGCCGCAGACCGAAAACGTGATTCGCAGCCTGGATGAGTCGGTCACGCGCACGATTCGCCTCGCCAACCAGCTGCTCGCGCTCGCGCGCGCGGAGTCCGGCCGGCCGATCGCGCCGGGCTTCCGTCCGGTGAATCTCGGCGCCGTGCTGGATGGGCTCGTGGACGAGTGGGTACGAGTGGCCGACCGGAAGCAGATCGATCTCGGGTTCGAGCGGCGCGAGGCGTGGCTGCTTGGCGACCCCTTCATGCTCCGCGAGCTCGCCGGGAACCTGATCGACAATGCAGTCCGCTACACGCAGGCCGGCGGGCATGTCACCGTGCGCTGCGGCGCCGCGCACGACAGCGCGTTTCTCGAGGTCGAGGACAATGGCGTCGGCATTCCTCCCGCGGAGCGCGAGAGGGTGATCGACCGCTTTTATCGCGTGCCGGACACCCCGGGCTCAGGCAGCGGCCTCGGGCTGGCGATCGCCAACGACATCGTGAAGGCACATGCGGGCACGCTGCATCTCACTGCGCCCGCCGAGCATGCCGGCACGCTCGTCAGGGCGGAGTTTCGCGAGACCGCGCTGCGTCCGTCCGACACGCCATCGCGCGACGATCCCACGGCACCGCGCGCCGCGTAGCGCGGGTCCGGCCCGAAGTTCGCGCGGTAGCGATGCGGGTCCACCGTCGGTTACGATACGCGCGAGGAGCAGCGCAGACATGTTCGATCTGAGCGGCAAGGTGGCAATCGTCACCGGCGGAAACGGCGGCATCGGCCTCGGCATGGCCCGCGGCCTGGCCGGGGCCGGCGCGCGCGTCGTCGTCGCAGCCCGCAACCGCGACAAGTCGCGGGCCGCGGTGGCCGCGCTGGAGACACTCGGCGCCGGCGGCGCCCTGGCCATCGAGGTGGACGTCGCCGATCCGGATTCGGTGAACGCGCTCATTGCCCGCACCCGCGACGCGTGTGGGCGCATCGACATCCTCGTGAACAACGCCGGCACGAACATCCGCAAGGCGCCTGATGTGGTGACCCTCGCCGAGTGGCGCGAGGTGCTCGACGTGAATCTCACCAGCGCCTACCTCTGCTCGCACGCGGCCTATCCGGCGATGCAGGCGTCCGGCGGCGGAAAGATCATCAACATCGGGTCGATGCTTTCCATCTTCGGCACCGGGTTTGCGCCGGCGTACGCCGCGAGCAAGGGCGGCATCGTCCAGTTCACCAAGGCGTGCGCATCGGCGTGGGCGCGGGACAACATCCAGGTGAACGCGGTGCTGCCGGGCTGGATCAACACCGAGCTCACCGTGCGGGGGCGCAAGGAAGTGCCCGGCCTCGAGGAGCGGGTGATCGCCAGGACGCCTGCGGGGAAGTGGGGAGATCCCGAGGATTTCGCGGGCATCGCGGTGTTTCTGGCGAGCCGCGCGTCGAATTTCCTGACCGGGACCGCGATACCGGTCGACGGCGGCTACTCGATTCAGGGCTGAGCTGCCGCGCGGAGCATCAAGGCAGGCGCGCGCCGGGCGCGCACAACGAAGGAGCCAGGACGATGGCCGCAAAACCCCGCTGCATCTTCATCGCCAGCATGGACGTGGATCCCGAGAAGGATGCGCTCTTCAACGAGGTCTACGACGTCGAGCACATTCCGCTGATCCTCAAAGTGCCGGGCGTGCTGTCCGCGCGGCGCATGCAGAGCGCGCCGCTCACGCTCTCGATCGGCGGCGAGCGGAAGAACATCCCCGCGGAGGGCGAGCCGCGCTACAGCGCGATCTACGAGCTCGCGAGCGCGGATGTGCTGACGAGCGACGCCTGGACCAAGGCGGTCGATCAGGGGCGCTGGCCGACCGAGGTCCGGCCCTACACGCGCAATCGCCGTCACCGGTTGTATGAACTGGCCGATTGACCGACGCGCGCCCGCGTGATTCCGAAGCGGGAAAGCGATGCGGTACCATTCGCCGGTCACGGATCGACCAGCGGATCGGCGGGCAAGAGAGGCGGGCATGAGCGCACACGGCAGGGTCGCAATCGTCACTGGCGCGGGAACCGGAATCGGGAGATCGGCGGCGCTCGCGCTGCTCAATGACGGTTATCGGGTGGTGCTCGCCGGACGGCGCAAGGAGCCCCTCGCGCAGGCGATCAAGGATGCCGGCGCGGCCGGCGAGCGCGCGCTCGCGGTGCCCACCGACGTGGCCGATCCGGACGCGGTGCGCGCGCTCTTCGCGAAGGCGAAGGGAGCGTTCGGCCGGCTCGACGTGCTCTTCAACAACGCGGGCATCGGTGCGCCCGCCGTGAACCTCGAGGACCTGACGTTCGACCAGTGGAAGGCCGTGGTGGACGTCAACCTGAGCGGAATGTTCCTGTGCATCCAGGAAGCGTTCCGGATCATGAAGGCCCAGGATCCGCGCGGCGGACGCATCATCAACAACGGGTCGATCTCGGCACACGCGCCACGCCCGAACTCGGCGCCCTACACCGCGACCAAGCACGCGGTCACGGGTCTCACCAAGTGCGCGTCCCTCGACGGGAGAAAGTACGACATCGCCTGCGGCCAGATCGACATCGGTAATGCCGCGACCGAGCTCGCCGCACGCATGGCGAAGGGCGTTCCGCAGGCGAACGGGACGATCGCGCCCGAGCCGCTCATGGACGTCGAACACGTCGGCAACGCGGTGCTGCACATGGCGAACCTGCCGCTCGAGACGAACGTGCAGTTCCTGACCATCATGGCGACGAAGATGCCGTACGTCGGGCGCGGTTGAGCGCCGGCGACTCGGTTTGCGCATTGCGCGAGTCGTAGGTATCATAGCGTTACGTATACGTTAAACACGGTGTATTGCGCCGCGGGCGAAGACGCCCCACAGAGGGCATCAGCCGCGGCGCTGATTTCGTGCACTGAGTTCGACCCCCGTTGGTGCCGGGGGGAGTACAGACGTTGATCGCGGGCGCGAGGCTCGATGGATTCAATGC
>JBFJOO010000135.1:0-9357 GCA_041617635.1 Burkholderiales bacterium | reverse complement strand
GCTCACTTCGTCGGCGATCTTCGACAGGCGCGAGACCGGGTGAATCACCATTTTCCAGAGCATCAGGTTCAGCGCAAGGCCAATCGTCACGAAAACCACCGCCAGCGAGATCATGAACACGCGGAACGCCGCCTCGGCGCGGTGGATCGGGACCGCCATCGGGACCGATACGATCTGCGCGCCGACCACCTCGTTCAGCCGCCAGCCGAACCCGTTCGCCGGCCCGTAGCGGTCGACCATCGTCTTGGGCGCGGCGTCCACGGTCGAATGGCACGTGAGGCAGGCCGGATCGGAAATCTTGATGGGTCGAGCGATGTAGAGCGAGCGCCCGGTGGGCGTGTCGCGCTCGCCGACAAGCTCGCGGCCATCGCCGCCGCCGCGAAACTGGTTGACGACGTCGGCCTCCCAGTCAGCCGCCCGATCGCGCGGATTGGTGGGGTTCAGCGTGGCCTCCTTGTAGCTGTACTCGGGAAAGTTCTTCTTGAGCCCGCTCAGGATCTCGGTCGCGGAATAGGCCGGCACCGACTGCGGCAGGAAGGAGTACTTCATCTGCGTCTCGAGCAGCGGCCGCACCTGGCCCGACGTGTAGCTGCGGGTGGAGAGCGCAGTCTCCATCACGATGCGCGCGTTCTGGACGATCTCGTCGCGCGCGTTCTGTTGCAGCAGGGTCCAGGAAACGTAACCCGCGGCTGCCAGACCCGCGAGGAACACCACGATGAAAACCAGATTGAACTTCAGGATGAGTTTCATCCGTGTCTCCCCTTGTTCCCCTTGTTCTTGCTCCGGCCCATGCCGCGTCTCCGCAATGCGCCCAACTCGCCAACCTCGCCGTTAACGCCCTAGAACTGCGTTCCACTCCGCATAATGCTGCATGTTCTGGATCAGTGCCGCGCGAAAATCGGGATCGTTCGCCTTCGCGCGGATGGTCTGCACCAGCGTCTGCCGGACTTCCGGATCGCCTTTGAGCCAGCCTTCGACGTCCGCACAGGTGTACTCCGGCCCCGGTTTTGGCGCGACGTCGCGCGCTTTGAGGGGGAAGAGGAGCGACGCCAGCAAGGCGCGCGCACCGCGTAGGCATGATATTGCGTGCAAGCGGATGTCTCCCGAAAAACCGCCGTTCGCAATGGCGTCGACCGGTTCGCCGACCGTAGCCAACACGCTACTCTAGGCGGTCGCGTTAAAGGCTGTCAATCCACGCCCGACGGTGCCGTCGGTGTGCGACATTCGACGCTCGGGCCACACGAATCGTCCCGTATACTCGCACACGAGCGGTTCAGGGAGATCGCGATGGACACCGACCATTTTCAGTGCGCGGTGGTTTTCGTGGACATCAGCGGGAGCACGCGACTCTACGAGAAGCTGGGCGATGCGCCCGCGCTCGATCGCGTCGCCCGGGTGCTCGCGATCCTGCAGAGCGTCACCGAGGAGTCCGGCGGGCGCGTCATCAAGGGCGTGGGCGACGGCCTCATGTGCGCGTTCGACCTGGCGGAAACCGCGCTCGGCGCGGCGCGCGTCATGCAGGAGCGCATCGAGGGCCAGCGGGCGGTCGGCAAGCTGGATCTGGGCATCCACGTCGGGTGCCATTTCGGTCCAGTGATCGAGAAGCCCGGGGATCTATATGGGGACACCGTGAACGTCGCGGCGCGGGTCGCCGGCCTTGCGCGCGTCGCGCAAATTCTCACCACCGAGGACACCGTAGGCCGCCTGCCGCCGGACGCGCGCGAGCATACGCGCTTGCTCGACCGCGTCCCGGTGAAGGGCAAGCAGGACGCGCTGCCGATCTACGAAGTCCTGTGGCAGGAAGGCGAGGACCTGACCATGCTCGGCACGCGGTTCGGGTCGGAGCGGCACACCCGGCTCGTGCTCCGGCACGAAGGTCGTGATATCGCCATCGAGGAAGGCGGCCTCGCTTCGGTGACGCTCGGACGCGACGCGGGATGCGAAATCGTCATCGCGGACCGACGCGCCTCGCGCCAGCACGCTCACATCGAGCGGCGCCGCGACAAGTTCGTGCTGGTGGACCATAGCGCGAACGGCACCTGGGTGGGAATGTCGGGCGGCGAAGAAGTCGTGCTGCGTCGCGAGGAGCAGATCCTCAGCGGTCAGGGCGTCATCGGCATCGGCCAGAGCCCGAGCCACGAAGGCGCCGAGCGCATCGAGTTCGCCTGCCGGTAAGCGTGTGGCCGGCCCGGTGCGGATGCGGCCTTGACACGCCGAGACCCCGATTGCTATAACGCCCGTTCTCCGCGTTGCGGGAAACGTCCGTCAAGCGCGCGTTGTCGGCGAAGAGGGAGAACGCAGTGAACAAGAGCGAGATGATCGATCAGATCGCGCGGTCCGCGGACATTTCCAAGGCCGCAGCGCAGCGCGCATTGGACGCCGCGGTGGCCGGCATCAAGACCGCGCTCAAGAAAGGCGGAACGGTGACCATCGTCGGCTTCGGCACCTTCTACGTCGGCAAGCGATCCGCGCGCGCGGGGCGCAATCCGCAGACCGGGGAGACGATCAAGATCCGGGCGGCCCGGGTGCCTAAGTTCCGACCTGGCAAAGCCCTTAAGGATGCGATAAACTAATTAGCCTTTTCGGGGGCGAATCTCGGTTCGCAAATCGTGCGGCGAGTGGCCGCCGGCCCCCCGGGGAGGGGTGCTTAGCTCAGCTGGTAGAGCGTCGCCCTTACAAGGCGAATGTCGGGAGTTCGAGCCTCTCAGCACCCACCAGCCTGGCTTCGCCAGGGGTGCCACGGGCGCATTTTTCGTGGAGTGGTAGTTCAGTTGGTTAGAATACCGGCCTGTCACGCCGGGGGTCGCGGGTTCGAGTCCCGTCCACTCCGCCAGTTTTCAAAAGGCGAACCGTGCGGTTCGCCTTTTTCACTAGGCGGAAGGTCACGAACAGCAGGAAACCGGCTGGTTTCCTCCCGTTACCCTCCTTCCCGCGGAACCGCGCCCACGCTCTGATTGTCTGCACTGGAACAGATACCGATGTTCGACCTCGTCCATAAATACAAGATCGTCTTGCAGATCATCCTCGGGATGATCGTGATCTCGTTCGCGTTCTGGGGGGTCGAGTCCTATCGGTCGGGCTTCGATTCCTCGCGCGTGGTCGCCGAGGTGGGCGGAATCACGATCAGCCAGCAGGAGTTCGCGC
This sequence comes from Burkholderiales bacterium, assembly GCA_041617635.1. GTDB lineage: Bacteria > Pseudomonadota > Gammaproteobacteria > Burkholderiales > SG8-39 > JAABRB01. The sequence continues at coordinate 6,213 of JBFJOO010000135.1, read as the reverse complement.
GCGCCATGGCGCAGCAGCGCGAGCGCCTGACCGAAATGCTCGGGCGCAGCGTGGATCCCGCGACGCTCGACACGCCCGCCATGCGTCGGGAGCTGCTCGACGGCATGATCTCGCAGCGCGTGCTGGCCTTGTACGCGGCACGGCGCAACCTGCAGGTGAGCGACGAGCAGCTCCGCGAGGCGATCGCCGGCATTCCAGCATTTCACGAGGGCGGCAAGTTCTCGCTCGCGCAGTACCGCGCGCTGCTGCAGGCCCAGAATCTCACCGAGGCCCAGTTCGAGAGCGACATGCGCTCCGATCTGCTGATGCAGCAGCTCTCCGCCGGCGTGGCGGACTCCGCGTTCGTCGCGAAGAACGTCGCGCGTCGCTTCGCCGAGGCGCGCGAGCAGAAGCGCGAAGTGGCGCAATTCACGGTCTCGCCGAAGGAGTTCCGAGGCAAGGTCAAGATCGCGCCCGATGCGGTGGAGGCCTACTACAAGGCCAATCAGCGGGAGTTCGAGTCGCCCGAGCAGGTGCGCGTCGAGTACGTCGTGCTGAGCCGCGACCTGCTCGCGGAGCGCGAGACCGTGAGCCCGGAGGAGATCAAGTCGATCTATGAGCAGAGCTTCGCCTCGCGGTACAGGGAGCGCGAAGCGGTGCGGGCGAAGATCGAGGAGCTCCTCGCCGAGGCGCGCAAGAATCCGGATGGGTTCGCCGAGCTCGCGAAGCGGCATTCGCAGGATCCCGGCTCGGCTCCGCAGGGCGGGGACCTCGGATTCTTCGGACGCGGCGCGATGGTGAAGCCGTTCGAGGACGCGGCATTCAAGCTCAAGGAAGGTGAGATCAGCCCGGTCGTCGAATCGGAGTTCGGATTTCACATCATCAAGCTGACCGGGAAGCGTAAGGGCGACGGCGACGCGGAGGAGCGCAGCGCGAGCCACATCCTGCTCAACGCGCCGCAGGGCGCCAAGAGCTTCGAGGACGCGAAGCCGGAGATCGAGGACCAGATCAAGCGCCAGCGTCTCGCGAAGAAGTTCGCGGAGTCGGCCGAGTCGTTCAGCAACATCGCCTACGAGCAGCCGGACAGCCTCAAGCCGCTGATCGACAGGTTCCAGCTCAAGGCCCAGACATCCGACTGGCTGACGCGGGACGCGGACGGCGGGAAGGGCCCACTCGATGGTGCGCGCGCGCGCGCGGCGCTCTTCACGGACGACGTTCTGAAGAACAAGCGCAACTCCGAGGTAGTGGAGATCGCCCCAGGCGAGCTCATGGCGGCCCGGGTCATCGAGCACAAGCCGGCCGCGATGCGCCCGCTCGAGGCGGTGCGCGACGAAATCGTCCGGCTGCTGACCGAGCAGGAAGCCCGTGCGCTAGCGCAGAAGGCTGGCGAAGCCATGCTTGCGGCGTTGCGTGCCGGCAAGCCGGTGGACGTGAAGTGGCCGGCAGCGAAGCTGGTGAGTCGCGAAGACCCGAACGGGCTCGAGGCTTGGTCGCTTGCGGCGGTGTTCCGAGCCGATACGGCCAAGCTTCCCGCGTACGCGGGGCTCGGCGCCGGGGAGCAGGGCTACGCCCTCTTCCGCATTTCGAGCGTCACGGATCCGCGCACGATCGACGATCAGAAGCTCGCAGTCAGCCAGTTCGGTCTCGCGCGGCAGGAAGCAACGGAGGATTTCCAGGCGTTCGTGGCAGGGCTGCGCGAGCGGACGAAGATCGAGATCAATGCGGCGAGCCTCGAGCGGCAGCCGGGCAGCTGAGCGAAACCGGTCCGCACGCCGGCGACTAGGTGGTCTTTGCCTCCGCCATCATCATCCCGCCGATGACGACGTTGAATCCCGCATCGACGTAGGTCACCTCGCCGGTCACTCCGGCAGCTAGATCCGAAAGCAGAAACGCGGCCACGTTGCCGACGTCGTCGATCGTCACATTGCGCCGCAACGGCGCGGTCTGCTCGACGAACTTCAGGATCTTGCCGAATCCCGCGATGCCGCTCGCCGCGAGCGTCTTGATCGGCCCCGCCGAGATCGCGTTCACCCGGTGTCCGTGCGGGCCGAGATTCGCGGCGAGATAGCGCACGGCCGCCTCGAGGCTCGCCTTGGCCAAGCCCATCGTGTTGTAGTGCGGGAGCACGCGCTGCGCGCCCAGGTAGGTCATCGTCAGGAGGGCTCCGGCGCGCCCTTGCATCAGAGGCTGCGCCGCCTTGGCGAGCGCGGGAAAGCTGTAGGCGCTGACGTCGTGCGCCACACGGAACGCCTCGCGCGAGAGGCCGTCCAAGAGCTCGCCGTCGATCGCCTCCCGCGGGGCATACGCGATGGCGTGCACGATGCCGTCGAGACCGTCCCAGCGCGCTGCCAACCCACTGAAAAGTCGCTCTATTTCCTCATCGCTCGACACATCGCACGGAAATGTCGCATCGCTGTCAAAGTCGCGGGCCATGGTGGCGACCCGGTCCTTGAACCGGTCGCTCTGGTACGTGAAGGCGAGCTCGGCGCCCTCGCGCCGACAGGCCCGGGCGATGCCATAGGCGATGGAGCGATTGCTCAAGAGACCGGTGACGAGAATCTTCTTGTTCTGCAGGAAACCCATTTGGACTCCGAGGCGGGACTTCGCGCAATTATATCCCCGGGGTCGCGCGTGCCCGCGTGCGGAGGACGGCGCGCGTCGCGCTCGGCTACACTTCGCGCCCATGCGCCATACGGCAACCCTGCTCGCGTGGGCCCTGGCGGCCACCCTGGCGCTCGGCGGATGCGCCGAGGTGTGGAACGATCCGTATCCGGCTTCCGACCGCGGCGGCAACATCCTCTACACGTCGTTCATCGATCGTCCGAAGACGCTCGATCCGGCGCGCTCCTACACCTCGGACGAGTGGGGCTTCATCCAGCAGATCTACGAGCCGCCGTTGCAGTACCACTACCTGAAGCGGCCCTACGAGCTCATTCCCCAGTCGGCACTCGAGGTTCCGAAGCCTGTGCTCCTCGACAGCGAAGGACGCGAGCTGCCGGCCGACGCCCCGGCGGACCGGGTCGCGGTGAGCGAGTACCTGATCCGCATCCGTCCCGGGATTCTGTATCAACCGCATCCCGCCTTTGCCAAGGACGCGGCGGGCCGCGCGCTCTACCTCGATCTGCCCGAGGCGGCGATCCGCGACAAGTACGCGCTCGCCGATTTTCCGCAGACCGGCACCCGGGAGCTCGTCGCGGACGACTACGTCTACCAGATCAAGCGGCTCGCGCATCCGCGGGTGGTGTCGCCGATTTTCGGGCACATGAGCTCGTACATCATCGGTCTCAAGGAGCTGAGCGCGGCGCTGCAGGCTGAAAACAAGCGCCTCGTCGCCGAGCACGAGGCGCAATTCGGGCGCGCGGACAAGGGGCTGCCGTGGATCGATCTGCGCAAGTTTCCGTTGGCCGGCGTCGACGTCGTGGACCGCTACAGCTACCGCATACGCATCAAGGGCAAGTACCCGCAGCTCCTCTACTGGCTCGCGACGCCGTTCCTCGCGCCCATGCCCGTCGAGGCGGACCAGTTCTATTCGCAGCGCGGCATGAACGATGGTCGCAATCTCACGCTCGACTGGTTCCCGGTGGGGACGGGCCCCTACATGCTCGCGGAGAACAATCCGAATGCGCGCATGGTGCTCGCGCGCAATCCGAATTTTCGCGGCGAGGCCTACCCGTCGGAGGGCGAGCCGGGCGACGCCGCCGACAAACTGCTGCGCGACGCCGGGAAGACCGTTCCATTCATCGATCGCGTGGTGTTCACGCGCGAGAAGGAGGGCATTCCCTACTGGAACAAATTTCTCCAGGGGTACTACGATCAATCCGGCATCAGCTCGGACAATTTCGACCAGGCCGTGCGACTCAACCTTGAGGGCGAGGCGAGCCTGACGCCGGAGATGCGGGAGCGCGGCATCTCGCTGCGGACCTCCGTCGGCACGAGCACCTTCTACCTCGCGTTCAACTACCTGGATCCGGTGGTGGGCGGGGCGGCGGAAAAGGCGCGCAAGCTGCGCCAGGCCGTCTCGATCGCGCTCGACTGGGAGGAGTTCATCTCAATCTTCCAGAACGGCCGCGGCATTCCGGGAATGGGCCCGGTGCCGCCCGGGATCTTCGGCTTTCGCGAAGGCCCCGACGGTGTGAATCCGGTCGTGTACGAGCGAAAGGATGGCGTAGCAAAGCGCAAGCCGATCGCCGTCGCGCACCGGCTGCTCGCGGAGGCCGGGTTTCCGGATGGCCGCGACGCGCAGACCGGCCAGCCGCTCGTCCTCTATCTCGACACCGTCCAGCGGGGACCGGGGGACAAGCCGCGCCTCGACTGGTACCGCCGCCAGTTCGCGAAGCTCAATATCCAGCTCGAGATCCGCGCGACGGACTGGAATCGCTTCCAGGAGAAGATCAAGACCGGCAACACGCAGCTCTTCTTTCTCGGTTGGAACGCGGACTATCCGGACCCCGAGAACTTCATGTTCCTGCTGAACGGTCCGCAATCGCGCGCCAAGACCGGCGGCGAGAACGCCGCCAACTACCAGAATCCCGAGTACGACCGCCTGTTCGAGCAGATGAAGAACATGGACAATGGGCCGGCCCGTCAGGCGATCATCGACCGCATGGTCGCGATCGCGCGCGAGGACGCCCCGTGGGTCTGGGGCTTCCACCCGCTCGACTACAGCCTCGCGCATGCGTGGATGACGAACCTGAAGCCGAACCAGATGGGACGGAACGGCGTCAAGTATTACCGGGTGGACGCCGCGGAGCGGGCGGCGATGCGTAGCCAGTGGAATCGGCCGGTCGTGCTGCCGATCGTGGCGATCTTCGCGCTCCTCGTGCTCTCGGCGCTGCCCGCCGTGATCGCCTACCGCCGGCGCGAGCGCGCCGCGGCGCGTCCCGCGCGGCACGCGGCATGATCGCCTACATCACGCGCCGCGTCCTGTACGCGATTCCGATCCTGATCGGGGTGAACCTGATCACGTTCGTGCTGTTCTTCGTCGTCAACACGCCGGAGGACATGGCGAATCTCGCGCTCGGCGCGAAGCGCGTGACGCCCGAGGCGGTCGAGCGCTGGAAGGCGGAGCGTGGCTACGACAAGCCGTTGCTCGTGAACGCTCAGGCGGCGGGCGCCGAACGCCTCACCGACACGATCTTCTTCCAGAAATCGGTGCGCCTGTTCGCATTCGATTTCGGCAACGCGGACGACGGGCGGAACATCGGCCACGAGATCCGGACGCGGATGTGGCCGAGCCTCGCGCTCGCCATCCCCGCCCTGCTGGTCGGGCTCGCCGTGAACATCACGTTCGCGCTGCTGCTCGCGTTCTTCCGCGCGACGTACCTCGACTTCTGGGGCGTGGTGGTCTGCGTTGCGATGATGTCCATCTCCGCGCTCTTCTACATCATCGGCGGCCAGTATCTCGTGAGCAAGGCCTGGAGCCTCGTCCCGATCTCGGGCTACGCGCCCGGGATCGACGCGGTGAAGTTCCTGGTGCTGCCGGTTGTGGTCGGCGTAGTGGGCGGAATCGGGAGCGGCACGCGCTGGTATCGGACGATCTTTCTCGAGGAGATCGGCCGTGACTACGTGCGCACGGCGCGCGCGAAGGGCCTCTCGGAAGTCACCGTGCTCTTCCGCCACGTGCTCAAGAACGCGATGATCCCGATTCTCACCGGCACCGTGGTGGTGATCCCGACGCTCTTCATGGGGAGCCTCATCACCGAGTCGTTCTTCGGCATCCCCGGCCTCGGCAGCTACGTCATCGACGCGATCCAGGCCCAGGACTTCGCCGTAGTCCGCTCGATGGTGTTTCTCGGGTCGGTGCTCTACATCGTCGGATTGCTGCTCACCGACCTGTCCTACACGCTGGTGGATCCGCGGGTGAGGTTCGAGTGAAGCTCGTTCCGCTGTGGACCGACGTGCTGATCTGGCTGCTCGTGGCGGTGGTGGCGTTCTACGCGTGGTATGCGCGCGGACGACCCCACCTCGTCGCACCGTGGCGCAGAGTGGCGCGCAGCAGCGCCGGAATGGCGTCCCTGGTGATCGTGGGGCTCTTCGCGGCAGTGGGTCTCGCGGACTCGGTTCATTTCCGTCCGGCTCTGGCGGCCACACAGGCCGGCGCGGCGCCCGTCTATTCGGTCGAGACCCGGTCGATACTCGACAGCCTGCTCACCCCCCTGCGCACCCGGCAGGAGAAGACGTATTCGGCGCCGCTCGCGATCCATGCCTATGCGAAGGAGACGCTCGAGCTTCCGG
>JBFJOO010000134.1:0-9673 GCA_041617635.1 Burkholderiales bacterium | reverse complement strand
TACCGGATCACCGACTCCGACGGCGAGACCAGCTCGGCACTGGTCACCATCACCGTCAACCCGGTCGATGACGACGACCCCATCGCGGTGGCCGATGCGGTCGCCACCAACGAGGACACGCCGCTCGCAGGCGATGTCTCGGTGAACGACACCATCGGCGTGGACGGCGGGGTCTACTCGGTGGTCACCGGCCCCACGAACGCCGCGGCCTTCGTGCTGAACGCCAACGGCACCTTCAGCTACACCCCGGCGGCCCATATCAACGGCACCGACACCTTCACCTACCGGATCACCGACTCCGACGGCGAGACCAGCTCGGCACTGGTCACCATCACCGTCAACCCGGTGAACGACGCCTTCCCGGTGGCGAACGACGACGCCTACGTCGTGGCAGAGGACGGCGCGCTGAGCGTCGCCGCCGCCGGCGTGCTCGCGAACGATACAGATTTCGACAACGATCCGATGACCGCGGTGCTGGTCGCGGGCCCGGCGAACGCCGCGGCCTTCGTGCTCAACGCCGACGGCAGCTTCAACTACACGCCGATCGCGAATTTCAACGGTGTCGACACCTTCACCTACCAGGCAAACGACGGCTTCGGCAACTCGAACATTGCGACCGTCACGATCACGGTCACCCCGGTGAACGATCCGCCGGTCGTGATCACCTCCGGCGGAGCGCTCGGCTACATCGAGAACGACCCGGCCTCGGCGGTCGACCCGGCGGTCACGGTCAACGACATCGACGACCCGACGCTCGCCAGCGCCACCGTGCAGATCACCGGCGGCTACGTGGCGGCCGAGGACACCCTGAGCTTCACGAGCTTCGGCGGGATTGGGGGCGTCTGGGACGGGGCGACGGGCACACTGACGCTGACCGGACCGGCGACGCTCGCCGACTGGCAGAACGTGCTGCAGTCGGTGGCCTACCAGAATTCGAGCGACAACCCGAGTGCCGCACCACGCACCGTGACGCTGATCGTCAACGACGGCGCCGCGAGCTCCGCGCCCGCGACCCGCACGATCAACGTCACACCGGTCAACGATGCGCCGAGCGTCACGACGAACAACCTGACCATCAACGACGGTGCCACGGTCACGCTGACCCTTGCCAACCTCGGGGCGAGCGATCCGGATAACGCGTGGGGCGGGCTGACGTATAACGTCACCAGCCTCGCCAACGGGCAATTCGAGCTCGTCGGCGCCCCCGGCGTCGCGATCACCACGTTCACCCAGGCCGACGTGGCCGCGGGGCTCGTGGTGTTCGTGCACGCGGGCAACAACCTCGCGCCGGCCTACACCATACAAGTGGGCGACGGCGCCCTGTTATCGGCACCGAGTGCGGCGGCCGTCTCCTTCGTGCCCAACGGCGGGCCCGGAACCACGCCGCCGGGCGGCGGCGGTGGCGGTGGCGGAACCGTCACTCCGCCGGTCGACCCACCAGGTGGTGGTGGCACCGGTGGCGGCACCGATGACCCGAGCCCGCTCGACGTTCCCGCGCCGGTCGCGCGCGGCGGCGGCGAAGAGCCGCCAATTGAAATCCAGACGCCCGCACCCGTCGCGCCAGTACGCGAAGCGGTGGCCAAGGCCGAGAAAACCGTCGTCGAGCCGGAGACCATGACGGTTCAGTCGAGCACGCCGACCGTTGTCCAAACCGGACAGCGGTTCGCGCCGGAGTTCGCCCAGACGCAGCGCCCGGAAATCGCCGTCGAGCTCGGCAAGATCTCGCTGCCCGACCCGGACGGCGACCGCCTGATCAAGCTCGATCTCGATGCCGTTCGGATGTCCAGCCTCGCCCTCTCGGTGGGTGCGATCTGGTGGGCTACCCGGGCCAGCGGCCTGCTCGCGAGCCTGCTCTCCTCCCTGCCGGCGTGGCGCAACTTCGACCCGCTACCGGTCCTCGGCCGCAACGAGGACGAATACGACGACGATGATTGGGGCGACACCGCTCCCGAGCAGGAAACCGAGGAGGAAGCCGAAGAGGAAAGGCTCGTCCGGCGCCGCTTCTCGAGTGCGGAATCCCAGCCGATCGCGCTGAGTGAGCTGCAGTCGAGCCTGAAACGCTAGGCGCCAGGGGGTCCTGGGCCCCCTTCCGGGCCCCGGTCAAGATCCACCCCAACCGGGATTCGTCGCCCGAATCAGGACGGCACCCTACGAAATTGTCACGAAAATGCCTGTTCCTGGCGAAATGCCGCCGGCCGGGCGCCCGCGTACGTGATGAAGTACTCCGCAAAGATCCGCGGACTCTAGTAAATTTCGATTAAGAAACAGTAGACTAGATTGCGTTCTTGAGGGGTGTTGTGACATTGAACCGGACGCCCGGGTCCTGCGCGAAGCAAAGCGTGCGCGAAGCGCAACTTTTCCGCGCGCAGTCGGCACAGGGGCCTCGCCCCGGTCCGAGACTTGCTGGAATATTCCAGGGTTCAATTCGAGATTCGCGCGACATTAAGAGAATGCGCTAATGAGCAGAGTTCGGACTATCGGTCGTATCGCGCTGGGGCTGGTCTCGCTGACCGTCCTGCTGGTGCTGATACTGGACTTCGCATTCGGCCTCCTGCCCGACGAGGTCCAGAACTCGCGTCGCATCCGCGAGCGGATCGCCGCCAGCCTCGCGGTGCAGCTCACCTCGCTGGTCGAGGCGGACGATCAGCGCACCATCCAGCGCACCGTCGACACTGCGGTGACCAAGGGCGGCGAGATCCTGTCGGTCGGCGTGCGCCGCACGGGCGGCGAGCTCGTCGTGAAGAGCGGCGAACACGAGACTCACTGGATTCCGGTTGCGGACGGCAAGTCCACGCTGACGCACGTCGCGGTGCCGGTGTACGCGGGCAAGGATCGCTGGGGCGTCGTCGAGATGGCCTTCACGCCGGTGGGACCGCAATCCTGGCTCGAGTGGATGCGCCACCCGACGGTCCTCCTCATCCTGGCGCTGTCGATCGGCGGCTTCGCCTTCTATTACTTCTACCTGCGCAAGGTGCTGCAGCACCTCGACCCGACCGCGGTGATCCCGGATCGCGTGCGCATGGCGTTCGACACCCTCGCCGAAGGCGTGCTGGTGGTGGACACCAAGGGCCGCATCAACATGGCCAACAGCGCCTTCCGGAACCTGCATCCGCAGGCCGCGACCGGGCTGCTCGGCCAGAACGTCGGGGCGCTCGACTGGCTCAAGGCGAGCCTGTCGGCGGATCCCGCGGACCATCCCTGGAACCAGGCGATGGCCTCCCGCGAGCCGGTGCTCGGCTCGGTGATCGAGATTCCGCAGGGCGGAAAGTCGCGCAAGGCGGTGATGAACTGCTCGCCGATCGTGGATAACGTCGGCCGCGCGCGCGGCTGTCTCGCCACGTTCGACGACGTCACCGAGCTCGAGGAGAAGAATGCCGCGCTGCAGAAAGCGCTCGACGAGCTCGAATCCTCGCGCGAGAAGATCGAGGAGCAGAACAAGGAGCTCGCCGTGATGGCCGCGCGCGACTCGCTCACCGGCTGCCTCAACCGCCGTGCGTTCTTCGCGGAAATGGACAAGATCTACGCCAGCGCGGTGACCGAGGATCTCGAGCTCTGCGTGATCATGGTCGACATCGACCACTTCAAATCAATCAACGATCGCTTCGGCCATGCCGTCGGCGACGAGGCGATCAAGCAGATGGCGCGCATCCTCGCGTCGTCGATCCGCGGCCACGATCTGCTCTGCCGCTACGGCGGCGAGGAATTCGTGGTCGCCCTGCCCAACACCACGGTCGAGAAGTCCGCCGAGATCGCCAAGCGGATCCGGCGCCGGGTCGAGAGCGAAGCGGGCCCGGGCATCCGCGGCGTCGAGGGGCTGAGGATGACCGCGAGCTTCGGTGTGTCGACCATCCGCTTCGGCTGCACCTCGGTCGGCGAGCTGGTCGAGCAGGCGGACCAGGCCCTGTACGCTGCCAAGAAATCAGGCCGCAACCGCGCGCTGCGCTGGGACGAGCTCGAGCCCGAAGCGCAGGCGGTCGCCGTCGCGCACTAGCAGTCATTCCCGCGAAAGCGGGAATCCAGGCTTGGCGCATTCAAAGGCATACTGGATCCCCGCGTCCGCGGGGTGACCTGAATCCTGCTGCACCTTTGACGCCCACGCGCCGGATGCGCGCGGGCGATCTCGCGCAAGTACCAAGTACCATTGGGCCCGGAGCGGGGGCCGGTCTGGCGTCGCCGCTTTCGCGACGCTCGATCTCCCCTGTGCGCCCCATGTCGTCACGCACCCGCTGGCCCGCTGTATCGGTAGGCATCGTCGCCGGCGTGGTCGGTGCGGCCTTCGTCGGCAAGCTGCCCGGCGCACTACCCGCGCTCAGCGACCATTTCGGCCTTTCGCTCGTCGCCGCGAGCTGGGTGGTGTCGATGTTCAACGCCCTGGCGGTGGCGATGGCGGTCTTCTTCGGATTCTTCGCCGACCGTGCGGGCGCACTGCGCAGCTGCCTCGGGGGGCTCGCCGCGCTCGCCTTGGGCGGTGCGGCGGGCGCCATTGCCACCTCCCCCGAAGCGCTGCTCGTCTCGCGCTTCGTCGAGGGCGCCGGATTCATCGCCGTCACGGTCTCCGCGCCAGCACTGATTGCGTCCGCCGCCGTCGGTCACGACCGCGGGCTCGCGCTCGGGATCTGGAGCGCGTATATGCCGTTCGGATTCGCGGTGGCGCTGCTCGCCACGCCATTCGTACTCGCCGCCGTCGGCTGGCGCGGGCTGTGGTGGGCGAGCGTCGCGGCGGCCGCGGTCACGCTCCTGGCGCTCTGGCGCATGCGCGCCGCGTTTCCCCTGCCGCCGCCGCGCGCCGAGCGCACGCTCGCGAGCCTCGTGCACGCGCTGCGCCAGCCCGGGCCGTGGTGGTGCGCGCTGGCGATGTGCTTCTACACCTTCCAGTGGACTGCCGTGATGGTGTGGCTGCCGACGTTCCTGGTGAAGGAGCGCGAGTTCACCCTGCTCGCGGCAACCGCGCTTACCACGCTCGTCGTTGCGGTGAACGTGCCCGGAATCCTGCTCGGGACGTGGCTGCTCCAGCGGCACGTGCCGCGCGGCCGGCTGATCAGCGCGGCGGCGATCCTGATGGGCTTGTCCGGGATCGCACTGCTCGCGACCGGGCTGCCCGACGGGGTACGCTACGCGGCTTGTCTCAGCCTGTCGTTCGGCGGTGGGATGACCCCGCCCGCAGTGCTCACCTCATCGCAGCACTACGCGCGCTCACCGACGCAGATCGCGAGCCTGCAGGGCCTCATCATTCAGCTTTCAAACTTCGGCCAGTTCATCGGACCGCCCGCGTTCGCCGTCGTGGTGTCGGCGACCGGCGGCTGGCGCGCGACCATGTATCTGCTGGTGGTGGCCGCGGTCGGCGCGTTCGCTGCGGGCCAACTCGTCAGCCGCGCCGAGCGTCGCCTGGCGATCGAGCGGGCCCGCGAGCCCGCCGAGAGTCAGAAATCGTAGCGCACGTTGGCGAAGAACTCGTTCGCGCGGAGCTTGCCGGTCGCCGAAGACGTGGTGCCCGTGCCGTTCAAATTGCCGGACTGGTCCGGACCGGCAGGCTTCTGGAACTCGCCCATGTCGCTGACATGTGCTGCGCGAATGCAATGACGCCGTAAGTGCCGAAATGAGGCCAGCCGCGGAGCAATCACGATTCGGGGCCGTAGGCCTTGGCGAGCATCGCCCATGACGTATCGACGATGGCCCCGCTTTCCGGAAGCAGCGATTGCTCCACCACGCGACGTCCGAGCGTGAACGTCTGCGACGGAGTGAGGACGCTGCCCTGCCCGGTCACACCGAGCACCATCCTCGAGCGCAGTCCGCGGGCAATCTCGAACTCGGCCGCGGGAAAACCGCCGAGCTCGGGCCCCGTCGCGTCGGGGTCGCCGTCCGGCGGGTTCCAGTAGCCCACGAACATGACCCGGCCGTCATCGAGCCGCAAGAAGTAGCAGCGTTCGCGATTCACGGGCCCGATCGCGCGGATCGCATCGGTGGCGCGATAACGTTCGATCTCGGCCACGCCGCCCGCGAGATCCGCGCGCAGCATTTCCTGGCGCGGCGCGAGCTCCCGGCACTTGCGACGATAGTCGCGCGTCGCGATGCCGGTCCAGAAGGCAAACACGCCCGCCACCCCGAGGATGAGCAAGTCCTTGGCCGGCCAGGATCCGAAGTCGACGTTCGCGATCGCGAGCGGCACGCCCAGCAGCAGAAAACCGGCGAGCAGCGTGAGCAGTGCGCGGCCCATCGATGGCGCGAGGAAGCTGCCGAACGAGAGCGAGAACGCCACGTGCAGCGCGAGCGTCGAGCGCTCGGAATCAGTCAGTGGGCGATTCATCGATCGGCACGGGGACCAACGCGTGAATGGTAGCCGAGGCGGGTCCGCGCTGCGGAGGGTGCCGGGCACCGCGACTCCTTCCCGAGACGGCCGGGCATCCGCGGCGCGGGACGAGTTCGCGGGCGAGCGGCACAAGTAACGCCCGCGGACGCGCCGATCCGGTATAATCGCGCAGCTTCTCGGAGCCCGTGATCCGGTCGGGCGCCAAGCGATCGCGGTTGTTAGCTCTTTCCAGAGACTCCCCCGATTTCCTTCCATGTAGTCGCGACTGCCTGAACCGGTTCGGCGGCCCCCGTCAACGCGTGGCCGCCGCAGGTTGAGCAGAGGCGACGGCACCCGCCGTACGTTTCCTAGCCCTCGGTGCGCGCAAGCGCGCCGAAGCGAGAGGAGTATTGCTTGAATCAGACTTTCGAAACCCTCGGCCTCGCGGCCGAACTGGTCCGCGCTGTCCGCGAAGAGGGCTATACCGTGCCCACCCCCGTGCAGGCAGAGGCCATTCCGTTCATCCTGGCCGCCCGCGACGTCCTCGCGGGCGCGCAGACCGGCACCGGCAAGACCGCCGGGTTCACGCTGCCCATGCTGCAGCGCCTTGCCGCCCACACCCACCACGGCGGCCGGCATGCCGTCCGGGCGCTCGTCGTCACGCCCACTCGCGAGCTTGCCGCGCAGGTCGAGGAAAGCATCCGCATCTACGGGAAGCACATGACGCTGCGCTCGACACTCGTCTTCGGCGGCGTGGGCATACAGCCGCAGATCGACGCGCTGCGCCGTGGCGTGGACATCCTCGTCGCCACGCCGGGACGGCTGCTCGACCACGTCGGGCAGAAGACGGTCAATCTCTCGCACGTCGAGATCCTCGTCCTCGATGAGGCCGATCGCATGCTCGACATGGGCTTCATCCACGACATTCGCAAGATCCTCGCGCTCCTGCCGAAGAAGCGCCAGAACCTGCTCTTCTCGGCGACCTATACCGAGGAGATCCGGACGCTCGCCGGCGGCCTGCTGCACGATCCGGCGTACGTTCAGGTCGCCCCGCGCAACGCCGAGTCCGCGCTGGTCGCGCAGCGCGTCCATCCCGTCGACCAGAGCCGCAAGCGCGCGCTCCTCGCGCACCTCGTGAGCTCCGGGGACTGGCGTCAGGTGCTCGTCTTCACACGCACCAAGCACGGCGCGAATCGCCTTGCCGAGCAGCTTTGCAAGGACGGCATCGAGGCGGCGGCGATCCACGGCAACAAGAGCCAGGGCGCCCGCACGCGCGCGCTTGCGAACTTCAAATCCGGAGAGCTGCGCGTGCTGGTCGCCACCGACCTCGCCGCGCGCGGCCTCGACATCGAGCAATTGCCGCACGTCGTGAACTACGAGCTGCCGAACGTACCCGAGCAGTATGTCCATCGGATCGGGCGCACCGGCCGCGCCGGGGTAACGGGCGAGGCGATCTCGCTCGTCTCGCCGGACGAGTATGCGTACCTCGCCGACATCGAGAAAGTCATCAAACGCCGGTTCGAGCGCGAGATCGTGCCGGGATTCGCGCCTGGCAGCGCCCCGTCGAGCGCGGAGCAGTCGCGCCGGGATCAGCCCCGCCGCGGGGAGCCGCTTAGGGAGCCACAGCGCCGCGAGCAGCCGAGGCGCCCGCAGCGTCAGTCGCGCCCCAACGGCCGTCCGGCGGGAGCCGGATCGCGCCAACCCGCGCGCCCCGGTCCGGCGGCGAGCACCAACGCGGGCTCCCACGGCGGCGCGGAGGCGCGCCAGCCGCAGTCGAACGCAAACGCGCGCTTTCCGTCATCCGGCGCGGTCTACGACAAGGGTGCGCGGCCGAGCCAGCCGGAGGGGCGGAGCGCCCGACACGGCAGCAAGCGCGAGGTGCCCGCGCTGCTGGGCGGCACGCGGCGCAACGGCTAGGGGTGATCCTCGCTCAGAGAAGCTTCGCCGAAATCCGTCATTCCCGCGCAAGCGGGAATCCAGGCTGAGGGTATTCACAAGGTGTTGCTGGATCCCCGCTTGCGCGGGGATGACTTGACCAGGACGTTCCTTGTTCGGGCCTGCGGACGGTCTAGAATCTACTTTCCGCGGAAGCCGTTCGCGTAGACGGCCTCGAGCCGGGCGATGACGTCGGCCGGGAGCGGCCCCATGGCCTGAGCGGCGATCGCTTCCTCGAGATGCTCCGTCGCGGCGAGCCCGATCACCACGCATGCGACGTCCGGGCAGGCAAGCGAAAAGCGGAGCGCCGTTTGCGCGCGGGTGCCGTGCCCCGCACCGAGCGCGCCGAAAGCGGCGCGCGCGCGACTTGCTTCCACGTCGAGCGCGCTGTGCTCGGTCACCACCGCCTCGCGCCCGGTGCGCGCGTCGGCGGCGAGGACGCCCGCGGCAAAGACCCGGATGTTCATCACCGCCACGTCGTGGCGCTTGCAGGCCGCCATCACGCCGCCGAAATCGTGCCCGGACCAGGCAGGCGGCATCGCGCGCGCGGCGCTCGGATTGAGCAGGTTGTAGTAGACCTGCGCCGAGTCGAAGCGCCCGCAGTCGATCGCGCGGCAGATCGCGGGCGCTTCCCCGAGAGCGGTGAGTCCGATGTGGCGCGCGAGCCCCTCGCTGCGCATGCGCTCCAGCGCGTCGACCGCGCCGCCGTCGCGCAGCACGTCGTCCACGGAAATCGTCCGGGAGGAACCGGCGCCCCGCTCTGCGCCGATCGGATTGTGGAGCTGGAGCAGATCGACCGACTCGCGCTGCAGCCGGCGCAGGCTCGCGTGGACGCTGCGCTCGACCTCGCCCGGAATGTCGGCAAGCTTGGCGAGATCGAGGCCCACCTTGGTCGAGAGATAGGGCGCCTCATCGACCTCGGCGAGCAGCCAGCCGAGCGCCTCCTCCGAGCGGCCCTGTCCGTAGAGGGGCGCCGTGTCGATCCAGTTGACGCCGGCTGCGAGCGCCGTGCGCAGCGCGCGCCGGCGCGTGTCGTCGTCGGCGAGAATGAGCAGGCCCCCGACGTACCCGCCCCCGAATACGATCTCGGAGACCTGGAGGCCGGTACGGCCGAATCGGCGGTACTTCATGGAATCCTCCCCTTCACAGCGCGTCCGAAGCGCTTTAGCGTAGCGCGTATTCGGCGACCTCGACGAGACTACCGTCCGGGTCGCCGCACGGAAGCGTGCAGCCGAGACGCTGGATGGAGTGTGGGACCGGCCCGCAGGGCCGGCCGGGTCAGAGCCGGGTGCCGAATCCGGCCGCCGCCGGCATGCTTTGCGGCACCCGCAACTCCATGCTCAGCGCCGCCGCGGCGCGCTCGTCGAACCCCTTCTGCGGCTCGGTCGGGATGACCTTCACGCCTTCCGGATACTGCGCGCGATTGTCGTCGATGATGACCCACGGCGCGTC
>JBFJOO010000133.1:0-9989 GCA_041617635.1 Burkholderiales bacterium | reverse complement strand
GTCGCGCGGTTCGACTCGACGACGATCTCGCGCACCGCTGCGCCCGTCTTGACCGTGCCGCCGCCGGCCTCGATCACCCGCGCGAGGGCGCGCGAAAGCGAGGCCGATCCACCGACCGGGAGCGCGAGGTGCGTGATCGAGGCGAGGATTATCGGAAAGATGAGCCCGGTTCCGGGGACGTTCTCGCCGGTCGTCACGTGCATGAGCAGCTTGAACAGCGTGCGGATGCGCTGGTCCTCGAAGTGGCGGTCGACCGCCCCGAAGAGGTCGAGCGGTGCATGCGCGAGGAGCTCGCGGCCTTCCGGGCCGGTGAGGCGCGACTTGATCTCGTCCGGCGCGAGCGGCGGGTTGTAGAGGAGCGACGTGAAGAACGGCCGCATCTTCACCGCGTAGGTCTCGCTCAGATAGCGGAACGACTCGGCATCGCGCCGCGAGAATCGCGCGATCGACGCGCACGTCTTCTCGATGTCCTTGTGGATCGTGAGGGCCGTGCCATCGCGCATGGCCACGCCGTTCTGCACCGGCGGCTCGATGTACGCGAAGCCGTGGCGGGCGAGCTCGAGGTCCCGCATCAGCGGGCTCGAGCTGAACGCGATGTAGAAGTTGGAGTGCAGGTTGCAGCGGAAGCCCGGAAGCGTCGCATCCTCGGTCGAGCAGCCGCCGCCGATCCGCGGCGCGGCCTCGAGCACGCAGACCTTCAGTCCCGCGCGCGCCAGGTACGCGCCGAGCGTGAGGCCGTTGTGGCCGCCCCCCACGATCACGCCGTCGAACGTGGCCATATCCCCTCCAAGTCCCTCGAGTCCCTATTCGAAGCTGACGATCTCCACCCAGCAGGCGCCCTTCCCGCCCGGATATTTTCCGAGCAGGGCAAGCGCGCCGCTCGCCTGTTCGATCGAGTATACGGAGATGGTCTCCGATTTCTCGCCGCTCGCGACGAGGTGCCTGCCGCGGGGATCGATGGCGAATGCGCGCGGCTGCGGCTCGGTGGGCGTGCTGGCGAGATACGCGAGCTTCCCGGTTGCGCCATCGACGCGGAACGCCCCGAGCGTACTGCTGGTGCGCTCCGAGACGTACAGGAACCTGCCGTTCGGCGTGAGATGAATGTCCGCGGCCCAGATGTCATTTTCGGTGCTGCGCGGCGCGGGAGTGCCCGGCCGGGTGATCGCCCCGCGCGGCGCGCCGGGCACGAGCTTGCTATCGGGCGGCAGCGCGGATGCCGAGCCCAGCTCGGTGAGCAGCCCCGTTTCGGCGTCCACCGCAAGCGTGGTGACCGTTCCCAGCAGCTCGCTCAACACGTACAGGAACCGGTTGTCAGCGGAGCCGACGAAATGCCGCGGACCCGTCGTCGCCGGCATCTGATGGACCGCCGGCGTGCTGGAGCGCAGTCGGCCGGACTTCGCGTCGAAGGTGAAAAGGAAAATTTGATCCGTGCCCAGGGCGGGGACGTAGACGAACCGGTTGCTCGCATCGACGCGGATCGCATGGGCGTTGCGGCCCACCGGGATCACCTGCCGGGGCTCGGCGGCGACGCGCCCGTCGCTCCCGACCGCGTTGACGCTGACGAGATGCCCGGAATAGGACGCAGCCAGCAGAAACCGACCGGTGTTGTCGAGCGAGATGTACGGGAAGCTCTCGGCGAGCGGCGAGCTCGCGAGATGCGCGAGCGCTCCGGTGCCAGCGTCGATCGCATACGCGTGCACCGAGAAAGGCTTGGACCGCGAGGCCGCGTACAGAAAACGACGATCCGGGCTCACCGCCATGGGCATGACCATGTTCGCCACCTTGACGCGCGACCCCGGCTGCAGCTCGCCCGAGCCAAGCATCCGGTAGACGCCGATGTCGCCGTCCGCGGCGTTCGCGACGTAGACGAATGTGGCGGCGCGCGCGCTGCTGCCAGGCGTAGCGGTCACTGCCAGGCCCCCCCGGTGAATGACCGGAGCTTATCCGGAACGGTTCCGCTGCGCACGGCGCTCTCGGCGCGGGGCGTCCGCGTGAGTTACGATCGTGCGCTCATCCTTCCCGCAACGCCCCCGATCGGAGACGCTCGATGATCACGTTCTATTACAGCAATGCCCCCAACCCGATGAAAGTCGCGCTGTTCCTCGAGGAGACCGGGCTCGAGTACACGGCCGTTCCGGTCGACACGCGCAAGGGGGAGCAGTTCGCGCCCGAGTTCCTGGCGCTCAATCCCAACGCCAAGGTCCCCGTCATCGTGGATGGCGATGCGACCGTGTTCGACAGCAACGCCATCCTGCTGTACCTGGCCGAGAAGACGAAGCGCTTCCTGCCGGACCAGCCCGACCGCCCGGCGGCGCGCGGCCAGTTGCTGTCCTGGCTCCTGTTCGTGGCGAGCGGCGTCGGCCCGTTCTCGGGGCAGGCCGTGCACTTCCGGCACTACGCGCCCGGCCCAGAGAAATACGCGGTGAACCGCTACGACTTCGAGGCCGAGCGCCACTGGAAGATCATCGACGCGCGACTGGCGCGCAACGCCTACACGCTGGGATCGACTTACACGATCGTCGACATGGCGGTGTGGGGCTGGGCGCGCCTGGTGCCGCACATGATGGCGGACGACAACGCCTGGACCCGTTTTCCGAACCTCAAGCGCCTGGTCGACGAGATCAACGCGCGCCCGGCGGTGGCCCGCGTCGAGACGCTCAGGCAGAAGCACAATTTCAAGACGGAGATGGACGACGAAGCCCGGCGCTTCATGTTTCCGCAGCTCGCCCGGCTGACCACCGCCTAGCGTGCCGATACGTGAAACCGGCCTACCGGGCCCGGCCGGCTTTCACGAACTCGAGCGAAGTCCGAAAGAGCTCGAGATCCTTCTCGTAGTCGGCGGCATCGGCACGGTTGATCTGGATCCATTCCCGGGTGCTTGCCGTGCCGCCGGGCTGAAACGGCACGACGTTGTCCCGCGAGAACTGCAGCTCGGTGGCCGTGGCGACGGGCAGGCGCAGTCCGATTCCGTCGCCGCTGATGCAGGCGAACATCTTGTCGCTGACGAAATAGGCGTCGAGCCCGCCGATCTTTCTTGCGCTCGCGCCTGGCAGCTTGAGCAGCAGGGCGTCGATCTGTGCCTTGCGGCTGATCTCGGGGACACTTTTGCTCAAGAGCATTCCTCCAGCGCCGACCGGCGCGTGATCCAAATTGCAGTGAGCAGGAACCGCCGCACGCACTCGGCGGTCGGCAGCGGCGGCGGCCGCTGCTCGCGAGCGATCTCGACCAGCTCATCGACATCCGCGAACCAGTGCGGCGACAACCCGGAATCGCGGCGCGCCCTCGCGAGCACCGTCGTCGCCGCCGTCTCGCGCCCACCGCGCAAGAGATCGCGAAAGCGGAGCGCCTGGAGGACGTTCTTGGAAGCGATCCAGGCCTCGCGCACCGGATCGGGCTCGACCTCGAAGCCGGACACCAGGCGCTGCCAGAGCACAGCCGTGGCCTCCTGGCCCCAGATCCGAGCCTGCGTCCGAAGTGCATCTTCGCGCGGCCACGGCAGGATCGACTCCTCCACCCGCCCGATGACCGAGAGCTGCTCGCTGTGCAGACGGCACACCAGCAGCGGCGCACGCGCCTCTAACCCCGCGCAAGTGTCGACGGCGAGATGGAGGCCGGGCAGCTGGGCGCCGAGCGCCGTCGCAAGCGCGAACCATCGCCGTTCGTGCGGCGCCGCCTCGACCAGGAGCACAAGATCGAGGTCGCTGAACCGCGACGCGGCTTGCGGGTCGAGGCCGGAGCCCGTGAGCACTGCGGCGACAATGCCTTGCTCGCCGCGGAGGGCATCGCGAACCCACTCCGCAACTTCGCTCAACTCGGGTCCCGAAGGCTCGGCCTTTCGCAATGCGCCGTGCGTGTCCGGCCACGCCGCGGCCGGTCCCTCGTTCGCCGCCGCGTCTCGGCGCAAGCGCTCGAATTGCACCGGAGTCGTAGGCCCGAGCGCCGCTCGCACCGCGGCGCGCACGACGGACTGCGCGGTCGCGTCCATCGGCAACCGCGATTGGTAGGCGAGCACGACCGGGCCGCCGTCCGCTTGCCGCCACGCATAGCGCTCGAGCTCGAGCGTCGCGAGGAGCTTCGCGAAGCGCAGGACGTGAACCGTCGCGCCGGTGGCCGAAACGAGGCGCGCCGGGGTGCGACTCGCGCGGAGCTGCAATCGCGGCGTGTCACGCCCGCAGCCGCAGGCTCCCGAGGCCCATGCCGCTCGGTCGCCGGTGCAGTAACGTAGCAGTGGCATCGAGTATAGAGCGAGCGGCGTCACCACGACCTCGCCCTCTTCACCCGGCGCGACCGGCGCGAGATCCTTGCCGATGATTTCGACGATCGCCGCCTCGGGCTCGACGTGGTAGTGACCGGCGCACGCGCATTCCGTGGCGACAACGCCCGTTTCGGCCAGCGTGTACGCCATCGTCACCGGACAGCCGAAGGCACGCGCCGCCACGTCCCGGGCCTCTGCACTCATGGGCTCGCCCGAGAGCAGGAGCAGCGCCGGCTGCGGAGTCGGCGCGCCGCTCGCGGCGATCCGCGCCGCCAGCAATTCGAGCACCGAGGGAAGGCCGGTCACGACCGCCCCGCGCAATCGCTCGAGGGCGCGTTGAAGCGTTTCGTTCGAACTCCGCCAGACGTTGCTCAGATTCCATTTCACGAAATTGCGCTCGGGGTTCCACGGCGAGACGATCGCGCGCGACGAGGCGCCCGGATGGAGCGCGACGTGAACCCAATCGCACTCTCGCCAGCGGGGATCGCCGACGGTACGGTCCGCGTGCGCCGCCAACACGCGCGCCTCCATCGCGCGCGAGCTCACGTCGATGACGACCTCGACCGGCTCGCCGGTCGAGCCACTGCTGCGAACCATCCAGCACCGCGCGGGATCGAGCTCCACCGAGCGCAATCCGGCGTGCCGCAGCTGGAGCTCCCGGCGCGAGAGCAGGGGGAGTCGATCGAAAAGCTGCCCGACATCCTCCGGCAACGGCTCCTCGACGGGCGGCAGTAGCCGGGCATAGTGAGCGGTGCACCTGCGGGCGTGCTCGAGAAGCTCGCGCAGCGAGGATCCGCTCATCGCCGCCTTATCCTGCGCTGTAGCCCGCCCACTCGTCGAGTTGGTTGGCAAGCCAGGTGTCGAGCTCCCGCAGGTCCTTGCCGTTGGCGATGCAGAACTCGCGGAGCTGCGTCCTCAGGCGCTCCAGCTCTGCGACACGAGTCGTCAGGTCGTTCGACTGCAACGTCGCGTAATACTGACTTTTGAGATCTTCATAGGTGTCTTTCGCCATCCCGTCGCCTCCTTCAGTCTTTCGCCGGCCCGGCGGGGGACTCCGCCAACCGGCCGGCGGTGACCGTTGCCATTTGTGCAATCACCACGTTACCACTCGCTTCCGCCAGTCGTGCCGCCTCGCACGCGTGCTCCAGCGCTTCGGCGACGCGACCGCGCTTGTCGGCTGCCAGGCAGAGATGGAACACTGCGCGCGGCAGACCGGCTTCAAAACCCGCGCTCCGGCACTCGGCCACCACCGAGCGCAGCCGCGTGTCCGCTTGCTCCGCCGCGCCGGTTCGCAGCTCGCACAGGGCGAGACTGGTCTCGGCGTCCAGGCGGTTCTTGACATCGTTCGCCGCGGCGAACCCGGCGCTTGCCATGGCCAGTCGTTCGGCGGCGGCTGAAAGTTCGTTACGGCGTAGGAGCAGATGCCCGAGTTGCTTGTCGATCATGGCCATTCCTGGAAGGTCGCCCGACGCCTCGCGCAGGGCCCGGCTCGCGCCAAGCTCCCGCTCGACCGCCGCCTCGTCGTGGTCGATCTGGTGAACCAGCGCGCGATGGCTGTGCAACTCGGCACGCTCCCGCTCGCCAGCCGACGCATCGACCAGCCCCTCCAGCTCGGCGAGCACGGTATGCGCACGCTCGCCATCACCCATCTGGACCCGCTTGCGCAGCAGCCGGCAACCGAGTCGGAACTGCGCCGGTCGGTCTCCGTCGTCGCGCGCCGTGTCGTGCGCGAGCTGCACGAGCGCGGAGTATTCCTTCCAGAACCCGCGCTGATTGAGCAGCTCGAGAAATTCCTCGCCGAGCATCCGCCGCGCCGATGTCGCATGGCCCAGCTTGCAGAGGCGATGGGCGATCGGCGGCGCAATCGCCGCGAAGACCTCGGGGCGCGCCGCCGGAAGGCCGGCGGCCAAGGCTGCGCGCCATGCCGCTCCGAGGCGCTCCACCATTCGGCCAAGTGTATCCGGATCGGTCTTGGCGAGCGCCTGGGCGGCCAGCTCGGGGACTTCATAGATGCCTCCGGCGCGGCGGACCAGCGAGCGCGACAGCAATGCCTGCAGCCGGCCCGGCAGATCCCGCGGAGGATCGAGATCCAATACCGCGAGCGCGGATTGCAGGTCGACGCTCGACAGCAGCGTGGCGAGCGCGA
Source organism: Burkholderiales bacterium (assembly GCA_041617635.1). Taxonomy (GTDB): domain Bacteria; phylum Pseudomonadota; class Gammaproteobacteria; order Burkholderiales; family SG8-39; genus JAABRB01. Next base: position 3,588 of record JBFJOO010000133.1, on the reverse strand, counting down.
GCGTCGAGCGGGCGTCCTCCGGGAGCACGGAAACGATCCGTGCGACGAGGCGGGCGGGCGTCTCGACCTCATCCGGCAGATCCGACTCGAGGAGCATCTCGAGCGGAATATCGACGAGCTGGGAAAGCAACGTGGAGAGCGCCTGGGGATGGCTGCGCGGGAGCTGGTGAACCCGCGCCCAGACGTCGAGGGGGTCGAGTTCTAGGCCCAGGATCGTGGCCCAGTGGCGGATGAACTCCGGCCCCTCGGCTTCTTCGAGCGGCGGCACGGCGACGAAGTGAGCTTGCGCCGCCGACAGGATGCGGTCCCGCGAAGACAACACGACCCGCAGCTCGCGAAAGCGCAGCAGTGCTTCGAGCAGTGTCCCTGGCCATGAGTCGCGGGCAAAATCGCCGCCGTCGAGGACGATGAGCGGGGGGGCCGGGCGCGCGGCGGCGAGCGCCTCGACGAGCTCGCCGAGGGCCCGTTCGCTCTCGGTCCCGAGGCGCTGGGGCTCGAGCCCGCCGCCCCTTGACCGCAGGACGGCATTGATCTCCTCGAGCGCGTATCCGGGCTCGACCGCGGCCGGACCTTCGAGGCGCAGTGCGAGAACGTCTGGGAAAGTGCCGGCGAGTTCCGCGAGCACCTGGCAAACGAGGGTCGTCTTGCCTATTCCCGGCAGACCGTGAACCACCACGGCGCGCAGCGGCCCGTCGCGCAGCCTGCCCGCGAGCTCACTTTCCAGTCGCGGGCGGCGAAACGCGACCCCCGACGCGCCGAGTCGTGCCAGCGCCCGGCCGAGGGCCGGCTGCGTCACGCTCTCGGAGGATTTCGAGCGGTCGGCACCCGCCTCCGCCGCCTCGGCCTTTGCGGTGGACGGCAGGCTGGCCGCCGCATCGCCCGCTTCTTGCATGCGCCGCTCGAGGCTCGCGATCAGGCTCGAGAAGTTCGTGTTCTCGTGCACCTCGGGAGAGAGCGTGTTCATGTCCTTCAAGAGGAACGTAAGCCGCGCGACGTGATCGCGGATCGCGTCGTAGCTGTCAATCTCCTCGCGTACGCCCTGCAGATTGGCCGCGCTGACCGAGCGCATCGCTTCGTCCAGCGCCTTGAGCTGATCCTCCCAGTGCTTCACATAAGCGATGCGGCGCACGGGATCGTAGATGTCGGCGTCCTTGAGCACTACCGGGAAGATGCGGCTGTGCATGTCAGCGTTACGCGCGACCTCGAGCAGCTCGAACATGCAGTTGGCCGATCTCAGGTACTTGTCGCTGATCACCACGATCACCGCGTACCCGCGCCCGATCTGCTGCATGAAGTCGCGAATCGTGCCCTTGTAGCCGAGGTCGCGCTTGTCGCGCACGACGGCGATGCCGCGTGCTTGCAGGTCGGCATCGAGCTCGTCGACGATGCGCTCGCTCTCTCCGCCCCACGCGTAGGAGATATAGACAACGCGGTTCGCAGCGCTCATCGGGTCCGTAGCAGAGTTAGACTGGTGCCATCACGCGGTCAGTTTAGCGGGAACGACCGGTCCTGGCCGATTGTCGACCGCGATAATCGGCGAGATGCGTGCAAGCGAGCCGGATCGAAGCGCAGCGCTAGGCCAAACGGCTTATCGCTCCGCCGGATGGACCGGGCGTACGCTCTTTATCGACGCTCGACGCCTTCAGTAGTACGCGACCCGCGACGGTCCGGGTTTTCACTTCACGCAAGCGGCGCATACGTCGCCACCCCATAGAGGAGGAATTTATGGCCTCTGGCGCTTTCCTGAACTCGCTGCCCTTCGTGCTGCGCTGGGAGGGCGGGTACGTCGATCATCCGGCCGATCCGGGAGGACGCACGAACAAGGGCGTCACGCAGAAGGTCTACGACAGCTGGCGCGCGCGGCAGGGGCTCCCGCAGCGGCACGTCCGGGAGATCGAGGACGCCGAGGTCCACGCGATCTACGAAGCTGACTACTGGACGCCGCCGCGCTGCGATCTGCTGCAACGGCAACTCGACCTCGTCCAGTTCGACACCGCGGTCAACATGGGTGCCAGGCGTGCCGTCCGCCTGCTGCAGCGCGCTGTCGGCTGCGATGTGGACGGCAGCTTCGGACCGCAGACCGAGCGGGCCGTCGGCGCATGCGTCCCCGGCACGGCGATCGCAGCTTACTGCGACGCGCGCGAGTCCTTCTACCGGAACCTGGCGGAGCGGCGGCCGGATCTCAAGGTGTTCCTCAAGGGCTGGCTGAATCGCCTGAACGCCCTGCGCAAGGAGGTTGGCCACCGGGGCTCCGGCTTCGAAGCGGTCGCTGCCGTGGACTTCGGCGACGCGGGGTACATCGCCAAGGTCCCGGAGCTCGACGACGAAGACTTCTAGACGGACGGCCGGTCTCGCCCGGGCTGCAACACCTGCAGCTGGTGGAGTATCTTTCGTCATTCCAGGGCGTCCTCACGAATCACGCCGACCGGATGGCGGCGGAGGGCCTGCATCACACAAACGTGAGAGGAGCATCGACATGCCCCAGATCAGCGCAGTTTCCGCGGGTCGCTTTCTCGAGGGCCTCAAGCTTCCCGCCGTCAAGCGGGGCGGGTTCGAAAGCGCCGAGGAAGAGTCCGGATTCGATTTCGACGCGTTCAAGAGCCAGGCGATGGTGGTCGGGTCGGAAGTGGTCTCGTTCGTGAAGGGCGTGTCCGTCGAGCGCCGCCAGGACATCGTGAATTGCGCGCTGCTTGCACAGCTCGCGGCCGACAGCAAGGTCAAGGATCGCGCGAAGCTCATCGACTGGTATGACGTCTACTTCGACGTGCTGACGAATCTCGGCTGGGTGATCCAGGACAAGGGCTTCGCGGCGTACGAAGAGGAGGCGAACGGTCTCGAGGCGCACGAGGCCATCCTCAAGGTCGCGACCGTGCTCCTCGGCGCGACCCCGACGGCGCTCGCGATCGTGACCTCCACCATCGAGGCGATGAAGTCCATGGATGCCGACAACCCGTGGATCACGATCTTCGACCGCGAAAGCCGGTCTGCGGAAGCGGCGCGATTCCAGATCGCGCTCGCCGAGCAGGACGCGAACGGGCAGTTCATGGTTTCGATGATGGCGTTCGCACTCAAGGCCGAATTCGCGCTCACCCAGGTCCTGTTCCTCAAGATCCGAGCGGAGAATGTGAGCCTGAAGCACCGCTCGGGCAGCGTGACCATCAACGAGGACGTGCTCGCCGGGGTCCGTGACAAGATCCGGGCCAAGCTGATCGGCCGCACCAGCGGTTTCGTCGACGCCCTCGACCTCGACTGAGAGCGACCGCGAGGCGGCGTGATGGGACCGGGCGACTACCTCGCCGAGCTGGCGTCGGCACTGGAGGAGTATCGCTTTCGCGACGTCCGTCCTCTCACCGACCAGATCGACCCTGCTAGCTTCGCGCCCGCTCAGATCAAGAAGGCGCTCGGGCAGATTCGTCGTAAGCGCCTGTTCGTCGAGCTGGAGCATGCGGCCACCCTGTTCCACATGGCGGGGCATGGCGCGCCCGTCATCCGGCGCCAGTGGGCCCAATCGCTTCTCGACCAGAACCGGATCGCGCAAGCGCTGCCCACCCTCGAGTCGATGGCAGCCGAGTTTTCCGGGGATCCCGC
>JBFJOO010000132.1:0-10110 GCA_041617635.1 Burkholderiales bacterium | reverse complement strand
GCGGGGATCCAGGACGGAGCCCGGCGCGCCGGGCTCCGGACGGCGACCCGACAAGAACATGCCGCAGGAGATGAGGAGATGGCAAGCCTGACGCAGACCGCAAACGCGGGCACGCACCCGAGCCCACGCCATCCGGTTGTCGCGGCGCTCGGCGCCATCGCCGGGCTCTTCAAGCTGCGCATCGGAATCGTGATCGGTTTCACTGCGGTCGCCGGCCGTGCCATGACGCCAGGGCCGGCGCTCGAAGCCTGGCGGATCGTCGTCCTCGGCGTCGCGGTGACGATCTCCGCGGCGGCGGCAGGCGGCTTCAACCAGTGGTACGAGCGCGATCTGGATGCGCGCATGGAGCGCACCCGTAACCGGCCTTTCGTCACTGGGGAGCTCGCGCACGATTGGCGGTTTCCCGCGCTCCTCGCGGCGCTCACCGTCGCGTCGGTCGCGGCAGCGACGCTCGCGACCAACTGGCTCGCCGCGCTGTACACGTTCCTCGGCGGGTTCGTATACGCGGTGGTCTACACGGTGTGGCTCAAGCGCCGCACGTGGTGGAACATCGTGATCGGCGGACTGGCGGGCAGCTTCGCGGTCCTCGCTGGCGCGGCTGCCGTCGTGCCCGACAGCCTGCCAGCTGTGCCGCTCATTCTCGCGATCGTGCTCTTCCTGTGGACGCCGCCGCACTTCTGGAGTCTCGCGATGGTCTGCCGCGACGATTACGCAACCGCCGGGGTGCCGATGCTTCCGGTCGTGGTGAGCGAGCGGGCGTGCGCGCTGGCCATCCTCGCGCACACGGTCGCGCTCGTGGCGCTTTCGCTCCTGCCGCTCGCCTTCGGCATGGGCTGGGTCTACGGCGTCGGCGCGGGGCTGGGCGGCGCGCTCTTCCTGCTCACGAGCCTGCGCCTGGTTGTCGATCCGCGGCGCAAGACGGCGCTCGCCAACTTCTTTGCGTCGCTCGTGCAGCTCACGCTATTGCTCTCGGCCGGGATCGTCGATGTGGCGCTGACGGGTTGACATGGGCCGACTCGAATGGATCGCGGCCCTGGCGCTTTGCGCCGCGCCGGCGCTGGCGGCCGACGTCACCGGCGGCGCGCTCGGCGGGAAGTCGTTCGATCCGGACGTGGCGCTCCAGTTCAGCCAGAGCGTCATCGGCAAACCCGTCACCGACTTCGCGTTTCTCGACCGGCAGGAGCGGCCGGTGCGCCTGGCCGAGTACCGCGGGAAGCCGCTCGTCGTGAACTTCGTCTATACCGGCTGCTTCTCGGCCTGTCCGACGACCACCGCCCGCATCGCGAAAGCGGTCCGCGCGGCCCAGAAAACGCTCGGCACCGGCGCGTTCAACGTGGTGTCGATCGGCTTCAACCTGCCGTACGACTCGCCACCGGCGATGCGCGATTTCGCGCGCCGCTACGGCATCAACGATCCGGGCTGGGAATTCCTCACCCCATACGAAAAGCAACTGCCGGATCTCACCGCGCAGCTCGGTTTCCGGTACGTCTCGACGCTGGCCGGGTTCGACCATGTCACGCAGCTCACGATCCTCGACGCGGAGGGCAGGGTATACCGACAGGTGTACGGCGAGGATTTCGCGCTGCCGCTCTTCATCGCGCCGCTCCAGGAGCTCGTCACGGGTAAGCCGATCCCGACGCAAAGCCTCGCCGACCTGATCGAGCGGATCCGGATCCTTTGCACGGTCTACGACCCGCGTGCCGGCGTGTACCGCTTTCAGTGGTCGGTGGTGAGCTCGATGGTCACCTTCGTCCTCATGCTGATCGGCGGAACCTGGTATCTCTGGCGCGAGATCCGCAAACGACGCCGCCACGACCGCACGCGCGCGGCGACGCTCACTCCCTGACGGCGCGGGATTTCCCGGCCCGCCCCCCTTGATGTGCATCAAGGCCGGCCGCGCGGCGCTCATTAGCATCGGCTCATGTATACGAAGGTGCGGCATGCGTCGCGCCTCGACCGGAGACTTGCGGTTTGCTGAAACTCGTCCAGAAGTCCGGGCAGTGGACGTTCCATCGCGCCGACGCGATCTTCAACCGATTCTTCGGCGAGCACCTGAATCCGCTCTTCCACCTCGGCGCGCTCTCGTACTTCATGTACTGGGTCGTTGTCGTGACCGGTCTGTATGTCTACATCTTCTTCAAGACGGGGGTTGACGGGGCGTACGATTCGGTCGAGGCCCTCACGCACCAGCAGTGGTGGCTCGGCGGTGTCATGCGCAGCATGCACCGCTACGCATCCGACGCGATGGTGCTCACCATGCTCCTGCACCTGGTGCGCCATTTCGTCTTCGATCGCTACCGGAGCTTCCGCTGGTTCTCGTGGATCTCGGGGGTGATCGTGATGTGGCTGGTGTACGCGAGCGGCGTGAACGGCTACATGCTCCCGTGGGACAAGCTCGCGCAGTTCGTGACCGTCACGACGGCGGAGTGGCTCGATGCGCTGCCGGTCTTCGGCGGAACGCTGATCCGCAATTTCATTTTCGAGGGTTCGGTCAACGACCGGCTCTTCTCGCTGCTCACGTTCGTCCACATCGGGCTGCCGCTCTTTGTGATGCTGCTGCTGTGGATCCACACCCAGCGCGTGCCGGCGGCGAAGGTGATGCCGCCGCGCACACTGGCGCTATACGGGCTCGTGTCGCTCGCGATCCTGTCGCTCGTGAAACCGGTCCTGAGCCAGGGCGGCCAGGCCGATCTCTCGGTGGCGGTCGCCCGGGTCGAGCTCGACTGGTTCTATCTGCCGGTGTACGCGCTGCTGCAAAGGTGGACGCCGGCCGACGTGTGGTACCTCGTGGGCGGGTTGACCTTCCTCGCGCTCCTCGCGCCCTGGCTGCCGCCCAAGCGCATGCGCAAGGACGCCTTCCACATGATGGTCCATCCGGACAACCGGATCATCGCGGTCCGCGACGGCGAGATGGTGCTCGACGCGGCGCTACGCGAAGACGTCAGGGTGCCCTTCGATTGCCGCAGCGGCGGTTGCGGCATGTGCAAGGCGACGTTGCTCCAGGGCGAGGTGGACCTCGCCCTGTACCAGGAGGCCTTCCTCACGGACGAGGAGCGCGCGCTGGGCAAGGTCCTGCTGTGCGCCTGCACGCCGCGCTCCGACATCGAGATCGAGTACGTGCCGGTCGAGGCACCCGGGAAGTTTCAGGCGCGGATCCACACGGCGCGCGTCGTGAAGATGAACCGGCTCTCGCACGACGTGATGCAGGTGTTCCTGAAATGCGAAGGGGAGGAGACGCCTCACTTCTACGCGGGGCAGTACATCGACGTCCTGCTGCCGGACGGCGACAAGCGGAGCTTCTCCTTCGCCACCGCGCCGCACGAGCGCGAGCTGATCGAGCTGCAGATCCGCCAGATTCCCGGGGGCAAGTTCACGACCCACGTCTTCGACGCGATGAAAGTGGGCGATACGGTGCGCTTCGAGGGCCCGCTCGGCTCGTTCTTCCTGCGCGAGGATGGCGGCAAGCCGATCATCTTCGTCGCGGGTGCGACCGGATTCGCGCCGGTGAAGAGCATGGTCGAACACGCCCTGAACACCGGCCTCCGGCGCAAGATGTACCTCTACTGGGGTGTCCGCTCGCTGCGCGACCTCTACCTGCCCGACCTGCCGCGCGAGTGGGAGCGACGGAGCCCCAATTTCAAGTTCGTTCCGGTGCTGTCGGATCCGCAACCGGAAGACCGATGGGACGGACGCACCGGGCTCGTGCACGAGGCGATCCTCGCCGACTTTCCGGACCTGCGCGAGCATCAGATCTATGCCTGCGGCTCGGTGGCGATGGTGCAGGCGGTGCGGCCTGCATTCATGGCGCACGGCATGAGCGAGCACGACTGCTTCTCCGATGCCTTCCGCCTCGCGCCGCGCATGAGCTCCGATTCAGCGGACATGGTCCGCCTGGGGGGGACTGCGTGACACAATTGAATCCGCTCGTCCGCTACGGTGCGCAGGCTGCGCTGTATGTCGCATTCGGCGCGGCGCTCGGCTATTTCTCGAGCTATCCGGTCTTCGAGGTGCTGCCCCCGGATTATGCGCTGGTGCGACTCTCCTTGAGTCACGGCGCGCAGCCGGTCGCGCCATGTCGCGAGCGCACGCCCGAGGAGCTCGCGAAGCTCGCGCCGAACATGCGCGTGAAGCTCGTCTGTCCACGCGAGCGCTCGCCCGTGAAGATCGAGGTCGACATGGACGGGCAGCCGCTCTACCGGATCACCGCGCTGCCGGCGGGCCTGAAGCGCGACGGCGCCGCCACCGTCTACCGCCGTCTGCCGGTGAGCGCGGGGAAGCACGTGTTCAAGGCGCGGCTCGCCGACGGACCCGCCGGCGAGTTCGGCTACAGTGCCGAGGAGACGATCGATCTCGCGCCGGGCAAGGTGCTCGTCATCGATTTCGTCGCGGCGCAGGGCGGATTCCGGTTCGTGAAGTGAGTTGATGATGTCGACCGCAAAGGCGCGTTCGCCAAGGCTCTCAGCGCAGCGCCTGTGGGAGTGCGCGGAAGCTGCGCTCGACCCGGTGTTCGGTCCCCACAGCAACCCGCTGCGCCACCTCGGCGCGCTCGGCTTCCTGTTCTTCTGGGTGATGCTTGGCACCGGGCTCTACCTCTATGCCGTGTACGAGGGGACCGGAGAGGGCGCCTATCGTTCGGTCGACGCGCTTTCGGCAACCGTGCTCGGCTCCGCCGCCCGTAGCGTGCACCGCTACGCGGCAGATGGATTCGTGCTCGTGACCGCGCTGCACCTCGTCAGGGAGTACCTCGCCGGGCGTTTCACCGGGTCGCGCTGGTTCGCGTGGGTGACCGGCGTCATCCTGATCTGGTTTCTCTACGCCTCGGGCATCGGCGGCTACTGGCTGGTCGGCGACCAGCTCGCGCAATGGAGTCTCATCCTCACCGCCGAATGGCTCGACTGGCTGCCGCTCTTCGGTCTGGCAACGGTGCGCAACTTCATGGAGGGCGCCCAGGTCACCGACCGGCTCTACGCGCTGCTCGCCTTCCTGCACATCGGCATTCCGCTCACGCTGCTCTTCGGCATGTGGCTGCACATCCAGCGGGTCACGCGCGCCGACGTCCGCCCAGGGCGTGCCCTGACGATCGGATCGCTCGCCACGCTCGTCGCGTTGTGGCTCGTGCGGCCCGTGACCAGCATGCCGGTCGCGGATTACGGCGCGCTCCCCGCCGTCGTGCCGGTCGACTGGTACCTGCTCTTCATCCATCCACTGATGGAAACCACTTCGCCCGCCGCGCTATGGGCGATCGCGGGCGGTGCGACGTGCCTCCTCGCGGCGCTGCCCTGGCTGCGGCGGGCCCGCGCCGCGCCGGTCGCACAGGTCGACGCGCTGAACTGCAACGGCTGCGGGCGCTGCTTTGCCGACTGCCCCTTCGGCGCCGTCGTGGTGGAACCGCGCACCGACGGCCGGCGCGGGCCGGGGCTCGCCAGGGTGCTGCCGGAGCTCTGCGTGAGCTGCGGTATTTGCGCGGGCGCGTGTCCATCCTCCACGCCGTTCCGCACCGTCGCCGATCTCGTCACCGGAATCGACATGCCGCAACTTGCGCTCGCCGAGATGCGCACCCGCATGGAGCGCGTGCTCGCCGGTTTCGCGGGCGGGCCGCGGGTGCTGGTGTTCGGGTGCGATCGCGCCGCCGACGCGCCGGCACTCGCGCGACCGGATACGGGCGTGATCAGCCTGCTTTGTACCGGACAGCTGCCGCCCTCGTTCATCGACTACGCGCTGCGCAGCGGCGCCGACGGGGTGCTCGTCACCGGCTGCGCCGAAGATGGCTGCTACTACCGGCACGGGAACACCTGGACTGCGCAGCGAATCGCCGGCGAGCGCGAGCCGCACCTGCGCGTCTCGGTGCCGCGCGAGCGGGTGAGGATTCGCTGGGCGGCCGCGACGCAGGGTCACGAGCTGAAGGAAGCGGTCGAGGCGTTTCGCCGCGCGCTCGGAAAGCTCCCACCCGGCCCGGCGCGCCGCGCCGCGCGGCCGAAGCGCAAGGAGGTCGCGGTTGGCTGATGAGGTCGCAAAACGCTTCGGCGACGCGGCCGGCGTCGCGGACGCGCGTGCTCATGAAGGCAGAGGCGCCGGTCGCTTCCTGCGGTGGATTGCGCGTGCCCGCGGCGAGTATCTGCTCGTGGTGCCGGACGACGCGCGTGGCAGCCTCGCGCGCGGATGGCTGCTGCTCGCGCTCGCGGCCATCATCGGCGCCGGCGTGTACTCGATCCTGCTCGTGGTCTCGCGCACGCCCGGGTTGGCGGAACTCTTTCCGGTCGAAAATTTCTTCCGCATCGCGCTCGTCGTTCACGTGGATCTGTCGGTACTGGTGTGGTTCGTCGCGATCGCGGGCGTGTTCTGGAGTCTCAATTCCACGCTCCGCTGGACGGCGCTCGGCTGGGCCGCGTTCGCCTCAGTCGCGGTCGGTGCCGTTCTCATTGCGGCCGCGCCGTTCGTGCAGCGGGCCGAGCCGGTGATGGCGAACTACGTTCCGGTGCTGGACGGCGGGGTGTTTCTGGCCGGCCTCACGGCGATCGCCGCCGGCGTTGCCTTGCTCTGCATGCGCGGGATGGTGGCGGTGCCGCGGGTCGGCACGCGCCTGGACGGCGCCGCGGCGCTGCGCTTTGGGCTCAACAGCTCGGTGGTCGCCACCGCGGTCGCGCTCGCCGCGTTCGCATGGTCGTGGCTCGAGGTGCCGCGCGGCCTCGAGGGAAAGGCCTACTACGAGCTCCTGTTCTGGGGCGGCGGGCACGTGCTCCAGTTCACGTGGACGCTGCTGATGCTGGTGTCGTGGCTGTGGCTCGCTTCGGCGATCCGCGCGCCGGTGCCGCTCACGCCGCGCGTCGCGGTGCTGCTGTTCGGAGTCGCGCTCGTGTCCGTTTTTCTCACCCCGGTGATCTATCTCGCCTTCCCGGTGCCCTCGGTCGAGCATTACCGGCTGCTGACGTGGCTGATGCGCTTCGGTGGCGGACTCGCGATGCTGCCGGTAACGCTCGCAGTGCTCGTCGCGCTCGTGTGCGCGCGGATCGAGGCCGAGGCCGATCGGCCGCTGCGCGCCGCGCTCGCGTCCTCGTTCGCCCTCTTCGCGGTCGGCGGCCTGATCGGTTTCATGATCGACGGCTCGAACGTGCGCATTCCGGCGCACTATCACGGCTCGATCGTCGGCGTCACGCTTGCTTTCATGGGCGTCGTGTACCACCTGCTGCCGCGGCTCGGCTACCGTGCGCCCGCGGGGCGCCTGGCAACGTGGCAGCCGTACTGTTATGGCGCCGGGCAGCTCATGCATATTGCGGGCCTGCTCTGGTCCGGCGGCTACGGCGTGCAGCGCAAAGTCGCGGGCAGCGAGCAGGTGCTGCGCAGCACGGGCGAGGTGCTCGGGATGGGATTCATGGGGCTCGGTGGTCTGGTGGCGATCATCGGCGGCGTGCTGTTCCTCGTGGTCGTGTTCCGCAGCATGGCCGGCGGCCGGGGACGATCGTGACGGTCGTGCGCGCGCTGGTGTGGGTGTCCCTCGCCCTCGTGCTGGTCGTGAACGGAGCGAGCGCGTACGTGCGGCTGGCGCAGCAGGGCAGTGGATGCGAGCCCTGGCCGCAATGCTATGGTCAAAGCGCGCCGCAGGACGCGGGCGCGGTGCCGGCGGAGGATGCGCCGCACTTCTACATACGGGCGACACACCGCCTGGCGGCCAGCCTGGCCGGTGTGCTCTTTCTCGCGATCGCGTTTCTCGGCTGGAGCGTGTGGCGGGGCATTGCCGCGCGCGTCGCCGTCATCAAGCTGCTCGTCCTCGCCGCCTTTCTCGCCTGGCTCGGCAGATACACGCCGTCGCTCGTCCCGGTGGTCACCGTCGGAAACGTCGTCGCCGGGATGGCCACGTTCGGTGTGCTCGCATGGCTCGCGGCATGGCGACCGGGTCTCCCCGGGCCACCGGCGCACGAACGCTCGCCCCGCGGACCCGCGCTGGTCGCTGCGGCCGCGCTCGCGCTCGCCGTCGTGCAGATCGGGCTCGGAGCGCTCGCCAGCGCGCGCTATGTCGCCGCCGCCTGCGAGGGATTTCCCGCCTGCGGCGGGGCGTGGTGGCCCACTGCGGGCGGCGCAGGATTCGATATCTTCGTCGCGACCACCGTCCCCCTTGTGGCAGCGGAAGAGGCCGGCCGTCAGGCCGTGCAGCTTGCGCACCGCCTCGGCGCGCTGGTTGTCACCGCCCTGGCAATCCTGGTCGCGGTCGCAGTGTTCCGGCGCGCAACCGGTGGGCGCGCGGCCGCAATGCTGCTCCTCGCGCTCGTCGCGGGACAGATCGTTCTCGGCGTGCGTATCGTAAGCGCGGGAGCGCCGCTCGCGACGGCGGTTGCGCACAACGTGATCTCGAACCTCGTGCTCGGCACGCTCGCGTGGTTGCACTGCCGGGCACAAACAACTCCAGAGGTGAGCCGATGATCGTCATCGATGCGCGGGACCTTGAACCACCGGAGCCGTTCGAGCGCGTGATGGAGGCGCTCAGCGACCTCGCGCCGGGCGACCGGATCAATCTCATCCTCAACCGGGAGCCGCACCCCCTCTACCGCGTGCTGGAGCGCAACGGCTATGCGTACCAGCCGACCTGGCACGACGACGGGCGCTGCGAGATCCTGATCTGGGAAAAGTGAGCGTTACGGGAAGGTTGACTGGAGCTCATCCAAGCACGGATGCTCTCGGCGACCCGGGCGATCTACAAGGGGCTTGCCCCTTGTTCGTTCGCCCCGCTTTTGGACTGGGGCGGCACCAGCGCGGATTTCCGGGCAGCTTCTATAAAGCGTATTGCTGCAGCCGCGCGACGGCCGGAATCGCGACCTTCCGTCCGCGCACCTCGATCAGCCCCTCGGCGGCGAGCTCGTGCAGGATGCGCGAGAAGTGCTCCTGGGTGAGGTTGAGGCGCGAAGCGACGACGCCCTTGGTGGTGGGCAACATCACCAAGATCGCGTCCAGCTCCTCCTTCTCGCGGCGGCAGTCGCTCAGCAGGAATCCGATCACCCGCTGGGTGCCGGAGCGCATCGAGTAGGCTTCCAGGTCGGCCATGAGGTGATGCAGTCGCCGCGACAGCCCGGCGATGATGCGGCGCGCGAAGCGCGGGTCCCGCCCGAGCTCGTCGAACACCGCTTCCCTCTGCACGTAGAGCAGCAACGTGTCGGCGAGCGCCTGGGCCGTCACCACGTGCGGGCGCTCCATGAACATCACCGCCTCGCCGAAGCTCCCGCCCTGACCGATGATCTCGACGACCTTCTCGTCGCCCTTCGAAGAGATGAAAGCGAGCTTCACCTGCCCGTACACGACGAGGTGAAAACCGTTCGCCGGATCGCCGCGATGGAAGAGAATCTCGCCGCGCTCCGCGCGCACCTGACGGGTGTGGCGGGCGATGCGCTCGAGCTCCTCGGGCGCGAGCTCCTTGAAGAGGGGAATGTTCGCGAGAAACGCCTGCGGTTTGATCGGTGCGGTCGCCATGGACTTAGCCGCCGGAAAGGAGCACGCCGCCGGCGCGCGAAGGCGCAGTTTCAGCCGGAATGTCGCGCTCGGTCAAGCGCCACGGGGATACGGTCGCCGCTCGTCAAAGCCAGCCCCGGATCGGATTCGCATCGCGCATCAGGGCGACCGCGACGATGTAGAAGAAGACGAGCTGCGCGGCGACCCATGCGGCTGCGCGGATCGGCTTGGTCGGACCGCGCCGGATCGCCACGGTGCCGAGCAGGATGTAGACGATGAGGCCCGTCACCTTTGCGGTGAGCCAGGCGGTCGTTCCGGGATACTGCCCGATGATGGTCGTGAGCCAGATCGCGGCGGCGAGCAGGATGGTATCGTTGACGTGCGGCACGACCCGCACCCAGCGCTTTGCGAGCAGCGGCGAATCGGCGAGCATCCATGCTCCGCGCACCACGAACAGGCAGTAGCTCACGACCACCGTTGCGACGTGCACGTGCTTGAGCGCGAGATAACTCATTGGCCGGTGATGCTCTGGTTCGAAAGTCTCATGGAACGAGCACCGCCGCGCCCGTGATGCGCCCCGCGCGCAACTGCGCGAGCGCCTCGTTCGCCTGGTCGAGCGCGAACGTCTCGACCGCGGTGCGCACCGGCACCCGCGGCGGGGGGGGGGGGGGGGGG
>JBFJOO010000131.1:0-10233 GCA_041617635.1 Burkholderiales bacterium | reverse complement strand
GAAGGCGCCGTCGGCGACCGAGGACTTGCGGGTATGGGTGCTCGCCCCGCCCAGTTCCTCGGCGGTCACCTGCTCGTTGGTCACCGTCTTCACCACGTCGGGGCCGGTGACGAACATGTAGGAGGTGTCCTTCACCATGAGGATGAAATCCGTCATGGCCGGCGAATACACCGCCCCGCCCGCGCACGGTCCCATGATGAGCGAGATTTGCGGGATCACGCCGGACGCGAGCACGTTGCGCTGGAACACCTCGGCGTAGCCGCCGAGCGAAGCCACGCCCTCCTGGATGCGCGCGCCCCCCGAATCGTTCAGGCCGATCACCGGCGCACCGACTTTCATCGCGTGATCCATGATCTTGCAGATCTTTTCCGCGTGGGGCTCCGACAGCGAGCCGCCGAAGACAGTGAAGTCCTGGCTGAAGATGAACACCAGTCGCCCGTTGACCGTGCCGTATCCGGTCACCACGCCGTCGCCCGGCACCTTCTGGTCCGCCATCCCGAAATCCGTGCAGCGGTGCTCGACGAACATGTCCCATTCCTCGAAGCTTCCGGCGTCCAGCAGCAGCTCGATCCGCTCACGCGCCGTCAGCTTGCCTTTCGCATGCTGCGCCTCGATGCGCGCGTTGCCGCCGCCAAGCTTCGCGGCCGCGCGGTTCGCCTCAAGCTGCCGAATGATTTCGTGCATTACCCCCCCTTGAAGCTGTCTCTGGGACAGCGCAATGCGCCTGCTACACCGTCGAGGAACGCCGCGCCGCGATCGCCGCGAGCACCTTGCGCGCGCACTCCGGAATGGGCGTCCCCGGGCCGAACACGCCCCGCACGCCCGCACGACGCAGGAAATCGTAGTCCTGCGCGGGCACCACTCCGCCGACGAACACGCTGATGTCGGAGGCGCCCTGCTCGCGCAACGCGGTGATGAGCGCCGGGACGAGCGTTTTATGTCCGGCCGCGAGCGTCGAGACCCCGATCGCGTGGACGTCGTTCTCGATCGCCTGGCGGGCCGCCTCCTCCGGCGTCTGGAAGAGTGATCCGATGTCCACGTCGAACCCGAGATCCGCCATTCCGGTCGCCACCACCTTGGCGCCGCGATCGTGGCCGTCCTGACCGAGCTTCGCGACCATCATCCGCGGGCGGCGCCCCGCCACTTCGGCGAACGCGCGGACCTCGGCCCGGAGCGCTTCCCATTCCTCATCATCCTCGAACGCGGCGCCGTACACGCCCGAGACGCTCTGCGTCTGCGCCTGGAAGCGGCCCCAGGCCTTCTCCAGCGCCGCGGACACTTCGCCGACCGTGGCGCGCAGACGCACCGCCTTGATCGACAGATCGAGCAGATTGCCCGCGCCGTTCTCGGCGGCGCTCGCCAGCGCGTCGAGCGCCGCCTGCACCGCCTTTTGATCTCGTTTGGCACGGATCTCTTTCAGACGCGCGATCTGGGAATCGCGCACGGCGGTGTTGTCGATCTCGCGCACCTCGATCGGCGACTCCTTCTCGAGGCGGTACTTGTTGACGCCGACGATCACCTCCGCGCCGCGATCGATGCGCGCCTGCTTCTCCGCGGCGCATTGCTCGATCTTGAGTTTCGCCCAGCCTGACTCGACCGCGCGGGTCATCCCGCCCATCGCATCCACTTCCTCGATGATCGCCCAGGCGGCGTCGGCAAGCTCCTGGGTCAGGCGCTCCATCATGTACGACCCGGCCCACGGATCGACGACGTCGCAGATGTGGGTCTCTTCCTGGATCAAGAGCTGGGTGTTTCGGGCGATGCGGGCGGCAAAGTCGGAGGGCAGCGCAATCGCCTCGTCGAACGAATTGGTGTGCAGCGACTGGGTGCCGCCGAATACGCCGGCCATGGCCTCGATCGCCGTGCGCACGATGTTGTTGTACGGATCCTGCTCGGTCAGCGACCAGCCGGAGGTCTGGCAGTGCGTGCGCAACATCGACGAGCGCGGGCTTTTCGGATCGAACGCCTGCATGATCTTCCACCATAGGAGCCGCGCCGCGCGGAGCTTGGCCACCTCGAGATAAAAGTTCATCCCGAGGCAGAAGAAGAAGGACAGCCGCCCGGCGAATGCGTCGACGTCCATGCCCCGCGATAGCGCCGTCTTCACGTATTCCTTGCCGTCGGCGAGCGTGAAGGCGAGCTCGAGCGCCTGGGTGGCGCCCGCCTCCTGCAGGTGATAGCCCGATATCGAGATCGAATTGAACCGCGGCATCGCCTGCGCGGTGTACGCGATGATGTCGGCGATGATGCGCATCGAGGGCGCGGGCGGGTAGATATAGGTGTTGCGGACCATGAACTCCTTGAGGATGTCGTTCTGGATGGTCCCGGACAGGTCGTTCTGCGCGACGCCCTGCTCCTCTGCCGCCACGATGTACCCGGCGAGCACCGGCAGCACCGCGCCGTTCATGGTCATGGACACCGACACCTTGTCGAGCGGAATGCCGCCGAACAGGATCTTCATGTCCTCCACGGAGTCGATCGCGACGCCCGCCTTGCCCACGTCGCCCGCAACGCGGGGATGATCCGAGTCATAGCCGCGGTGCGTCGCCAGGTCGAACGCCACCGATACGCCCTGCCCGCCGCCTGCGAGCGCCGCGCGATAGAACGCGTTCGAGTCCTCCGCGGTCGAGAAGCCGGCGTACTGGCGAATCGTCCAGGGACGGCCCGCGTACATCGTGGCCTGCGGCCCACGGACGAACGGCGCGAATCCGGGCAGCGTGTCGGTGTAGGCGAGGCCGTCGAGGTCCCGCTTCGTGTACAGCGGCTTGACCGTGAGCCCCTCGGGTGTATTCCAGACGAGGCGCGCCAAGTCGCCGGACGGGGCGGACTTCGCGGCGGCCTTGCGCCATGCGTCCAGGTCCGCCGAAGTCGCTATCTTGGGTTGGTCGGGCATGGGATTCCTTCCTGGTGCCGTGAGCGGCCCGCCTGCACTGCACGCCGCCCTTGACATCCAACGCGGTCAATAATACTGTATTCATAATTATGAATGCAAGAGGCCGTCGTACGGACCTGAAGCCGCCGCGCGCCCCGATCGCGCCGTCCGCGCTCTATCAGGAGGTCGCGAAGCGCCTGCGCGAGCGGATCTTCGCCCACGAGATTCCTCCCGGGACCTGGGTCGACGAGCAGGCGCTCGCTGCGGAGTACGGCATCAGCCGCACCCCGTTGCGCGAGGCGCTCAAGGTTCTCGCCGCCGAGGGCATGGTCACGCTCAAGCCGCGCCGCGGCGCGTATGTCACCGAGGTTTCCGATCGCGACCTCGATGACATCTTTCCGGTCCTCGCCCTCCTCGAGGGGCGCTGCGCACACGAGGCGACCGAGCGGGCCCGGCCCGCGGACCTGCGACACCTGGAAGCCATTCACGAAACCCTCGAGAAACACGCCGCGGCGGGCAACCTCGATCGATTCTTCGAGGCCAACCAGGATTTCCATCGCGCGCTGCTCGATCTCGCCGGCAATCGCTGGCTCGCGCAGGTGATTCAGGATCTGCGGCGGGTCCTGCGCCTGACCCGCCACCACTCGTTGCTCGCCCGCGGCCGTGTCCAGGAATCGCTGGCAGAGCATCGCGCGATCCTTGCGGCGATTCGATCGCGCGACGCGGAATGCGCCGGCGAGCTCATGCGCGCCCACCTCGGACAGGGGCGCGCGGCGATCGCGAAGGTGCGTGCTGCAGACCCGACACCGCCAGCAACGAGCCTGGAAAGGCTCTGACCCAGTCATCCCCGCGTAAGCGGGGATCCACCAAGCCCTCGAATTCGCACCGTCTGGAATCCCGCGTCCGCGGGAATGACGACTTTCCGCAGTCCTTGACTAGCGCAGGCTGGCGTTCACCTTCTCGAGTGCTGCGGCGCCTGGCACGAGCTCGCGTTCGCCGAGCTGGTTGAGCGGGACGGCGACCGTGTCGAGATTCTTGTGGAGATCTTCGGGCTGCGGGTCGACGTACAGCAGGCCCGTGACGACCTCGCCCTGCGCCTGACGCTGCTGCATGAAGGTCATCGCCGCGATGCGGTCATGCGGATCGTAGTCGGGCGCGAGCTTCCGCAGCCTAATCACGGACCCGTCGTGCTGGACGACCTCGGAAACCGTCCCCGGCTCGTAGTTCGTGGTGATCTCCGCGCGTGGCGGCATGAAATCCAGCCGGTTCACCGCCTCGTTGTGCTCGCGGACGTAGTCGAAGCTCTTGGTCGAGCCTTCGTGATTGTTGAACGCTACGCAGGGGCTGATCACGTCGATGAACGCGGCGCCCTCGTGCAGGATCGCACCCTTGAGCAGCGGAACGAGCTGGTCCTTGTCGCCGGAGAAGCTGCGTGCCACGAAGGTCGACCCGAGCAGCAGGGCCGCGCCGACCAGGTCCACCGACTCGTCGACGTTCACCAGGCCACGCTTGGACTTGGAGCCCTTGTCCGCAGTCGCCGAGAACTGCCCCTTGGTGAGGCCGTACACGCCGTTGTTCATCACGACGTAGACCATGTTCACCCCACGCCGGATCGCGTGGGCGAACTGGCCGAAGCCGATCGAGGCCGAATCGCCGTCGCCCGACACGCCCATGTACACGAGCTCGCGATTCGCGAGGTTCGCGCCGGTGAGCACCGACGGCATGCGTCCGTGCACGCTGTTGAACCCGTGCGAGTTCCCGAGGAAGTAGGTCGGGGTCTTGGACGAGCAGCCGATCCCGGAGAGCTTCGCGATGCGGTGCGGGGGAAGATCTAGCTCGAAGCACGCCTGGACGATCGCCGCGCTGATGGAGTCGTGCCCGCACCCGGCGCACAGGGTCGAGACCGTGCCCTCGTAGTCGCGGCGCGTGTAGCCGAGCTTGTTCGCCGGCAGCTTCGGATGATGGAGCCTCGGTTTCGCCAGATATGTCATTTCTCTCGAGTCCTCAAAGCGCGCGGCTCACCGCGCGACTTTCTTCTTGAGCGGGATCGGCTTCAGCACGCCGACCTTCTCGGCCACCTCGCGCGTGATGAACCGCGCGGTGATCGGCGTCCCGTCGTAATGCAGCACCGAGATCAGCTTCGTCGGATCCACCCCGCACTCGTTCACCAGCAGCATGCGGAACTGTCCATCGCGGTTCTGCTCGATCACGAACACCAACGCGTGATCGGCGATGAAATCACCGACATCGTCGTCGAACGGAAAGGCGCGCACGCGCAGCGTGTTCACGTGGATGCCCTGCTCGCGCAGCGCCTCGAGCGCCTCGGCCATCGCCGGCGCCGTCGAGCCGAAGAAGATCACGCCGAACTGCGTCTGCTGCTCGGCGTCGGCGCGCACCGGTCGCGGCACGAGCGCCTTGGCCGTCTCGAACTTCTGCAGCAGCCGCTGCATGTTGTCGACGTAGATCGGACCCTCCTCGCTGTAGCGCGCATAGCGGTCCTTGGTCGTCCCGCGCGTGAAATACGCGCCGCGGGTCGGATGCGTGCCCGGGTACGAGCGATACGGGATGCCGTCGTTGTCGACGTCCAGGTACCGGCCGAACTCCTTGCCGGCGTCGAGCTCCTCCCGGGTCATGACCTTGCCGCGGTCGAGTTGACGCGAGTCATCCCACGAGAGCGGCTGCGACACCCAGTCGTTCATGCCGATGTCGAGATCGAGCATCAGGAAGACGGGGGTCTGCAAGCGATCCGCGAGATCGAACGCCGTTGCGCTCATCTCGAACGACTCGTGCGGATCCTGCGGAAAGAGCAAGACATGCTTGGTGTCGCCATGCGACGCATAAGCACAGGAGAGGATGTCGGCCTGCTGCGTGCGGGTCGGCATTCCGGTCGATGGCCCGCCGCGCTGGACGTTCATCACGACCGACGGGATCTCCGCGAAATACGCGAGCCCGAGGAATTCCTGCATGAGCGACACGCCCGGACCGGACGTGCAGGTGAACGCACGTGCGCCATTCCAGCCGGCGCCGATCACGATCCCGATCGAGGCGAGCTCGTCTTCGGCCTGCACGATCGCGTAGCGCGCCTTGCCGGTCTCCGGATCGGTCCGCAGCTTCTTGCAATAGCGGGCGTAGGCCTCCGCCACGGATGTGGACGGCGTGATCGGGTACCACGCGCAGACCGTCGCCCCGCCGTAGATCGCACCGAGCGCCGCCGCGCTGTTCCCGTCGATGAAGATGCGGTCGCCCACCTTGCTCGAACGCTCGAGCTTCAAGCGCATCCCCACGCTGGCCAGGTTCGCCAGCGCCCAGTCGCGCCCGAGGAGAAACGCCTTCACGTTCGGAACGATCAGCTTTTCCTTTGCCCGGAACTCCTCGCCGATCAGCTTCTCCACCTCGATCGGATCGATGCCGAGCAGCGCCGAAAGCGCCCCCACGTACAGGATGTTCTTGAACAGCTGGCGCTGGCGCGCGTCGGTGTACGCCTTGTTGCAGATCTCGGTGATCGGCATGCCGATCACGGTCACGTCGTCGCGGAACTTGGACGCGGGCAGCGGCTTCGAGGAGTCGTAGAAGAGGTAGCCGCCGGAATCGATGGATGCGACGTCCTTGTCCCAGGTCTGTGGGTTCATCGCCACCATGAGGTCGACGCCGCCGCGCCGGCCGAGCCAACCCGCCTCGGACACGCGGACCTCGTACCAGGTCGGCAGTCCCTGGATGTTCGACGGGAAGATGTTCCGGCAGGCGATCGGGACGCCCATCCGCAGGATCGCCTTGGCGAAGAGGTTGTTCGCCGAGGCCGAGCCCGAGCCGTTGACGTTCGCGAACTTGACTACGAAGTCGTTAACGCTGGCGATCGCTGTCGGCTGCGACATGCCGGTCCCGCATGAGTCATGTTGAGGAGAAACTTCTGCATGTCCCAGGCGCCCGTCGGGCAGCGCTCGGCGCACATCCCACAATGCAGGCAGACGTCCTCGTCCTTCACCATCACCCGCTGGGTCTTGAGGGCGTCGGAGACGTAGAGATCCTGGGTCGTGTTGGTCGCCGGCGCGCGCAGGCGCTGGCGGAGATCCGGCTCTTCACCGTTGACAATGAAGTTGATGCAGTCGGTCGGGCAGATGTCGACGCAGGCGTCGCACTCGATGCACAGCTTTTCGCTGAAGACGGTCTGCACGTCGCAATTCAGGCAGCGCTGCGCCTCGAGATACCCTCGCTTCGGGTCGAACCCGAGCTCGACCTCGACCTTGATGTCCTTCAGCGCCACGCGTTTCTCGGCGTGGTGCACCTTGTAGCGCTTCTCGATGGAGATATCGTTGTCGTAGCTCCACTCGTGGATGCCCATCTTCTGGCTGACCAGCGTCACGCCCGGCGCCGGCCGCTCCCGGGGGTCCTCGCCGTTGCAGGCCTTGTCGATCGAGATCGCCGCATCGTGGCCGTGCGCCACCGCCCAGATGATGTTCTTCGGACCGAACGCCGAATCCCCGCCGAAGTACACCCGCGGGTTCGTCGACTGCAGCGTGACCGGATCGAGGACCGGCAGGCCCCACTCGTCGAACTCGACGCCCGCGTCGCGCTCGATCCAGGGGAAGGCGTTCTCCTGGCCGATCGCCACCAGCACGTCGTCGCATTCGAAGTGCTGATCCGGTTCGCCGGTGGGCACGAGCTTGCGGCGGCCCTTCTGGTCGTATTCCGCCTTGACCTTCTCGAACCAGACGCCGGTGAGCTTGCCGTCCTGGTGACTGAAGGACTTCGGGACGTGGTAGTTGAGGATTGGAATGTCCTCGCCAATCGCATCCTCCTTTTCCCAGGGGGATGCCTTCATCTCCTCGAATCCCGAGCGAACGATGACTTTCACGTCCTCGCCGCCGAGCCGGCGCGCGGTGCGGCAGCAATCCATCGCTGTGTTGCCGCCGCCCAGGACAACCACGCGCTTCCCGATTGTCCCGATGTGACCGAACGAGACGCTGGAGAGCCAGTCGATGCCGATGTGGATGCGCGCGGCAGCTTCCCGGCGCCCGGGAATGTCGAGGTCCTTGCCACGGGGCGCACCACACCCGACGAACACGGCGTCGTAGCCCTCCTCCAGCACCGACTTCAGGGATTCGACGCGGCTGCCGAAGCGGGTTTCGACGCCCATGTCGAGGATGTAGCCCATCTCCTCGTCGATCACCGACTCCGGCAAGCGAAACCGGGGGATCTGGGTGCGAATCATGCCGCCCGAAAACGGGTCCTGATCGTACACGACGACGTGATAGCCGAGCGGCATGAGGTCGCGCGCCACGGTCAGCGACGCGGGCCCGGCGCCGATGCAGGCGATGCGCTTGCCGTTCTTTTCCTGCGGGATGGCGGGCAGCCGGGTGCGAATGTCTTCCTTGTTGTCTGCCGCGACGCGCTTCAGCCGGCAGATCGCCACGGCCTCCTTCTCGACCCGCACGCGTCGGCACGCCGGCTCGCATGGGCGGTCGCAGGTGCGACCGAGCACGCCCGGAAACACGTTCGACTCCCAGTTGATCATGTACGAATCGGTGTAGCGACCCGCCGCGATCAGCCTGATGTACTCGGGCACCGGCGTGTGAGCCGGGCAGGCCCATTGACAATCGACTACCTTGTGGAAGTAGTCGGGATTCTTGATGTCGGTGGGCTTCACGCTGCCGTTGCTCCTCGGCACACGCTCAACGTCGGTGCGGCGGAGCCTCGTGCCCGATTGGCAGTCGGAGGCGCGATGCGCTGAGGCTCTGGTTCGGCGGAGGCGCTCACTGCTCGCTTCGAGACACGCAACTAGACACGCAACAACATGGGCGGATACGGAACGGCAATTGTAACACCCGCGACCGGAAAAGCCGCAGTTCAATGCTTTACGCTGTGCTGCCGGTCACGCCTATCGGGACCGCTCGCGCCCCGGGGCATCGACCCTGACACCGGGCTGACGCCGCCAACCCCGCCGAGGCGGATGAATGCCCTCTGGCGATCCAGGGGCTTTAAATCGGCCCGCTACGCTTCCGCGAGTGGGGGCCGGCGGCGCGCGAATTCGGTCGCGAGCTCGAAAGCGCTTCCGGCGCGCAGCACCAGCGCCTCGCGGTGCATGGGCCCCACGATCTGCAACCCGACGGGCAGTCCCTCGCGCGTGAAGCCGCAAGGGACGGACATCGCGGGCTGCTGCGTGAGATTGAACGGGAAGCTGAAGGGCGTCCAGTCGGTCCACCGTGCCACGCTGCCGGGCTGGGCCGGCGCGAGCTGGCCCACCTCGAACGCGGGCACCGCGAGCGCTGGCGTGAGCAGCAGATCGAAGCTCTCGTGAAACACCCGCATGTGGATGCCCAGCGCGGCGCGCGCCGCGATCGCGTCCAGGTAGCGGGTCAGGAGCTCGCGTTCGCCCGCGCGGTAGGTCTCCTGCAGGGCCGGCTCGAGCATCGCCAGCTTCTCCGGGGGCAGGTGGCGCAGGCCGTTGTAGGCCCCGATCGTCCAGTGCCGCCAGAAGAGTTCGCCGCAATCCGCGAATCCCGGGTCGACCTGCTCGACCTGCGCACCCAGTGCATCGAAGGTGCGCGCCGCTTCGGCAACGCGCGCCTCGACATCGGCATCCACCTGGCGCACGTATCCCAGCCGGGGGCTGTACGCGACACGCATCCCGCGCACCCCCTCGGTCAGGCCTGCCGTCCAGTCCGTGCGCGCGTCGGGCAGCGCGTGCCAGTCCCGCGCATCGGGCCTTGCCAGCACATTCAGCATCAATGCGCAGTCGGCCGTGGTCCTTGCCATCGGACCGACGTGCGCGACCGTGCCGAACGGACTGAGGGGCCATGCCGGCACCCGACCGAAGCTCGGCTTGATGCCCGTGACGCCGGAAAAAGCCGACGGGATCCGGATCGACCCGCCGCCGTCCGTGCCGATCGCGAGCGGACCGAGCCCGGCCGCGAGCTGCGCGGCCGCTCCGCCGCTCGAACCGCCCGGCGTGCGCGCGAGGTTCCAGGGGTTGCGCGTAAAACCGGTGAGCGGACTGTCGGTGACCCCTTTCCACCCGTATTCGGGCGTGGTCGTCTTGCCGAGCAGGACCGCCCCGCTCTCGCGCAGCCGGGCCACCGCGGGCGCATCGTCGTCCCAGGGTCCCGCGGGATCGATGGTGCGCGAGCCCCGCAGCGTCGGCCAGCCGCGGGTGAGCAGCAGATCCTTCACCGATACCGGCACGCCGTCCAGCGGGCCGAGCGGCGCGCCCTGCCGCCAGCGCCGCTCGGATTCGCGCGCCGCCGTCGCGCGCCCAGTGCCGCGCGCGGTAGCGCCGGCCCTCGCTCTCGACGGTCAGCACCGCCCGGGTGCCACCGCCGCTCAACCGCACCAGCTCCAGGGGCCCGCCGGTCTCCCCCTGCCCG
>JBFJOO010000130.1:0-10415 GCA_041617635.1 Burkholderiales bacterium | reverse complement strand
GGTGCATGCGCCCAACCAGGAGCTGGTGCTGGTCGTCGCCCACGCCAAGGAATGGCCCGACACCCTGGGCTTCCGGATCGTACTGGCGGAGCACGCGGCCGAGTTGGCGGATCCGCCGTGCAGCGAGACTTTCGCCGATGCGGGCGCGCCGACGTGGGACGAGGACGCGCGGGTGCTCACGCTCTACGTGGCCAAGGGCCGCATCGTCCGCCTGCGCTATGCGAGCTTCGTGCACAAGGATTTCGTCGGGACGTTCGGCCTGCCGGACTGGATCGACTCGTCGGGTGCGCGCGCGTTCGTGCGCGCGATGACCCAGCTCGGCTGCGCGTGGATGGTGACTCCCTACCGCGACCTCACGCTCGTCCACGCCACGCAGCAACCCGTGTGCGAGCCCACGTTCCTCTCGCTCGTGCCGACCCGTCAACCGGGGGATCAGCACGCCATGCTGGTGTCGCGGCTGCGCCTGCACGGCCCAAGCACCGGGAAGCTCGAGATCGAGGCCGAATGGGACGAATGGGTCGACGATCTCGACAAGCCGGGCCCGGAGCTCGTCGCCTCGCGCGGCCAGCTGGGCGAGGTGCTGCTGGCGGAGAATCACATCAACGAGTTCAGCCTGAGCGCGGCGGTGCAGGCGCAGATGCACGACCCGGTCAACCGTGCGCGGGCGCGCGGCGACCGGCACGAATTCGGCGACACCAAGTTCCGCCTGATTCGCTACCGCATCCGCGGCACGACGCGCTTCCGCGAATACCTTCCCGAGGCGCTCTACACGCTGCCCGACGAGGTGACGCGGCTCGGGCCGATTGGCGAGGGTCCGGCCATGAACGTGGGCATGCCGGACGACCCCGGTGCACCGTTCTTGCACGCCGGCTCCGGCGCCGCGCTCAACACCGTGGTCCCCGCGAGCGCGCCGCCGGACGAGCCGCGCCCGCTCTACACGGTGCCCACGTTCCGCTGGCTCGGCACGCCGGGCAGCGGGTCCCTGGACAGCACGCGCCTGGGAAACGGTGTGCGCGTCTGGCTCGAGCGGCCGTGGTTCACCTCCGGCAACGGTGAGCTGCTCGGCGTAGTGATCCTGGGCGAGAACCGCCCGTTCTCCGACGTCACGAGCGCGCTGGTGCCGCTGGTGACCCAATGGGGGCTCGATCCGATCTGGGACACCGCACTGCCGAAGCACCGCTCGCGCGTGAGCGATTTTCCGGCGCGCGTCGCCGACGAGCAGGTTGCGCTCCGCGAAATCGAAGGGCAGATGGTGCACGTCATCGGGCACCGGGTGCATTGGGATTCCGCGCGCAGCCTCTGGTACTGCGACATCGAGCTCAACGCCGGCCGCACCTACCTGCCGTTCGTGCGCCTGGCGCTGGTGCGCTATCAGCCCAATGCGCTGCCGGCCGCGAAGATCTCGAAGGTGGTGCTCGCCGAGTTCGCGCAGGTGTTGCCGCGACGCCGCGCGACGTTCGTGCGCAAGGAGGCGCAGCTCGACTTCGCCCTGCGCGGCGACGTCCCGGACCATGGACCGATGAAATGGCCCATGGATTCCGAGTACCAGGATGTTTCCTTCATTCCGCCCTTCGGCCAGGCCGGCGAGACGGGGCGCAACAAGGTCGAGCTGGTGCTGCAGACACGCGACCCGAATCTCGACACCGACCTCGCATGGCGCGACACGAAGGTGCTCGGCTCAAACGTCGTGGCACCCGTCTCGGGCGGCTTCGGCTTCGACGTGGTGGCCGCTGGGCCGCTGCTGGTCCAGCCGACGCGCCGCGCAGACGTGACCGCTTCGACGAGCGCCACGGTTCGCGACCGCCTCGGACGCCGCGTCGACCTGGGGACCGCGATCAACCTCGGCAGCGTCGGCACCGACTTGTCGAGCGCGATCGGCGGAGGCGTTAGCGGAGCCGCGATCGTCGACCTCATCGACCCGGCGCTCTGGAGAACCACCGTGACGCTGCCCGACACGGGCGACAAGCCCGCGCGCATAGCGGTGCGCGAGTACGAGCGCTACTACACCGACCGCACCGTGCCCGAGCGCCGCGGCAGTGCCGTCCACCGTCGGCGCGTGGTCGAGGAGCGACTCGTCTACACCGCGTTTTTCGACCTCTGAGATCCAGCCGACGCGCAGGCGCTGGCCGGACGCGCCCCGAGCCGCGCGGGACTTCGTCTTGCCGCCGGAAGAGATAACGCAAGGAGCGAGATCCTGTCGGATTACTTTACGGTTCCTGCCCATACTCGTGGAGATATTGATCTAAAAGCATAGACATATCAGAGCGGTACGATTCATGCTTGGCAGGTGCTGGAGAAGGTGCTCTGGCGCCACATCATGCGGAAGCGCCTCCGCCGCAACAAAGTTGCAAACGATCCGACGGGATCGTGCAGACCAAGAAAGCTGAGGGAGGCCTTATGGGAGACGCGTTCGAACCGGGTTGCGTGCGCGGCGCGTTCCCGGAGCCCCACGTCGCACGCCCGCACGCCAGGCGCAGCCGGTCCAGGCTGTTAGCCGTTTCGGCCCTTGCGGCCCTTGCGGTGTGGTGTGCGGCCCCCGGCAAAGCCGTTGCGACCACCATCTACGACCCCGGCGCGCTGGTTTTCACGACCACCGGACAAAGCATGTGGGGGCCGGGCAACGCCATCATATTCAAGGATTCCGTGTTCCTGGGTCCGCAGTGGACGAGCCAGACCGTGGGCGTGGGCGGCATCATCGGCAGCTTGAGCTCGACCACCATCAACACGAATCCGCTGTGGTGGGCGTGGAAAGCCTGCAAGGAAACCATCGACTTCCTGTGCGGCGGTGAGCCCAGCAGAGGCGCGGAGGATGTGGTCCTCGATACCCGAACCGGCGCCCGGGTCGATCTGACGACGACAGGAAAGTTCGGCCTCGAGTTCGGCTACACGGTCAACAGTGGCTCGGTGGACGCGCAGGCGATTTTCGCCGCGACCGCAACGCTTCCCAGCACGGCGCAAAAGCAAGGCGAGTTCTTCAATCTGAACCCGAACAGCCAGCTGAAGGATGGGACGATCTCCTCCCAGTCCCCCGAGATCGAGGCCCACATCAACGCCATCGCGAAGCTCTCGGGTTCGGTCACCGCCACGGCATGCCTGATCCTGGCGGGCTGTGCGGGCCCGGGCACGTTGAACCTGCCGACGATCAACCTGGAGCAGAACGTCCTGGCGATCGACCCCAACAGCCTCAAGATCCTCGACGGGTTGCTGCCCCCCGACAATCCGGGCGAGCCGCGCAAGGCCCTCGCCGAGGTCAAGCTGCTCAATCAGTCCCTGACGTTGCAGGCTGCGGTAGACGCGACCGGCGTGCCGGGCTTCAAGCTGACGACTCCGCAGTTCACTCTCCTCGACACCACGCCGCCGACGCCCGACGTGACGATCGATCTGGCATCGATCGAGTTCAAGCTTCCCAACATCGCAACGAGCGGCGGCGTGAACGGAGACCAGCTCACGTCCGGGGGCCGCGACGATATCATCAAGCTGAGGCTCGACGTCGACGGCCTGGCGTTCGTTGCCGGGGCGGGGACGATCCCGCCACTCGGTCTCGGGTTCGACCTGATCAGCACAGGCGCCTTCAAGGTCGGGATGCAGCTCGACGCCCTGGACATCGATATCGGTCCCGACATCGGGATCATCCAGGACTTCGAGCTGAAACCGACCCTGATGGTGCACCTCGCATTCAGTGCGCCGGTGATGATCGCGGGCCTGACCGAGCTCCAGACCTTCTGGAACGGCGAATGGGATCTGCTGCCGGACATCGCGCTGCTGGAGACGACCACGATCACGCCGCGTTTCTGGCTCGACGCGATGCTCACGAACATCATCGGCATCGACCTCGGCCTGACCGGCAACTGGGACATCTTCAAGTTCGCCTTCACCGCGCAGGCGGGACCGGTAACGATCCTCGCCACCAACCCGATCAGCCTCAATACCCTGCTCGGGCTCGGCAACACGCTGTTCTCGACCGACAAGCTGCGCTTCCCGATCTGGGATCTGCCGTTCACCCTCGAGGGGTTCGAGCCGATCACCGCGGCAGCTTTCACGATCAAGGTCCCGGAGCCGGGCACCCTCGCACTGCTGCTGGCGGCGATTGCCGGCGCGGCGTTCGCCCGGCGGCGCACCCGCTTTGCCGTCGGAGGGAGAGGGGCGATACACTGGTGAGATGAAGGGCGCGAAGGCGTACCTCGCCAGCTTGCTGATCGTCGCCGGCACCCTGCCGGCACCGGAGGCCGCGGCGGCCGACGGCAAGGGCCAGTTCGGTGTCCGCGGTGCCGGGCTGGTCACGTGTGCCCTCTACAACCAGGAGCGCGACGCCCGCTCGGAGGTTTATCGGGTCGTAGCTGCGTGGATGGACGGCTACATCACCGGCTCCAACCAGCACGCGGTCGACACCTACGACATCGCCTCGTTCGAAAGCACCGAGCTGCTGGCGGCGCTCGTCAGCGAGAACTGCAAGAAATATCCGGATACGCCGATCTTCGTCGTGCTGCGGGCGATCATCGAGAAGTCCGCCGAGACCCGCCTGCGTGCGCCCTCGAAGAAAGTCGAAGTCGCCATCGGCGACCGCAAGGTCCTGCTGTACGAGGAGGTCCTGAGACGGATTCAGGAGAAGCTGGCTTCGGCCGGTTTCTACCGCGGACCGATCAACGGGACGTACGACGCGAAGACTCAGGCGGCCATGAAGGCCTTTCAAACCTCCGCCAAGCTGGAGCCGACGGCGTTTCCCGACCAGCTGACCCTGTTGCGCCTGCTCAGCGGGGGCAGCTAGTCCTCGTAGAACGCACGGCGATGCCGCTCGGCGCCATTCGCTCGCCGCGATCGCATCATGGCTCGATGACTTTGCGGTAAAGATGCCACGTTGCATGGCCCAATACCGGCAAGACCACGGCGAGGCCGACCAGGCACAGGATCGCGCCGGCAAACAGCAGCACCACGACGACGAGTCCCCAGACAGCCATCACCAGGGGATTGGCGGCCACTGCCGAGATCGAGGCGTGGAACGCCGTCAGGGCGGTCACCGGCTTGTCCAGCGCCAAAGGAAAGGAGACCACCGAGATCGCCAGCGCCACGACCGCGAACAAGAAGCCGAGACCGGTGCCGTAGAAAATCAGCGCGCCGCCCCGTCGGGTCGTGAATACCTGCGTCACGAAGTCCGCGACCGATGCCGGTGGAGCTTCGCCGAACAGACCAAAGTAAATGACTTCCGCCACATAGAGCCAGGCGACATAGAGCAGCGCCATCACCACTGAAAGCGCAAGAATCGGGGCGAACGACGAAGAGTGGACAAAATCGAACGCTGAGCGCCACCTGAAGTCGAGTCCGCGTTCGCGACGTCTGCTTATCTCGAAAAGGCCAACCGAGACTACGGGGCCAAGAAGCGTGAAGCCCGCGACGATCGGAAAGGCGAGATGCAGCAGATCGCCAATCAGAAACAGTGTCAGGAGCAGGGCGAACAACGGATAAATGATGATCAGGAACCCGACGAAAACGCCTGGTGTGGCGTTGAAGTCGTCGAAGCCCTCCTTCAGCGCCTGCCAGAGATCCTTCATGCCGATCTTGCGGATTCCGATCTCGCTCAATCGGACTTGTACGTCCCGGAAAGACATTTCCTGAGCCATGGCGAAGCCGGTCCTTTCTGAGAGCTCATGCCCCCACGGTGCGGGCGATCAAACCGGCCGCGCCGGCCGCTCGCCTGCCGTGTCGAACTCTCGATACTCAACCATGAGAAAGAAGTATCGCACCTCTCTATCACATCGGAAGACTCTAGCTCGGTGCGCCGCGGCGGCCAGGCATTGCCCGTCTCACGCAGGCGTTCCCCCGACAGTATGCACCTCGTGATCGTTGGTGTGATGGCGGAAGGGGTGGGATTCGAACCCACGAAGACCGTTAGGCCCTGCCGGTTTTCAAGACCGGTGCATTCAACCGCTCTGCCACCCTTCCCGATGCTTCACGTGCGCTTACCTGCCGGTTTTAGCTCCGACGTAACCTGCCGCAAAGACCGCGGGCAGGTTAGTCTGCGCTAGCGCCAGCCTGCGGCAGGCGCCAAGACCGGTGCATTCGACCGCTCTGCCACCCTTCCTGTGTGCGCGCCTTCGTTCGCTATGAGGATCACGTCATCCCCGCGCACGCTGGGATCCAGAGGCTCAGGGTTCCCGCTTACGCGGGAATGACGAGATACCTCGATATTGTCGGCGCATTCATACGGCCCATCACGTTAGACTAATAATACCTTTTGCGTCATATAGTTACAACACCTCCGGCGGCGCCGTTGGGCGGGATGGCCGTACAAATCTCGGAGTCAACGAACCCGGTATACTGGGCGCCTTGAACTCTCGCGGCGAGCGCCAATCTAAGGTGCTGACGCAATAGAGAACATTCCCAGGAGGAATCTTGATGCAACCCGAACTCCGACCGATTCAAGGTCAAGGCAACACCCTGGCGGGCTCGCAGGACATTGCGATCCGGCAGAACAAGGTATTGCGCAACACGTACATGCTGCTCGCGGTCACGCTGATCCCGACCGCCGTCGGCGCGCTGCTCGGCGCGAATCTCGATCTCACATTCATGCGCACAAGCCCGATCATCTCGATCTTCGCGATTCTGGGGATCTTCTACGGCTGGATCTGGGCGATCCAGCGCAATCGCGACAGCGGCATCGGCCTAGCCCTGCTGCTCGGCTTCACGCTCTTCCTCGGCGTGCTGCTCGGACCGGTGCTGCAGCGCGTGCTCGGCTTCGCCAACGGCGGACAGCTCGTGGCCATGGCGGCGGGCGGCACCGCGCTGACGTTCTTCGGGCTGTCGGCGGTCGCCGCCAACGTGAAGCGCGACTTCAGCGGCATGGGACGCTTCCTGCTGGTGGGCTTCATCGTGATCATGCTCGCGTTGGTCGCGAACGTGTTCCTCCAGATCCCCGCCCTGTATCTCACGCTCCTGGTTGCGTTCATCATCTTCTCGTCGATGATCATCCTGTACCAGGTGAACGCGATCGTGCGCGGCGGAGAGACGAACTACATCTCGGCAACGCTGACGCTCTACGTCGCGATCTACAACATCTTCTCGAGCCTGCTCCAGCTGCTCGGGATCTTCGGCGGCGACGGCGACTGAGTCGTCCGGCCGTATCGCGAAGGGCCGCCGCGCGCGGCCCTTTTCTTTTCCGGCGCCCCGATTCGCTGATTTCAGCCCCGCTCGAACACGGCCATGGATTCGACGTGCGCCGTGTGCGCAAACATGTTCACGATTCCCGCGGCGATCAGCCGATAGCCCTTGGTGTAAACGAGCACGCCGGCATCGCGCGCGAGCGTAGCCTGATCGCAGGAGACGTACACCACCCGCCGCGGGCCCTCGCTCCCGAGCGCCTTGACGACCTCGATCGCGCCTTCGCGAGGGGGGTCCAGCAGGAGCTTTTCGCAGCGCGGCAGCGCTGCGCACGCTGCGGCGTCGAACAGGTTTGCGACGTTGAATTGCGCGACGAGCCCGTTGGCCGCGGCGTTCTCGCGCGCGCGTGCGACGAGGTCCGCGTTGCCCTCCACCCCGATCACCTCGCCCCCGCGCACCGCGATCGGCAGGCTGAAATTGCCGAGCCCGCAGAAGAGATCGAGGATGCGCTCACCGGGTCGCGGATCTAGATAGCCGATCGCCCGGCGGACGAGAATCGCATTGACCGCCTGGTTCACCTGCGTGAAGTCGGTCGGCGCGAAGTGGATGCGCACGCCGAACTCGGACAGGGTGTAGTAAAGCGGCGGGGCCTCGAGAGGATGAAAGGGACGCGCGGTTTCCGGTCTGCCCGGCTGGAGCCAGAACTGGATGCCGTGCGCATCCGCAAAACCGCGCAACGCGCGCTCGTCGGCATCGTTCGGGCTTTCCAGCACGCGCAAGATCAAGACGGTCACCGCATCGCCGACCGCAACCTCGATCTGCGGCATCCGCGCGCGGATCGACAGTGTCTCGATCAACGCCCGCAGGGGATCGATCAGCGCCGACACGCGATCCGGGAGCACCTCGCAGGCGTGCATGTCGGCGACGTGCGAGGAGTGACGCTCGCGAAACCCCACCAGCACGCCAGCCTTGTCCGACACCCGCCGGACGGACAATCTGGCGCGATGCCGATAGCCCCAGACCTGCCCATGCACCGGCGCGACGACGTTCTCGGGATGCAGCCGGCCGATGTGCCACAGGGCGTCCTCGAGGGCCCGCTGCTTGGTGGCCACCTGCGCGTGATGGTCCAGGTGCTGCATGGCGCAGCCGCCGCAGACGCCGAAGTACCGGCATCTGGGGATCGTTCGCGCGGCGGACTCGTGGTGCACCCGCCGCATGGTCGCGCGCTCGTAGCGCTTCTTCGACCGGTAGGTGATGAAGTCGACGGTCTCGCCGGGCAAGGCGCCTTCGATGAAGATCGCCTTGCCGTCGACATGAGTGACGCCCCGCCCCTCGGCGTCGAGGGACTCGATCAACACTCCCGGCATTTCAGGGCGCCGGCCAGGCGGCGAGGAATTCGTTCCAGTGCGGCTGATCGAGCCGCGCGAGCGTGGTGCGCACGAGCGCCGTCTCGCGCGCGTGCTGGTCGGCGCTGATCGCGCCGCGCATCAGCTTGAAGCGCAGGAACACGAGCCAGGTGTTGACGGCGTCGGTCTCGCAGTAGTTGCGGATCTCCGCAATGCGCCCCTCGCGGTACGCGCCCCACACCTGCGAACCGTCCATGCCCAGCTTGCCCGGCAGCCCCATCAGACGCGCAATCTCGTCGAGCGGCGCATTGTTGCGCGGCTGATAGAGCGCGAGGAGGTCCATCAGGTCGATGTGACGCGTGTGGTAGCGACTGATGTAGTTGTTGAACCTGAATTCCCGGTCGTCGTCGCCCAGGTCCCAGTAGCGCGCCGCCACCACGGCGTTGACGAGGCCGCGGTAATGCAGGACCGGGAGATCGAACCCGCCGCCGTTCCAGGAGACGAGCTGCGGCGTGTACTTGTCGATGCCGTCGTAGAAGCGCTGGATCAGCTGCGCCTCGCCGTCTTCCGGCGATCCGAGCGACCAGACCGCGAGGCTGTCGCCTTCGCGCAACACGCACGAGATCGCCGCCACCCGGTGCAGGTGGGGCTGGAGAAAATCGTGTCCCGCTGCCGCGCGGCGCCGCTGAAACGCGATCTCGGCGACGTCCGAGTCGGTCAGCTCGGGATCGAGCTCGTAGAGCGTCCGTAGCCCGGCGACGTCGGGAATCGTCTCGATGTCGAAGGCGAGTGTCGGCGTCATCGCGCCACGGTCAGGCAGGGAAAACCCCGGTCGAGAGATATCGGTCGCCACGATCGCACACGATCGTGACGATCACCGCATTCCTGACCTCCTTCGAGATCCGCAGCGCCACCGACATCGCGCCGCCCGAGGAGATCCCCGCGAAGATGCCTTCCTCCGCTGCCATGCGCCGCGCCATCTCCTCGGCGTCGGCCTGGCCCACGTACTCGAGGCGGTCCACGCGGGCCTTGTCGTAGATGCGCGGCAGATAGGCTTCCGGCCACTTGCGGATCCCCGGAATCTGCGAGCCCTCCTCGGGCTGGCAGCCGATGATGTGGATCGCCGGGTTCTTCTCCTTCAGGAAGCGCGAGACCCCCATGATCGTGCCGGTCGTGCCCATGCTCGAGACGAAGTGGGTGATCCGGCCCTCGGTCTCGCGCCAGAGCTCCGGCCCGGTGCCCTCGTAGTGCGCGCGCGGATTGTCGGGATTGGCGAACTGGTCGAGCATGCGGCCCTTGCCCTCGCGCACCATCCGCTCGGCGAGATCCCGGGCGCCCTCCATCCCGCCTTCCTTCGATGTGAGGATGATCTCGGCGCCGAACGCCGCCATCGTCTGCCGGCGCTCGACCGAAAGGTGCTCGGGCATGATGAGCACCATCCGGTAGCCGCGCATGGCGGCGACCATCGCGAGCGCGATGCCGGTGTTTCCGCTCGTCGGCTCGATCAGCGTATCGCCGGGCTTGATTTCACCGCGCTCCTCCGCCCCGCGGAACATCCACAGCGCCGGGCGATCCTTCACCGAGCCCGCCGGGTTGTTACCCTCGAGTTTCGCCAGGATGACGTTGCTGGTGTTGCCCGGCAGCCGCTTCAGTTGCACGAGCGGCGTGTTGCCCACCGTGTCGTCCATGGTCTGCCACATCTGTCTAGTCCTTGCGTTCACGGGTAAGGAGATCGGCGACGTAGCGTCCGACCCCCTCCTCCACCGTGAGAAACGGCGCGTCGTAGCCGGCCTTGCGCAGCGCCGTCAGGTCCGCTTCGGTGAAGCTCTGATACTTGCCCTTCAGGGCCTCCGGGAATGGAATGTATTCGATCGCACCTTGCCCCTTCATCTCCGCGAGATCGATCGCGGGCTTGCCTTCGGCGGCGCGGCAGGCGTTGACCGTCGCGACGGCGACGTCGTTGAACGTCTGGGCACG
>JBFJOO010000129.1:0-10502 GCA_041617635.1 Burkholderiales bacterium | reverse complement strand
TCAACACACGACAGGCCGCGCACGAGCCACCCGCTTAACGAGGACTGCGGCACAAATCGCCCGCCCCGGACCGCCTCGCCCCGTGGTGCACGCCGTGCCCTGCGTGAGCCGAACAGAGCGGCGCGCTCGCCGTTTGATCTTCGCGGCGCATGCACTGCGCCAGCGTCTCTCGGGGCAGCGGCCGGTGCCTGGCTGGCGCCTTTGGCCGCGCCCGCCGTCATGGGTGGTTTGTGCGCGGGTAGTCGTGGGTTGACTGCCCGCCGCAAACCGGGTCACCCATAGGCGGGCGTTTGCGGCCGTAGGGCCGGACGGGCATGGCCGCTGACCCGCCAAAGTCCAACCTTCTCGGGTTGAACTAGAGTGCCGCCTCCGCCGCGCCGGCAGCCAGCTGGTCGAGTCGCGCAGTATTCGCCTGCACGGCGACGCGCTGGTGATAGAAGCGCAGCCCGCGCTTGCCGCCGAGCTCTTCGCCGCCGCCGGCGCGTCCCGGTCCGCCGTGCACGCACATTGGCATCACGATACCGTGCCCCGTGTTCGCCTCGGCGACCTTGGCGTCGATGACCAGGATGCGGCCATGCATGGCAGCGATGCCGAGCGCGGCCTCGGTGGCGAACGCGTCGTCGCCCGTGAACACCGATGCGGCGAGCGAGCCGCCGCCGCGCGCAGCAAGCGCGTAGGCCTCCTCCGCGCTCCGATACGCCATCATCGTGCACACTGGCCCGAACACCTCCACCGCGTGAATGGCCCGGCCCTCTTGCGGCGCCTTGGCGCGCAAGAGCGTCGGCGGCACGAACGCGGCGGCAGCCGCGTCCGCATCGACAGGCTTGAACGCGTCTCCGCCGCCGACCACAATATCGGCCTCCGCGGCGAGCTGCCGGATGCCCTCGAGCGCGGTCTTCTGCTGCGCCTTGTTCACGAGCGGCCCCATGCGCACCGACTCGTTGCGCGGATTCCCGGTGACCACCTTGGCGAGCCGCGCGGAAAGCGCCTCGGTCACGGCATCCGCGATCGCGGCGGGCACGAGCGCGCGCCGGATGGCGGTGCATTTCTGTCCCGCCTTCACCGTCATCTCGCGCGTCACCTCCTTCACGAACAGATCGAACTCCGCGGAGCCTGGCTTGGCATCCGGACCGAGCAGGCTGAGGTTCAGGCTGTCCGCTTCGATGTTGACGCGCGCGGCACTGGCGATCACGTTCGCGTTCGCGCGGAGGCGGCGCGCGGTGTCGGCGGAGCCAGTGAACGCGACCGCGTCCTGCCCAGTAACGTGGTCGGCGAGCGCGTGGCCTCCGCCGCAGATCACCGAGAGCGCACCGTCCGGCAGCGCGCCGGCGTCGATCACGTCTTTCACCATCCGCTGCGTGAGCAGGCAGGTCGACGTCGCCGGCTTCACGAAGGTCGGGACGCCCGACAGGATCGCGACCGCCGCCTTCTCCCACATCCCCCAGGACGGAAAGTTGAAGGCATTGATGTGGAGGCCGACACCCTGCAGCGGGACCCACAGATGCATCGCCTGGAACGCTTCGTCCTTGCCGAGCCGCTCGTAGCCCGGATCGCGCAGGCACCGGGCACCGCCGAGGCCTTTCGCTACGCCCGCGTAGAACTTGAGGGTGCCGATCCCGCCGTCAATATCGATGGCGGCGTCGATCTTCGTGTTGCCCGAGTTGCGCAAGGCGATGTCGAAGTAATCGTCCCGCTTGGCCGTCAGTGCATCCGCGACCGCACGCAGGAGCCCGCCGCGTTCCGCGTAAGTCAGGGCGCGCAGCGCCGGTCCCGCCTTCGTGCGCGCGTAGTCGAGCGCCGCGGCGAGATCGATCCCTTCGCTCGTCGCCCGCGCGAGCTCCTCGCCAGTGACCGGATCGATCAGCGGAGCGCCGTCCCCTTTGCCCTCGATCCATTTGCCGGATACGTAGTTCGCTAGCTTCATCGGAAGGTTCCCCCGGTTGGTGCGATTCGAGCGCCTGGGCGCGAGGTTGACGTCGGGTGTCGGTCGGTAGACGCGCCGCGGGTGGCGGCGACCGAAACCGCTCGGTGAAGATACCACCGGGACTGATGCGCGGCAAAGCGCGCGCGCGGATGCTCGGTGCGCCGCGCATTGCGCGCAGACCGGCCGCGGGACTGGCCCTACTGCGGCGGACGGGCCTCCCCCGGCTCGGTCGTCAGCGATCGGTCGGTCAATGTCTGCAGGAACGCGACGAGATCGTCCACTTCCCCGGGCGCAAGCTTGAGCGGCCGCAGGATCCGCTCGCCGTCCGCGTGGAGCCGCTCTTCGTTCAGCTCGGAGTAATGCAGCACCACGTCGCGCAGCGTCGCGAGGCTGCCGTTGTGCATGTATGGGGCGGTGAGCGCGACGTTGCGGAGCCCGGGCACCTTGAACTCGCCGAAGTTGCGATGCTGGATGGCGACGTGCCGGGTCTTGGCCGCAGTCCTGCCGCTCGCGTCGTCGCTGTACGGGCCGAGCAGGTTGCGCCGATCGGCGCGCAGATCCTTGATGCCGCCGTGCCGCCCCGAGTCGACGCGGCCCGGCGCGACGAAGTACGGCATCCCGACGTCCGCAAACTCGCCGTTCGTGAACATCGGCCCGAAATGGCAGATGCTGCAGTTGCCCTTGCCGACGAAGGTTTTCAGTCCGCGCTGCGCGGCGGCCGGGTAGCGTGCGGCGGCGCCAAGGTCGTTGCGTGCCAGCGCGTCGCGGAAATCGTCGAACGGGCTGCGCGGCGAGACGAGCGTCTCGAGATAGGCCGCGATCGCCTTCCCGGCGTCGACCAGGCGCGCCTCGTCGCCGCCCGGGGCGACCGGCGGGCTGCCGAACGCCCGCTCGTAGAAGCGCGCGTAGTCTGCATCCGATCGCAGCAGGCGCGCCACGTGCCGGGCATCGGCCGCGAGCTCCTTGGGCTCGAGGATGGGTT
Organism: Burkholderiales bacterium; assembly: GCA_041617635.1. Taxonomy (GTDB): domain Bacteria; phylum Pseudomonadota; class Gammaproteobacteria; order Burkholderiales; family SG8-39; genus JAABRB01. Next base: position 7,596 of record JBFJOO010000129.1, on the reverse strand, counting down.
TGATGCTCTGCAGCCACAGGCTGTCGGCGGCGCCGTCCCAACCGAACCACCGCGCGAAACCGATGTTCCACACGCTGGGCGTGTTGCGGTCCAGTGCGGCGCGGCCGTACGCGCGCGCCCGACCGTCGGTGAACGCGCGGTCCCGCAGATGGCACGCGGCGCACGACATCGCGTCGTCTCCCGAGAGCCGGCGATCGAAGAACAGGCGCTCGCCGAGCGCGATTGCCGCGGGATTTCCCGACACCCGGTTGCTCGGGTCGCGCAGCACCGGCTGCGGCCACGGGCCATGCTGCAGGATCCGCCGGATCTCCGGTTCGCTGAACGCGACGAGCGCCTGCGCGCGGGCGAGCGTGGCGCCAGCCTGAAGAAGAATGCAGGCGAGGAGCAATCCGGCGAAACGCAGTCTCATTCGAGCAGCAGATCCTTGGTGATTCGCTCGTGCGCTCCGGCCGCGTCGAGATCGAACACGAATTGCCAGCGCCCCGGCATGTGGAAGAGCAGCCCTTCGGCCGTGAACCTACCTTCGCCCGCCGCCACCACCGTGGGGCGATAGTTCATGCCGTGCCGGTGCGCGGGCATGTGTGCATCGACGCGCAATGCGGTCGGCGGCGCAGCCGCACCCTTGGCGCAGACCTGGGCCTCCAGCGCGAAGGCATGACCGACTGCGACCGGCGCGGGCTTCGCGCGGAACACCACCCTGTAGCGCTCGGACTCGGCGTGCATGCGGTCGGCGCCCAAGGCAGCGCCGCACTCCGCCGCCAGGCTTTCGCCGGAGACAAGCGCGGCGCAGAGTATCGCGATGCGCCTCAACGCCATGCCTCAATCGCCGCGTCGCGTGTCGAATTCAGCGCCGATCACCGCCTCACCGTTCTTCCAGGCGATTCGCTCGGCGACGTCGGGCGGAAGGTCCGCGAGCCAGCCGCGCGACCAGGCCGCGTGCTCGGGCACGTAGTGCCAGCGCTCCGGGACGAACGTGTCGGTGCCGACCATGAAGCGATCCGGAAACTCGAGGAACGCCGCGCGCCACTCGGCCGCGACCTTGCCGCCCGCGGCGTGATCGGTGCGGAACGCGAGATCGGCCCACAGGTTCGGGTGCTTCCGCAGCATCGCGCGCACGCGCTCCGGCTGCTCGAATCCGGCATGGGCCCAGAGAATGCGCGCCTGCGGCCACTGCGCGAACAGCCGCTCGATCGCGTCGGCATCGGAATGAGCGTGGAGCATGAGCCCGTATTGCCTGGCGAGCTCGACCATCCGGCGCGGAACGGGCAGCTCGGCATCCGCGCCGTAGAGGTGGAACTCACCGATCGCGACGTAGCGGTACTTGCGGAGCCGCTCTTCCAGGTAGGTCACGACGCCTTGGTCACGCACCCACGTCGAGATCTCGCCGCGCCGCCGGTAGGGTCTCAACTCGGGCACGATCAGATCGGGCGCGGCGGCGTAGAGCTTTTGGGTTCCGTCGTCGTCCGAGCTCGACACGAGCGCGCGCTTCACCTTCGCCTTGCGCAGCAGCGCCACGACGTCCTCGGTGGGCAGGATCTCCGCCGCGTCGTGGCTGTAGTGGACGTGGGCGTCGAAGATCGGCAGATCGGCCGCGTGCGCGACGGGCACCAGGGCGGCGGCGAGCAGCGTGGCGAGGAATCTGGACATGGCTGGGCTCCGGGGTGGCCGGTACAGGATCGCGCCGACATCGCAAGCATACCGCGCGCCGCCGGGTGGCACGCCGTTCGCGGGATCGTCGGCCGGCATGGTGAGAACGCCGCAGCGACAGGCGCTATTCCCGGTGGTCGGCTTCAGCTCGTCAGCCGCCGATACACTTCGGCCGTCTTCACCGGCAGCCGGCGCACGTCGTCGATGAGGATCCAGCTTGCGGCGCCGTACATGTGTGGGAGATAGTTTCGGGCCTGCTCGTCGATGGTGATGCAGAACGGGTGGATCCCCTGTCGGCGCGCCTCGAGGAGCGCCTGGCGCGTGTCCTCGATGCCGTACTCGCCGCGATAGCCGTCGCCGAAGTCGTCCGGCTTGCCGTCCGAAAGCGTGACGAGCAGGCGGGTGCGCACATCCTCCGCAGCGAACATTCTTGCGGTGTGGCGGATCGCCACACCCATCCGCGTGTAGTCCTGCGGGGTGATGCCGGCGATGCGGCTCTTGACGAGCGCGCCGTAGGGCTCGTCGAACTGCTTCACCCGGTAGAGCTCGCAGCGCTTGCGCGTCATGCCGGAAAACCCGTAGATCGCATACCGGTCGCCGAGCACCTCGAGCGCCTCGCACAGGAGCACGAGCGCCTCGCGCTCCGCGTCGTTGATCCAGCCCTTGGTGGAGCCGCTCATGTCCACGAGAAACATGACGCCGATCGACCGCTCGGAGCGGTGCCGACGCGTGAAGAACCACTCGGGAAACTCGCGTCCCGCGGCAAGATCCGTTAGCCCGGCCACCGCTGCGTCGATGTCGATGCCGTCGCCGTACGGCTGGCGGCGGTGCATCCGGTCTTCCCCGCGCAAGGCCTCGAAGGTGCGCTTGAGGCTCGCGATGTGCGGGCGGTACTTCTCGAGCGTGCGCCCGATGAAGCCCGGATCACCGGGATGAATGTCACGCAGGCGGAGCGCGCACCAGTTGCGCCGGTAGTGCTTGCGGGCGAAGTCCCACTCGTCGTAGAGGGCGGCGCCGGCGTCGTTGTCGGCAGGTTGCTCGTCAGGCCCGCCGCTCGCCGGCTGTGGGGCAGGCTGGCAGTCCCCCGCGCCGGCGGGCATGAGGTATTCGGGCGGAAGCTCCCCCAGGTCTTGCAGGATCGATCGAACGAGGCGCGTCGCGTCGGCACGGGGGGTCACCGACTTCCCCTCGAGCAGCAGCTCCACCTCGCGCTCCCCCGTGGCATCGGGGTCTGAAAGCACGGCCGTGAATTGCGCACCGGTCGCTTTCGGGTTCTCGTGACGCGCATCGCGCAGTGACCCGAGCAGCGCGCGGAATGCCTCCTTCTCGCGCGCGATCCGCGCAGCACGCACGTCCGCGGCGCGCTCGGGATGCAGCGGACCAACATAGCACCACTGCGGCGGCGCCCGGAGGATATCGATGCGCGCCAACACCGCGACAGTGTCAGCCGCGCTCGCCCGCGCGGCGCGCAAGGGTTCGAGCAGGGCACGAACGTCGGCGTCAGGCGCCGGTATCTGCAGGGCGCGCATGTCCCGCGCGAGGCCAGGCAGCGCGATCGCGAGCTTCGCGTCGAGGCGCACCGCCTCGAGAAACGCAAGCCAGCGCCGCGCGCGGGACGGTTCCGGGCTGCGTCCGAGTGCCGCGACGATCTCTGCCCCGAACGTGCCGCAGCGGGTCTGTGCCCACGCGAGACCGACCATGGCCTTGTAGACGAGGAAGTTGCGCTCACGCGCCGCGAAGCGCGCGACTTCGACCGGGAGATAGACGGTCTGCGTGTCGGTCCACGGCGCCGCGTCGGGCGCCACGCGGAGCGCGCGTCCGGAAAGTCCGCAGAGGAAGAGCTCGAGAACGCGCGTCACATCGGCGAGTCGCAGCGCGTCGGCCTGCTCCGACCAGGCACGCGCGAAGCGCGTCAGATCCTTGAGCGTCGCGCTCGCCGCAGACATGCTTTCGCGATCGAATGCGTCCAGCGCCGCGATCAGCCAGGCTTCGGTGCCGCGTTCGCCCAACAGGGCGAACGCACGCGGACCCGCCGCGGCGAACTGGTAGGCGAGCTCTGCGCTCTCTTGCGCCACGACTCGCACCCAGTGCAGCAGGAAATCCTGTTGCGGCGGCGCGAGCGCGGCGATTGCGGGGACGAGCTGAGCGGCTGTGCGGCGCGACGAGAGGCAGGCCTCGAGCAGCTCTTCGAGACACGCCTCGACCTCTTTCGCTCCAATCGGCGCCGTTGCAGGGTCGGTCGGCACGCTAAAACAGGGAGGCGACGAGCTCGTTGACGGCGGCGAGCGCTTCCGGCTCGTCGGTCAGGGACTGCGCGATGGCCGACGCGCAGGCGGTGCGCGCGGGCACGCCGGCGACGATGAGCTTGCCGGCATGGACGAGGAGCCGGGTGCTGGCCCCTTCGTCGAGGCCATTGCCCTTGAGGCTGCGGGTCATGCCGGCAAGCGCGACGAGCCGTTCGGCGAGGCGCGCGTCGACGCCGGTCTCGCGCGCGACGATCTTCTGCTCGGTGGCCGCCTCGGGATAGCCGAACTCGATCGCGACGAACCGCTGGCGGGTGCTCTGCTTGAGCTCTTTCAGCACGCTCTGGTAGCCGGGGTTGTAGGAGAGCGTCAGCAGGAACTCGGGCGGGGCGCGCAGCACTTCGCCGGTCTTCTCGATTGGCAGGATCCGGCGGTCGTCGGCAAGCGGGTGGATCACGACCGTCGTGTCCTTGCGCGCCTCGACGATCTCGTCGAGATAGCAGATCGCGCCGAGGCGCACGGCGAGCGCGAGCGGCCCGTCGACCCACACCGTCTCGGCGCCGACGATGAGATAGCGCCCGACCAGATCCGACGCGGTGAGATCGTCGTGGCAGGACACCGTGACGAGCGGCCGCGCGAGCCGCCATGCCATGTATTCCATGAAGCGCGTCTTGCCGCATCCAGTTGGCCCCTTGAGGAGGATCGGAATGCGGCGCGCGTGCGCGGCCTCGAAGAGCTGCACCTCGTCGCCGACCGGCTCGTAGTACGGCTCGGAGCGCACGAGGTACTGCTCGGAGTTGTGGGAGCGGGCGTCCACGACGGAACCTGGATCCAGTCATCCCCGCGAAAGCGGGGATCCACCCTGCCGGCGAACGTGCAGGGCCTGGATTCCCGCTTTCGCGGGAATGACGAACTTCCGCGGTGGCTCCCTAGTCATCCAGGCTGTCGTCCATGGGCGACGTCATCATGGCGCCATTATCGCGCGCATCGCGTCAGGCTGGCGCACAATGCCCGCGCTGCCGACGCGCTCTTGCATCCGATCTCTCCGCGTCCGCGTAACGGCCGCGATGTCTGCACGACCGACCCGCCCGCCACCGGCTCCCGCACCCCCGGGCGCCGATGCCCGAGCAGCCGCACGCGCGCGCATGCGCGAGCTGGGCCTCTGGCACGACGGACAGCACATGGGTCGCCGCTGGGCCGTAGGGTGCGTCGCGCTCGAGGTGACACAGCGCTGCAATCTCGACTGCACGCTCTGCTATCTGTCGGAAAGCTCCGAGGCGCTCCACGATCTTCCGCTTGCGGAGCTCTTCCGGCGCCTGCAGGCGGTCCGCGACCGCTACGGTCCCGGCGTGGATATTCAGATCACGGGCGGCGAGCCGACTCTGCGTCGCCGTGACGAGCTCGTGGCGCTGGTGAGGCGCGCGCGCGAGCTCGCGCTGCGCCCGGCACTCTTCACGAACGGCATTCGCGCGACGCGCCCGCTGCTCGAATCGCTCTGCGATGCCGGGCTGATAGACGTCGCCTTTCACGTCGACATGACGCAGCTGCGCAAGGGCTTTCGCTCCGAGGCGGAGCTGAACGCGGTTCGCGCGGAGTACATCGAGCGGGCACGCGGACTCCCGCTCGCCGTGTACTTCAACACCTCCGTATTTGACGGCAACCTCGACGAGATGGCGGGGGTGGCCCGGTTCTTCGTGGCGCACGCCGACGTCGTGCGCCTGGCCTCGTTCCAGCTCCAGGCGGACACCGGCCGCGGCGTGCTCGGGCGGCGCGGCGCGCGCCTCGACCGAAACGCGGTGATGGAGCAGATCCGCGCGGGCGCCGGCGCGCCCATCCGGTTCGATGCCTTCGATTTCGGGCACCCGCACTGCAATCGCTACGCGATGACGCTGGTCGTGAACGGCCGCGCGCATGATCTGCTCGACGATACCGCGCTCGCTCGTCGCGTTCTCCATACGAGCACCGACCTCTCCATCGAGCGCACCGCGCCGTGGCGCACGGCCGTCGCCCTGACCCTCCGCGTCCTTCGCACGCCGCGTCTCGTTTCTCCCGCGCTCGCATGGGTAGCAAGAAAGTTCTGGCGCATAAAAGGCGATCTCCTCGCAGGCCGGGGCCGCGCCCACAAGCTCTCGTTCTTCATTCATGATTTCATGAACGCGTGCGAGCTCGAGCACGACCGCGTCGAGGCATGTGCTTTCATGGTGGCGAGCGGCGACGGGACGATCTCCATGTGCCTGCACAATGCGCAGCGCGATGCGCACCTGCTGGTGCCCGCGCAGGTGCGCGAGTCCCACGCGGTGCGCTGGTGGAACCCGGTGAGCGGGCAGCTGCAGGACGCGCCGCACCTGCCACGCTCGCCCGTGCTCACCCGCAAGACGGCCCGCGGGCGCGCCAAGCTTAGGATCGGGGCGGTGCAATGAAGGCCGTAGTCGCGGCGCTTGCCGTCGCCTCGCTCGCGGCATGTGCGCAGCTCGTCCCGGCGCCGGTGGCCGAGCCGGCTTCCCGGCCGGTGGCCGAGGCGTCCTGGGCGCGAGTGCTGTCACAGTTCGTCGACGATGCGGGCCGCGTGGACTTCGTCGCCCTGGGCCGGGAACGCGCCGATCTCGATCGATATGTCGCGTGGGTCTATGCGAACGGTCCGAACAACCGACCCGAGTTGTTCTCCGGCCGGACCGACGTGATCGCCTACCACCTGAACGCCTACAACGCGCTCGCCATGTACGGCGTGCTCGAGGCGGGGGTTCCCGGCTCGCTCTCGGACTACGGCCTGGTCCGGTTCTTCTGGCTGCGCCGGATATCGGTGGGCGGTGAGCGCATGTCGCTGTATGACTACGAGAACGACGTGATCCGGCCGCTCGGCGACGCGCGCGTGCACTTCGCGCTGAACTGCATGGCGTCCGGTTGCCCGCGCCTGCCGCGGCACCCGTTTCGCGCCGCGACCCTGGACGCCGACCTCGATCGCGAAGCGCGCAAGTTCCTTGCCGAAGCGCGCAACGTGCAGCTCGTCCCCGAGCGCCGCGTGGTGCGGCTGTCGGAGATCTTCGACTTCTTTCCCGAAGACTTCCTCGCGCAAGCGCCGTCGCTCGTCGCCTATGTAAACCGGTACCGCGCGACGGAGATCCCGCCCGACTACACCGTCGAGTACATTCCCTACGACTGGACCGTCGCCGCGCGCGGGCGCTGACCGGACCGGCGCCTACGGCTTCTTCGGCGTCTCGTACTCGACTTCCTTCTGGAACGGTTCCCAGACGGTTTCGAATCCGACGAACCCCTTCTCGTTCGGCGGCATCTGGCGCGTCGTCACGAAACGCGCCTGGCCGTCAGGAACTTTGGGGGTGGGAGGTTTCTTTTCCTCGCTCATACATCACCTCTTTAAACAGGTCTCATGCGTGACGGATCGACATCCGCGGGCGCGATAATCGCCCCGCCCGCTCTGGTCTCGTCGTCCGTTGCGTCGCGCACGGTCAGTATCTCGAGCGTGAAAATGACCACTCTGCCGCAGAGCGGATTGTTGCCATCGACTGTCAGTGTCTCATCGTCCATTCGCGTCACGAGAAAGCTGCGGGTCTGGCCCTTGTCGTTCTCCATGAGGATGGAGGTGCCGATTTGCCGATACGCCTCGGGGACGTTCTCGATGCGATCGGTGAAGACCAGCGACTCGTCCCTGGGGCCGAAGATCCGGCTGCCGTCGATCGGCACCTCGATG
>JBFJOO010000128.1:0-10906 GCA_041617635.1 Burkholderiales bacterium | reverse complement strand
CCGGAGCCCGGCGAGCTCGCCCACCGTCTGCACGCCGAGCCGGGCGAGGTGCGCCTCGGTCACCGGCCCGATGCCCGGCACCTTGCGCACCGGCAGCGCGGCGATGCGGCTGGCCGCCTCCTCGGGCGGAATGATCGTGAGACCGTCGGGCTTCTGCATGTCGGACGCGATCTTCGCGAGGCGCTTGTTGGGGGCGATCCCCACCGAGCAGGAAAGACCCGTCGCCTCGCGAACCCGGCGCTTGATCGCGTGCCCAATCTCCTCGGGCGTCCCGGGCAGCTCCGACACGTCCAGGTACGCTTCGTCGATGCCGGCATCCTGGATCACCGGCGACACGGCGCGCAGCGCCGCCTTGACTGCGCCCGACACCTTCGAATATGCGGCGTAGTCGACCGGCAGAAAGACGGCATCGGGGCATCGCTCGAACGCGACCCGCAATGGCATCGCCGAGCGGATGCCGTAGCGCCGCGCCTCGTAGGAGGCGGTTGCCACGACGCCCCGCGCCCGGGGATTGCCGCGGCCGCCGATCACCACGGGCTTGCCCGCGAGCTCCGGCCGGCGCGCGAGCTCCACCGCGGCGAAAAAGGCGTCCATGTCGATGTGGGCGATCCGACGCATTCCTGGGGCCGGTCGACGTGGTGTGGGGACGCGGCGGGGCAATGGTGGCATGCCGTGCGCGCGCGTGCGCGGCAGGCTCGCGAAGCAGGTAAAATTCCGGGCCTTCCGGAGCACCCTTCGTGCTCCGTTCCCGATCATCCCATCCTGCCGAACTTACAGGAGGCGAACAATGGCCACACCGATGCGCAAGACCGCTCTCGCCATGGTGGCGAAGGGCAAGGGCATCCTTGCCGCTGACGAGTCCACCGGCACCATCGAGAAGCGCTTCAAGTCGATCAATGTCGAGTCCACCGAGCCGAACCGGCGCGCGTACCGCGACATGCTCTTCACCGGCAAGGGGGTCGAGAATCACGTGAGCGGCGTGATTCTCTACGACGAGACCATCCGCCAGAAATCCCTCGGTGACGTGCCGTTCCCGCAGCTCCTGGCCGGAAAAGGCATCCTGCCGGGCATCAAGGTCGACACCGGCGCGAAGGATCTCGCGTTCTGCCCGGGCGAGAAGGTCACCGAGGGCCTCGACGGGCTCGCGAAGCGCTGCGCCGAGTACGTGAAGCTGGGCGCGAAGTTCGCCAAGTGGCGCGCCGTGATCACGATCGGCCGGAACATGCCGAGCACGACGTGCATCGCCGCCAATGCGCACGCGCTCGCCCGCTATGCGGCGATCTGCCAGGAAGCGGGTCTCGTCCCGATCGTCGAGCCCGAGGTGCTCATGGACGGCGACCACACGATCGAGCGCTGCGAGGAGGTCACCGAGTGGGCGCTGAACGCGGTGTACGAGTCGCTGTACATCAACCGCATCACGCTCGAGGAGAGCGTGCTGAAGCCCTCGATGGTCATTTCGGGCAAGGATTGCGCGAAACAGGCGGGGGTCGACGAGGTGGCCGAGCGCACCGTCAAGGTACTCAAGCGCTGCGTGCCCGCCGCGGTGGCGGGCATCGCGTTCCTGTCGGGCGGCCAGAGCGACGAAGTGGCCACGGCGCATCTGAACGCGATGAACAAGACGTTCGCCGGCGAGCTGCCCTGGAACCTCACGTTCTCGTACGGCCGCGCGCTGCAGCATCCCTCCCTCACGACCTGGCGGGGCGCCGCGGCGAACGTGGCCGCAGGCCAGGCGGCGCTCTTGCATCGCGCGCACATGAACGGGCTCGCGACCAAAGGGCAATACAAGCGCGAACTCGAGAAGCAGGCGGCGTGACCCGGAGCTGCGTTTGACCGCCGGACTGCACGAATCGACGATCACCAGTCTTCCGCGCGTCGGACGCGGCAAGGTCCGCGACATCTACGCGGTCGATGATCACACGCTGCTGATCGTCGCAACCGATCGCCTCTCCGCGTTCGACGTCGTGCTCCCCGACCCGATCCCCTGCAAGGGCCAGGTGCTCACCGCCATGAGCGACTTCTGGTTCGACCGGCTGAGTCGGGTCGTGCCCAACCAGCTGACCGGCATCGATCCGGAGACGACCGTGCAGTCCGATGCGGAGCGCGCGCAGGTGCGCGGGCGCTCGATCGTCGCCCGCCGCTTCGCGCCCCTGCCGATCGAGGCGGTGGTGCGCGGCTATATCGCCGGCTCGGGCTGGAAGGATTACCGTGCGACTGGCGCGGTGTGCGGCATCAAGCTGCCGGCGGGCCTCGTTCAGGCTGACCGGCTGCCCGCACCGATCTTCACGCCCGCGACCAAGGCCGAGATCGGCGTGCACGACGAGAACATCTCGTTCGCGCAAACCGAAAAGCTGGTCGGCGCCGAGCTCGCCCAGCGGGTACGCGACGTGTCGATCCGGCTGTACTCGGAGGCGGCGGAATACGCGGCGGGCCGCGGCATCATCATCGCGGACACCAAGTTCGAGTTCGGACTGGACACAGCGGGCGAGCTCCACTGGATCGACGAGGCGCTCACCGCGGATTCGTCGCGATTCTGGCCGGCCGATCAGTACCGGCCGGGTTCGAGTCCGCCGTCGTTCGACAAGCAATACGTCCGGGATCACCTGGAGACGATCGGGTGGAACAAGCGGCCGCCGGCGCCCCGCCTCGCGCCGGAGATCATCGCGAACACGTCCGCGAAGTACCGCGAGGCACTCTTTCGAATCACCGGGCGCAAGCTCCAGGACTGACATGGCGAGGAAGAAACCAATCGTCGGCGAGGTGGCGAACCCGGTCGTCGGTGTCGTGATGGGCAGCGAAAGCGATTGGGACGTGATGGCGCATGCTGCGGCCGTCCTGAAGGACTTCGGCGTGGCCTACGAGACGCGGGTGGTCTCGGCGCATCGCACGCCCGACGACATGTTCGAGTACGCGTCCGGCGCGGCCGAGCGCGGTCTCCGCGCGATCATCGCCGGCGCCGGCGGCGCCGCTCACCTGCCGGGCATGCTCGCCGCGAAGACCGCGGTCCCGGTGCTGGGCGTCCCGATACCCTCGAAATACCTGCGCGGGCAGGATTCGCTCCTCTCGATCGTGCAGATGCCGAAAGGCATTCCGGTCGCGAGCTTCGCGATCGGCGAGAGCGGCGCGGCGAATGCGGCGCTGTTCGCGGTCGCGATGCTTGCCGCGGGCGACCGGCCGCTCGCCGACCGGCTCGCGCGGTTTCGCGCCGAGCTCGCCGAGAAGGTGCGCGCGATGAAGCTGCCCTCGGCCGAATGAAGGGCGACGCAATCGCCCCCGGCGCCTGGCTCGGGCTGCTCGGCGGAGGTCAGCTGGGCCGCATGTTCACCATGGCGGCGCAGAGCATGGGCTACCGCATCGCGGTGCTCGACCCGTCCGAGCACTCACCCGCCGGCGCGGTCGCCGACCGGCACATCCGCGCGGAGTGCACGGATCAGGCGGCGCTGGATGAGCTCGCCGGTCTCGTGCGCGCGGTGACCACCGAGTTCGAGAACGTGCCTGCGCGCTCGATCGCCCATCTCGCAAGCCGGTGCCGTGTCTCCCCGAGCGCCGACGCGGTCGAGATCGCCCAGGACCGCATTCGCGAAAAGGAGTTCGTGCAGTCGTGTGACATTGCGGTCGTGCCGTGGGCGCGGGCGACCGCGGTGGCCGAGATCGAGCGCGCTCCCGCCGCGCTCTTTCCCGGCATCCTCAAGCTGAGCCGCCTGGGCTACGACGGCAAAGGCCAGGAACGCGTCGGCTCGCGCGAGGAGGCGCTCGCGGCGTTCGAGCGGTTCGAGCGCCGCCCAAGCGTGCTCGAGAAGCTGATGCCCCTCGAGCGCGAGATCTCGGTCATCGTGGCCCGCCGCGGGCCCGGGAATCTCGTCAATTTCCCGGTTGCGGAGAATTCGCATGCGCGCGGCATCCTGGACACGAGCATCGCGCCGGCGCGAGTCGGGCGCGCGCTCAGCGAGCGCGCCGCCGCCGCGGCCGAGCGGATCGCCGAGCGGCTCGACTATGTCGGCGTGCTGTGCGTCGAGTTCTTCGTCCTGCCCAAGGACGGACTCGCGGTGAACGAGATCGCGCCGCGCCCGCACAATTCCGGGCATTACACGATTGATGCGTGCGTGACGTCGCAGTTCGAGCAACAGGCGCGCATCCTCGCCGGATTGCCGCTCGGCTCGACTGCGCAGCATTGCCCGGCGGTGATGGTCAACCTGCTCGGCGAGCTCTGGGGCACCGGCGAGCCGGACTGGACGCGCGTGCTGGCGCGACCGACAGTCAAGCTCCACCTTTACGGCAAGGATGCGGCGCGGCCCGGGCGCAAGATGGGTCACTACACCGTGCTTGCCGAGCACGTCGAGACGGCAATCGACACGGCGATGGCGATTCGCTCCGAGTTCGGATTCTGAGAGGACCAGCATGACGCAGGAAGGAGTGACCAAGGAGGCCGGCGCGACGCCCGGCGGAGACGCGGCGGGCTCGCAGCCCGGCGCTGGCGACGCGAGCATGACGGCAGCGGACAACGCCGTGTCGAGCGTGCCGGCGAACGTCGTCGAGGCGACCGACGAATCGATCGCGCGCGCCGCAGAGCTGTTACGCGATGGCGGTGTCGTCGCATTTCCGACCGAGACGGTGTACGGCCTCGGCGCGGACGCTATGAGCGAGGCGGCGGTCGCGCGGATCTTCAAGATCAAGGGCCGGCCGCAGGATCACCCGGTGATCGTGCATCTCGCCAGCGCCGCGGCGCTCGCGGAGTGGGCGCGCGAGATCTCCGCCGCCGCGCATGCGCTGGCCGAGGCGTTCTGGCCCGGCCCGCTCACGCTCATCCTGAAGCGTGCCGCGCAGGTGCCGGATGCCGTGACCGGCGGGCAGGACACGGTCGGATTGCGCATTCCCGAGCATCCGGTGGCGCAGGCGCTGCTGGCGGCCTTTGGTCGCCAAGGCGCAGAGCCTCGACTGCGCGGATTGGCCGCGCCCTCGGCAAACAAGTTCGGCCACGTCAGCCCCACCACGGCCGCGCACGTCCGCGCCGACCTCGGCGATGAGGTGGACCTGGTGCTCGACGGCGGCGCGTCCCGAGTCGGTATCGAGTCCACCATCGTGGACGTGTCGGGGGACGCCCCGGCGATCCTGCGTCCCGGCGCGATTTCGGCGCAGGCGATCGAGCGGGTCCTCGGCGCCCCGCCGGCGACCCCCGGCGTGCATGCGCCACGCGCCCCGGGGACGCACAAAGCCCACTATGCGCCGCGCGCCAAGGTGCGGCTCGTCCGGCGCGTGGAGTTGCTGGAAGCGCTCGCGTCGCACAAGGGCCATCGCATCGGCGTCCTGGCCCTCGAGGTGACCGTGCCGCGGCTGGCCGCCGGATTGCAGCGCGTGGTTCCGGCGATCGCCGCCCGCTACGCGCACGAGCTGTATGCGCATCTGCGCGCGCTGGACGCCCAGAACGTCGGTCAGATCCTGATCGAGGCGCCCCCGCGATCCGCCGCCTGGGCCGCGATCAACGACCGGTTGGCGCGCGCGGCGGGCGGCGGCGAGCAGGGGCTCGAGGACGCGGCCTAGGCCCGCAAGCGCGGGAAGCTGGACGGCCTCCCGCCCGTTAGCCGAACGCTGCGATCACCCTGCCTTGTACGACACGAGCTCGTAGATCGCGCGGGTGCCGGGGGCGGGCGATGTGAGCCGGCCGTAGCGGCTCTCGAAATACTCTTCGAACACCTCGAGCTTCACCGTGCCCTTGACTTCGGGCGCGTACCACTCCTTCTCGTAGCGCAGGGTGGGACCGCGGAACGGGTCGTAGTCGCCGAGCTCGAACGCGCGCTCGATGAGCAGCGCGCGGAACTCTCCGGCGGGGACCTTGACGGTCTCCCATCCGATGACCTTCCCACGCAGCTCCGTCGTGCGCTTCTCGCGACTCATCACGTCGTCGCGCACGACCTTCTGATGCCAGCGCTCGCCTTCACGCAGGGGATAGGGCGTGAGCTGTAGGGGCGGATTCATGGGGCCAGCGGCGCGGGCACTGAGCATGCCGCTCGCAAGCTGGCCGGGACCGGCATAGACCGACTCGAAGTTGACTAGTCCATTCGCGGAACGCGTCACCACGCGAACGTCGCGCGCGCCCGCCGCCTGGACGACACTGGACACCGAGCCCACATCGAGCTTGTTATAGCCGTCGATGTGGCGATAGGTCCAGGTATCCCCGGCCTGCAGCGCGGGTGCCGCGATATCAGCCGCGAGGGCCGGCTGAGCGACGACGAGGCCCAGCGTGGCGGCAAGGAGGGTATTTCGCAGGGACGAACGGGACAGGTGAGGCATGTGTTCTCCTTCTTCGGGTATGGTCTTGATTGGCCAGACCGCCCGATCCTGGGCACGAAAACCTTGGCAGGGATCGAGGCGACTACGGTCCGACCAAGCGGATCGCCAGAAGTTCGGGCACGGTGAGCGCGCCGCGAAATGGCCCGATTTTGGACCGGGCGTTGGGGGTCCGGCGTCATCCCCGCGCGCGCGGGGATCGAGTGCTTGCCGACGTGGCGCGGTGGCTTCCCGCTTGCACGGGAATGACCGGCTATTGGGGGATCGCTCTAGCCCTTCTTGCCGGCCGCCGCCCTGGACGCGGGCGCGGCGGGGGCGGGCGGATTCAGCTTGTTCCGCAGGGCGATCAGCCGGCCGAAATTGTCCAGCGACAGCAGGTGGGCATAGATCCGTCCCGTGATGCCCTTCTTGAAGAGGTTCTTGTGCTGGGCCGCGTTCAGGTGCTCGAGCTTCTCTTCCTTCACGCGATACATGCCGGAGAGATTCACCGGCACGCCGTTCGCCTCCGTCGCCTGGAGCGTGAAGGGCTCGAGGAGCGAGTAGTCGGCGAGAATCGCGCACATCTCGCGCGTGCGCTCCAGGTCGGCTTCGTACTCGCGCAAGAGCCGCTCGATGTTCTGCCACTTCTCGTGCGGCTCGCCCTTCGCGTCGAAGAGCTTCTCACCGCTCTCTGCGATGTATTCCTTCTCCACGCAGATGAGGCGGTTGCTCTGCTCCTTCTTCTCGAGCGTCACGCGCGCCATGCAGAAGGGATAGCGGCGGACATACGCCGGCACGTACATATCTTGCACCCACGCACCATCGTGGGCGAACAGGTTCTCGCCGTTGGCGAGGCCGACCACCGCCACCGCCGCAAAGGTCTGGCCACCGTCGCCCGACGCGAACACCAGCGGATAGTCGTGGGCGGCCACGCGGAACTCCGAGAACGAGACCGGCATCGCATTGGTGCTGGCGCAGAATTCCGGCACCTTGCCGGGCGCGGGCAGCCGGACCGCCTGCGTCTTCTGCAGCGGTACGATTTCACGGTAGCCGAATGGGGGGGTAATCTGCATAAGCCAACACTCCCGGGCCGGATTGACCCGATCCGAGTGTAACGCCCCCCGACGGCGGGCGGATTGCCCCGATCATGCGCGAGCGGGTAAAATTCGCACTCTCCGTGGGGACGTAGCTCAGCTGGGAGAGCGTCGCGTTCGCAATGCGAAGGTCGGGAGTTCGATCCTCCTCGTCTCCACCACCGGCTCCTTCTCGTGAAAAGGCCCTCTTAGGAGGGCCTTTTCCTTGGTACGTTGTCACGCTTGCAGAGCGGCCGGAAGGTTACGATCGGGAGGAAACCCAAGGTTTCCTCCCGATACCCTCCTTCCCGCAGAGGGCGCACTTCGCGCGGATGGTGTCTCAGTTTCGCGCCCCCGCGCATTGCCGAGCTTGTTTTTGCCTTCGTGTTCGTCCGCACGAAGGTTTGCTCGTAGCGGGAAGGAGGGAACCGGCCGGTTCCCTCCAGTTCGTGACCTACAGCTTTTTCCCCACCAGGCGTGTCACGCCACCGCCTTGCGTCAGATTCTCCTACCGGAATCCTTCCAGTACGGGTCTCTGAGGCGGCGCTTGAAGATCTTGCCGCTTTCCTCGCGCGGCAGATCGGCGTGGAACTCGACGACGCGCGGCACTTTGTAGCCTGCGATGCGCGCGGCGAGCCAGGCGCGCACGGAATCGGCATCGAGCGTTGCGCCCGGGTCGGGCTGCACTGCCGCAGCGAGCGCCTCGCCGAACTCGGCGTCGGGAATGCCGAACACCGCGCAGTCGTGCACGCCGGGCATCGCCGCGAGCGACGCCTCGATCTCGGCCGGATAGATGTTGACGCCGCCGGAGATCACCATGTCGGACTTGCGGTCGCAGACGAAGAGATAGCCGTCCGCGTCGAGATATCCCATGTCGCCGAGCGTCCAGAGCCCGTCGCGCTCGAGCGCGCGGCGCGCTTCGGGATCGTTGTTGTAGGTGAAGTCGGGATAGGCAGGCTGCCGCGCGTAGATCAAGCCGATCTCGCCGGCCGGCAGCGCGCGCCCCGCGGCGTCGAGAATCCTCAGCGCGCCTTGGCCGATCGGTCGTCCGGCAGAGCCCGGCTTGGCGAGTGCTTCGGCGGACGAGATGGCGGTGACGTAGCCGCCCTCGCTCGAGGCATAGCACTCGTTGAAGACCGGCCCCCACCAGTCGATCATCGCCCGCTTCACGTCCGGCGGACAGGGCGAGCCGGTCGAGGCAACGAAGCGCATCGAGGAAAGGTCGTACCGGCGCTTCACGGCATCGGGCAGCTTCAGCATGCGCACGTACATGGTCGGCACGAGATAGGCGTGCGTCAGCCGATGGCGCTCGATGAGCGCGAGCGTGCGCTCCGCATCGAACTTCGGCTCGAGCACGAGCGTTTCGCCGTAGAGCATTCCCTGAATGGCGTAGGAGACCGGGGCGCTGTGGTAGAGCGGCGCGGAGAGCAGCGCGCGCATGCCCGGCTCGACACCGAGCGCGCGGGCGAGGGCGTCGCGCGCAAGCGCCGCGGCGGCATCCGCGGCCTCGGGCGGTGGCGGAATTCGGCGCACGCCCTTCGGGCGTCCGGTCGTCCCGGAGGTATAGGGCATGTTCGCGCGCGGCACGCGCGCGGGGCCCGACCAGGGCGCGTGCGCGGCGCGCCATGGTTGCCACTCCCGATCTCCGGCCCGAACGCGCGCGCTGTGCGGCGCGATGCCGAACGCGAGTTGGGTCGCGGCCTCCGGCTGCACGATCACGAGCTCGACGCCGCGCGGTACGGCGCCCTCGATCTGCGGCAGGAGGTCCGCGTGCGCGACCAGCGCTTTCGCACCGCTGTCCGCGAGGATCCAGCCGGCCTCTGCCGCCTTGTAGTGCCAGTTGATCGGGCACGGATAGGCGCCGAGGTGGCGTGCCGCGAACAGCGTCTCGAGGAATACGGGCTCGTTGCGCAGCATGATGCACACGACGTCGTCCTCGCCGACGCCCAGCCCGGCAAGCCCGGTCGCGGCGCGCGCCGCGGCGTCGTCGAACGACTCGCCGGCCGTTTCACGGGCGTCGAACAGCAGCGTCGCGGACATCGGTGTGCGTGCGGGCCTGCATGGCTCGCGAGTATAGGCGAGCGCGCGCAGGCGCCGCGCGGTAGCGCCTTACCGCGACGACTTGCGCGCGACCTTTGACTTCCGCACGGGGCGGCGCGTGCCGCAGGGCGCGTCGCCGCGCGACTGGCTCGGAGACTTCGCCGCGCTTCGGCGGCGCGCTACCGCGACCTTGGCTCGGTGCGCGGGCACAGGCTTCTCGACGGGTACGGCTGGCGCGGTCACGAACGTCCGGCGCTCCGCTAGGAGTGCGCCGAACGGTGCGACCGGAATCGGGCGGCTCAAGAAGAAGCCCTGCGCGGCGTCGCACCCCTCGGCGACCAGGAAGGCCAGCTGCGCCGGGGTTTCCACGCCTTCGGCCACGACCTTCACGCCCAGCGCGTGCGCGAGCCCGATGATCGCCGTCACGATCGTCGCGCCGCCTCGGCCGGTGTCCAGGTCGCGAACGAAGGTGCGGTCGATCTTGAGATCGCGAACCGGAAAGCGATTCAGGTAGCCCAGCGAGGAATAACCCGTGCCGAAATCGTCGATCGAGATTCCGATTCCCATCGCGGCGAGCTCGCGCAGCGTCGCCGCCGCTGCATCCGGGCGGTCCATCACCGTGCCCTCGGTGATCTCGAGCGCGAGGCGGTTGGCCGGCAACCCCGTGTCGGCGATCGCGGTGCTGATCATGGCGCCGAGATCCTTCTGCCGGAATTGCCGCGGCGACAGGTTAACCGAGATGCCGAGCGCGCCGTATCCCGCGTCGTGCCAGGCCTTCGTCTGGGCGCAGGCGGTGCGCAGCGCCCATTCGCCGATCGGCACGATGAGCCCGGAGTCCTCCGCAAGCGGAATGAAATCGGCCGGCGAAACCATGGATCCGTCCGGCTTGCGCCACCGAATGAGCGCCTCGGCGCCGCGGATGTCGCCGCGCACGCAATCGATGATCGGCTGGTAGTGCAGCTCGAACTCCTGGTTGGCGAGCGCGCGCGAGAGATCGTGCTGGATCGAGAGGTACTGCGCCGCGCGCGCGTTCATCTCCTGGGTGTAGAACTGGAAGGCGTTGCGCCCCTGGTCCTTCGCGCGATACATCGCAGCGTCGGCGTTCTTGAGCAGGATTTCCGGCGTGTCGCCGTCGCGCGGATGCACCGCCACGCCGAGGCTGGTCGTCAGCAGCAGCTCGCGACCCTCGACCACGATCGGCCGGGCGACCGCGTCGAGCACCTTGCGCGCCACGGTCGAGGCGTCGTCCTCGCGCGCCATGTCGGAGAGCATGATCACGAACTCGTCGCCGCCGAGCCGCGCCACCGTGTCGTCGCGGCGCACGCAGGTCGAGAGCCTCTCGCCCACCACCCGCAGCAGCGCGTCGCCGAACACGTGGCCGAAGCTGTCGTTGATCAGCTTGAAGCGGTCGAGATCGAGCAGGAGCACCGCCATCGCGCGGCCCGAGCGCGTGGAATGCACGATCGCCTGGCGGACGCGGTCGAAGAGCAGGTTGCGGTTCGCCAGTCCGGTGAGCGAGTCGTAGTTCGCCT
>JBFJOO010000127.1:0-10945 GCA_041617635.1 Burkholderiales bacterium | reverse complement strand
GCGCCCCTCCTTGACTGGCCGAAGCGGATCTAGAATTTCACAACGCGTCTACGCTGCCCGAGCGGAACCCGTGGCAGCGTCACGGTGGATACCAAGCGAGGAGGCAGGATGAAACTCACCCCGGAGCAACTCGAGCGGTTCGACCGCGACGGCTATGTCTTCTTCCCCAGCCTGTTCTCGGCCGAGGAGATGAAGGCGCTGACGGACGAAGTCCCGGCGATCTTCGCGCAGCGCCGCCCGGAGAACGTCCGCGAGAAGGGCAGCGATGCCGTCCGCACGAACTTCGCCGCGCACATGTACAACCCGGTTTTCGCCCGGCTCGCGCGTCACCCGCGCATGATCGAGCCGGTGCAGCAGGTCTTTGGGGAAGACCTGTACATGCATCAGTTCAAGATCAACGGCAAGGCAGCGTTCGATGGCGACGTGTGGCAATGGCACCAGGACTACGGAACCTGGAAGAACGACGACGAGATGCCGTCGGCGCGCGCCATGAACATCGCGATCTTCCTCAACGACGTGAACGAGTTCAACGGGCCGCTGATGTTCATTCCGGGCAGCCA
The DNA here is from genome assembly GCA_041617635.1 of Burkholderiales bacterium. GTDB lineage: Bacteria > Pseudomonadota > Gammaproteobacteria > Burkholderiales > SG8-39 > JAABRB01. The sequence continues at coordinate 10,385 of JBFJOO010000127.1, read as the reverse complement.
CAGGGAGGGCGTGGTCGAGGCGGCGCACGACACGACGACCACGAGCTACCCGCTGTGGACCATCAACCACGACACGATCCGCAAGCTGGTCGAGCGCGGCGGGCTGGTCGCGCCGAAGGGTCCGGCCGGATCGATGCTCATGTTCCACGGTTGCCTCGTGCACGCCTCGACCTCCAACCTGTCGCCCTGGGACCGCTGGAGCGTCTATTTGAGTCTGTGCGCGGTATCGAACCACATCCGGCGCTTCAAGCGGCCGACCTACATCGCGCATCGCGACTTCACGCCGATCCGGACGCTTCCGGACGATTGCCTGCTGCGGGACTATCCGGTCGATCTGCCCTGGAAGAACGGCACGCCGGCCGACGATCGAAACGCGAACCAGGCAGCCGCCTGACGGGCTCGTCGACGACAGTGGAGACACCATGAACCTGCATGCCAAGCTCGCGGCGCGTGAGGCGCAGGATAAGCCCCTGCGCATCGGCCTGATCGGCGCCGGAAAGTTCGCCGCCATGTACATCGCCCAGGTGCCGCGCACGCCCGGGGTGCATCTCGTCGGCATTGCCGATCTGTCTCCCGCGAACGCGCGCGAGAACCTGGCGCGCGTAGGCTGGCAGCCCGAGGCCTATGGCGCCGCGTCGATCGACGCTGCGCTGAAGGAGCGCCGCACGCATCTCGGGGACGACTGGGAAGCCCTCGTCGCGCACCCGGCGATTGACATCGTGGTCGAAGCGACGGGCAATCCGATTGCTGCTGTCGATCACGCGCTCGCCGCGTATCGGCACGGCAAGCACGTCGTGATGGTGACGGTCGAAGCCGACGCGTTCTGCGGTCCGTTGCTTGCCCGGCGCGCCGCCGAAGCGGGCGTCATCTACAGCCTTGCCTATGGCGATCAACCCGCGCTGATCTGCGAGCTCGTCGACTGGGCGCGCGCGGCGGGATTCCCGGTCGTTGCGGCGGGCCGGGGCCACAAATGGCTGCCGCATTTCGCCCAGTCGACGCCCGAGACGGTGTGGGGCTATTACGGACTCACGCCGGAGCAGGCCGCGGTCGGCGGGCTGAACCCGAAGATGTTCAACTCTTTCCTCGACGGGTCCAAGCCGGCGATCGAAAGCACGGCGGTCGCCAACGCGACGGGCTTGACCCCGGCGCCCGGTGGGCTGACCTTCCCGCCCGCGAGCACGGACGATCTGCCCTTCGTCATGCGACCGCGAGAGGAGGGTGGCCAGCTCCACCACAAGGGGCAGGTGGAAGTCGTATCCTCGCTCGAGCGCGACGGCCGCGCGGTGCCGTACGACATCCGCTTCGGGGTGTGGGTGGTCTTCGAGGGCGAGACCGAGTACGTCCGCCGCTGCTTCAGCGAGTACGGCGTGCGCACCGATCCCGGCGGACGATACGCGAGCCTCTACAAGCGCTGGCATCTGATCGGACTCGAGGTGGGCATTTCGGTCGCGTCGGTCGGGCTGCGCGGCGAACCGACCGGCTGCGCGACGGACTTTCGCGCCGACGCGGTGGCGACCGCGAAGCGCGATCTCAAGCCTGGCGAGATTCTCGACGGCGAGGGGGGCTACACAGTGGTGGGCCGGCTCATGCCAGCCGAGGACTCGCTCGCCCAGGGGTGCCTGCCGCTCGGGCTTGCGCACGGCTGGAAGCTCGTGAAACCGGTGCAAGCCGGCGCCGCGCTGCGCTGGACCGACGTCGTGGTGGACGCGAACGTCGCCGCGGTCAAGGTCCGGCGCGAAATGGAGGCGATGTTCGCGGCGCCAAAGCGCTCGGCAGCCTGAGAGATGAGCGTTCGCGCCAACTCGATCCGCAAGCGGGTGCTCGCGGGGGACACCGTGCGCGGCGCGCTCGTGTTCGAGTTCTTCTCCCCCGGTATGCCGCAGGTGCTCAAGGAGGCGGGCTGCGAGTTCGTCCTGTTCGACATGGAGCACACCGGGCTCGGCTACGAGACCCTGAAAGCGCTCTTCGCGGCCTGCCGCGGGATCGACATCACGCCGCTCGCGCGCGTGCCGCGCGGCGAGTACCACTTCCTCGCGCGTGCACTGGACATCGGCGCGCACGGCGTCATGATTCCTATGGTCGAAAGCGCCGCGGAGGCGCGCCGGATTGCCGAAGCGACGCACTATCCGCCTGGCGGTCGACGCGGCGCGGCGTTCGCGATCGCACAGGACGACTACGCCGCGGGTGACGTCAAGGGCAAGGTCGCGGCGCTCAACGAGCGCACGCTCGTCATCGCCCAGATCGAGACCGAGCGCGGGCTCGCGGAGGTCGACGCGATTGCCGCCACGCCCGGCATCGACGTCCTGTGGCTCGGTCACTTCGACCTGACCAACTTCCTCGGCATCCCCGGTGAGTTCGAGCACCCGAAATATCTCGCCGCCATCGAGACGATCGTTGCCGCCGGGCGGCGCCACGGCAAGGGGCTCGGGTTCATGGCCGCCGACGCGGACTGGGCGCGGCGCTACCGGGACTTCGGGTTCAACATGATCGCGGCCGGGCTGGACCACACGCTGCTGCAATTCGCGGTACGCGCCGCGCTCGCGCCGCTTGCGCCGAAGCCGCAATGACGTTCCGGCTTGGCATCACGCGCGACATGCTTGATGCCGGCGGGAAGCCCGCGTTCGGCTCCCGCGCGCTGCAAGTGCTCGATGCAAACCCGGCGCTCGAGTGGGAGTTTCTGGGCGAGGCGGTGCGCGAGATCACCCCGGACATCGCCGCGCGCTATGACGGGCTCTACGTCAGCACGGTCCCGGTCACCCGGGAATCGGTGTCCCGCGCCGATTGCCGCGTGCGCGTCGTGGCACGACACGGTGTCGGCTTCGACTCGGTGGACGTGCCGGCGCTCACGGAGCGGGGCATCGTGCTCACCAACACACCGCACGCGGTGCGCCGGCCGGTGGCGGTTGCGACGCTCACGCTGCTCCTCGCGCTCGCGGGCAAGCTGCTTGCAAAGGACCGGTTGACGCGCGCCGGGCGCTGGACCGACCGCACGAACCACATGGGACTCGGCTTGATCGGGCGCACGCTCGGCGTTATCGGAGCGGGTAGCATCGGCCAGGAGATCCTGCGCCTGGTTGCGCCATTCGGGCTGCGGCTGATCGCCGCGGATCCCTATGCGGACGCCGCGGAGATCGCGAAGCTCGGAGCGCGGAGCGTTCCCCTGGAGGAGCTGATCCGCACGGCAGACTTCATCGTCGTGAGCTGCCTGCTTACTTCCGAGACGCATCATCTCGTTGGAGAGCCGCTGCTCGCGCTCGCCCGACCCGAGGCCTACTTGATCAACGTGGCACGCGGCCCGATCGTCGACGAGCCGGCACTGATCGCCGCGCTGCGGGACGGGCGGCTCGCGGGGGCCGCCCTGGACGTGTTCGAGCAGGAGCCGGTGGCGCCGGACAATCCGCTCCTCGCGATGGACAACGTGATCGTCACCCCGCACGCGCTTTGCTGGACCGACGAGTGTTTCCACGCGATCGCCGCAACGGGCTTGCAGAGCGTCGTCGACTTCTCCCTCGGCAGGCGGCCCGCGCACGTGGTGAACCCCGAAGTGCTGGGCACGCTCAGCGCTTGAACGGAAAGAACTCGACCGGCGTCATGAGCTGAGTGCTCTGGTGCACGAGGGCATCGAGCTTGGTGCTCGCCTCCACGTAGGCGCCCCACTCGGGATCCTTCCATAGGCCCGCGCGGCGTTGCTCGCGGTCGGCCGCGTTCTCGTACGCCCAGATGTGCAGGTAGGTGTTGACCTCGCCCGTCTCCGTGAGGAGATAGAGGACGGGTTGGCCGAGGTGCCGCACCTGCGGGACGCGACCCATCTTGTCGTACAGCGCAAGGTGTTCCTTCATCTTCATCGGGCGAACGGTGTAGGTGCGAACGTCGAGCAGCATCGAGTTTCCTTTTGAGGTGACTGCGTGAAATTCGGACGGGCGGAAGGCGTCAGCTGATCGCGAGGCTCGCGAGTGCGGCCAGCGCAGCAATGAGCCCGACGCCCCGGCGCGGTGTGAAAGGCTCGCGCAGGAAGACGAATCCGACCGCGGCGGTGACGACGAATCCCATCTGCGCGATGGGCACCAGCACACTCGCCTCGCCGCGCGCGAGCCCTTCCAGCAGCAGGACGAACGCGCACGAGAGCAGCAGCGCGGCGGTGATCGAGAACGGCCATACCCGTCGCACCGGTCGAACGCGGCCATCGATGTAGGTCGCGAGGCTGGTCGAGATCATGACGACCGTGGCGGCCTGGACGACGAGTAGCGCCGCCGGAGTGGCCCCTGCACGGAGTCCGTACTTGTAGAGAAGATTGGCGATCCCGACGCTGACCGTGGCGACGAGCACACGCACGAGCGACGACGCGACTGTCTTGCGTGTGGCGCTCCCCGAGCCACCGCCGAGCAGGAGCCATGCCGCGATCAGCGCGAGCCCGATCCCCACCACCTTGGTGGCGGTCAGCGGCTCGTGAAGCAGGATGACCGCGAGCGTTGCCGTCACCGTGAAGCTCAGCCGGAATATCGGCGCATTGACACTGACCGATCCGGTCCTGAGGCTCTGCGCGAAGTTGTAGAAGCCGGTGAACGCGAAGAAAGCGGCGGCCGCGCCCCAGAGCGCGGACACGCCGATGATGAGCGTCCCGGTCACGACACCGTAGAGCGTGACAAAGGACGTGAAGAACCACGTCTGCACCATCATGAACTGGTGCGGCGGCACGCCGGTCATGGCAGCGCGCTTGTACACGAGATCCGAGAGGCCATAGGCGACGAGCGCGCCGAGCGCGAACCAGACGCCGGCAGTCATTTACCCACGCGGGTCAACCGGCGACCACAGGAGCTGCCACGTCCACCTCATCGATCTGCTCGGCCGGCTGAAACCACTCCGTAAGCGCCTCTAGCGGCCCGTCCGCTCGAACTCCTCCACGCGCTTCATCGAGTTCGGCGTGAAGTCGTTCTGCGGTGCATCGCCGCCCACCACGAAGAGCAGCATGTGCTCGGCATCGGGCGCGTCATGCGTGATGTTCTCGAAGCGTCGCGCGCACCCCGGCGGAAAAGATATGGTATCGAGTGGCCCGATCTCCAGGAACTCCAGGTCCTTGCCCTCGTTCCACTCGACGCGCCACTTGCCGGACATCACGACGAACGTCTCGTTCGTGTCGTGGTTGTGCATGAGCACGCCCTTGCCCGGACGGGTCCTGACGAATCCCAGGTTGAAGCCCTCGGAGATCTTGATCGCGGCGTTCTCGGATGCGGTCTTGCCAACGGGAGAGTTGACTCCCCCGACGCCCGCCTGCTCGGGCGCCTGGAAGCCGATGACGTTGTATACCGTCTTCTCGCATTCCGGGACGCCGGAATCCTGCAGGCCGTCGCTGAAGCCCTTGAGGTCGGCGAATCGGGCGACCCGCTTCAGCATCTCTTCGCGCGTGAACACTCGGAGGGGAGGGATCATGGGTCGCAATCTCCTGGCGGGGAAGTCGGCGCCAATCTTACTACGCACCAGTGGCGCGAACATGGCGGGACGCGGCGGGAGCCGAATCGGATCCGATCATCACGGTTATCATCGCGGCTCGATCACAGGAGGGAATTCACCATGGCAGAACCCGTCGTGAGCGTGCAGGACGTGCTCAACGCCAGCAGCGGCATGCTGCAGAAACAGCTCTATGTCGTGTTCACCAAGCCCACCAAGGGGCTCGGACCGGTGATGCAGAATATCGAGCCGCATCTCAAGTTCCAGGTCGACCTGGAACGACGCGGCATCATGTTCGGCGCCGGTCCCTTCTGGACGGACGACGAGAAGCGATGGGAAGGAGAGGGCATGGTCATCATCCGCGCGGGATCGCTCGCGGAGGCGAAGGAGATCGCCGCCAGTGACCCCATGCACAAGAGTAACGCCCGTTCGTTCACGGTGCGACCGTGGCTGATGAACGAGGGAACAGTGACCGTGAAGCTCACCTACTCGGATGGCAAGCGCGAGATCCTCTAGCAGCGCGTCGCGCATGCCGCAATGCGGAAAACGCACGCCGAGGCGCGCGCACGGGAAATGTCGCCTCTGATTGCGACCCGGGCACCCGGCGCCTAGAATGAGGCACGTCGGGCGAGGGTGAGGGCGCTTTCGTTCGCTCTTGCTCCGAACGCCGACCAGGTTGACGCATCGAGGAGGAGGGGACCATGAGCAAGAATCAATCTGCTTTCCTGCTTTCCGGCGCACTGTTCGCGATTGCGCTGGGAGCGCCGCACGCAGCGCTGGCGCAGAGCAAGATCTCCATCGGCATGCCCACTGCGCCGCCGAACATCGTGCACATGCCGGTCTACATCGCGAACGATCTGGGCTACTTCAAGGCTGAGGGGCTCACCGCGGAGCTCCTGCCCTTCGAAGGCGGGGTGAAGGCCTTCCGGGCGACCGTTTCGGGCGATGTGGACGCATCCTCCGCGTCGGGACCGTTTTCGATCGTCGGCCGGGCGAACGGCGCGAAGACCAAGCTCGTCCTGGCGAACGCCCCGAAGCTCGAGGCGACGATGACCGTCCAGGGCAACATCAAGACGCTCCAGGATCTCAAGGGCAAGCGCATCGGCATCCAGCAGCCGGGTGGATTCGCCTTCGTCCTCAGCATGATGGTGCTGCGCAAGGCCGGCCTGTCCAAGGACGACGTCGACTTCGTGAGCATCCTGAGCGAGGACGTCCCGCCGCTCGTCGCCGGGCAGATCGACACGGCGATTCTCCACGTCGAGCAGTTCAAGCTCGCGCAGAGCAAGAAGCCCGATCTGCACGTGATCGCCAAGCTCTGGGAAGTTGCGCCCACGCAGCTCTACAACGCGATGGTCGTGAAGGAGGACATGATCGCCAAGCGGCGCAAGGACGTCGTCGGCATGACCAAGGCGATCATCCGCGGCACCCGCACCATGTACACCGACAAGCAGAAGGTGCTGCCGATCCTGGCGAAGCACACCGGCCTCGACACGAAGATCCTTTCCGAGGCGTACGACGAGCTCGTCGCGAGCTGCGTGTGGGACGCGAATCACGGGCTCTCGCAGGAGCGCGTCAACTCGACCGCCCAGCAGATGAAGAGCGTCGGCAACATCAAGGGCGACGTGCCCAGCTACGACCAGATCGTGGATCTCTCGGTGCCGGAGGAGGCGCTGAAATCCCTCGGCATGTGGAAGGGCCCGGTCTGCGCGGGCTGATGGCGTGGCGCTGGAATCCGGCATCCGGATGCTGAAGGATGAGTAACCACGACGCGAGCACGACCGCGGCGGCCGGGGCCGAGTCCGCGCCCGCGCCGGCGCCGGCCAGTGGCGTGCTGAGCCGACTGCGGGACATGCCGCTCGCATACCGGCTCGGCTCGCTCGCGATCGTGCTCGGTGTCTGGGAGGCGTCCGGACCGTTCATCGATCCGATCTTCTTCTCGTACCCGTCCGCCATCGCCAAAGCGTTCTACGAGCTCACGATGAACGGCGAGCTGTGGCACTACGCGAAGCAGAGCATCGAGATCCTCGTCTACGGAATGCTGATCGCGATCGTGGTCGGTATCGGGCTCGGCCTCATCATGGCGCGCTTCGCGAAGGTCGACTGGACGCTCGACATGTACGTGAACGCGCTGTACGCGACGCCGATGGTCGCGCTGGTGCCGTTGCTCGTGCTCTGGCTCGGCATCCGGATCGAGGCGAAGGTCACGGTCGTTTTCCTCTTCGCGTTCTTCCCGATCCTGATCAACACCTACCAGGGCGTGAAGAACGTCGATCAGGGTCTGGTCGAGGTGGCGAGGTCGTTCAACACCTCCGAGCGCCGGATGTGGATCGACGTGCTGCTGCCGTCCGCAGTGCCCTACATCGCCGCCGGCATCCGGCTCGCCATCGGCCGCGCGCTCGTCGGGATGGTGATTGCCGAGTTCTACACCGCGATTTCCGGCCTGGGATACATGGTCGTGCGCTACGCACATATCTTCCAGATGGACAAGACGATGGTGCCGGTGATCCTGCTGATGAGCATGGGCGTGCTCTTCTCGGCGGTGCTCAGGCGCATCGAGGTGCGCATCGCCCCCTGGAACCAGGCGCACCACAAGCGATAGTCGGGAGTGCGCGGCGAGCGGCCTGCGCCCCGTGATTCCACAGCTGCGCTAGAAAGGGTCCAGCACGATGCAGGCTCCCGTTGCAGCCCAAGGGGAAGCGGAGCTCGACGCCTGTCCGCAGGCACTCGTCTGCATGTTTAGACCGTGAAATCGGAGCCCGTCGAGCTCGCCTTCCGCAGCCTCGCCGAGCTCGCGCGCGGCCTGCGCGCTGGCGAATTCTCGTCGCTCGACTTGACCCGCTACTTTCTGCAGCGGACCGAGCGGATGGACGGCAAGCTCGGCGCCATTGCCGCCGTCTTTGCCGACGAGGCGCTGGCGGCAGCGGAGGCTGCGGACCGGGTGCGCGAGTCGGGGTGGCCGATCGGCCCGTTGCACGGGCTCCCGATCGCGGTCAAGGACCTGTGCGACATCGAGGGGAAGATCGGCGCGATCGGCTGCAAGGCCTGGGGCGCACGGCGCGGTGTGACGACCGCGACGGTGGTCGAGCGATTGCGCTCGGCCGGCATGATCCTGCTCGGCAAGACGCAGATGGTCGAGTTCGCCTTCGGCGGCTATGGCACCAATCCCTTGTGTGGGACGCCGTGGAATCCCTGGGATCTTGCGACGCACCGGGTCCCCGGCGGCTCGAGCAGCGGTTCCGGCGTCGCCGTGGCGGCCGGGCTGGCGCCCGCGGCGATCGGTTCGGACACGGGGGGCTCGGTACGCATTCCCGCGGCGTTCAACGGCGTCGTGGGATTGAAGCCGACGTTCGGGCGGATCAGCCTGCACGGATGCTTTCCCCTGTCGACGACGCTCGACTCGATCGGTCCGCTGACGCGAACCGTTGCGGACGCGGGCGCGCTCCTGGCCGCGCTCGCCGGCCCGGATGCCCAGGATGCGAGCACACACCAGGCCGCCTTCGCATCGCTGCCCGACCTCGCGGCGCCGAGTGTGAGTGAGCTGCGCGTCGCGATGCTGCCCGAGCGGCAATTTCCCGGGCCGGTCGACCCCGAAGCGGTGGGCGCGTGGAGCGAGGCCGGGCGGGTCCTGCGCACGCTCGGGGTGTCGGTGGCAGAGCGCGAGTTTCCGTTCAGCTTCGACGAGCTCGCCGTGCGGAACGGCCAGCTCATCGCCGCGGAGGCCTACGCGGTGCACCGCGCATACATCGAGGACGAGAGCGTGGCGATCGGCCCTGCCGTGCGCGCGCGCATCGTCGCCGGCAAGCGGGTGAGCGCGGCCGACTACATCGCGGCGCGCGCGCACCAGCGCGATTCCATCGCCCGCTTCGTCGAATGGATGGAGGGCATCGACGCGCTGCTCACGCCCGCAGTGCCGGCGCCCGCGATTCCAGTCGCGGAGGTGGACGAGAAGCAAACTCCGGCAACATTCACTCGCGCCGGGAACTACCTCGGAGCATGCGGTCTCGCGCTGCCCGCCGGAATCTCGACGCGAGGCCTTCCGCTCGGCATTCAGCTCCTGGGCAAGCCGTTCGCCGAGGCCACGTTGCTCCGGCTCGGAGCGGCATTCGAGCGGGAGACCGGATGGTCGCGACGCACGCCCGATCTGCAGACCCTCGTCGGTTGATGCGCACGCTCTGAAATAGGGCCCGCTCTCTAGCCGACCGACGCGCGTATCGGTGTCACCGCAGCGCCTGCGCCGCGCGCCGGCGTCTCCGAGCGGCCCACATCGTGCGCGTCGGTATGCGAATGATGTCCATCGAGCCCGAGCCAGCTCGCCTTGCTGTGCATCGCGTTCGCGGAAACGAACCCGTCGAGCCACTTGCGCGCCAGGCGCGGCTGCAGATTTGCGAACGGGTTGTCATCCATCAGGAAGGCCGCCTCGGCCATGCGGCGCCCGAGTACGAATGCCCTGTCTTCCAGATCGCTGAACACGCGCGTCCCTCCTTTGTGTTCGTCCACGCCGTCGTGTAGTACGGAGAAAGGGTACCGCTTCGGGTTTTCCGGAAATGAAAACTCTTGTTAATTGGGTGTGAGGATTGCACGTTCTCGTTTATGACCGTGGCATACGTTTGCGTCATGAACCTGCGACGTTACGCGAGCCGATTCGGCGCGAGCTTTGATTTCAATCCGAGAATCCGCCGTGCCGCGCCGCACGATCAGCGGGCCGCGCCGGCCAGAACCTATTTCAGGACGAGGAGGACACCGGGCCGCAGTCAGCGGAGCTTTTTCAAGTACTCGTCGGCGTTGTCGACGCGGAACTCGGCCCACATCGGGAGATGGTCGGACATCTGGTAGGTCCGCCACTCGCGAAACCCGCGCGCCCTGGTTCTCTGCCAGAGGGAGCGATAGGCGTCCTCGTCCGCCTTCCGGTAAACGTGCTCGTAGAAGTCGAAGACCCCGGC
>JBFJOO010000126.1:0-11430 GCA_041617635.1 Burkholderiales bacterium | reverse complement strand
CGCCACGGTGTCGCCCGGTTCGATTCCGCGCCGGACGAGCGCCGAAGCGAGCCGCCGGCACCGCGCATACGTCTCGCCCCAGGTGAACCGCCGGTCGCCGTGCACCACGGCAGGGCGCTGGGGATAGGTGTACGCGGACCACTCCAGAAACGTGAGCGGCGTGAGCGCCGCGAAATTCGCGGCGTTGCGGTCGAGATTCATCGCGTAGGGGTTCGCCTTCGCGCCGCCCATATCGTTCTCCTGAATGCGCACGCCAGCCGGAAGTATATTTCAGCCGTGCGCCGAGGTTTCCGCCAGCCAGACGCACCCGGATTTCGCCTCCCGGGCGATTCCGTGCAGGATGCGGACGTGCTCGGACACCTCCGCCTCGCTCGCGCGTAGCACGGCGAGCGCCGGACGCTCCGCCGGCCAACCCGACTGCAGATTCACCTCCGGACGCGGCCGCTCGAGCTCGATCGCGAGGCTTTCCTGGCCGCGGGTCATCGCGAGATACACCTCGGCGAGAAGCTCCGCATCGAGAAGCGCACCATGCAGCGTGCGGTGCGCATTGTCGATCTGGTAGCGCTCGCAAAGCGCGTCGAGCGAGTTCTTGCGCCCCGGGTGCAGCTCGCGCGCCTGGGCGAGCGTGTCCAAGACGCCGGCCACTTGCCCGTCGATGGGCTCGGCGCCGATCCGGTCGAGCTCGAGATTGAGGAACTCGACGTCGAACGCCGCGTTGTGGATGATCAGCTCGGCGCCGCGCACATAGTCGAGAAAGTCTCCGACGACCTCGCTGAACCGCGGCTTGTCCGCCAGGAACTCGCCGGTGATCCCGTGCACGCGGAGGGCGCCCTCCTCCACCTCGCGTTCGGGATTGACGTAGCGGTGAAAGTGGTTGCCGGTGAGTCGCCGGTTCAGGATCTCGACGCAACCGATCTCGATGATGCGGTCCCCCATCCGGGCGTTCAGGCCGGTCGTCTCGGTGTCGAGCACGATCTGCCGCATGCGGGCCTTCAGCGGCTCTCGGCGGCGGTTGGCGGGGCCACCGCCGCTTCATCCTCGACCGGTCGACGCACGTTGCGGGCGAGCAACGTGTACACGGTCGGGACCACGAACAGCGTGAGCAATGTGCCGACCAGCAATCCGCCGACCACCACCCAGCCGATCGGCTGACGGCTTTCGGCGCCGGCACCCCGGGCCAGGGCGAGCGGCAGCGCGCCGAGCACCATCGCCCCGGTGGTCATCAGGATCGGCCGCAGCCGCAGCACGGAGGATTCGACGATCGCGACGCGCAGCGTTCCGCCGCGATCGCGCAGCTGGTTGGCGAACTCCACGATCAGGATGCCGTGCTTGGTGATCAGCCCGACCAGGGTGACGAGGCCGATCTGACTGTACACGTTCAGCGTCCCGCCCGAGAGCTTGAGCGCCGCCAGCGCGCCGACCATCGACAGTGGCACCGTGAGCAGGATGATGAACGGGTCGCGGAAGCTCTCGAACTGCGCGGCGAGCACGAGGTAGATGAACGCGAGCGCGAGCACGAAGGTGAGATAGAGGCCGCGCGACGATTCGCGAAACTCCCGCGAGACGCCGTTCAGATCGGTCGCCGCTCCGGGCGGAATGTGGCGCTGCGCGGTCTCGCCCATGAACTCGAGCGCCTCGCCGAGGGAATAGCCCGGCGCGAGGCTAGCGGTGATCGTCGCCGAGCGGCGTTGTGCGAAATGATTGAGCTCGCGCGGCGCGACCGCCTCGCGCACGCTCACCAGGCTGGAAAGCGGCACCATCTGATCGTTGCGGCCGCGCGCAAAGATGTCGCTGATGTCGTTCGGGTCGGCGCGGTCGGCGGGAAGCATCTGCACGATCACGTCGTACTGCTCGGCGTTCTGCTTGTACCGGGTGACCTGGCGCCCGCCGAGCATGGTCTCCATCGTGCGCCCGACCGTGTCCACGGCCACGCCCGAGTCGGCCGCGCGTTCGCGGTCGACTTGCACCTTGAACTCCGGCTTGTTCAGGCGCAGGTCGGTGTCCACGTTCTGCAGGCCCGGATTCTTCTGCGCGTCGGCGATGATGCGGCCCACGGCCTGATCGAGCTCCTCGTAGGGGCCGGAGGTGACGACCACGAACTCCACGGGACGCGAGCGGAAGCCCTGGCCGAGCGAGGGCGGGAGCATCGCAAACGCGAGCACGCCGGGAAGGGCCGCGAGTTTCGGCCGAACCTCGTTCGCGACGTCCGCGGACTTGCGATCGCGCGCGTTCCAGTCGATCAGACCGACGAACGAGATGCCCTGGGAGACGGTCGGGAACCCGGACACGACGAAGTATCGCTCGACGTCGGAAGTCTTCGCGTAGATCGCCTCCAGCCGCTTGGCATACCCGTCGGTGTAATCGATCGTGGCCCCCTCGGGGCCGAGGAACATCCCGAGGAACACGCCGCGATCCTCGATGGGTGCAAGCTCCGCCTTGGTGGTCTGGCTCAGCCATGCGATCGCCCCACCACACGCGGCCATGACGCCCACGCAGAGCGCGATCCGTCCGGCGAGCGGCATGCCGATCACCCGCGACAGGCCGCGCCGGTAACCATTCGTCAATCCGCCGATCACCGCCTCGATGGCGTTGTACATCCGGCCATGACGCGGCTGGTGACGCAGGAGCTTCGAGCACATCATGGGTGACAAGGTCAGCGCCACGAATCCGGAGACGAGCACCGCCCCCGCGAGCGTCAAAGCGAACTCGATGAACAGCTTTCCCGTCCGTCCGGTCATGAAGGCCACCGGCGCGTAGACCGCCGCGAGCGTCAGCGTCATCGCGACGACCGCGAAGCCGATCTCCTTCGCGCCCGCCAGGGCGGCCCGCACCGGCGGCTCGCCCTTCTCGATGTGCCGGAAGATGTTCTCCAGCATCACGATCGCATCGTCCACCACCAAGCCGATCGCGAGCACCAACGCCAGCAGCGTGAGCGTGTTCACGGTGAATCCGAGCACGTACATCAATCCGAACGACCCGATCAACGAGACCGGAATCGTCACCAGCGGAATGATCGTGGCCCGCACCGAGCGCAGGAAAAAGAAGATCACGAGCGCCACCAGCACGATCGCCTCGAGGATGGTCGTGTAGACGCCGCTGATGGAGCGCTCGATGAAGATCGACGAGTCGTACGCGACCCGGACGTCGAGGCCGTCGGGCAGTTCCTGGATGAGCCTGGGCATCTCGGCGCGCACCGCGCTCGAAAGATCGAGCGGGTTTGCCGTCGCCTGCTTGATCACGCCGAGCGCCACCGCGGCTCGACCGTTGAACCGCACGATCGAGCGGTCGTTCTCCGCGGCAACTTCCGCGCGCCCGATATCGCGGATTCGAACCGGATAGCCGTTCACGCTCCGCACGATCACGTTGTCGAACTGCGCCGGTCGCACGAGATCGGTCTCGGCGACGACCGAGAACTCGCGCGCCCGGCTCTCGATGCGCCCGGCCGGAATCTCGACGTTCTGCCGGCGCAGCGCGTCCTCGACGTCCTGGGGCGTGAGCCGGTACGCGGCGAGCTTGCTGCGGTCGAGCCAGATCCGCATGGAGAAGCGCCGCTCGCCGAACACGCGCACGTCGGCGGCCCCGGGCAACGTCTGCAGCCGGGTCTTGACGATGCGGCTCGCGTAGTCGGTGACTTCCAGCGGCGAGAAGCGATCGCTCGAGAAAGCGAGCCAGATGACGGGATTCGCATCGGCTTCCACCTTCGCGATCACCGGCTCGTCGATATCGTCGGGCAGCTTGCCGCGAATGCGCGCTACCCGGTCACGCACGTCGCTTGCGGCCGCGTCCGGATTCCGCTCGAGACGGAACTTGACCGTGATCTGGCTGTTCTCGGCGCGGCTGATCGAGGTGATGGTGTCGACGCCCTCGATGCCGGCGAGCGATTCTTCGAGCGGCTTCGTCACGCGCGACTCGATGATCTCGGCGCTCGCGCCGCGGTACTTGGTCTCGACCGTGACGGTGGGCTCGTCGATCTTCGGGTATTCGCGCACCGGGAGCCGCTGGTATGCCACCAGCCCGATCAGCACGACGACCAGGCTCATGACCGTGGCGAGCACCGGGCGGCGGATGGAGATCTCCGAGAGGATCAACTCAACCCCCTGCCTCTCTCCCCGCCTTGCCCGCCCCGTCCGCGGTACCCGGCGGCCGCTCACTCACCCGCACCGGCGTGCCGTCGCGCAGCTTGATCTGCCCGGCCGTCACGATACTGTCCCCGGCACTCAGGCCGGCCACGATCTCGACGCGCCCGGCGCGCCGCACACCGGTCTCGACCCTGACGCGCTCGGCTTTCCCGTCGCTCACGCGAAAGACGTACTGGCTCGATCCGACCGGCACGAGCGCCTCCTCGGGAATCGTCAGCGCTGCGGGGCGCTCGGCGATGATCAGCCGGGTGCGCACGAACATCCCCGGCCGCAGCGAGCCGTCGACGTTCTTCAGCCGGCCGCGCAGCACGAGCGAGCGTCCGTTCTGATCGACGAGCGGATCGATGGCGTCGAGCACCGCCGAGTAAGTCTTGCCCGGAAAGGCGTCGGTCTGCACTTCGATGCCCTGCCCCCTGCGCAGATTGGTCAGATACAGCTCCGGGATGCGGAAATCGATCTTGAGCGAGGAAATGTCCTCCAGCGTGGCGAGATCCTGCCCTTCCTTCACGTAGTCCCCGACGCTCACCTGCCGGATGCCGATGATGCCGGAGAACGGCGCGAGAATCTGGGTCTTCGCGAGCCGCGCCTGCGCGAGCGCGAGGCTCGCCTCGGCGACGCGCAGATTGTTGAGCGCCTGGTCCTTCGCGTTTGCGCTCACGAAGTTCTCGCGCGCGAGCTCCACAGTCCGGTTGTAATTGCTGCTTTGGAGCGCGAGGTTCGCTTTCGCCTGCTGCAGCTCTGCGGCGTATACCGAGTCGTCCAGTGCGACCAGCATCTGCCCCTTGCGCACCGGCTTGCCCTCGTCAAACTCCAGCCGGGCGATCCGTCCGGAGATCTCGGGGCGCACGACGACCGACTCGTTCGATCGCAGCGTGCCGACGGCGCTCACCTCTTCGCGCACGGGTCCGGCGGACACCGGTGCGAGCTCCACCACGACGGCGGGCGCGCCCGCGGGTCCCGCCTGGCGCGGCGCGCTGGCGCCCTTGCTCGCTGGACCAGATGAGACGCTCGACACCACGCCTTGCGGCGCAGATGGCCGCAGGACCTGGTTGGCGACAACGGCAAGTGCCACGAGCCCGGCCAGCGAGACGCCGATGAACAGCAGCTTTTTCGAGGTCATCTAGCCCAGCTTGAGCGAGGCGACGCCGCGGTTGGCGAGCGCATCCGCCCGCTCGTTCCCGTCGTGCCCGGCATGGCCCTTGACCCAATGCCACTGCACCTGGTGTCGCCCCGCCTCTCGCTCGAGCGCTTGCCAGAGGTCGAGGTTCTTCACCGGTTTGCCTTCCGCGGTCTTCCATCCGCGCCGGCGCCATTGCGCAAGCCACTCGGTGATGCCGTTGCGAACGTATGTTGAGTCGGTGTAGACCTCGACCGTGCGCGGCCCCTTCAGCGAAGCGAGCGCATTGATCACCGCGGCGAGCTCCATGCGATTGTTCGTGGTTTCCGGTTCGCCCCCGAAGAGCTCCTTCTCGTGGGCGCCGACGCGCAGCAGCGCGCCCCATCCGCCCGGGCCGGGATTGCCCTTGCAAGCGCCGTCCGTGAAGATCCGGACCGTGTCACTCATCGCGCGTGTCAGGCTCTCGAGGCACGGTACGCGCCACGCGGGCCCGCAACGCCCCGCACTCGATGAGCTTCAGCACCGGCCGGCCGCGCGTCGCCGGGGACGACCCCACCGACTCGCGGCGCGCGATGGGCGCGAGCGCCCGCACCTTCTGCCTGCCATTGCGCCAGCTCGGCGTCACTAGGCGCATGCCGACGGTGCGCTTCTTCGCCCGCACGACATAGACCCCACCGGCAATCGGCCACCAACGGTCACCCGCCTTCTCCATGAACGCGAAGCGATTGAGCCACTTCGCGTGGCCGAAAGGCGGCGCGTAGCAGCCGAACTTTCCGCCGTTCAGCTCGAAGCCGAGCAGCTTCAGCCAGTCGCGCAGCCGCAGCAATCCGATGAAGTCGCCGCACCAGGGATACTGCGGCCGGCGCCGGCCGACGGTGCGCTTGAGACCCCAGAGGCTCATCGGGTTGAACCCCGAGATCACGATTTGCCCCTCGGGCATCAGCACGCGCTCGGCCTCGCGCAGAATGTCGTGCGGATGCTCGCTGAACTCGAGCACGTGCGGCAGGAGCACGAGATCCAGGCTCTGCGCCGCAAACGGCAGCAGGCCAGGCTCCGCGCGGACATCGCACCCCGGCGTGTTCCCCGCGCGCAGGCGCTGCGGCATCCGGTTCGTGCGCAGGAAGTCGATTTCCGGCAGGCCGACCTGCAGCGCATTGAAGCCGAAAACATCCTCCACCGCGCTGTCGTACTGCCCGCGCTCCCAGGCGAGCACGTAGGCGCCCTTCGGCGTCCCGAACCATTCGGCAAGCGTGGACTTCTGCAGCGGCTGCAACACGCACCGATTATCTCGCGAAGGGGCACGGCGCGCTTGCGCCGCGCCGCGCGGGGGTGCCGCCCGCGCGCGACCCCGTGGGCCGGCGCATGGCCGCACGATTTTGCCCCAATCAGCGGGAATTCCACCTGGAGTGAGCCGGTGCGGCACTTGTAAGATGCTGTTTTTCCTTGACCTGCTCGACCTCGGCCGATAGCATGGCCGCGCGCTTGGGAGGACGTTTGCAGGGGAGACGAATCACTCGTCAATTGGTCGGCGTCGCGCTGCTCTTGGCAGCGCCGCTCGCGCTCGCGGTCGATCCGATCCTGCACAATCTTCCGATCCTGCTCCCCGAGGAAGCGCCGCCCGGCGCGCCGCTGCTCGGGACGCCGCCAGCACCCGTTGCCGAGGAGCGGATCGACATCGGCGTGACGACCGTCACGGACCTTGGCGCGTGGCCCGACGGCTTCCCCCCCGGCGGCCCGCCACCCGGAGACCTCTGGAAGCGGATCAGGAGCGGCTTCGCGATGCCGAACCTCGAATCGCGCGTCGTCGAGCGCCAGCAGGCCGCCTACGTGCGCAATCCGGACCAGATCAAGAAGATGGTGGAGCGCAGCCGCCGGTATCTCTTCTATATCGTCGAGGCCATTCAGCAACGCGGCCTGCCCACCGAGATCGCGCTCCTGCCGATGGTGGAGAGCGCGTTCAATCCGATGGCCTACTCGCGCTCGCATGCGTCGGGCCTGTGGCAGTTCATTCCGTCCACCGGCAAGAACTACAAGCTCGAGCAGAACTGGTGGTACGACGATCGCCGCGACATCCTGGCGTCGACCAACGCCGCGCTCGACTACCTGCAGAATCTCTACCGCATGCACGGCGACTGGCATCTCGCGCTCGCCTCGTACAATTTCGGCGAGAACGGGGTTGCGCGCGCGGTCCAGCGCAATCAGGCGCGAGGCAAGCCCACCGACTTCTCCAACCTGCGGATGCCGGCGGAGACGCGCAACTACGTTCCGCGCCTGCAGGCGCTCAAGAACATCGTGGCGAACCCCGAGCAATTCGGCATCGAGCTGGAACCGATTCCCGACGCGCCCTACTTCGTCACGATGGCGCTCACGCGCGATATCGATCTGCGCATCGCTGCGCGCCTGGCCGAAATGCCCGTGGAGGAGCTGATCTCGCTCAACCCGGGGCACAATCGGCCGGTGGTTTCCACGGCGGTGGCGCCGACGCTTGTCCTGCCGGCCGACCGCGCGGACACTTTCGTGCGCAACCTCGAAAGCAATGCGGAGCCGCTCTCGTCCTGGCAGACCTACACGGTCAAGCGCGGCGACGAGCTGGCGAAGATCGCCGCAGCGCACGGTCTGCCCGAAGCCCGTCTCCGCCAGGTGAACGGTCTCGGTCGGTACTCGCAAGTGAAGGCGGGCCACGAGCTCCTCGTTCCGGTGAACGGCGCCAAGATCGAGCACGATCCGCTGCCGCTTTTCCGCTCGCCCTACACGACGCCGACCGGACCCACCGTCGTCTATCGCGTGAGGCCGGGCGACTCGCTGTGGAGCATCGCCCGCCGGCATGGCGTGAGCGTTGGAGAATTGCGCGCCTGGAACGGCATCGACGGAAAGATCCTGCGTCCCGGACAGCAACTCCTAATCGAGGTCCGCGGCAGCGACAAGCGCTCTTAGGTCTCGCGTCCGGCCCCCGCTTCGTAATCCTCCTCGTAGAGAAAGCAGCGCACCGAGTGGGTTGCGGACAGCTCGGTCTGCGCCGGATAGGCCACGCGGCAGCGCGCCGCTGCCCGCGGACAGCGCGGATGAAAGTGACACCCGGCCGGCGGTGACACCGGCGACGGCATCTCGCCCTGCAGGCGGATCCGCTCGCGCCCGCCCTCGATGGACGGGATCGCGGACAGCAGTGCGTGGGTGTAGGGATGCCGCGGCGCCTCGAGCACCTCCGCCACCGTGCCGTGCTCGACGATGCGTCCAAGGTACATGACCGCCACTTCGTCCGCCATGTACTCCACGACGGCCAGGTTGTGGGTGATGAAGAGATACGCGAGCCCCATCTCTTGCTGCAGCCGGCGCAGCAAGTTGAGGATCTGCGCCTGCACCGAAACGTCCAGGGCACTCGTCGGCTCGTCGCAGACGATGAGCCGGGGATTGACCGCCAGTGCCCGGGCGATCGCGATCCGCTGTCGCTGGCCTCCGGAGAATTCGTGCGGATAGCGCTCGCGCGCGCTCGGATCCAGCCCGACCTGGTTCAGCAGCTCGTCGATGCGCCGGCTCTCCCGCTCCGGCGTGTCGCGCGCGCCGAGAGCGTTGCGACCTTCCGCCAGAATGTCGACCACGCGCATGCGCGGGTTGAGCGACGCGTAGGGATCCTGGAACACGATCTGGAAATCCCTGCGCCGGCGCCGCAGCGCGTCCCCGCGCAGCGTGGTGAGCTCCACGCCGTCGAAAGTCACGCGGCCCGCGGTCGGGCGGATGAGCTGCAGCAGGCTCTTGCCGACGGTCGTCTTGCCGCAGCCCGACTCGCCGACCAGCGCGAGCGTCCGTCCGGCGCGGATTTCGAGTGCCACGCCATCAACGGCCCGGACGTGACCGACGGTACGCTTCAGCAGACCGCGGCGGATCGGGAAATGCACTTTCAGATCTTGCACCGCGAGGAGCGACGCGGCATCCGCGGGCGCAGGCACCGGCTGGGACTTTGCGCCGCGCGTGTCGGTCAGTGGACCGGCGTGCTCGGTTTCCCTGAGGTGGCAGCGAACCTGATGCGCGTCACCGATCGCCGTCCAGCCCGGGTCCTCGGTCCGGCAGCGATCGAACGCGTGCTCGCACCGATCCGCGAACCGGCAGCCGCGAAACTCCCCCACGAGCGGCGGCACCTGCCCGGGAATGACCGCGAGCGCGGCGCCGCGCTGGCCGGCTCCGGGCAAAGCGGCGAAGAGCTTGCGCGAATAGGGGTGCTGTGCGGAGGCGAAGAAGGCGTCCCGCGCCGCGACCTCGACGATGCGGCCCGCGTACATGACGGCGACGCGATGCGCCATCTCGGCCACGATCCCGAGGTCATGGGTGATGAGCAGGATCGCCATTCCGGTCCTGGCCTGCAGATCCCTGAGCAGATCGAGCACCTGCGCCTGGATCGTGACATCGAGCGCTGTGGTCGGCTCGTCCGCGATCAGCAGATCGGGCTCGGCCGCGAGCGCGAGCGCGATCATCACCCGCTGCTTCATCCCGCCGGAAAGCTGAAACGGGTACTCGTCGAGCCGGCGCGCGCTTTCCGCGATGCCGACCGCGTCGAGCAGTTCGGTCGCGCGCCCGCGCGCCGCGGCGCCCCGCAGCCCGGCGTGCCGCTCGAGCACTTCGCCGATTTGCGTGCCGACCGTGAGCACCGGGTTCAGGCTGGTGGCCGGTTCCTGGAAGATCATCGCGATGCGTCCGCCACGCACGTTGCGCATGGCCGCTTCCGGAAGGGCGAGGAGCTCGGTGTCCTCCAACCGCACCGAGCCGCCGACGACGCGGCCCGCTTCGGGCAGCAGCCGCGCGAGCGACAGCGCGGTGATGCTCTTGCCGCAGCCCGATTCGCCGACGATCGCGAACGTCTCGCCGCGCCGGATCTCGAGCTCCACGCCGTCCAGGGCCCGGACGACGCCCGCCGAGCCGTCCAGCCAGGTTCGCAACCCGCTCACGCTGAGGAGCGCGCCGCTCATCCCGCGCCCTCCGGCGCGCCTTCGCCCGAACCCGCCGGCCCGACCCGCACCCGCGGGTCGAACGCGTCCCGCACCGCGTCGGCAAAGAGATTGGCGGACAGCACCAGCACGAACATGAACAGGAACGCTGCCGCGAGGGTCCACCAGACCATCGGCTCACGCGACATCTCCAGCCGGGCGTTGTTGATGAGCGTCCCGAAGCTGTTCATCGTCGGATCCACCCCGACGCCGATGTAGGACAGCACCGCTTCGGTGAGGACCAGGGAACTGAACTCCAGCACGAGCGTGATGAGGACGATGTGCATGACGTTCGGCAGGATATGGCGCGTGATGATGCGCCCGTCCCGCACACCGAACGCCCGGGCGGCCTGGATGTAGTCGACCTCGCGCAGCTTGAGCGCCTCGCCGCGCAGCAGCCGCGCGAGACCGGTCCATGTCGTCACGCCGAGGATGATGCACAGAAAGAGCAGCCGCAGATCGGCGCGCTCGACGGCCGTCGCAAACCGCTCCGGATGCGAGTCGATGTAGGCCTGCATCATCAGCACCGCGGCCACGATCAGGAGCACGCCGGGGATCGAATTGAGAGTCGTGTAGATGTACTGGATCACGTCGTCGACCCAGCCCTTGAGATAGCCCGCTGCGATCCCCAGCAGCACCGCGAACGGCAGCATGATGAGCGTGGTGAGCGTGCCGATCACGAGCGCCGTCCGGATGCTCTTCAGCGCGAGGTAGAGCACGTCCTGGCCCACCTTGTCGGTCCCGAAGACGTGGTATTCGCGCGCGAGCAGCGCGACCGGCGTCACGATCAGCGCGGCAACCAGCAGCGTGGCGAGCACCGCGAGCCACGCGATCTCGGTTTCGCGGCGCAGGATCCGCCGCGTCATCGTCGGCACGGTCACGCGGCGCCGGCGCGCGAGGAGTGCCAGCCAAACGCCGGCGAGCGCACCCCATGCCAGCGCACCTAGGGCGAATCCTTTCAGGACCGTCCGCAGCACGTCCCGGTCGCGCGCCGCCTCGTCGGCGACGTGCTTACCGCCGTATCGCAGCCGCGGAAACTCCCGCCGCACTTCCCCGCCCGGAAGCTCGAGCGTCTCCTTCGCATAGGCATGGATCGCGAGCGGCGCCGAATACGTCTTCTCCTGCCGGGTGCGCAGGGGGGTGAGCAGGCTGTCGAGTATCGACCGGGTCTCGACCGAATAGACGGGCGCCGCGCCGG
>JBFJOO010000125.1:0-11803 GCA_041617635.1 Burkholderiales bacterium | reverse complement strand
GGCATCGGCCGCTGACCCGAGAGATGCCGGCGCGTCGCATGCGCCGCAAAGTGCGGGTCGAAAACACGGCGGTTTTCGCGGCGTGTGCATGGCGCCGCGTTGCCACGGCGTGAGCCGGCCTGCGGCGGGTGATTTGTGCCGCAGTCCTCCGTGGCGGGTGGTTTGTTGCGCCCTGTCGTGTGTTGACTGGGCGCAGCAAACCGGGTCCCCGCCCGGTGGACGCGCTCTGCGGCACCATGAACCCGACGCAGGTCGGCTCGCCCCGCGCAAAGAATCGTTCCCGCTTGAGAGCGCAGTGCGGGCAGGTCGCATTCGTCCTTGAGAACGAGCGATCCGGGGGATTCAGATAGGCTATCCGCATGGCCATCGTGCTGTTCACCGACTTCGGCTCGAACGACCTCTATGTGGGCCAAGTCGAGGCCGCGCTCCATCGCGAGGCGCCCGGGCTCGGCGTCATTCATCTCCTGCACGAAGCGCCCATGTTCAATCCCAGGGCGAGCGCACACCTGCTCGCCGCTCTCGTGACCCGGATGCCGGCGGGGCACGTCTATTGCGCGGTCGTCGACCCCGGTGTGGGGAGCGAGCGGAACGCCGTCGCGATTCGGGCGGACGGGACCTGGTTCGTCGGCCCGGACAACGGGCTCCTGTCGGTCGTCGCCGATCGCGCCGCCTCGTGCGATCTGTGGCGCGTGGTCGATCTCCCTGCCGGCCTCTCGGTGTCGTTTCACGGCCGGGATCTCTTTGCGCCGATCGCGGCCGGGCTCGAGATCGGCAAGCCGCCGGAAGATTTCGCCGTGCCGATGGAGGCCCTTGCGATCTCGCTCGGCGGTGGCGACCTTGCGGAGATCATCTACGTGGATCACTACGGCAACGCGTTCACGGGAATCCGTGCGGCGGAAGCGTCCACGTCCCGGCGGCTCGTCGCGGCGGGCCGCGAGATCGGGCACGCAGGCGTGTTCTCCGCCGCCGCGCCCGGAACGGCGTTCTGGTACGAGAACAGTATCGGTCTCGTCGAAATCGCGGTCAGCGGGGGCAGCGCGGCGCACGTGCTGGAACTCGCCGTGGGGCAGTCTGTCGGCTGGGCGTGATCCGGCGGTTCGCGGCAGGAAGCGCGCTGATGGCAACCACGCTCTACACGATCGGCCACGGCACACGGGCGATCGAGGTTCTGCTCGAGGTGCTCATCGAGTCCGGCATCGAGACGCTGGTCGACGTTCGGGCACTGCCACGGTCGCGGCGCCATCCGCAGTTCAATCGGGATGCCCTTGAGGCGGCGCTGGCGTCGCGCGGCATCCGGTATGCGTGGCGTGGAAAGGCGCTCGGCGGGTTCCGCAAGCCGCGGCCCGACTCCCGCCACTTGGCGCTGCGCAACCCGGCGTTTCGCGGGTTCGCCGACCACATGGAGGCCGACACGTTCACCGATGCGCTGAACGAGGTGCTCCGGCTCGCCGGGCGCGAGCGCCTCGCCATCATGTGCGCCGAGCGCGATCCGGCGCAATGCCACCGGGCGCTCATCGCGGACGCCGCACTCGCGCGCGGCGCGCAAGTGATCCATCTGATCGATCGCGGCGAGCGCCGTGGTGCGCGCCTCGACGCGATGGTGCGGATGGACGGCGCAACGCTTGTCTACGACGGCGGCCAGCCGCGGCTGCTCGACGACACTTGAATCGCGGCGCGCAGCGGCACGCCGCTCACTGGACGAGGATGACGCGGTAGTCGTTGACGTTGGTCCGGGTCGGGCCGGTCACGACGAGGTCGCCGAGCACCTGGAAGAAACTGTACGCGTCGTTGTTCCGTGCGAGCCGCTGCGGATCGAGCCCCGCGGCGCGCGCGTCGGCGAGCGCAGTGGGCGCGAGCACTGCGCCCGCGTTGTCCTCCGACCCGTCGATTCCGTCGGTGTCGCACGCAAGCGCCCAGGTGCCGGCCTGGCCATCGAGCTCGAGGCCGAGCCATAAGAGGAACTCGGCGCAGCGTCCCCCCCGTCCTTTGCCGCGGACCGTGACCGTGCATTCGCCGCCGGAGATCAGCGCGACCGGCGTCTCGAACGGATGGTTGTACCGCTCGATCTGCCGGGCGAGCGCTGCATAGACCTTGGCCACCTCGGAGGCCTCGCCCGTCACGCTGTCGCCGAGGATCACCGCCGGGACATCGTTCTGGGCGAAGAAGTCGGCGGCCGCGAGCAGCGAGCGCTGGGCGGTCGCGATCACCCGGTTCTCGACCCGGGCGAAGACCGAATCGCCGTGCTTCGGAGTCTCCGGAATCTCGCCGCGAACGCCGCGCTCCAGGTATTCGATCACGCGCGGCGGAGCCTTCACCCGCCACCGCGTGATCACGTCCAGCGCGTCCCCGTAGGTCGTGGGGTCAGGCGCGCAAGGCCCGGAGGCGATGTGGGTCGGATCGTCCCCGGTGACATCGGAGACGATGAGCGCGACGATCTCCGCCCGGCAGAGCGCCGCGAGCCGACCGCCCTGGATCGCCGAAAGATGCTTGCGCACCGTGTTCATGTCCTGGATCGGCGCACCGCAGCGCAGGAGCTCGCGCGTCGTCGCCTTGAGGTCGTCGCCGGTCACGCCTTCCGCGGGCAGCGCGAGCAGGCTCGAGCCGCCGCCCGACACGAGCACGAGCAGGAGATCGTCGGGTCCGGCGTCGCGCGCAAGCTGCATGATGTCGCGCGCCGCGCGCTCGCCATTCTCGTCCGGCACGGGATGGCCGGCCTCGACGACCTTGATTCTTTCGGTCGGCAGCCCGTGCTGGTAGCGCGTGATCACCAGTCCCTCGAGCGGTGCATCCGCCGGCCAGTGCTGCTCGACGGCAACCGCCATCGAGGCCGCGGCCTTGCCGGCACCGACGACGAGCGTGCGCCCCCTGGGAAGTCCGGGAAGGTGGGTCGGAAGGATGCGGATCGGATCCGCCCCTTCCACCGCAGCCCTGAAGCTGGCGACGAGCAATTCACGCGCGTTCATCGAGCACTCCGCACCGCGCCGGTGCAATTTTCGCGGCGCATGCACCGCCGTGGTGCCGCGGCTTGCACCGAAACCGGGCATTTCCTCAATGAAATCAATAGATTCATAAAGTTGCGTGACCGGCCCAGCGCTTGCTTTCTGAACCCCGTTTGCCCCAAAGGAGGAGAAAAACGATGGAAGCGTTCAAATCCGGTGCCGATGTCCTCTTCATTCTGATGGGCGCCGTCATGGTGCTCGCCATGCACTCCGGCTTCGCCTTCCTGGAAGTGGGTACGGTGCGCTCGAAGAACCAGGTCAACGGGCTCGTCAAGATCCTCTGCGATTTCGCGATCTCGACGGTCGCGTACTTCTTCATCGGATACGCGGTCGCCTATGGTGTCAGCTTTTTCGCCGGCGCGGGCGAGCTCGCGCAGAAGAGCGGCTACGACCTCGTGAAGTTCTTCTTCCTGCTCACTTTCGCGGCAGCCGTGCCCGCGATCATCTCCGGCGGCATCGCCGAGCGAGCCCGATTCTATCCGCAGCTGATTGCATCCGCGGTGGTGGTTGCCCTCGTCTATCCCTTCTTCGAGGGCATCACCTGGAACGGCAAGTACGGCGTGCAGGAATGGCTGAAGGGCACGTTCGGTGCCGAGTTCCACGACTTCGCGGGATCGGTGGTCGTCCACGCGATGGGCGGCTGGATCGCGCTCGCAGCCGTGCTGCTGCTCGGTCCGCGCGCCGGACGCTACGGCAAGGACGGGCGTCCGATGACCGCGCACCCACCGTCCAGCATTCCCTTCCTGGCGCTCGGCGCGTGGGTGCTCTCGGTCGGCTGGTTCGGATTCAATGTCATGTCCGCGCAGACGCTCGACAAGGTGAGCGGCCTGGTGGCGCTGAATTCGCTGATGGCGATGGCAGGCGGCATCCTGGCCGCCATGATCGCCGGCCGGAACGATCCGGGCTTCGTGCACAACGGCCCGCTTGCCGGGCTGGTCGCCGTGTGCGCCGGTTCGGATGTCATGCACCCGATCAGCTCGCTTTTCGTGGGCGCGGTGGCTGGCGTGCTCTTCGTCTATTCTTTCACCGCAGCCCAGAACCGCTGGCGGATCGACGATGTGCTCGGCGTCTGGCCGTTGCACGGACTGTGCGGGGCCTGGGGAGGCATTGCCGCCGGCATTTTCGGGCTGCAGGCCCTCGGCGGCATGGGCGGGGTGTCCTTCATGTCGCAGCTCTTCGGCACGGTGCTCGGCATCGCGGTGGCCCTGATCGGCGGCGGAATCGTCTACGGCGTGATCAAGTCGGTCGCCGGACTGCGCCTCAGCGAGGAGGAGGAGTTCCAAGGCGCCGACATCTCGATTCACAAGATCTCTTCGACCCCGGAGCGCGCCCCCGCCCCGCAGTAGAAGCGCTCGCGCGCAGCCGGGTGTGGCAATGCGCCGCGCCCGGCGTGCGCGCCAAATCCCGGACAGCGCCGGCCGCAGCAGCGCGTCATTCCCGCGAAAGCGGGAATCCAGGCCTCGCTCATTGAAGGGCAGACTGGATTCCCACCTACGCGGGGATGACTTTGATCTGAGGTCCCCCTGTCGGCGTCGCGCGGCTCAGGCGATGCCCATCATCCGCAGCGCGCCCTTGAAGAGCGGGCTCGAGGGATCGCCCAGTTTTTCGACTATGCTGAGATGATTTTCGCCCGGCATCTTGATGTCGCCGGCGAACACTTTCTTCCACGCTACCGCGATGGCGGCGTTCAGATCATGGAAGGCCTTCGGCTCGGCGCCGCCGACGCACGTCCACAGCTTTGCGTCGGTTGCGGGCGGCATGAGCACCGGCGAGCAGCGGCGGGCCACCGCGAGATCGAAATTCACCTGCGGCTTGAGGAACGCGGCGCCGACGAGGGGACGCAAGTCGTGAACGCCGCTGATCGAGAGCCCGCCCTGGAACACCTTCTTCGGCAGGTCGGGCGCGAAGGCCGGCCAGATCGCAGCCAGCATCATCGCGGTCAGGTGTCCGCCGGCCGAGTTGCCGGTGGCGTAGAGGCGCTGCGGGTGGCCGCCAAAGTTGCTCGCGTTGCGGTAGAGCCATGCGCCCGCCTGCAGGACCTGCCGCACGATCTCCTCGATGCTCACCGTCGGAGAGAGCGCGTAGTTGATGTTGGCGAACGTGACGCCCGCATCGGTGAACGCCGGCGCGAGGAAATTGTAGAAGCGCTTGTCCATGGCCCGCCAATAGCCGCCATGGATGAACATCAGCACCGCCTTGCTCGCGCCCCGCGCGCGGAAGATGTCGAGCTTCTGCATCTCGTGCGGGCCGTAGGGCACGTCCACGTAGCCATCCAGCCCGGAGAGCGCCTCCAGCGATCGGGCCTCGTCCCGGTCGAAATACTCCTGGAAGTTCTTGATCGTGGCGCGCGGGTTGTACTGCAGATCGAACTCGGCCGTGTTCATTCTTCTCTCCCGTTCAGGTTCTTCCGTTCATGTTCTTCGGCTCATGTTTTCTCGGTCAGTCCGGCAGCACGGCGGTCGCTTCGATCTCGAGCTTCGCGCCGTCCTCGACGAAGCCGGCGACCTGAATCGCGGTCATGACCGGAAAGTGGCGGCCGATGACTTCCCGATACGCTGCCCCGAGCGCCTTCGCCGACGCGAGATACTCGCGCCGGTCGCCCACGTACCAGGTCATGCGCACGATGTGCTCGGGCTTGGCGCCCGCCTCGGCGAGCGTGGCGACGATGTTGCGAAGCGCCTGCCGCGCCTGACCGGCGAAGTCGCTCGTCTCGAATTTCTCCTGCTCCGGGTTCCAACCGACCTGGCCGGCGACGAACACCAAGCGCCCCTGCGCGACGATGCCGTTCGAGTAGCCTTTGGGCTTGCCCCAGCCCGGGGGTTGAAGAATCTGCATGGATGCTCTTCCGCTTGGATGTTGGGGTTCCGGATTATCGCCTTCCCGTCAGCGGAACGTCGGCATGGCCCTCTAGGTTGCATGTTGCACTGCGATGCCCTAGAAGGTCGTGGACGCGGCTGCTCGGCGACCGGACGCAGCCCGTATAATCGACGCAAAATGATTGCGGTTTCGCGCACGCTGCTTGCGCGCGTGCGTTCGCGAAGCCCCCAGGAGCCCGTAAATGTTCTTTCGCACCGCCGCTGACAAGCGGCCCTACCACTTCGGCCCGTTTCCACTCGAGACGCTGCCGCGCGATGCGACCGTCGCGGCGGCGGAGTCGGCGCGCCCGCCGGTAAAGGCACGCGCCGACGAATCCGCGCCGAGCGGTGCGTTCGGGCACGCCCTGCGCACTTACCTGGAGATTTTCAGGAGCCAGGTGAGCCCGGAGGTCGCGCCCAAGCGTGCGCCGGTCCCGGACGATACGGATCGCCGGACGAAGGACGTCAAGGGCTACGCCTACTTCCTGAATGCATCGCAGGTCGGCATCTGCCGGATTCCCGCGAACGCGTGGGTCGTGGGGGCGGAGCGCCCGGATCACGCGTACGCGGTCGTGCTGCTCGTCGAGCACGGCCGGGTTCCCGAGGCGGACAATCCCGCGCGCGAATGGGTGGGTCCGGAGGTGGGGGCGGCCGGCGACATGCGCGCGGGCGAGATTGCCGTCTGCGTGGCGCGCCACATCGCCAAGCTCGGTTTCGCCTCGCGTGCGCACGTGGCGGGCAACGGGCTGCTCGACGCGGAGCGCCTGGCGGTGCTCGCCGGGCTGATCGTGCGCGCCGGGACGCAGGTTCGCAACCCCTTTATCGAGGGCGGGTTCTCGCTTGCAGTGGTCTCGACGGCCTACGCGCTCACGGCGGACCAGCCGCTGGCCGTGAACACGCTCGACGCCCGTGGCCTGCGCTACTGGCTCGGACTGAACGGGGCCACCTCCGGCCGGGAACGCAACCGCTGCGCCAAGCGCCCGACGCACTACAGCAAGTATCCGATGGAGCAGGTCAGGCGCGTCGATCAGCCGACGACGCTCATCTTCGATGACGAGGTGCCGCGCGTCTCGAAGCGCGCGGGATTTTTCGACCGGGCGCTGCGCGGCGACCTCGGCGAGAAGACGCAGGCCGAGCGCAGCCGCTTCGCGTTCAAGCAGCCGCACTCGGCCGGCATGATGGCGCCCATGCGCGCGATGGTTCCCATCCAGGGGGGCGAGCCGGACAGGAGCGCCGACACGTCCCGCTACAGCGATCCCGCCGCGAACGCGCGGGCGCTCAAGTCGCTTTCGTATTTTCTCGGCTCGGATCTCACCGGCATCTGCGAGATCCCGCGCTATGCGTGGTACTCCCACGACGGCGAAGGCAACCCGATCGAGATGAAGCACAAGTACGCCGTGGTCATGCTCATCGACCAGGAGTACGACACCATGGAGGGCGCTTCGGGCGACGACTGGATCTCCGGCGCCCAGTCGATGCGCGGTTATCTGCGCGGCGCCGAAATCGCGGGCATCATGGCCGACACGCTGCGCCAGCTCGGCTTTCCCGCGCGCTCACAGACCAACGTCGACAGCGAGGTGCTGCACATCCCGCTCTTGCTGCTCGCCGGGCTCGGCGAGATGAGCCGCATCGGCGAGCTCGTGCTCAACCCCTTCGTGGGCCCACGCTTCAAGTCGGTGGTGCTGACCACCGACATGCCGCTCGAGCCGGACAAGCCGATCGACTTCGGCCTGCAGTATTTCTGCGGCAATTGCCTGAAGTGCGCGCGCGAATGTCCGTGCGACGCGATCCCCTTCGGCGGCAAGGTCGTGTTCAACGGGTACGAGACCTGGAAGCCGGATGTCGAGCGCTGCGCGCGCTACCGGCTCACGAACGCCAAGGGCTCGGCCTGCGGCCGCTGCATGAAGACGTGTCCGCTGAACAAGGTCGTCACGGCCGACGGTCCGCTGCTCCAGCGCGTCGCGAGCTGGTGCGGCGTGAACGCATTCTGGCTCAAGCCGCTGCTGGTTCCGATCGCGGTGAAGCTCGACGATTATCTCGGGAACGGCAAGCGGAATCCGGTCAAGAAGTGGTGGCTGGACTTCGAGATCGTCGATGGCGTGTGCGTGGCGCCGGTGAAGGGCGTGAGCGAGCGCGATCTCGATGTCGACCGCAAGGTCGACCCCGAGAAGAAGCCGATGGCCTTCTATCCGGCCAGCATGATGCCGGTCCCGAACGACAACACGCCCCAACTTGTCGATCGCAAGGCGGCGCTCGCGGCGGCGGCTCGCATCGAGACGCCGGCCCAGGCGCTCGCGCGCAGAGCGCGCGGCGAGCCACCGCCCGCCGACTATGCGCCAACCCCGCCGGCCGCAGGCGGACCGCGCGGCCCGACCACCCAGCCAGCCGTCTACGGCGCGGGTGCCGACAAGGTCAAGGCTGCATGAGGCAGAATTAATCCGTCATCCCCGCGTAAGCGGGGATCCAGTCCTGGGATTGCGCACAGTCTGGATTCCCGCCTTCGCGGGAATGACGACCCTTTGGCCGTCAGGCGGTGGCCGACGCCGGCGCGCCGAGCATCTTGGCGAATTTCTCTGCGGGCATCGGCTTGCTGAAGAGATAACCCTGGCATTCGTCGCAGTCGTGGCGCTTCAGGAGCCCGAACTGCGATTTCGTCTCGACGCCTTCCGCGCACACCGAGAGGCCGAGTCCACGGGCCATCGCGATGATCGCGATGACGATCGCCGCGTTGTCCGCATCGGTATCGACACCCATCACGAAGGACTTGTCGATCTTGAGCTCGTCCAGGGGGAAGCGCTTCAGGTACGTGAGCGAGGAGTAGCCGGTGCCGAAGTCGTCGATCGAGAGCCGGATCCCGATGTCCTTGAGCTCCTGCAACGCGCGGATGCTGCGCGGCGCGTCTTCCATCATCGCGCTCTCGGTCAGCTCCAGCCCGAGGAATCGCGGCGAGAGGTCGGCATCCTGCAAAGCCGATCTGACCGTGGCGGGGAACCGCTGAGTTCGAAACTGCGGGCTCGCGACGTTGACCGAGAAGCGGGGCACGCGCAGTCCCGCGCGCAACCAGTCGGCGACCTGCGTGCACGCCGCGCGCAGCACCCACTCGCCGAGCGGCACGATGAGGCCGGTTTCCTCGGCGATGGGGATGAACTTGTCGGGTCCGACCAGGCCGCGCTCCGGATGTTGCCACCTCACCAGAACCTCGGCACCGCTGCCCCGGCCGCTCTCGACGCGCACTTTGGGCTGGAAGAAGATGCGCAGCTCCTCGCGCTCGATGGCACGGCGCAGCTCGCTCTCGACGTTCAGCCGGTGGATCGACTTGGCGCTGAAGTCGCGCGAATACACCTCGCAGGCGCCGCCGCCCTTCTGCTTCGCCTGGCGCATGGCCACCGCGGCGTTGTTGAGGAGCGCGCTGGATTCCATGCCGTCATCGGGAAACACCGTGACGCCAGCGCTCGCCGTGAGGACGACCTCCTCGCCGCCGGCCCGGAACGGCGCCGCAATCGCGGCCAGCAGCCGCTCGGCGAGCTCGCCGGCCGTCTCGCTGCTCTCGAGCCCGACCGCAAGCACGGTGAATTCGTCCCCGCCCATCCGCGCGAGCAACGGCGGATTGAACGGATCGCCGGCTTTGCCGGCTGCGACCGCGCCGCCCAGCGCGAGGTCGAGCCGCATGGCAACGCCCTTCAGCACGGAGTCGCCGATGCCCAGGCCCAGCGCTTCGTTGATCTGCTTGAAGCGGTCGAGGTTGAGCTGGATGACGGCACCCATTTTTCCGGCGCCTGCCGCATCGCGCAGCGTGCGATCGAGGCGCTGGGTCAGCAACTGGCGGTTCGGCAACCCCGTCACTGAGTCGTAGTTCTCGAGACGATCGCGATAGGCTTTCGCGGACAGCGTGTTGCGCAGGCGCAAGGCGAGCTCGCTGGGGTCGAAAGGTTTGCCCAGGAAATCGGTTGCGCCGAGCTCGAGCGCCATCAGCTTCGTGTCGGCGTCGGTCGAGGAGGTGAGGATGATCACCGGGATGTGACGCAGCGTGTCGCTGTTGCGCAATCGCTTGAGGATCTCGAAGCCGCTCATCTCCGGCATCACGAGGTCGAGCAGCACGATATCGGGTCGCTGGTTGGCGACGATGTCCATCGCCTTCAGGGGCTCCGAGCACTGGATGAATTTCTTGTATCCGGCGTCCTGCAAGAACGTCTGCAGCACCTCGAGGTTGATGGGCTCGTCGTCCACCATCATGATGAGCGAATTGGCGGACTGCTGGTCCTCCGGTCCGGAAATGGGAACCGTGCCACTGGATGCGAACTGCGACGGCACGTCCAACGCGGAGTCGCCAAACGTCACCATCTCCTGCGAGAGATGGGTTGATTTCCGGGTTTTGGTTTTCTCGAGCACCATGTTCATGATCTTTCCGCCTCAATCTTAGAGGGGCTTCTGGCATAACGCTTGCAATTCCCGTGCCCGAAGGGGCAGTACTGCGCTTTCGCGGGAAGCAATGCGCGCATAGCGTTGTATTTCACGCAGCAGCCGTCGCAGCTTGTTTCTCGCCCGGCACAACGAGACGGCCGGCGAGGTGATGTAGTTCACGCAGCGCCGCCCCGGCCCCCGGGCCGTCTCCCGCCTTCGCGCAATCCTCCAGAGTGCGGGCTGGATCGGTGAAAGCGTGATAGCCGACCGTCCCGCCGGCACCCTTGAGCCAGTGCGCGAGGCTCGCGAGCGCCGGGAAGTCCAGTGCGGCGTAAGTCTGGTCCATGGCCGCGAGCTGCTCGTCGAGCCGCGCTGCGAAGCGGCCGAGGATCGACCACATGCGCTCCTGGTTCGCGTAGCTCGACAGGACCGGCGCATCGCTCGCCCGCGGCGCAGTCTCCGCGCGCTGGGCGATCGCGACCGGGGCAGGTTTGACCGGAGCGGCCGATTTCGGCGCCGCCGACTGCGGGGCGGCGGGGCGCCGAGCGACCGGCTCGCCGTGCACGCGCTTGCCGCCCAGCTTCTCGGCGAGCGCACCGAGCAGGACGTCGATGTCGATCGGCTTGGTCACGTAGCCCGTGCATCCGGCCGCGAGCACTTCCTTCTCGAAGCCCGCCATGGCGTGCGCGGTGAGCGCGAAGATCGGCGTCTTGTGCCCTTTCTGGCGCAGCGTGCGGGTGGCGGTGTAGCCGTCCATCACCGGCATCGACATGTCCATGAGGATGACGTCGTAGCGGGTGGCGACCGCCTTGTCCACGGCGATCTGGCCGTTCTCGGCCTCGTCGACCGTGAGGCCGTTCTCTTCCAGCACCAGCCTGACGAGCTCGCGGTTCTCCGCGCCGTCGTCCACCACCAGGATCCGCGCGGACGGGAAGTCCCACCGCGCTTGCTCCTCGTCGGCCACGTCCACATCCAGCTCGCACGCTTCGGCCGGCCGGAGCAGCTTCACCCCGGCGAGCGGACCGGCGTCGAGCATGACCGCGAAGGTGCTGCCGACGCCCGGCTCGCTGCGCACGACGATGTCGCCGCCGAGCGCGCGCGCGAAGCGCCGGCTGATCGCGAGTCCGAGCCCCGTGCCGCCGAAACGCCGGGTCACCGAGCTGTCCGCCTGGACGAACGCCTCGAAGATGCCGTCCAGCTTGTCGGCCGCGATGCCGATGCCGCTGTCGATCACGTCGATCTCGTAACGCGGGACGGCGACCGATCCGGCCGCGCGGATCACCACGCGCACGGCGCCGTGCTCGGTGAACTTGATCGCGTTGCCCACGAGGTTCGTGACGATCTGGCGTAGGCGCGACGGATCCGACTGGATGACGGCCGGCACCGGGCCATCGGCCGAGAACTCGAGGCCGATGCCCTTGTCCCGCGCCCGCACCCCGAGCACCTTCACCACCTCGCGGACGATGCGATGCGGCTCGCAGTCGATGCGCTCCACTTCCATGCGCCCGGCCTCGACCTTCGAGAGGTCGAGAATATCGTTGATGAGCT
>JBFJOO010000124.1:0-11944 GCA_041617635.1 Burkholderiales bacterium | reverse complement strand
GAGCCGGTCGCTCCGAACACGCTCCCGGAAGCGCCGCCGCCGAATGCGGCCCCGACATCGGCACCCTTGCCGTGCTGGAGCAGCACGAGCGCGATGACAGTCACGGCCACGATGACGTGCACTCCGAGAATCACGATTACCCAGTTGATCATGCAAACCCCTCAATACTCGAGATCGTCCCGAATCCAGCGTCGGTGCCGCTGCGATTCAAAAAACCGGGGCGAACGAACAAGGGGGAAATTTCCCCTTGTATATCCCCGAACGAACAAGGGGCGCGCCCCTTGTATATCCCCACATTCCATCAAGACTCCACTATCGGGATGACGCTTGCGCGCTTGCCGCCGCCCCGCAGATCACGATGAAATCCTCGGCGACGAGCGACGCCCCGCCAACGAGGCCGCCATCGACATCCGGCATCGCGAAGAGCTCTGCCGCATTGCCGGCCTTCACGCTTCCGCCGTACAGGATCACGAGGTTCGTCGCGAGCCCCGCATCCCGTTTCGCGACGCGCGCGCGGAGGAACTCGTGGACCGTCTGCGCCTGCGCCGGCGTCGCGTTTTGCCCCGTGCCGATCGCCCACACCGGCTCGTAGGCGAGCACCGCCTCGGAGAGCGCCTGCACGCCGGCGGCGTTGAGCACCGCATCGAGCTGCCGACCGACGACCTCCTCGGTGGCGCCCTGGTTGCGTTCCTCGAGCGTCTCGCCCAGGCACAGGACCGGCGTCAACCCCGCGCGCTGGGCGGCCTGGAATTTCGCCGCAACCTGGGCATCGCGCTCGCCGTACAGCGATCGACGCTCGGAATGTCCCACGAGCGCGTACCGGCATCCGAAATCGCGCAGCATGCCGCCGGAAACCTCCCCCGTGTATGCCCCCGCGTCATGCTCCGATATGTTTTGACCACCCCACGCCACCGTAGTGCCCCCGAGCACGCTCGCGGCCTGCGCGAGATAAGGGAACGGCACGAAAACCGCGCATCCCGCGTCGCGCCACTCGCCACTCGCCGACCGGACCGCCTCGAGCAAGCGCTGGTTCGCCGCCAGCGTTCCATGCATCTTCCAGTTGCCGGCGACCAGCTTGCCTCGCATTTCCCGGTGGCTCCGTATAAACCTTTGAATTTTACCGGTTCCTCGCGGGAACGGTCAATTTGCTCGGCCGCCGGCAGGGTCAGGGAGCGCCCACGCGCAACGAGAACGTGACCGGACCGTCGTTCACCAGATGCACCTGCATGGTCGCACCGAATCGACCCGCTGCGACGGGCGTGTGCGCGGCCGAGATTCTCTGCACCAGCTCGTCGTACAACCTGCGACCGGTCTCCGGATCGGCAGCTGGCGTGAAGCTCGGTCGGTTGCCGCTGCGCGTGTCCGCCGCGAGCGTGAATTGCGAGACGAGCAGCACCCCGCCCCCGGTGTCGCGCACCGCCCGGTTCATCTTTCCGGCGGCATCGGCGAACATGCGGAGATTCAGAATCCGCTCGGCGAGGCGCTCGACCTCGCGCGACGAGTCGCCGCGCTCGGCGCATGCGAATACGAGAGCGCCCGGTCCGATTGCGCCGACCGTGTCACCGTCGATCGTGACCCGCGCCTCGAGCACCCGCTGCAGGAGCGCGATCATTGGAGAGGTTATCTTGGGATCAGTGGCGGTGCCGACCCGCTCCAAGAGCGGGGTCGTACGAACAAGGGGGAGTTCCCCCTTGTATATCCCCTATCGAACAAGGGGCAAGCCCCTTGTAGATCCCCCGTCTACGCCACCGCGACATTCTTGTGCCCCCTACCCGAAGCGGCCGGTGATGTAGTCCTCGGTCTGCTTCTTCTTCGGCGCGATGAAGATCTGCCCGGTCACGTCGAACTCGATGATCTCGCCGAGGTACATGTAGGCGGTGTAGTCCGAGACGCGCGCCGCCTGCTGCATATTGTGTGTGACCATGACGATCGTGTAGTCGCTCTTCAGCTCGCTGATGAGCTCCTCGATCCGCGCCGTCGAGATGGGATCGAGCGCCGAGCACGGCTCGTCGAGGAGCAGCACCTCGGGCTTCACGGCGATCCCGCGGGCGATGCAGAGCCGCTGCTGCTGCCCTCCCGATAGGCTCATCCCGCTCTGCGAAAGCTTGTCCTTGACTTCGTCCCAAAGCGCGGCCTTGCGCAACGCCCACTCCACCCGCTCGTCCATCTCGCGGGTCTGCAGCCTGTCGTAGAGGCGCACCCCGAAGGCGATGTTGTCGTAGATGGACATCGGAAACGGCGTTGGCTTCTGGAACACCATGCCGATCTTGGCACGCAGCCGGTTCAGGTCCTGCCGGGGCGCCAGGATGTCCGCCCCATCCACGACGATCTCCCCCTTTGCCTCCTGGCTCGGGTACAGGGCGTACATGCGATTGAACGTCCGCAGCAGCGTCGACTTTCCGCATCCCGACGGCCCGATGAAGGCGGTGATCCTGCGCTCGGCAATCGTCAGGTTCACGTTCTTCAGTGCATGAAACTTGCCATAGAAGAAGTCGAGGTTCCGCACCTCGATCTTGATCTTCTCCGTCATGCGTGGCTCGGCCGCCCCCGGTGCGATGACTTCGGATCTGGAGGTCAGCTTCATGACGCTCAATACGACGCCGTCCGGTTGCGAAAGATCACCCGCGCGAAGATGTTCAGCGCGAGGACGCTCAGGGTAATCAGCAGGGCGCCCGCCCAGGCGAGCCGCTGCCAGTCCTCGTAGGGGCTCATCGCGAACTGGAAGATGACGACCGGAAGATTCGCCATCGGCGCGTCGAGATCCACGCTCCAGAACTGGTTGTTGAGCGCCGTGAAGAGCAGTGGCGCCGTCTCGCCGGAGATGCGGGCCACCGCGAGCAGCACCCCGGTGAGCACGCCCGCGCGCGCCGCCCGCAAAGTGACCAGCACGATGGTCTTCCAGTGCGGAGCGCCGAGCGCCGCCGCCGCTTCGCGCAGGCTGTCGGGCACGAGCCTCAGCATGTTCTCGGTCGTGCGAATCACGACGGGAATCACGATCAGCGAGAGCGCGAGGATCCCGGCGAGCGCCGAGAAATGCTTTACGTGAAAGACATACGCCTCGTAGACGAACAGGCCGATCACGATCGACGGCGCGCTCAGCAGGACGTCGTTGATGAAGCGCGTCGTCGGCGCGAGCCAGCCGCGTCGTCCGAACTCGGCCAGGTAGACGCCTGCCAGGATTCCGATCGGCGTGCCGAGCAGCGTCGCGCCGCCCGCCATGATCAGCGATCCAACGATCGCGTTGAGGAGCCCCCCCGAATTTCCCGGCGGCGGCGTCATCTGCGTGAGAACCTCGGGCCACACTGCAGAGATGCCGGCGTCGAAGAGCGTCCACAGGATCCACGCGAGCCAGAACAGGCCGAATGCGGTCGCGAGGAGCGACATGAACAGGTTGAACCTGTTCATCCACATCCGGCGTGCGTAGAGATCCACTCGCGCTTCCCTTGAGTCAGGTCTGCCGGCCTTCCCGCCGGGCGAGCCGGAGCAGGAGCAGCTTGGACAGCGACAGCACGATGAAGGTGATGATGAAGAGTATCAGCCCGAGCTCGACCAGGGCCGAGAAATAGAGGTCCCCGACCGCCTCGGTGAACTCGTTCGCCAGCGCGGAAGCGATGCTGTTTCCGGGCGCGAGCAGCGAGCTCGACAGCCGATGTGCATTGCCGATCACGAACGTGACCGCCATCGTCTCGCCGAGCGCGCGGCCGAGACCGAGCATGATTCCACCGATGACCCCGACCTTCGTGTAGGGCAGCACGATGTTCCAGACCACTTCCCAGGTCGTCGCGCCGACACCATAGGCGGACTCCTTGATCACGGCGGGCACGATCTCGAACACGTCACGCATGACGGCCGAGATGAACGGAATCACCATGACGGCAAGGATGATTCCGGCGGTCAGCACGCCGATCCCCATCGGCGGTCCCTGGAACAGGACGCCTATCAACGGAATCGGGCCGAGCACGTCGATCAGGATGGGTTGCACGTGATCGGCGAAGAGCGGCGCGAACACGAAGAGCCCCCACATGCCGTAGATGATGCTCGGTATGGCGGCCAGGAGCTCGATCGCCGTGCCGATCGGTCGCCGCAGCCAAGCCGGGGCAAGCTCGGTCAGGAAGAGCGCGATGCCGAAGCTGACCGGAACGCCGATGAGGAGCGCGATCGCGGAGGTCACCAGCGTGCCGACGATGGGCACCAGCGCCCCGAACTCCTCGGTGACCGGGTTCCACTCGCTGCTGAAGAGGAACCCCGCGCCGAACGTCGTGATCGACTGCCAGCCGCCCGTGAGCAGCGTCAGGATGATGCCGGCCAGCAGCAGCAGGACGAGAAACGCAAAGCTTTGCGTGACCAGGCGAAACGCCGCATCCTGGCGGCGCAGCCGGTCGCCCCTCCGATCGCCTGCGGACCGCGTCAGGGCCACGGTCGGGTCCGCGGTCGAACCCGGTACCCCATGTGCCGAGCCTTCCCCGCCTGGATGCGATAAGCCTAAAGAATCCGGGCGCGGTGGCTGGGCCATCGCGCCATTTTACCTTGCCGCCTACTTCCAGATGGGCGCGCCGCCCGCCCCCTTGAGGTTCGCCTGCCAGGACTGCTTGATCAGGGCGACGACGTTCTCAGGGATCGGCACGTAGTCCAGCTCGGAGGCCATCTTGTCGCCGCTCTTGAAGGCCCAATCGAAGAATTTCAGCACTTCCAGCGCCTTGTCCGGGTCGGCCTGCGCCTTGTGCATCAGAATGAAGCTCGCGCCGGTGATCGGCCAGCTCTCCGCTCCCGGCTCATCGGTGAGGATCTCGAAGAACCCTGGCGCGTTTTTCCAGTCGGCGCCTTCCGCGGCCGCCTGGAACGTCTTCTCGTTCGGTTCCACCAATGCGCCGGCGCGATTCTTCAGCTGCGCGTGCGCCATCTTGTTCTGCTTGGCGTAGGCGTATTCGACGTAGCCGATCGAGCCCTTCAGGCGCTGCACCTGGGCGGCCACGCCTTCGTTGCCCTTTCCGCCGATCCCGGTCGGCCAGGACACCGACGTGTTCTCGCCGACGCCCGATTTCCACGCCGGGCTCACTTTTGACAGATAGTTGGTGAAGAGGAACGTGGTGCCGCTGCCGTCCGAGCGATGCACCACGATGATGCTTGATGCGGGAAGCGCGACGCCGGGGTTGAGACTCGCGATGGCCGGATCGTTCCACTTCTTGACCTTGCCGAGGTAGATATCCGCCAGCACCTGCCCCGACAGCTTGAGCTGGCCGGGACCCACGCCGGGAATGTTCAGGACGGGTACCACCCCGCCCATGATGGCCGGGAACTGGATCATGCCGTCCTTATCGAGCTCCTCGGCCGTGAGCGGTTTGTCGGACGCGCCGAAGTCGACCGTCTTCGAGCGGATCTGCTTGATGCCGCCGCCCGATCCGATCGATTGATAGTTCAACCCGTTTCCGGTGGCTTTCTTGTACGCATCGGCCCATTTCGCGTAGACCGGATAGGGAAACGTCGCCCCGGCGCCGGTCATGTCCACGCCGTGCGCAGCGCTTGCAATGGTCGCCGATGCGACGAGCGTCGCGATAAGAAGCGCTCTCGATCCCATGCGTCACTCCTTGTTGAATAGGTTTCGATGAGGCCGTGCTGATCGACGGCCCTTAGGCCAGGAGTGTATTGGGGTGATGTGACAGCAAGGTTACGGCGCTGCCCCATCCCGCGAGTCGTGGGGGAGCACCGCCGAATCAGCGGCTTATGCTGCAGCGGCCGCGGCTTGCTCGGCCGCGGCCGCGACTTCCGCCGCGATCGAAGCGACTTCGGTCTGGTCTTCGCCCTCGACCATCACCCTGAGCACCGGCTCGGTTCCGGAGGGCCGGAGCAGCAGGCGACCTCGCGCGCCCAGCCGGGCCTCGGCCGCGGCCCTGGCGCGCGTGATCTGGGCGTTCGACTGCCAGTCGAATCCGCGGCCCATCCGGACGTTGATGAGCTTCTGCGGGTAGAGCGTCAGGCTGCCCGCCAGATCGGCGAGCGACCTGTCCTGCTGGCGCAAGGCGGTGAGCACCTGCAGCGCGGAGACGATGCCATCACCCGTGGTGTGCTTGTCCAGGCAGATGATGTGCCCCGAGTTCTCGCCGCCAAGCTCCCATCCGCGCTCGAGCAGCAGTTCCAGGACGTACCGGTCGCCGACCCGGGCGCGCAGGAACTCGATGCCGAGCGCGCCGAGCGCGTTCTCTAGAGCGAGATTCGTCATGAGCGTGCCGACCACTCCCGCGACCTTGCCGCGCCGGGACCGGTTCACCGCGATCGCGTAGAGCAGCTGATCGCCGTCGTAGACCACGCCGTCCGCGCCGGCCATCACGACGCGGTCGGCGTCACCGTCCAAAGCAACGCCCAAGTCGGCGCCGCTCGTTTGTACGAGCAGCTGCAGCGACGCGGGATGGGTCGCGCCGACCTGCTCGTTGATATTGAGGCCGTTCGGCGCAATGCCGCCCGAGACCACGTCCGCGCCGAGCTCGTGAAAGACGTGCGGCGCGATGTGATAGGCGGCGCCGTGCGCGCAGTCCACCGCGATCTTCAGTCCGCGCAGATCGAACGAGCTCGGAAACGTGCTCTTGCAGAACTCGATGTACCGGCCGGCTGCATCGTCGATGCGGTGGGCTTTGCCGAGCTCGGCCGAAGGGCGGCACGCGAGCGGACGCTCGAGCGCCGCCTCGATGTCCTGCTCGAGTGCGTCGGGGAGCTTGCCGCCGTCCGCCGAGAAGAACTTGATCCCGTTGTCAGGATAGGGGTTGTGCGACGCGCTGATCACGATGCCGGCCTGCAGGCGCAGAGCGCGCGTGAGATAGGCGACCGCAGGCGTCGGCATCGGACCGCACAGCATGACGTCGACTCCGGCGGCCGCAAATCCCGACTCGAGCGCCGCTTCGAGCATGTAGCCGGAGATGCGCGTGTCCTTGCCGATGAGCACGGCGGGCCGGTGCTCGCCGCTCCGGTCGCCCCGCGCGAGCACCATGCCGGCGGCGAATCCGAGCCGCAGCGCGAAATCGGGCGTGATCGGTGATTCCCCCACCCGCCCGCGGATGCCGTCAGTGCCGAAGTACTTGCGACTCATTGCTCACCATCCACTGCAGCGAGCACCGCGAGCGCGTCGCGGGTCGCGGCGACATCATGGACCCGGACGATTCTAGCGCCGCGCTGCACGGCCATCAGGGCGGCCGCAATGCTCGCGGGCATTCTTTCTCCGGCCGGGCGGCCGGTGACCGCGCCGAGCGTGGACTTGCGCGAGAGACCAGCCATGACCGGATACCCGAGCCCGACGAGCTCCGCGAGCTCGCGCAGTAGAACGAGGTTGTGCGCGACGGACTTGCCGAATCCGAAGCCCGGATCCACGACAATGCGATCGCGGCCGATGCCCGCGGATTCCGCGGCGGCCGCACGCGCGGCCAGGTACGCCTTCACCTCCCCGACCACGTCCGCGTAGTGAGGTTCGTGCTGCATCGTGCGCGGCTCGCCCTGCATGTGCATCAGGCACACCGCGGCGCCAGACCCGGCAATGGCCTCGGCGGCGCCTTGCGCGCGCAGTGCATTGATGTCGTTCACCATCGACGCGCCGCGCTCCAGCGCGGCGCGCATGACCTCGGGCTTCACGGTGTCGATGGAGACCGGCAGCGCCGCATCGCGCAGCGCATCGAGGACCGGCAGGACCCGTTCGAGCTCCTCACGGGCGGTAACCGGAGCGGCACCCGGACGGCTCGACTCGCCGCCGATATCGAGGATGTCGGCGCCCTCCTCGACCAGGCGTCGCGCGTGGACGATGGCCGTCGCGGGATCGAAGAATCGCCCGCCGTCGGAGAAGGAATCGGGGGTGACGTTCACGACGCCCATCACCAGGGGGCGAGAGAGAGAGAGCGCGAACCGGCCGCAGCGCAGGAGCGGCGCGGACCGGAGGGTGAAAAGCGAGGCGTGGCCTGCGGAGCGGAGGCTCGCCTCCTCACTCCTCACGCCTCGTTCCCCACGGTCATCAGGCTGCGCTGGGCGCCGCCGCGCCGGCAGCATCGCCCTTGGGCGGCTGCTGGGGCTGCGGCGGATTCTGCGGCGGCTTCGGTGGCCGCGGGGGCAGTCCCGCCATGATGTCGTTGATCTGGTCGGCGTCGATGGTTTCCATCTCGAGCAGCGCCTTGGCCATAGCCTCGACCTTGTCGCGATTCTGCTCGAGCAGCTGGCGCGACATCGAGTACTGCTCGTCGATGACGCGGCGAATCTCCTGATCGACCTTCTGCATGGTCGCCTCGGAGACGTTCTTGTGCGTGGTGATCGAGCGGCCGAGGAAGATCTCGCCCTCGTTCTCGCCATAGATCATCGGTCCGAGCGCGTCGGACATACCCCATTGCGTCACCATTCGGCGCGCGATCTCGGTCGCCCGTTCGAAATCGTTCGCCGCTCCGGTCGTCATCTGGTTCATGAAGAGCTCTTCTGCGATGCGCCCGCCGAACAGCACGGCGATGATGTTGAGCAGCCGCTCGCGATCCTGGGTGTAGCGGTCCTGCTCGGGCAGCTGCATCGTCACGCCGAGCGCTCGACCGCGCGGGATGATCGTCACCTTGTGGACCGGATCGGTCTTCGGCAGCAGCTTCGCGACCACCGCGTGCCCCGACTCGTGGTAGGCGGTGTTGCGACGCTCTTCCTCGGGCATGACCATCGAGCGGCGCTCGGCGCCCATGATGATCTTGTCTTTGGCGCGCTCGAAATCGTCCATGTCGACCAGGCGCTTCGTCTGGCGCGCGGCAAACAGCGCCGCCTCGTTGACGAGGTTGGCGAGGTCGGCACCCGAGAATCCCGGCGTACCGCGCGCGATGACGTCGGCCTTGACGTCCGGCGCGAGCGGGACCTTGCGCATGTGCACGAGCAGGATCTGCTCGCGGCCGCGTATGTCGGGCAGCGGCACGACGACCTGCCTGTCGAACCGCCCGGGCCGCAGCAATGCCGGATCCAGCACGTCGGGCCGGTTGGTGGCCGCGATGACGATGACGCCCGTGGTGCCCTCGAAGCCGTCCATTTCCACCAGCAGCTGGTTCAGCGTCTGCTCGCGCTCGTCGTTGCCGCCGCCGAGGCCCGCGCCGCGCTGCCGCCCGACCGCATCGATCTCGTCAATGAAGACGATGCAGGGAGCATGCTTCTTGGCCTGGTCGAACATGTCCCGGACGCGCGCCGCGCCCACCCCGACGAACATCTCGACGAAGTCCGAGCCCGAGATCGAGAAGAACGGCACTTTCGCCTCGCCCGCGATTGCGCGCGCAAGCAAAGTCTTGCCGGTTCCGGGATTGCCCACCATCAGGACGCCCTTCGGAATGCGGCCACCCAGCTTCTGGAACTTGGAGGGATCCTTGAGGAAGTCCACGAGCTCGGCGACGTCCTCCTTGGCCTCGTCGCAGCCCGCGACGTCGGCGAACGTGACGTTGTTGTTGGACTCGTCCAGCATCCTGGCGCGCGACTTGCCGAACGAAAACGCACCGCCGCGCCCCCCGCCCTGCATCTGACGCATGAAGAACACCCACACGCCGATGAGCAGCAGCATCGGGAACCACGACACGAAGATGTTCATGAGGAGCGAGGGCTCCTCCTCGGGCTTGGCCTCGACCTTGACGCCATACTTGAGGAGATCATTGATGAGCCAGATATCGCCGGGCGAATAGCTCGTGACGCGCTTGCCCTCGGCGGTCGTTGCCTTGAGCAGGCGACCTTCGATGGTCACGCTCTGGATCCGCCGCGATTTGACCTCGTCGACGAACTGCGAGTACGGAATCGGCGCCTGGGTCGCCTGGCGCGTATTGAACTGGTTGAACACCGTCATCAGCACCAGGCCGATAACCAGCCAGAT
Organism: Burkholderiales bacterium; assembly: GCA_041617635.1. Taxonomy (GTDB): domain Bacteria; phylum Pseudomonadota; class Gammaproteobacteria; order Burkholderiales; family SG8-39; genus JAABRB01. The sequence goes on along the minus strand of JBFJOO010000124.1, from coordinate 2,100 downwards.
CACCAGATTCTTGATCAGGTTGTTCAAATCAACTCCTTCTCGCGGTCGGGCCGCGCTGCGACACTATTCTAATCCCAAACTTTCAGCCGAGTCAGGCACAACTCCCTGCGCCCGATCAACCACTTAGGACACCATCGTGGACGTCGTCGCGCGGCCGAGGCCGGCGCGCCAGCAGATACATTTCGCGGGACCGGTCCCGTGACGCGCCCGGCTTGCGCGATGCGACCGTTTCGAACCTTCCCCTCAGCGCCTTGAGGAATTCCGGGAAACCCGCTCCCTGAAACACTTTGACCAGCAGCGCGCCCCCTGGTTTCAGGTGTTCCACCGCGAAATCTGTAGCAAGTTCCGCCAGTTGGAGGCTGCGCGCCTGGTCCGTCGCGGGCACGCCACTGATATTGGGGGCCATGTCGGATAACACAAGATCGACCTTGCTCCCGCCGAGCGCGCGCTCGAGCTGCGCGAGCGCCGCCGATTCGCCAAAATCGCCGCAAATGAACGTCACGCCCTCAAGCGGGGCCATTTCGAGCAGATCGATTGCGATCACCCTGCCGCCGGGACCCGTCTGACGCACCGCGACCTCCGACCAGCTGCCGGGCGCCGCGCCCAGATCGACGATGGTCTGCCCGGGGCTGAACAGGCGATCCTTAGCGTCGAGCTCGAGCAGCTTGAACGCAGCGCGCGAGCGCAGACCCTCCGCTTGGGCCCGCTTCACGTACGGGTCCCTCACGTGCTCCTGCATCCAAGTCCTGCCGGTCCGACTGCGTGTCACCTAGAATGCGTCCTGAGGAAACCGGGAAATGGCAAACGAGCTCACACCTGCCCAGCGCCAGGCTTTGAAGGGCCGCGCCCACGCCCTCGATCCGGTGGTGATGATCGGTGCCGCGGGGATGACGACCGCGGTGCTCGCGGAAGTCCATCGTGCGCTGGAATCGCACGAGCTGATCAAGATTCGCGTCATGACGGGAGATCGCCACGAGCGCGACCGCCTGCTCGAAGAGATCTGCGACACCACCGGCGCCGCACCGGTGCAGCACATCGGGAAGGTCATCGTGATCTTTCGCGAGCGCGCCGACGAGCCGGCGCCCGAGGCACAACCGAAAGCCGCCAACCCTGCCAAGCGGACCAGGCCCCGGCGGACCGGAGGCCCCTCGCCGGCCGGCTCGCGACGCCTGTTGCCTCCCCGGCGCGGCAAGCTCCGTCCGCGTTGAGCGGCACGGTACTCCGCGTCCGCTCCAACGCGGGCAGTTATCCCGTCCGCGGAGCGCACGGGATAACTGCTATTCGTACTTGACCTCCACGATCTCGTAGTGCTTGATGCCGCCCGGCGTCTGCACTTCCGCGACGTCGCCGGCCATCTTGCCGATCAGCGCCCGGGCGACCGGCGAGCTGACCGAGATCTTGCTTTCCTTGATGTCGGCCTCGTCGTCGCCGACGATCTGGTAGACGAGCTTCTCGCCGCTTTCCTGGTCCTCGATCTCGACCGTCGCGCCGAACACGCAGCGTCCATCCGCGTCGAGCTCTTTTGGGTCGATCACCTGGGCGCTTGCGAGCTTCGTCTCCACTTCGGCGATGCGACCCTCGATGAACCCCTGCCGCTCCTTGGCGGCATCATATTCCGCGTTCTCCGAGAGATCCCCGTGCGAGCGCGCCTCGGCGATCGCCGTAATGGCGTTCGGCCGGTCCACGGTCTTCAAGCGGTGCAGTTCGGCGCGCAGCTTTTCTGCGCCCGCCACGGTCAGGGGAGTCTTTTGCATACCGGATTATGAAAAAAGGAACCCCGGCGCTCGGCCGGGGAACAGGCGTAAAGTCATAGTTAAGCAGCCTTCAGCCGCTTCTGCAAGCCCTGCAGATCTAAGGGTGCAAGGGAATCCATGGCACGCATCCCCGCGCACGCCGCACGCGCGCCGGCCATCGTCGTGAAGTAGGTGATGCGCCTTTGCACCGCAGTCGTGCGGATCGAGCGCGAGTCCGAGATGGCGCTGCGTGTCTCGTCCACGGTATTCACGATGAGGTCGATTTCACCGTTCTTGAGCATGTCCACCACGTGGGGGCGTCCCTCGGTGACCTTGTTCACCGCAGAAACCAGGAGCCCCGCGGCGG
>JBFJOO010000123.1:0-11957 GCA_041617635.1 Burkholderiales bacterium | reverse complement strand
GGCCCCTTCCGCATCCACGATGCAGAAGGCATTGATCTGCGAATTCAGCCGGGCAATCCGCGCCAGCACGGCGTCGGTCATCTCCACCGGCGACAGATCGCGCGCGCGATACCGCGCGACCATCTCGGTGGCGCTCAGGTAGCCGAGCTCATCATCCATGTAGAGGGCGCTACAGACCCAGCATGCGCCCGATGCGAGTGACGTACTCGCCGACTTTCACCGCGTCTTCGAGCAGCTCGTCGCCGGCGCGGTGCAGGAGATCACGGACATTCTCCAGGCCAGTATGCACCTCTGCCTGTGCCGGCCGGTTTGATCGCAACGCCGCGCGCAGCTGATCCACCTCCGCGCGGAGCGTCTCCACATCGCCCGCGCCCGCGCGCGCCTTGTCCAGATCCCGCTCCAACGCCTCGATCAGGCGCGAGACCTCGTCGAGGTCGACGCCCGCCGGATTTGCGTCCCGATCCGTGCTCATTCGCTTCACCTTCCAGTTGATCGCAGTTGCCGCTCGAGTCAGCGGACCACTCCACTCCATTCTAGCCTAGCGCCACGCCACATCATGGGTGCCGGATTAGAATCGAGGTGCCGCCGGAGACTGCACGGTGCACATCGCGGCAGCATTGGCACGCAATATGGAGATGACGGCGCCTATGGCAACAGATCTGACTGCCGACCAGCTCGCGATCCGCGAAACCGTCGAGAACTGGGCGCTCTGGCGCGATGCCGGCGATTGGGAGCGCTTCCGCACCGTCTGGGATGCGGACGGATGGATGACCGCAACGTGGTTCCAGGGTCCGGCCACGGACTTCATCGCGATCAGCCGCGAGGGCTTCGAGAAGGGCGTGAGCATCTTGCACTTCCTGGGCGGATGGACGTGCGACATCGCAGGCGATCGCGCGATCTCGCAGACCAAGATGACGATCAACCAGCGCGCACCCGTCGACGGCGTCCTCGTGGATGTCGTCTGCACGGGGCGCTTCTACGATTTCTTCAGGAAGCGGTCGGGCCGCTGGGGCATCGTGCGCCGGCAGCCGATCTACGAGAAGGACCGCCTAGATCCGGTCGATCCAGCGGCAACGCTCAGGCTGGACGCCGCGCTGCTCGCGGAATTTCCCGAGGGATATCGCCACCTGGCGTATCTCCAGTCGAACATCGGGTTCAAGGTCAAGGACGGTCTGCCGGGGCTGCGCGGCCCCGCGGTGACCAAGCTCTACGCCGAGGGCAAGGCATGGCTCGAAGGATCGCCGCACCCCGGCGAGCCGCTCTGAACGCGCATCCACAACGAAACGGACACAAGGGGAATGGAAATGACTTACGAACGCTCGGCGCTCGGCGCGATCAATATGATGCTCGCAGGCACGCTCGCGCTGGGCGTGGCGGCGTGCGGAAAAGAAGAACCCCCGCAAGCGGTCCAGCCCGCAGTCGTACAGCCGGTCGCCCCGCCCGATTCGAAGGTCGGGGAGATCCGAACCGAGACGATCGCGCCGGCGCCGATGCCCGAGAGCGATCCGGGGGTTCAGCTCGCAGGCAAGGTGAAGTCCGCGCTTCGCACGACGCCGGGGCTCGAGGCGCTGGCGGTCGACATCGTCGCGAAAGAAGGCGTGGTGACGCTTTTCGGCACTGCCGACTCGCGCGACAGCCTGGAGAAGGCCGGGAAAGTGGCCTCCGGAGTGCCGGGCGTGAAGTCCGTCCAGAACAAGATCGTCGTGGTGCGCGGATCCTGATCCGCCTAGACCCCGCGCGCGGGCGGAGCGCGATGCAATCTCAACGCGGCGGCGGCGGCGGATAGTACGCGCCGCCGCCTGGCGGCGGTGCGGACGGCGGGGGCGGATAGCTGTAGGAGTACGCGCGCGAGCGTGGTGACGCAACGTGGCCCGCGACCGGGATCCTGTTTCCCTTGAGATACATGCATTGCTGGTAGGCGTGATCGTAGCGCTGCTGGCTGGTCGCGCCCGATGCACCGGCGTAGCCCGCGCCGGCCGCGCTTCCGACCAGCAACCCGCCACCCGCGCCGACTGCCGCGCCGCGGCCGCCGCCGATGAGCGCTCCGGCTGCCGCACCGATGCCGGTTCCCACTGCGGCGCTCGTCACCGCGCTCTCGGTCGCCGCCTGCTTCGCGGTGACGCCGCCCACCTGCTCGAACGCATACTGTCTGCACACCCCCTCATCGGACCGGAACGCCTCGAAGGTTTTGGCCGAGCCCGGCAACACCATCACACTCGGGCCGGTTGGCGCGGTCGCGCATGCCCCGAGACCGAGCAGCGCAACGAGCCCAGAGAGCGCCGCGACGCGCTTCAAGGTGGCGCTCATCCGGGCGGCGGCTGGGATGGCACGCGTTGCCACCCGCCGGGGCATTGCCTGACGTACGGGTAATAGCCCGCGGGATTCTGGCAGTAGTACCACCAGTTCGCGGACCCCGGTTCCGGGGCCGGCTGCGCGTCGCCGCGTTCGATGTACACGGGTGGCGACGCCGGCACCGCGATCACCGGTGGCGAGTAGTAATAATAGGTGCGCGGATAGTAGACCGGCGCGCCCCACCATAGCGGTCCCCCGATGGAGAGACCGAACCGTATGCCTGAGTAACCGTAGCTGTGGTGCCCGCCGTGCCAGCCGTGCTTACGATGCCCGTACCCGCCGCCTGCAAGCGCGGCAGAGCTCGCGACCGCGGCGATCAGCGCGCCCGCCACAATCAGTCCGACCCGGTTCGATTGCATCACCGTCTCCTCGTCTCGGAGACAGTCTAGACCGCAAAGTTGTAACCATCTGTTTCGAATTGCAACGAGAGATTGCAATGTCGGGCTGGCCAGACACGCACCGCCCAGCCCGAATCGCGCCAGACGCGCGATTCGGCCGCAGAGAGGCGTCGTGACGTCGATCAGCGGGCGCGCGCGGCGGGCTCGAGCACCGGCCCCAGCAGGATCTCGATCCTCCGGTTCAACCGGCGCCCCTCGGCAGTGGTGTTGGGCGCGCGCGGCTGATACTCCGAGTAGCCCGTCGCGGACAGCAGTTTCGGGTCGATCTTCACGGTGTCCTGAAGAAAGCGCGCCACGTTCGTCGCGCGGGCGGCAGAGAGTTCCCAGTTGGACGGGAAGCGCTTCGCGAGCTCCACGCCGATTGGAACGTTGTCGGTATGTCCCTCTACGTCGATGTTCCGGTTCTCCGCCTTCTTCAAGATTTGCCCGACGCGTTGCAGCACGTCGAGGCCGGCGGGCTTGATCGCCACTTCGCCGGAATCGAACAGCACCTCGTCGACGAGCTCGACGCGGAGCTGATCGCGCACGCGCTCGACCTGGATCTGCCGCGCGGCGATCTCCTTCTTGAACCCGTCGACCAGCTCCTGCTGAGTGGAGCGCAGCTGGTCGAGCTGTTTCTCCCGCGCGGCGATCTGGTGCTTCAGCTCAGTGCTTGCGCGTTCGAGCTCGTCGCGCATGGCCTCGAGCTCGCGCGCGCGCGCCTGCAGCATCGACAGCTGCCGATCCTTCTCGGCAAGCTGCGACTTGGCATCGTCTGCCGAGCGCTGAAGCGCCGCATTCTGGCGCTCCTGATCGGCCAGGCGCCGCTCGAGATCCTCGCTGGCGCGCCGCATCGCGTCGCGCGCAGCCTCGAGCTCGACGAGCCGCGCTTGCAGTGCCGTTGCCGGCCCTTGCGTCGCGGCGAGCTGCGCCGTCAGCTTGGCGTTCGCCTGCTCCAGCTCTTCGCGGACCGATTCCAGCGCCTGGAAACGCGGCTTCAGCAACGCGAGTTCGAGGTCGTTGTGCGCCGCCTGTGGCTGCAAAGCTTCCAGCTCGGCCAGCTGCGGCCGAACCTGCCAATAGTAGTAAGCGCCTCCTGCGACCACGGCAAGAGCCAGTACAAACGCGAGCCACTTCGCCATGACGCTCCCCCCTCGCGATATGGTCGGACGCTCAGAGCGTGGGGCTCGAGAATTCCCCACCCATCGCGACCAGACCCCACGCCGATCCATGCGCATCGAACGCGAAGCCGATGTGCGCGCCGAGCGAGTGCGCATCCCGGAACATGCGCTGGATCGGGTAGTTGTCGTAGATGCCGTTCGCGCCGGCCATCGCATGCAGCATGTCGACCGCCTCCGTGCAGAGCTGCACGGCGTACGCCACGTTGCGCTTGATGCGCAGCTTTTCCTCGACCGTTCCGATGCGATCCGCCTCCGCCATGCGCTGCGCGTCGATGCAGTCCTGACGCAGGATGAGTCGCGCCGCGTCGATGCGCGCTCCGGCCGCGCCGACGCGCAGCTGCACCGTCTGGAAATCGCGCATCCGCATGCCCGTGTAGCTCGTGCTGCGCGCCTTGATGGCCTCGCAAGTGAGCTCGAGCGCCGCCTGCGCGTTGCCGAGCGCCGCCGGGGCGAGGCAATGCGAGCCCAGCGTCGAGATGGGCACGCGAAACATCGGATTCGGATTCACCTTTGCGCCGGGGAACTCCGCGCCGCCCCGGCACGCGTACATGCCGAGCGCCCGATGCTCGGGAACGAACAGCTCCTGCGCGCGCACCGATCGCGACCCGGTCCCCCGCATCCCCAGCACGTGCCAGTCGTCGATGATCTCGTAGTCGGCGCGCGGCACGAGGCACATCCGGTGGTCGACGACGCGGTCGCCGTCGCGCACCATGACCGCGAGCATGTTCCAGTCTGCGCCGACCACGCCGCTCGAGAAGTTCCAGTGGCCGCTGATCTCGTACCCGCCGTCCACTTTGCGCGCCCGACCCTGCGGGTACGCGATGCCGGACGCAATCCCCGCATCGGGGTTCTCGCCCCACACCTCGTCCTGCGCGCGCGCGTCGTACAGCGCGAGCAGGTGATGATGGATGGCGAAGTTGCCGACGTTCCAGGCCGTGGACGCGCACCCGCGCCCAATCTCGGCGGGAATGTCGAAGAGCGCGACGTAGTCGAGCTCCATGCCGCCGTAGCGCTTCGGCTGCAGGATCCGGAAGAGGCCGGTCCGATGGAGATCAGCCTCGGTTTCCGGCAGCATCGTGCGGGCCGTCTCGGCCTGGGCGGCGCGCTCGCGCAGCACGGGCACGAGCGCGCGCGCGCGGCTTAGCGCCTCCTCGTAATCGACGTCCGCGAAGTCGGCCCGGCGCTTGTCAGGCGCGTTCATTCGCGGTTTCGGGAACGCGCGGCATCTCGGCGTAGTTCTCGCCGCCCCATTCCGGCGCTTCTTCCACGCCGAAGAAGTTGAGCTCGATTACGAGTCCATCGGGATCCCGGATGAACGTCTGGAAGAGCTTGAACTCGGGGAGGTAACGGTTACGCCGCTCGATGCCTTTCGCCTCGAGATGCTGCTGTATCTTCTCGTGGTCGGTCGCGAGGAACGCGATGTGGTCCACCACGCCCGAGTTGTCGCTCGCCGACTTGGGCGTCGTGCCCAGGTAGTAGAGCTCCTGGTTGGGCACCCCGGCCGGTCCCATGTGCACCTGGATCTTGCCGTTCACGCCGAGCCAGTAGCCCGGGAACGGGAAATCGGGCCGCGGCATCACCTCGAACCCCAGCACGTCGCAGTAGAAATTCTTGGTGCGCTCCAGGTCGTTCGCGCGCACGAAATAATGGTTCAGTTCGGTAACCGGCATTTGACCTTCTCCTGGCTGGTTCGCATGTCCGATGGTAAGCCTGCGCGCGGCGCGCGCCAAGTCGCAACGCGCCATCGGCCGGGCCCGCGCCCCGTCACCGCAGGCGCTCTTCGTACCACCTCCGGATGGCGGCGCCGATCTCGTCCGGAGAGTCCTCGTGCAGGTAATGCAGGCCGCGCACCGTCACCTCCGTCTGACTGAGCCACGCGCGGCAGATCTCGCGATGCTTGCCGACCAGCACGGCGCCGGGCTCGGCATTGATGAAGAGCTTGGGAATCTGGTTGATGCCGAGCCAGGCGCTGTTGCGCTCGATGATCTCCAGGACATCGGCCGGTTCGCCCTCGATCGGCAGCTCCCTTGGCCAGGTGAGGGTCGGCCGGCGATCTTCTCCCGGATTGCGAAATGGGCGGCGATACTCGTCCATTTCCGCATCGGTGAGCTTGCGCATCACCATGGCGGGGAGGATCCGCTCGACGAAGAAATTCTGCTGCAGGACGAGCTCCTCCCCTTCCGCCGAGCGGAAACGCTTGAAGAGCGTCTGCACCTCGGGGGGCCACTGGTCCCAGCTGAAATTCCCGACCAGCGCCTGGAGATACGCGATCCCCCTGACGGCATCGGGATGGTGGTACGCCCATGTGAACCCGAGCTGTGATCCCCAGTCGTGCACCACCAGCGTGACATTCCGGTCGATGCCCAGTACCTCGAACAGTCCGTCGATGTACCGTTGATGCTCCGCGAGGCGATAGGAGCCCGGGCCCGACGGATGAAGCTTCTCGGAATCGCCCTGGCCGATGTTGTCGATGGCGATGCAGCGCCCGATGTCCTCGAGATAGGGAATGATGTTCCGCCACATGAACGAGGACGTGACGTTCCCGTGCAGGAACACGATCGGATCGCCGCGCCCGATCTCGACGTACGCCATGCGCTTGCCCAAGACCGTCGCATGGCGCTTTGCATAGCGCATCGCCGTCGGACCGCGCGAGGCGTCGGGCAGGGTCATGCGCGAAGGATACCGCGGCATTCGCCCGGCGTCGCGCCGCCCGATCGAGACCCTTTTCCGATCAGCTACTTGGCAAAGCAACGGGCGAGGGAACGACCGCGAATCGGGCTACCGGGCCGGGATCGCGCGCCCCTCTCGGTACGCGTATTCCCGGGCGTGCCCGCGCATGCTACCGTTCCACCGCGCACGGCATGAGCGTGCAAGGTGCGTCGGTAACTTGAACTTTATCGCGTGTGCCACACTCTCTCCCGAGAGGGAAGCGGGCACGAAGTCAACCGGATAGGCCACATGTGAGAAGAACAGCGCTGTACAGCAGCTCCCGCGCCCAGGTGCCGCCGCGACGCACCGGCTCTCCGGCTGCGTTGCCACCCTCTCCGCCTGCCGGTGCCGGTTTGGCAGGCGAATCCGCAAGCGGGCGGCCCCGCTCGCGCCTGCGCCGACTGACCGGGCGATTCGAGCGACCCCTTCTGGTCGCCGCCGGCATCCTGGTCGCGCTCGCGCTCGTCCTCGCATACGGGCCCAAGTCCTCCGTGCAGCGCGAGATCACCCAGCGCGACATCGATCTCGCCGTGTTGCGCACGCTCGATACGAAACCCATGCCGTCCCCCTCCGCAAAGGCGTACGAGGTGATCCGCCCCTCGGTCGTGCGCGTTCGCGGACTCGGACCCAACGCGAGCGAGGAGGAGGACACCGAGCGTGGCATCGGCACCGGGGTCATCATCGTCGACAAGGGCACGATCCTCACCAACCTGCACGTCGTGCAAGGCGCCGAGCAGGTCAGCGTCACGTTCGCAGATGGGCATGAATCTCCGGCCACTGTCCTCGGCGTGCGCCCGGAGCACGATCTCGCGGTCCTGCAGCCCAAGACCGTTCCCGACGACCTGGTCCCGGCGACGATGCGCTCGACGGGCGACCTCAAGCCAGGTGATGAGGTCGTGGCGGTCGGTTTTCCGTTCGGCATCGGCCCATCGGTGTCGGCCGGCGTCATCTCCGGGTTGCGACGGGATTTCCGCTCGCCGGAGGGGAAGCGCGTGCTGACGAATCTCATCCAATTCGACGCCGCCGCCAATCCGGGGAGCTCCGGCGGCCCGCTCGTGACCAATCAGGGCGAGGTGATCGGCATCGTCACCGCGATCCTGAATCCCACCGAGCAGCGCGTGTTCGTCGGCATCGGGTTCGCGGTGCCCATCGAGAACGCGGCGGGCGCGGTCGGGCTATCGCCGTTCTGACATCGCGTACACCGCGGGTTCATCACGAAGGCAGGGAGACATGGAAAACAGAGAAACGCCGGGCCACTCCGATTCCACGAACCTCATGGAGCGCATTCTCTACGAGGTGAAGAAGATCGTCGTCGGGCAGGATCACTTTCTCGAGCGCGTGCTCGTCGCCATCCTGGCGCAGGGACATCTGCTCGTCGAGGGCGTCCCCGGCCTTGCCAAGACGCTGACCGTCAAGACGCTGGCGCGCACCCTGCGCGGAACGTTCCGGCGGATCCAGTTCACGCCCGACCTCGTCCCCGCGGACCTCGTCGGCACGCGCGTCTACAACCAGAAGACCAGCGAGTTCACCACGTCGCTCGGTCCGGTGTTCACCAACCTGCTCCTCGCCGACGAGATCAACCGGGCGCCCGCGAAGGTGCAGAGCGCGATGCTCGAGGTGATGCAGGAGCGCCAGGTCACGATCGCGGGCGAGACGCATTTGGTGCCCGAGCCGTTCCTGGTGATGGCCACGCAGAACCCCATCGAGACCGAGGGCACCTATCCGCTTCCGGAGGCCCAGGTCGACCGCTTCATGATGAAAGTGCTGGTCGGATACCCGAGCGAGGACGAGGAGTTCGTGATCGTCGAGCGCGTGACCGGTATCGAGGCCGCGGTCTCCGCGGTCGCCACACCCAATGATCTCGGCGCGCTGCAACGCGAGTGCCGGAGGGGATACGTCGATCCGGCGCTCATCCGTTACGCGGTGCGCCTGACCGCCGCGACCCGCGACCCGGAGCGCTACGGGGTCAAGGACATGGCGCGCTACATCACTTTCGGCGCGAGCCCGCGCGCTTCCATCAACCTCATCGAGGGTGCGCGGGCACTGGGGTATCTGCGCGGACGCGATTACGTCCTGCCCGAGGACGTGATCGATCTCGTCCCGGACGTCATGCGGCATCGGCTGGTGCTCTCGTACGAAGCGCTCGCCGACGGGCAGTCGCCCGACCATCTCATCCACCGGATCCTGCAGCACATGCCGGCGCCCGAGAAACCGCTCGAAGCCCATGTCCGCGTCGCCGCCCAGGGCTGAGAACATCCTGCGGCGGCTGGAGTGGACGGTCATCCGCCGTCTCGACGGCCTGCTGCAAGGCGATTACCGGACGCTCTTTCGCGGATTCGGATTGGATCTCGCCGATCTGCGCGAGTACCAGTACAACGACGACGTCCGGCACATCGACTGGAACGTCACCGCCCGCCTGCAGACGCCGTACGTCAGGGAGTACAACGAGGATCGCGAAGTCACGGCCTGGTTCCTGCTGGATCTGAGCCCGTCCGTCGACTTCGGGTCGGAGCAGGTGAAGAAGCAGAACGTGTCGGCCGAGTTCGTGACGGTTCTGGCGCGCCTCCTGACCCGCCACGGCAACCGCGTCGGCGCCCTGCTGTACGGCAGCGACGTGGACACGGTGATCCCCGCCAAGGGCGGCAGACGACACGTGCTGCACCTCCTGCACCGGATGCTCGCGCGGCCGGCGCCGAAGCGCTCTGCCGGCACCAACCTGGTCGACCTGCTGCGCACGGCGCTGCAGGTCATCCCGCGGCGATCGCTCGTGTTCATCGTGTCGGATTTCATCAGCACGCCAGGCTGGGGCGAGCCGCTTGCGCGCCTCGCGCAGCGCCACGAGATCGTGGCCGTGCGGCTCTTTGACCCGCTCGAGATGGAGCTGCCCGATCTCGGCCTGCTCGTGATCCAGGATTCGGAGACCGGCGAGCAGGTGTTCGTCGACACGCACGACCGAGCGTTCAGAAAACGCTTCGTCGCGGTGGCCGAGCGGCGCGAGAAGGAGCTCCGGTCGGGGTTCCGGCAAGCGGGCGTGGACGCGCTCGAGCTCTCGACGAGCGGCGATCTCGCGGACGCCATCCTGCGCTTCGCGGATTTGCGCAAGCGCCGCAGCCAGCTCGCGTCGGGCGGCGCGTTTCCGACTCATCTCGGGGCCACCCAATGAAATTCATCTGGCCGGAGCTGCTCTGGCTGCTCGTCGCCGTGCCGATCATGGTAGCCGTCTACGTCCTCCTTCTGCGCCGCAAGAAGAAGGCCGCCGCACGGTACGCCAGCCTGAGCATGATCAAGGAGGCGATGGGCATGGGCCAGCGCTTCCGGCGCCACATCCCGCCGCTGCTCTTCCTGATCGCGCTCGCCGGCATGCTCATCGCCGTCGCGCGCCCGACGGCGATCGTCACGCTGCCCTCCCAGCACGACACGATCATTCTCGCGATCGACGTCTCGGGCAGCATGCGCGCCGCCGACGTCGAGCCGAACCGGCTCGCGGCGGCCCAGGCCGCCGCGCGGAGCTTCGTCGCCGAGCAGCCGCGTCATACGCGGGTCGGGGTGGTGTCGTTCGCCGCGACGGCGTCGGTCGTGCAGTCCCCGACCCAGAATCGCGAGGACATCATCGCCGCGATCGACCGGTTCCAGCTGCAGCGCGGCACCGCCGTCGGCAGCGGCGTGCTCGTGTCGCTCAAGACGATCTTCCCGGACGTCGAGTTCAACCTCCGATCCGCGAACCCGCGCGAGGTCGCCCCGCGCGACGGGCGACGCGGCAGGTCGATCGCCCCGTCGAACGAGCCGACCAAGGCGCCGTTCAAGCCGGTGCCGCCGGGCTCGTACCATTCGGCCGCGATCATCCTGCTGAGCGACGGGCGCACGACCACGGGCCCCGATCCAGTCGAGTCGGCCCGCATGGCTGCCGAGCGCGGCGTGCGCGTTTTCACGGTGGGGATCGGCACGCCGGAGGGTGAGATCATCGGCTTCGAGGGCTGGTCCATGCGCGTGCGGCTCGACGAGGACGCCCTCAAAGAGATCGCGAGCGTGACCCGCGGGGAGTATTTCTACGCCGGCACGGCGGCGGACCTGAAGAAGGTCTACGAGAGCCTGAATTCCCGGATCGTCTTCGAGGCGAAGGAGACCGAGATCACCGCGCTTTTCTCGGCGGTGGCGCTGGTCACGGCGCTCTTCTCGGCGCTGCTCTCGCTCCTCTGGTTCAATCGCATCCTGTGACGGCCCGCTAGTTCGCGCCCGAGAGGGGCAAGTACCGCGTGCATCCTGACTGGGCACGCGGTATAAATTGACGCATGCCGAACCGTCTCCTTTGCAGGGCGCTGGCGCTGCTCGCTGCCGCACTCGTCGCGGTGACGGCCGGCTGCGATGCGGCGTCGAGCGGCAAGCCCGAGGCGCGCAGCGCGGCGGCCCGAGCGCCGCACCTAGTCGAGCTCGCCGTGGCCGAGCCCGGCAGGCTTTCCTACACCGCCGATCGCGCCGGTAGCCTGCGCGCACTGCGCGAGGTGCGGATCGTCAACCAGGAAGAGGGACGACTCACGGACGTGCGGGTGCGCGAAGGTGACCGCGTCACCGCGGGCCAGGTGCTGGTGCGCTACGACGATCAGATCCTGCGCGCGCAGCTTGACAAGACGACCGCGACGCTCAAACAGGCCGAGCTCGATTACCGGCGCAACCGGCAGCTCATGGACAAGGGCTTCGTCAGCGCCGACGCGGTATCGCGCGCGGCGACCGACCTGGAGATTGCGCGGGCCGAGGAGCGCCTGCTGCGCGCGCGGGTGCAACACATGACGATCACCGCGCCGTTTGCCGGGGTGGTCTCACAGCGCGGCGTCGAGCCGGGCAACGTCACGCCCCGGCACACCCATCTGCTGACCGTGATCGATCCTTCCCAGCTCGTCACCGACGTGAACGTGTCGGAGCTCGTCATGCCTTACCTCAGCGTCGGTGACGCGTCCGAGGTCCGGATCGATGCGCTCGGTGCGACGCTTCACCCGGGCAAGATCGTCCGGATTCACCCGGCGATCGACCCGGCGACGCGCACCGGCCGGGTCGAGGTCGTGCTGGACCCGGTGCCCAACGGCGCGCGCGCCGGGCAGTTCTGCCGGGTGGTGCTGTCCACGGGAAGCCGGGAATGGCTGGTGGTACCCCTGGCGGCGCTGCAGCGCGACGTGCAGGGCGAGTTCGTCTACCTGCTCGCTGACGACGGCAAGGTCCGGCGCAACAGTGTCACGAGCGGGCTGCGCCTCGCCGACCGGGTGGAGATCCGCGCCGGTCTAGAGCGCGGCGCGCAGGTCGTGGTCAAGGGCTTCCTCGGCCTGACCCAGGGCCAGCCGGTCAAGGC
>JBFJOO010000122.1:0-11995 GCA_041617635.1 Burkholderiales bacterium | reverse complement strand
GCACCAGCGCTTCACGGGTCAGCGGTCATTGCCTGGCCGGCGCCTTTGGCCGCGCCCGCCGTTATGGGTGGTTTGTGCGCGGGCTGTCGTGTGTTGACTGCCCGCCGCAAACCGGGTCACCCATAGGCGGGCGTTTGCGGCCGTAGGCGCCGGACGGGCATGGCCGCTGGCCCCCGACTACGAGTCCGTCACGCGCCGGACGAGCACGCGCAGGGCACCACGCGCCGACTACGCGTCGCGCTCGTCGTCGTCGAGCGGGTCGCTGGGTGCTTCGGGCGGGCTCGCCACGCGATACTCCTCGTTCGCCCAGGCGCCCAGGTCGTTCAGCTTGCAGCGCTCCGAGCAGAACGGCCTGAAGCGGCTTGCCGCTTCCCACGCGACGCTGGCCCCGCAAGTCGGGCAGGCGACATGGCGCACTGCACTGCCCGACGCTCGCGTCATAGCGCGCAGAAAGTGAGCTGAAACCCGACATCGGACTCGACCGGCCGCGAGCGGGCATCGACCAGCGTCACGAAGCGGACGTTCAGCATGTACTTGTTCGCCGAGATCTCGGGGATGAAATCGAGCGCACGCGGCACGCGGATGCGGACCATCTGCGCGGAGCGCCCGCCGAGCATCTGCTGGAAGGAGCCGCCCTGCGCGACCACTTCGGCCGGCTTGCCGCTTTCGCGCAGCATCCGCAGGACGATTCCGGTCGCGTCGCGGATCGGGAGGAGGGGCGACAGCCAGCCCTCGAGATCACGGTAACGTGCCTCGGTGTCGCGATGCAGCCAGTGATGATACGAAGGCAGATCAAACTCGCAGGCGCCTCCCGGAATCGAAGTGCGCTGCTTGATCGCCATGAGCCAGTCGTTTTCGCGCAGAGACTGGCCGATCTTTCCGGTCATCGCCAGGAGGCCCGCGTGCGCCTGCTCCATATCGCGCAGGACTCCCGCGAGGACGTCCTGGTCGATGTCCGCGTTGCTGCGATACGAGGCCAGCACGCTGCGCTGCCGGTCGAGCTCCTGCAGCAAATCGGATTTGAGGTCCGCTCGGCCCGCGACCTCCAGGATCTCGAAGAGCGTCAGGAGCGCGGAGTGATGCTCGACGGGATCGGTGCGCTCAAGGAAGAAGCGGCTGCGGTCGAAGAGGTCCTCGAGCCGCAGCATGGTCCGGATACGCTCGACCAGCGGGTATTCGTAGGTGATCACGCTCGTCCCGGGGCCTCTCGGGAGAATCGGCGGATTTTCCCCGATTCAGTGCACATTGACAACAAGACCACGCCGATGTGCGCATTCGCCATCGGTCATCGCTTTCCCGCGAGCGCGACATAGCGCGCATGCAATGCGTCGACCTGCGGCGGAAGCTTCTCGGGCGGCCCGCTGTTGTCGATCACGTCGTCCGCCAGGCGCAGGCGCTCGGCGCGCGACGCCTGGGTGGCGATGATCGCCTCGACCGCGTCGCGTGCCAGCTTGCTGCGCGCCATCACGCGCTCGATCTGCAGCTGCTCGGGGCAATCGACGACCAGCACGCGATCGCAGCGGGCATGCGGCTCACCGGTCTCGATGAGCAGCGGAACCATCAGGACCACGTACGGGCTCCGCGCCTCCGCCGCGCGCCGATCCGTCTCGGCGCGAATCATCGGGTGCAGGATGGATTCCAGCTTCGATTTGGCGGGCGCGTCGGCAAACACCTTTTCGCGCATGCGCGCACGATCCAGCGCGCCGCGCGGGTCTATGTATTCGGCGCCAAACTTGGCGCGTATCGGCTCGATCGCCGCGCCGCCGGGCGCGGTGAGCTCGTGCGCAAGCTGATCGGCATCGATGACGACGGGGCCGAGCTGCGCGAACAGGTCGGCAACCGTGGACTTGCCGCTCCCGATGCCACCGGTAAGTCCGACCCTGTATCGCGTCACAGGATCAGCTCGAGGTAGTAGTTCACGAGCGCCGGACCCCAGAAGAGCGCGATCACGCCGGCCGCAGCGAGGTACGGGCCGAAGGGCATCGGCACCTCACGGCCACGGCGCGCCAGCACGATCAGCACGATTCCGACCACGGCTCCCACGAAAGAAGACATCAAGACGACGAGCGGCAGCGCTTTCCAGCCGAGCCAGGCGCCGATCGCCGCGAGGAGCTTGAAGTCCCCGAAGCCCATCCCTTCCTTGCCCGTCAGGAGCTTGAATCCCCAGTAGACGGCCCAGAGAACGAGGTAGCCGGCGGCGGCGCCAATCACCGCGGACTGCAAGTCCACGAATGTCCCGCGCATGTTGAACAGGAGCCCGGCCCAAAGCAGCGGCAGCGTGATCGAGTCCGGCAGGAGCTGAGTGTCGAAATCGATGAACGCCAGTGCGATCATGCACCACAGAAAAAGCATCGCGCCGAATGCGCTCCATCCGAATCCGAAGCGCCACGCCGCGTAGCCGGCGGCCAGGCCGGCGGCCAGCTCCACGATCGGATAGCGCAGGTTGATCCGGGCGCCGCACGCGGCGCATTTCCCGCGCAGCACCAGGTACGAGAGGATCGGGACGTTTTCGATTGCGCGGATCCGGTGCCCGCACGCCGGGCACGCAGAGGGAGGTGTCGCGAGGTTGAACCGGGGTGCCGCGGGCGGAGCTTCCCCGTGGAGCTCGGCGCATTGCTCGCGCCACTCGCGCTCCATGATCTTGGGCAGGCGGTAGATCACCACGTTCAGAAAGCTGCCGAACGCCAGGCCGACGACGAAGCTGATGGCGGTGAAGAGCGGCGGATCCATGTAGATGGAGAGCATTCCCGCAGCGCCTCCTGGTCAGCCGGCCCGAACTGTCCCGGGAGACCGGCCGCGGGTGCGCGGTCGATCCAAAGAAAGAGCCTGGGTGGGACGGCGCTGCATGTCCGCGAGCATCAAAAAAAGGGGCTGCAGGCCGCGCCTGCAACCCCGGTTGAGCGACTCGTGCTAGATGGCCTGACCGAGTTTGAAGATCGGCAGGTACATGGCGACGACCATGCCGCCGATCAGCGTGCCGAGCACCACCATGATCATCGGCTCCATGAGGCTGGACATCGCTTCGACCGCGTCGTCGACCTCCGCTTCGAAGAAGTCGGCGACCTTGCTGAGCATATGGTCGAGTGCGCCGGACTCCTCGCCGATCTGCGTCATCTGAATCACCATGCTCGGGAAGACGTTGGTGTTCTGCATGGCGACGGTGAGGCTGGTGCCCGTGCTCACCTCCTGCTGCACGCGCTTGGTGGCGCTCGCATACACATAGTTGCCCGACGCGCCACCGACGGAGTCGAGCGCCTCGACGAGCGGCACACCCGCGGCGAACATCGTGGAGAGCGTGCGCGTCCAGCGTGCGATCACCGACTTGCGAACGATCTCCCCGAAGATCGGTAGTTTGAGGAGCAGCCGATCCATGAAGATCTGCACGGCGAGCGAGCGCCTCCACAGCGCGAAGAAGCCCCATACGCCGCCGATTACGACGCCGAAGATCAGGTACCAGTACTGAACGAAGAAGTCCGAAATCGCCATGACGACGAGCGTCGGCGCGGGCAGGTCGGCGCCGAAATTGGCGAACACCTGCTTGAACGCGGGAATCACGAAGATCATGATGACCGCCGTGATGACGAACGCGACCACGATGATGGCGACCGGGTAGAACATCGCGGACTTGATCTTGCTCTTGATCGCGAGAATCTTTTCCTTGTAGGTGGCCAGTCGATCCAGCAGCGTCTCGAGAATACCCGCCTGTTCGCCGGCCTGGACCAGGTTGCAGAACAGCGCATCGAAGTAAAGCGGGAATTTGCGGAACGCGGCCGCCAGGGATGATCCGGTCTCGACCTCGGTCTTGATATCCATGAGAAGCTTCGCGACGCGCGGATTCGCGTGGCCCTTGCCGACGATGTCGAACGCCTGGAGCAGCGGCACCCCGGATTTCATCATCGTCGCAAGCTGGCGGGTGAAGAGCGCGATGTCCTTTTCCGTGATCTTGCGTCCGCCGGAGAGGCGCTGCTTCTTCACCTTCGTGGGGTTGACACCCTGGCGGCGCAGCGTGGCGTTCACCACGTTGATCCCGCTCGCGCGCATCTCGCCCTTGACGAGCTTGCCGGCGCGATCCTTGCCCTCCCAGAAGTAGATCGCCTCCTTGACGGCGTTCTTCCTCGCTGCTGCTGCTGCTGCTGCTGCCGATGCGGTTGCCATATTGACTCCCTCGCGAAACTCTTCCGGTTACTCGTTCGTGACGGCCATGACTTCGTCCAGCGAAGTCACACCCTGCCTGACCTTGAGGAGACCGGATTGACGCAAATCCCGCACTCCTTCCAGTTGTGCCTGCTCGGCGATCTCGATCGCGTTGCCGTTGCGCATGATCAGGCGGCTCATTTCTTCCGAGATCGGCATCACCTGATAGATGCCGACCCGACCCTTGTATCCCGATCCCTTGCAATGCTCGCAGCCGACCGGTCCGTTGGGCTTCCAGGCACCCTCCAGCTCGTCGTCGCGAAAGCCCGCGTTGATCAACCCTTCATACGGAATCTCGATCGGCCGCTTGCATCCGCACAGCCGGCGGGCGAGGCGCTGCGCGGTGATCACGATCACGCTGGACGCGACGTTGTATCCCGGCACGCCCATATTGATCAGCCGGGTGAGCGTGCTCGGCGCGTCGTTCGTGTGCAGCGTCGAGAGCACCAGGTGACCGGTTTGCGCGGCCTTGATCGCGATCTCGGCGGTCTCGAGGTCGCGAATCTCGCCGACCATGATCACGTCCGGATCCTGCCGCAGGAAAGAGCGCAGCGCGGTGGCGAACGTCAGCCCCACCTTGTCGTTGATGTTCACCTGGTTGATGCCCGCCAGGTTGATCTCGGCCGGATCCTCGGCGGTGGAGATGTTCACCCCCGGCTTGTTGAGCATGTTCAGGAAGGTGTACAGCGACACCGTCTTGCCACTCCCGGTCGGTCCGGTCACCAGAATCATTCCGTAGGGCCGGCTGATCGCCTCGACCATCACTTCTCGCTGCTCGGGCTCGTAGCCCAGCGCCTCGATGCCGAGCATCGCGCTCGAAGGATCGAGAATCCGCAGCACGAGCTTCTCGCCATGCAGGGTGGGGAGGGTGCTCACCCGGAAATCGATCGCTCGGCTCTTGGAGAGGACGAGCTTCATGCGGCCGTCTTGAGGCACGCGCTTCTCGGAGATGTCGAGCTTGGAGATCACCTTGATCCGCGAGGCGATCTTCTCTCTGAGCACGAGCGGCGGCTGGCTGATCTCGTGGAGCTCGCCGTCGACGCGGAAGCGGATGCGGTAATACTTTTCGTAGGGCTCGAAGTGGATGTCCGATGCGCCGTCGTTGATGGCATCGACCATCACCTTCTGGATGAATTTCACGACCGGCGCATCGTCGACGTCGGCCGCGGCGGCGTCCGGCAGCCCATCCTGATCCTGGTCGGCGAACTCGAGCGAGAGATCGTCATCGATCAGCTGCTTCAGCGTGGTGTCGGACCGGTCAAGCGTGCGCGCGAGCAGGGCTTCGAGCTTGTCCACCTCGACGAGCACCGGCTCGATCGACATGGAGGTCTGGAACTTGACCTCGTCCAGCGCCTGGATATTGGAGGGATCGGAGATCGCGACCGCGAGGCGGTTGCCACGCTTGCGCAGCGGCAGTATGCGGCGGGTCTGCATGAGCTTGCGGTCGACGAGATCGACCGGAAACTGGGACGGATCCGCCGCATCGAGATCGAGCAGCGGCAGGCCGAACGTATAGGCGCAGAACTCCGCGATGTCCGCCGACGACATGCGGCGGCTGCGCACGACCTCCTGGATGAACCCCGACCCGGACTCACGCGCGTGCTTCTGGAGCTCCTCGGCCGCGGGCTCGGACAGCCGGCCGTGCTGGACCAGGGCACGGGCGAGGCCGCTAAGGGTGCCGAGACTGGGGTTGACCGCCATCTACTTCGCCGGGGTTCGAATAATTGTGGGTGCGATGATTGAGAAACAGTGGCACTAAGCAAACACCCCGCCAGCCCTGGCAGGGACACGAAATCATGCACCGCGCCCTGGGCACTGTAAAGCCTAAAGTTTCACACCTAAGATCATGACGAGCCAAGTTTTTTCGGTTCCGTGGCGGAAGTTACGGCGATTCGAACCGGGTCACGCCGGCGCGGCCGCTTTCTTCTTGCCGGGCTTGAACAGCCGGACGGTCTTCACGACCCGGTCCTGGGTCTGGACCACCTCCATCGGCACCTCATGGATCTTCAGGCTCACGCCCGCCTCCGGGATGTCCTGAAAGTGCTCGAGAATGAGCCCGTTGAGGGTCTTGGGGCCGTCCAGCGGGAAGGCGAGACCGAGCTTGCGATTGAGGTCGCGCAGCGAGCTCGATCCCTCCACCAGAGCCGAGCCCTCGACGCTCCATTCGAATCCGGAAGGGCGCAACGGCGCGGTCGTCGTGAATTCCCCGATGATCTCCTCGATGATGTCCTCGAGGGTGAGTAGTCCCAGCAGATCCCCGTATTCGTCCACGACCAGCGCAAGACGCTGCCGGTTCTCCTGGAAATACTGCATCTGCGCGAGCGCCGGGGTGTCGGCGGGCACGAAGTAGGGCTTCGTGATCACTGCCTCCAGGGCCTGCTTGTCCAGGACTCCCCCGGTCAGCGCGGACATTGCGCGGCGGAGGTGCACGATGCCAACGACGTTGTCGAGTTCGCCGCGAAACGCCACCAGCCGCGTGTGATAGCTCGTTGTCAGCTGACCGAGGAGCGTCTCCGCGGGGGCGTCGAGATCGATGGCCTCGATCTGCGCGCGCGGAGTCATGGCGTCCTCGATCGTGAGGCGCTCCAGGTCGAACAGATTGACCAGGATCGACTGGTGCTTCTTGGGGAGGAAGTGGCTGTGCTCGAGGACGAGCGTGCGCAGCTCTTCCTGGGTGAGCCGCTGCGCGTCGCCCCCCGGCTGCTTGAATCGGAGCAGCCACAGGATCGCGAGCGAGAACAGGTTGACGAACCAGACGACCGGATACAGGACCCTGAGCAGCGGCCCGAGCACGTATGCCAGCGGCAGTGCGATGCGCTCCGGATAGGACGCGCCGATGACCTTGGGCGTGATCTCGGCGAACACCAGCACGACGAATGTCACCGTCGCAGTGCTCACCATCAGAGCGAACTCGCTCTGGCCGTACAGGCTGATGGTGATCACGCTCGCCAGGGTGGCGGCGCCGATGTTGACGAGATTGTTGCCCAGCAGGATCACGCCGAGCAGCCGGTCGGTGCGCTCCAGGAGCTGCGTGACGCGCCGCGCGGCGCGATTGCCCAGCTTGACCATCGCGCGCAGCCGGTAGCGGTTGAGCGCCATCATGCTCGTCTCGGCGATCGAGAAGAGCCCCGAAAAGATCAGCAGGACGAAGAGCGCGACGAATTGCGTCGCTAACGGAATCTCTTCCAAGCGGGGAGGGCGCGAATCGGACCGGATCAGTATGCCCGAATTCACCCGACCGTGCGGGAGGGGATCGCGCAGCTAAGCGAGGCTGCGTCCGAGTATCACCTCGACGACAAACCGGCTGCCCACGTATGCGAGGAGCAGGACGATGAAGCCGGCCATCGTCCAGCGCAGTGCGCGGCGTCCGCGCCAACCGTAGAAATGCCGCCCCGCGAGGAGCAGGCCGAAGATCGCCCACGAAAGGACGGCGAAGAGGGTCTTGTGGTTGAACTGGAACGCCTTGCCGAACAGCGTTTCGGAGAAGGCGACCCCGGTCACCAGCGTGAGCGTCAGCATCACGAAGCCGGCGGCGAGGATCCGGAAGAGCAGGGTCTCGAGCGTCAAGAGCGGCGGCAGGCTCGCGAGCGGCCCGGCAAGCTCGTCGCTCAGGCCGCGCCCGTGCAGCCGCTTCTCGATCAGGCTCATGAGGAGAGCATGCAGCGCAGCGATGGTGAGCAGGCTGTACGCGACGATCGCCATGGCGAGGTGAATCCGGAACTGGACGGTGTGAGCGTATGCCGGACTCTCCAGGCCGGGGAACAGCGCGGGTAGCGGTGCGCACACCGCAGCGACCCCGAGCACGAGCGGCTGCATCCCTTCCAATCGGTAGAACAGGTTTTCGAGCCAGTACACGAGGACCGCGAGCCAAAGGGTTGCCGACAACGCCTGGCCGAACCCGAAGCGCAGCATCGGCGTCGCGAACAAGGTCTCGTAGAGCAGGGACGAATGGAGCGCGAGTGCCACGAGGATCGACCAGCGTTCCCATGCCGCCATGGGCCGCCCGGCCCCGTCGCGCGAACGCCAGCGCGTGCGCCAGAAATGTACGGCCAGCGCGGCATAGACGAGCACGGTCAGGCCGTAGAGTAGAATTGCGCGCATCGGTGCGGAGATTATCGCACCCGCGGATCGCTCTCGCTGCGCTGGCGGGGGGTAGTCTGCGTCGTTTCGCCCTTCGAGCCCGCATTCTCCGCCGTGATGAACACGTATCCCCGTGCTTGAAAACCTGACCCAGCGGCTCGCCCGCGTCGTGAAGACGGTGCGCGGCGAGGCACGCCTCACCGAGGCCAACATCCAGGAAACGCTGCGCGAAGTGCGCATGGCGTTGCTCGAAGCCGATGTCGCGCTCCCGGTGGTGCGCGACTTCGTCGCGCGGGTCAAGGAGAAGGCGCTCGGCGAGGACGTCATCGGAAGCTTGACCCCCGGCCAGGCGTTCGTGGGTGTAGTGCATCGGGAGCTCACCGCGCTCATGGGCGGCGGTCGCGCGGAGCTCGACCTTGCCGTGAGCCCGCCGGCCGTGATCCTCATGGCAGGGCTGCAAGGCTCCGGCAAGACGACCACGATCGCCAAGCTCGCAAAGCTCGCAAAGGAAGAGCTGCGCAAGAAGCCGCTGCTCGTTTCGTGCGACATCTATCGCCCCGCCGCGATCGAGCAGCTGAAGATGCTCGCCGCGCAGGCGAGCGTCGATTTCTTTCCATCGACCACCAGCGACAAGCCGGTCGCAATCGCAATGGCGGCGCTAGATTGGGCGAAGAAGCACTATCACGACGTGCTGCTGGTCGATACGGCCGGTCGACTGCACATCGACGAGCAGATGATGCAGGAAATCGCCGCGCTGCACGCCGCGCTGAAGCCAGTGGAAACGCTGTTCGTCGTCGATTCGATGCAGGGCCAGGACGCGGTGAATGTGGCAAAGAGCTTCAGCGATGCGCTGCCCCTCACCGGCGTCGTCCTCACGAAGCTCGACGGTGACGCCCGCGGCGGGGCCGCGCTGTCCGTTCGCCAGGTGACGGGCAAGCCGATCAAGTTCGCCGGCGTCGGTGAGAAGCTCGCCGGGCTGGAAGCGTTTCACCCCGAACGGATGGCTTCGCGAATTCTCGGGATGGGGGACATCGTGTCCCTCGTCGAGGAGGCGCGCAAGGGCGTCGACGAAGAGGAGGCACTCCGGCTCGCAGAGAAGCTCAAGCGCGGCAAGGGTTTCGACCTCGAGGATTTCAAGGGCCAGATCCGGCAGATGAAGAACATGGGAGGTCTGTCCTCGCTGATCGACAAGCTCCCGACCCAGCTCCAGCAGGCTGCCACCCAGACGCCGCAATCGATGGACGACAAGGCATTGCGGCGGATCGAGGGGATCATCAACTCGATGACGCCTGCGGAGCGCGCGAAGCCAGAGCTCATCAAGGCGTCGCGCAAGCGACGGATCGCGGCTGGCGCCGGCGTGCCGGTCCAGGAGGTCAACCGCCTGCTGAACCAGTTCGCGCAGATGCAGAAGATGATGAAGCAGATGCAGAAGGGCGGGCTCGCGCGAATGATGCGGGGGATGAAGGGAATGCTTCCGGGGATGCGCTAGCCAGCGCTTTCCGGAGCGGGACAGGGCGCGTGGAAGCGCCTTGCCAATCAGCACGTAAGTCACGTAAAATCCACCCCTTTTCGAGTCCGAAAGCCTTTCCCATGGTCGTCATACGTCTCGCCCGCGGCGGCGCAAAGAAGCGCCCGTTCTTCAACCTGGTTGTCACCGATTCGCGCAATCCGCGGGACGGTCGTTTCATCGAGCGCGTGGGTTTCTATGACCCCAAGGCCCCGGAGGGGCGCGAGTCGCTGCGCGTCAACGGCGAGCGGCTCTCCTATTGGAAAGGGAAGGGGGCGCGACTTTCGCCAACGGTCACGCGGCTGGTGAAACAGCACGCGAAGCAGGCCACGGCGGCGTAGAGCCCCGGACCGGAAGGCGCGTGGCAGCGCGCCTGATCACGCTGGGTCGCGTCACGGGCCCGTGGGGCGTGAAAGGCTGGATCAAGGTGACTCCTTTCGCCGATACGCCCGCCGACCTCTGCGGGCTAGCGCGCTGGTGGCTGCAGCGCGACGGAACATGGCAGGAGTTTGCGGTCGCAGAGGCGCGACCCCACGGCGCTAGCGTCATCGCCCGGCTCATCGGCTGTGACGATCGCGACGTTGCAGCGGCACTGAAGGGAAGCGAGATCGCAGTACCGCGTGATGCCCTGCCGGCCCCGCGGGTTCACGAGCATTACTGGGCCGACCTCGTGGGCCTCAGGGTCGTGAACCTGCAGGGCGTGGTGCTGGGTGAGGTCACTGGACTCATGGCGACTGGTGCGAACGACGTACTGCGCGTAGCCGGCGCGGAATCCGAACGGCTGGTGCCGTTCGTGGCACACGTCATTCGCGAAGTGGACCTCGCGCGCGGCGAGATACGGGTTGATTGGGGACTCGACTGGTGAACGAACAAGCCAATCCGATCCAGTTCGACTGCGTCACGCTGTTTCCGGAGATGTTCGCGGCGGTGGCGAAGCACGGCGTCACGGGACGGGCAAGAGACGCCGGCCGGTGGCGGATCGAGTTCTGGAACCCGCGCGATTTCACCGTCGATGCGCACCGGACGGTGGATGATCGCCCGTACGGCGGGGGCCCCGGCATGGTGATGCTGGCGGAGCCGCTCGAGAAGGCGATCCGGGCTGCCCAGACGCGGGTGCCGGAGAGCCCTGCGCGGGTCGTCCATCTCTCGCCGCAGGGCGCGACGCTCGATCATAGGAAGGTGATCGAGCTGGCGGGGCTGCCGCGTCTCGTGCTGCTCTGCGGGCGCTACGAGGCCATCGACGAGCGGCTCATCGAGAGCTACGTCGACGAGGAAGTGTCGATCGGCGACTACGTGCTGTCGGGCGGGGAGCTTGCCGCGATGGTGCTGATCGATGCGATCGTCCGGCAGCTGCCGGGCGTGCTGAACGACGACGAGTCGGCAGTGCATGAATCGTTCGTGGACGGGCTGCTCGATTGTCCGCACTACACACGGCCCGAATCGTACGGTGGGTCGCGTGTGCCCGAGGTGCTGCTTTCGGGCCACCACGCGGAAATCGCGCGCTGGCGGCGCAAGCAGGCTTTGGGGCGGACCTGGCTGAGAAGGCCGGATTTGCTGGAGCGGCGCGCGTGCAGCGCCGAGGAAAAGACGCTTCTCGCGGAGTACCGCGCGGAGATGGACGGGATGCGCAAAGGAGCAGGACAATGAATCTGATTCAGAAAATCGAGCAGGAAGAGATCACCCGCCTCGGAAACACGCTGCCCGAATTCGCTCCGGGCGACACGGTGATCGTGCACGTGAACGTGAAGGAGGGCGAGCGCAAGCGCTTGCAGGCCTACGAGGGCGTCGTGATCGGCAAGCGCAACCGCGGGCTCAACTCGTCGTTCACGGTTCGCAAGATTTCCTCCGGCGAGGGAGTCGAGCGGACCTTTCAGACGTTCTCGCCCTTGATCGCATCAGTCGAGGTCAAGCGCAAAGGCGACGTGCGGCGCGCCAAGCTCTATTACCTGCGCGGTCGCTCGGGCAAGCGCGCGCGCATCCGCGAGAAGCTCGCCGCACGCAAGCTCAACGAGAGTTCGGAGGAATAAGCGCTGGGCGAGCGTCTCACGGGGGGCGCACCGTAGCCTTTCAGAGGGACCAACGAGGAAGGTTACGAACAGGAGGAAACCGGCCGGTTTCCTTTGGTTACCCTCCTTCCCGCAATGGAAAGGCCCGCGCGAGCGGGCCTTTCGTTCTTGTGCCGCGTGACTAGCGGGAGAGTTCTTCGGTCAAGCG
>JBFJOO010000121.1:0-12133 GCA_041617635.1 Burkholderiales bacterium | reverse complement strand
CGCGCTGACCGCCGTCATCTCGCTGTCCACGGCGTCCGGCGCCGCCGTCGCAGCGGAGCAGATGCCGTTGCCGAAAGTCTTCCGCGAGGCGCCGTTCCAGAAGGGACAGTGGCGGATGGAAATGCTGGAGATGAGCGCGAAGGGCGCGCGCCACGCGGGCGGCATGCCGGGCGCGATGTCGGTCTGCATGGACGACCTCCGGGACATTGGACGGAATCAGGGGGGCCAAGGCAAGGAGAACCGGGACTGCAAGGTCCAGATCCTGAAGGACACCGCCACTGAGGCGGTCATGGAAACCACCTGTCCGGACAGCCAGACGCGCGCCACGATCACGCGCGAAGACGAGAAGTCGTTCCTCATGCAGGCAGCGGGCACGAGCCGCGGCGAGGCCTACTCGATGAAAGCGCGTTACACGTACGAGGGCGCGCAATGCGCCCAGTCAGGCGCCGGAATGGGTGCCGGCAAGAGTCCCGGGATGGGCATGAGCAAGAACAGCCCGGAGTGCCAGCAAGCGCAGTCCCAGCTCGCGGGCATGAACCCGGGCGCGATGTGCGCCAACGCCGGAGCGAACCGCGCCATGTGCGAACAGAATATCCTGCGCATGAAGGCCCAGCTGGAGGCGATGTGCCGGTAGCGGCCCGCCAAGGCGTTCTTTAGCGCGCAAGGGAACTTCCCGCCCCTGCGGACGCACCAATGCAGCGGGCGGAGTGCTACCATCCGCGCCGCAATCGCCGTGCTGGCGTAAACCCTTAAGGAATTTCCGTATGAAGCGGATTCTGCTGTTCCTGGTCACCAACATCGCCGTGCTGTTGGTCCTGACGATCATCATGCAGGTGTTCGGAGTCGGCCAGTTCCTCACCCAGGAAGGGATCGATTACCGGGCGCTGCTCGTCTTCTCGGCCGTCATCGGCTTCGCCGGATCGATCATCTCGCTCCTGATCTCCAAGCCGATGGCGAAGTGGTCCACCGGTGCCCGCGTGATCGACACGCCGCAGAACGAGACCGAGCGCTGGCTGGTCACGGCGGTGAAGCGGCTCGCCGACCAGGCGCAGATCGGGATGCCGGACGTCGCGATCTTCGAGGGCGCGCCGAACGCCTTCGCGACCGGGGCGTTCAAGAACTCGGCCCTCGTGGCGGTCTCGACGGGTCTGCTCCAGACGATGAACAAGGAGGAGGTCGAGGCGGTGCTCGGCCACGAGGTGGCGCACGTCGCGAACGGGGACATGGTGACGCTCACGCTCATCCAGGGCGTCGTGAACACCTTCGTGATCTTCCTCTCGCGCGTGGTGGGTTTCTTCGTGGACCGCGTGATCTTCAAGACCGAGCGCGGCGTCGGGCCGGGCTTCTTCATCGCCTCCATCGTCTGCCAGATCGTGCTCGGCATCCTCGCCTCGATGATCGTCATGTGGTTCTCGCGCCGACGGGAGTTCCGCGCCGACGCGGGCTCCGCCCGGTACATCGGCTCGAGCCGGCCGATGATCAACGCCCTCGCCCGGCTCGGCGGTCTCGAGCCCGCCGCGTTGCCCGAAGCGATGCGCGCGATGGGCATCAACGACCGGCCCGGCTGGATGGCACTCTTCTCCAGCCATCCGCCGATCGAGCAGCGGATCGCCGCCCTGCAGGCGAGCGGGCGCTAGAAAGGAAAACTCGCGCATGAGCACCCACACCACGCCGAGCGGATTGATCATCGAGGAGCTTACGGTCGGCGAAGGATCGGTCGCGCAGGCGGGCCAGTCCGTCACCGTGCACTACACCGGCTGGCTCACCGACGGAACCAAGTTCGATTCGAGCAAGGATCGCAACGACCCGTTCGAGTTTCCGCTCGGCGCCCGCCGCGTCATCGCAGGCTGGGACGAGGGTGTGCAAGGCATGAAGGTGGGCGGACGGCGCAAGCTCACCATTCCGCCGGAGCTCGGCTACGGCGCGCGCGGCGCCGGCCGCGTCATTCCGCCGAACTCGACCCTGCTCTTCGAGGTGGAGCTACTTGCCGTAAGTTAAGTCGGGCTCACCGGGACGGGGGGCAACGGGGGGAAACCAGGCGGTTTCCCCCTGTTCGTAACCTTCCGGTTTTGTCTCTGAGGAACCGGCTGGTTCCCGCTAGGCTTTCCTCGAGCATGACCGGGAAACGCAAGGCGCTCGGTGTCCGCGCCGGAGTTGCGTCACGCGCGAGCGTTCACCCGCAGCGCCGCGTGGTAAGCGGCCCTGGCGGCCGCGACGTCCTGGAGCCCGGTTCCGGTCGAGTCGAACAGGACGATCTCGCGGTCGCTCTTGCGCGCCTCGGCGTTTTCCGAGGCCAACTCGCACAGGTCGGCCCGCACATCCTGTTCCGCGAAAGCTCCTGCCTTGAGCGCGTGGTGAAGGTCGCCCGACGCAGCGCATTGCGCCCGGTCATCGACAACGACGGCAGAGCCTCGAAACAGTTCCGGATCGATTTCCTGCTTGCCCGGATTGTCGGCGCCTATCGCGGCAATGAAGGTGCCCGCCCTGACTTGCCCGGCCAGTAGAACCGGCCTGGTCGACGTGGTGCAGGTGACGATGACGTCGGCTTCGAGCGTCGCGGTGGACACATCCTTCGCGATCTCGACGGCCGGGATCGCCTTGCCGCGAAACGTTTCGGCAAAGGCCTTTGCCTTGGAGGCGTCGGGGTCGAAAGCGAAGCCTCGCTCGAGGGGAAGAATCCTCGCGATCGCCTGCAGCACGTGTCCCGCCTGCCTGCCGCAGCCGACGAAAGCAACGGTCCGGCTGCTTGGCCTGGCGCCGAAGTGCGCGGCAAGCGCCGCCGCGGCAGCGGTGCGCCGGGCCGTGAGCTCGCCCGAGTCCATCACGGCCAAGGGAGTTCCGCGCCGCGCATCGCTGAGAAGCACCAGTCCTTGGATGGTAGGCAAACCGCCCTTGAAGTTCTCGGGGAAGTTGGCGTTGAGCTTTGCCGCAAAAACGTCGCGAGCTTTGGGGTAAACGCCGGCCTTGATGTGATACGTCCCCGCGCCGGAAAGGAACCCGAGGGCCTTCGGGACGCTCTCGAGGTCATCTGCCAGGTCGCGGTAGGCCTGGCGCAGTGCTTCGAAGCAAATCCTTGGCGCCAACAACCCCGCAAGGTCTTCGGCTGACAGCAGCAGAACGGGATTCGACGTCGAGGAAGGGAAGAACTGTCGGAAGGCGTCCATGTTCGAATCTCCAAGCAAGTTGGAGCAGAACTTGGACGCGGCTGGCGTCTGACCGGGCGTCTGCGTTGCCCGGTCGCGAGAGGATAAGCCGCCAGCGTCGCCTGTCAAGAGGATCCGTCCGGGCGCAAACGCCCGGGCGTGCACCCCTCGTGCCGCTCTAGGCGCGCTTGCCTTCGGACCAGACGAAGGTGCCGTTGTTGAGGTCGTTCACCGCCTGCATGATCTCGGCGCGGGTGTTCATCACGAACGGGCCATAGCGGGCGATCTGCTCGCGCGTCGGCTGGCCGCTCACGAGCAGGAAGCGCGCACCCGCGTCTCCGGCGCGCGCCTCGAAGGCATCGCCATCGCCCAGGATCGCGAGCTGAGGGGCCTGCATGGCGGTTCCCTCGCCGCCCGCGCCGATGCCGAACGTTCCGCCGCCGCGGTAGGCGTAGGCGAAGGCGGCGTGACCGCGCGGGATGGGTTGCACGAACCGCGCGCCCGGCGCGAGGTGCACGTCGAGATATGTGGGCTGCATCGCGATCTCGGTCGCTGCGCCGCGCACGCCGTCCGTCTCGCCCGCGACCACGCGGATCACCGTGCCATCCTCGCGCCGCGCTTCCGGAATCTGCTCGGCGGTGAACTCCTGATAGTTGGGCCGGCTCATCTTGAGCTTGGCGGGAAGATTCACCCACAGCTGAAAGCCTTCCAGCTTGCCGTTCACCGGACGCGGCATCTCCTCGTGCAGCAAGCCGCCGCCGGCGCTCATCCATTGCACGGCGCCCGGCCCGATCGTCCCCGCGTTCCCCATCGTGTCGCGATGATCGGTCTCACCGTCGAGCATGTACGTGACGGTCTCGATCCCGCGATGCGGATGCATGGGAAATCCCGCCATGTAATCCGCGGGTTGATCGGAGCCGAAATGATCGAGCAGCAGGAACGGGTCGAGCCAGTCGATCTGCCGTCCGGCGATGAGGCGATTGAGCTTCACCCCCGCGCCTTCCATCGTGGGCTCGGGTTCGATCACGCGGGCTACGGTGCGCGGGGTGGCGGTCATGCGATAACTCCTGGCATCTCGATGAACAAGGATCGCGCGGTGCCGAATTCCGGTCAACCCGCGCGGCTGAACCTGATGTGGTTTAGGTGAGGCGCGTCGCGGCGAATTTCAAGTGCGTCGGCAGGGGCAACACACTCTTGCCCGGAGGTGAGCGGGCCTGCTGCGGCCTCATGCTCTGCATGAGCCGAAAAAGAGCGACGCGATCACCGCCTCCGCTATCTTGGGCGCATGCGCTGCGCAGGCACTGCTCGGGGCAGCGGCCAATGCCTGGCCGGCGCCTTTGGCCGCGCCCGCCGTCACGGGTGGTTTGTGCGCGGGTAGTCGTGGGTTGACTGCCCGCCGCAAACCGGGTCACCCGTAGGCGGGCGTTTGCGGCCGTAGGCGCCGGACGGGCATGGCTGCCGCCCCGCTTCGAAAAGATCAACCCGCGGCTGACGGGCATGGCCGCTGAGCCGCCACAAACACAACTCCCGGGGCCCACGGCCATAGCCGCTGACCCGCTACCATAGACGCTCGCACAAGGCTCCGATGACCGAAGTCGCCGCGCTTGATTCGTCCGTCCTCCCGCCGGGCATCCGTGCGCGCCATGTGACCGGCGTGAACGGCCTCACCATGCACGTGCTCGAAGCCGGGTACGAGGCGCCGGGGCGCCCGTGCGTCCTGCTGCTGCACGGATTTCCGGAGCTCGCGTACAGCTGGCGCAAGGTGATGCTGCCGATCGCCGCGGCGGGATTTCACGTCGTCGCGCCCGATCAGCGCGGCTACGGAAGAACCACGGGCTGGGACGGTGACTACGACGGCGACGTCGGATCGTTTCGCATTCTCAACTTGGTGCGCGACACGCTCGGCCTGGTCTTCGCGCTCGGCTATCGTTCCGTGGCCGCGGTGGTGGGCCACGACTTCGGCTCGCCCGTCGCGGCATGGTGCGCGCTAATACGGCCGGACGTGTTCCGCACGGTGGTGCTGATGAGCGCCCCGTTTGCAGGTCCACCGTCTATCGTCACTGCTGAAAGTCCGCGCGCCGGGCGCCCCGCCGCACCCGACATCCACGCGGCCCTGGCTGCGCTGCCGCGTCCCCGCAAGCATTACCAGTGGTACTACTCGACGCGCGAAGCAAACGCCGACATGCGCGACTGTCCGCAGGGCATCCAAGCGTTCCTGCGCGCCTACTACCATTACAAGAGCGCGGACTGGAAAGGCAACCGGCCCTTCCCGCTCGAATCATGGACCGCCGGCGAGCTGGCGAAGCTCCCCACTTACTACATCATGGATCTCGACCAGGGGATGGCTGCGACCGTGGCCCCGGAAACCCCGTCGCCGCGCGAGATCGCGGCGTGCCGCTGGCTGACCGAGGCCGAGCTCGCCGTCTACAGGACGGAGTTCGGCCGCACCGGATTCCAGGGCGGCCTGCAATGGTATCGGTGCACCACCAGCGCCGAGCACTCCGCCGAGCTGCAGCTATTCTCCGGCCGCACGATCGACGTGCCCGCGTGCTTCATCGCGGGCCGGAGCGACTGGGGGATCTACCAGAAGCCCGGCGACATCGACGCGATGCAGTCGCGCGCGTGCACGCGCATGCTCGGCTGCCACCTGGTCGAGGGGGCCGGGCACTGGGTGCAACAGGAACAGCCCGAGCAGACGTGCGCGCTGCTCATTCCGTTTCTGCAGCGGCAGGCAGCGGCGCAACACCGCGGCTGAAGCGCGCTCAGGCACGCGCGGCGCGCCGCACGCGCCACAGGTAAAGCGCATAGTTCCACCCGACGGCAACGGCCAGCGCGAGCAAGAGCGCCGGCGCCGCGCTCATCCGCGCCGCCGCGAGGTGCAGGACGGCGAGCGCGACGCCGAAGCCGACGAGCCCCTTCAGTCCGTTCACGAGCATCGACGCCGTGAACGGCCCGCCGGTGCGCGGCTGCAGGATCAGGATCAGGCACGTGAAGACTACCGGATACGTCGCGAGGACACCGGCGGCCGAGTGGCCGAACGCATTGCCGGCAACGGTCGTCGCGACCACCACGACCGAGACGAGCCCGGCGCGCAACGCAAGGTCGAATCGCGCGCGCGGCACCGGACGCGTCTGCTGCACGCCGGCAAACCGCCGCAGCCCGCGGATCGCAAGGAGGAAGCTGCCCGCGTACAACAGGCACGCCTCGAGAAAACTCCAGTCGCGCAACTGGAGGAAAAGCGCCATCGCGAGCCAGGCGAGCGTCGCGCATGCGAGCGACACGGCCGTCGCGAAGCGCTGCGCGGCAAGCGCATGCGCCGCGACGAACGCGACGATCGCGGCGGTGCTCGCGACGCTTATCCGCGCGCTGTCCGAGATGAACTGCGCGCCGTGATCGATCGCGAGGAAAGCGTACACCGGGCCGGTCGAGACCGGCAGCGTTGCGATCATCCCGCCGATGAACGGACCCGCGCGCTCGGTCGCGCGCGACGCGACGATCACGATCGCCGCCGCCGTGGCGATCTTGAGGGCGAGCACGAGCCCGCTCAATTCGTCGTCCCGCCCGGCGCGCCCGGTCGCTTGGCAAGCAGGAAGAAGAGCGACCCCAATCCCGCGAGCACCGCGACGACGGTGAATCCGGGCCGGTAGCTCCCCGTCAAGTCGGCGAGCAATCCGGTGATGAGCGGCCCGCCGATCTGACCGATCACGATGAGCATGGAAGAAAGCCCCATTATCATGCCGATGGCGCGGAGCCCGAAGTAATCGGCGCGAATCGCCTGCATGAAGGGGCCGCGCAACCCCCAGGCGGTGCCGTGCAGAAGCGCGAACGCGATCAGCATGGCGACGTTTAGCGCGTAGGTGAGCATCAGCAGGCCCGCGGCGTGCATCAACATGCAGGCGGTGGCGATCAGGCGCTTGTCGTAGCGATCGCCGATCGCCCAACCAGTCATGATCCCGCAGAGCTGGCCGACGGTGATCAGCGAGACGAAGAGCGCCGCCTGTTCGAGCGTATAGCCGAGGCCTTCCTTCAGGAACGTGATCGCGTGCACGTTCACCGCGAACACGACGAGGAGCGCAAAGCCGTGCCCGAGCGAGAGCAGCCAGAATGCGCGCGTGCGCAGCGCCTCTCGCACAGTGAACTCGCGCCGTGCGGGCGCCGGCCGCGCGGCCGGGTCGGGATCCGCCGCTGGAGCGCTCGGCGAGCCATCGACAGTCTCGCCGTGGTCGCCGGGCCGGCGGCGGATCACGCGCGCGAGCGGAAAGCCGAGCGCGATCACGAGCAGTCCCGAGACGAACGCGGTCGTGCGCCAGCCCCAGGTCTGCATCGACCACGCGACCGCCGGGACGAAGAGGCCGCCGAGCGCCAGGCCGAACGAAAGCGAGGACAGGGCACGGGCGCGCATCCGCTCGAACCAATGAATGATGGCGACGTTGAGGGGAAAGAAGCCGCACATGCTCGAGCCGAACGCGATGATCAGGAACGCCCCATAGAAGCCGGCGAGCGAATCGATCTGGCTGAGCGCCATGAACCCCAGTCCGAACACGACGATGCCGATGCGGATCATGCCCTGCGGGCCGAAGCGGTCCATCAGCCAACCGAGCACCGGGCCGAGGATCGCGGCCTCCATCGGCTGCAGCGTGGCGGCGCCCGCGAGCGCAGTCTTCGACCAGCCGCGCTCCTCGTTGAGCACCGCGAGATACGCACCGAAGCCCTGGTGAAGGAGGCCGGCCTGCAGGAACTGGAGCCCGCCGCCCGCGGCGACCATCTTCCAGCCGTAGAAGATCTTCATGCGGGACCGGAGCGGTTCGGGAACATCTGCGGAGGAAAGTTCTGGCGCAAGCAGGAAGCCAGCGAACGCATGCTCGACGGCCCGCTGGATCCCCGCTTGCGCGAGGATGGCTCAAGCGATCGCACTTTCGCCGCGGACGTCTACTGCGCGGTCCAGCCGCCGTCGATCAGCAAGCTCGCGCCGGTGATCATCCCGGCGGCCGGCGAAGCGAGAAAAACGATCGCCGCGGCCACGTCCTGCGGTTGCCCGAGGCGTCCGAGCGGGATGCGCGCATGCACCCAGTCGCTGAACTCCTTGCGCTGGAACATGGGTGCCGTCATCGGCGTGTCGACGAACGTCGGCGCCACCGAGTTCACGCGGATGCCACTCGGCGCGAGCTCCACCGCCATCGCCTTGGTGAGGCCCTCGAGCGCGTGCTTCGTCAGGCAGTAGACGGTGCGGCCGGCGGCGCCGACGTGTCCCATCTGCGAGGACATGTTGACGATCGCGCCGCCGCGGGCGCTCCGGTCCGGCGCTTCGAGCATCTTCTTCGCTGCCGCCTGCGCGGCGAGAAATGCCGCGCGCACGTTCAGACCGAGGAGTCGATCGAGGTGCTCCTCGCTCACGTCGACGAACGGCTCGGGAATGTTGGTGCCCGCGTTGTTCACCATGATGTCGAGCCCGGGCAGCGCGGCGACGGCGCGCTTCAGCGCCGCAGCATCGGTGACATCGCAGGCGACCGCGTTCGCGCTGCCGCCGGTGCTGCGAATCGCCCGGGCGCCGGCCTCGACATCGGCAGCGGTTCGGGCAAGGAGCCACACTTCCGCGCCTGCTTCGGCGAGCGCTTCGGCCGCGGCACGCCCGAGGCCGCGACCCGCACCGGTCACGAGCGCGGTGCGCCCTTCGAGCGGCCGCGTGGTCGCCGTCGCTTGCGGCCGCGCGGCGGTCACGCCGTCTGTTCCTTCTTGGCACCCAGGCCGACGTTCTGATTGCCGTAGCGGCGCAACCGCAGGTCCGCCTGCTCCTTGTGCCCCCAGAACCGCTCGATCGCGCAGAGCCGCGAGCAGTACTCGCCGATCCTCACGCTCGCCTCGGGGGTGACCTCCTGGTACGTGCAGGTCTTCAGGAACTTGCCGACCCACAGCCCGCCGGTGTAGCGCGCCGCCCCGAGCGTCGGCAGCGTGTGATTCGTCCCGATCACCTTGTCGCCGTACGAGACGTTCGTCTCGGGTCCGAGGAAGAGCGCGCCGTAGTTGCGCATGTGCTCGAGGAAATAGCGCGGCTCGCGCGTGAGCACCTCGACGTGCTCGGCCGCGAAGCGGTCCGCCTCCTGCACCGCCTCTTCGAGCGAATCGACGACGAGGATCTCGCCGTAGTCGCGCCATGCGACCCGTGCGACATCGGCGGTGGGCAGCACCGCGAGCTGCCGCTCGATCTCCGCGGGCAACGCCTCAGCGATCGCCTTCGCAGTGGTGATGAGAATCGCCGGGCTCGTGGGTCCGTGCTCGGCCTGCCCGAGCAGATCGGTCGCGATCATCTCCACGTCGGACGATTCGTCGGCGATCACCAGGATCTCCGTGGGCCCGGCGAAGAGATCGATGCCGACGCGCCCGTAGAGCTGCCGCTTCGCCTCGGCAACGTAGGCATTGCCTGGTCCCACCAGCATGTCGACCGCCTTGATGGTCTCGGTGCCGAGCGCCATCGCCGCGACCGCCTGCACGCCGCCGAGCACATAGATCTCGTCCGCCCCGCCGAGGACCATCGCGGCGATGGTCTCCGCGTGCGGCTCGCCCTGGTTCGGAGGCGTGCACGCGAGGATGCTCCGCACGCCGGCGGTGCGCGCCGTGACGACGCTCATGTGCGCGGAGGCGACCATCGGGTAACGCCCGCCGGGCACGTAGCAGCCGACGCTCGCGACCGGGATATTCTTGTGCCCGAGCTTCACGCCGGGCAGCGTCTCCACCTCGATGTCTTTCAGCGCGGCGCGCTGATGCTCCGCGAACTTGCGGATCTGCTCCTGCGCGAACTTGATGTCCGAGATCGTGTCGGGCGCCACCTTGCGCACGATGTCCTCGAGCGCGCCCTTCGCCAGCCGGAAGCTGGGCGGCGACCACTTGTCGAACTTGTCGGAAAGCTCGCGCACGGCAGCGTCGCCGCGCTTCTCGACGTCGTGCAGTATGGATTCGACGGTCTGGCGCACTTTCGCGTCATTCGCGTCGGTAAGCGCCTTGTCGATGCGTCGCTTGAGATAGGTTGCCATCGGGAATCCTCCATGCGCCTTTCGCGCGCCCCACGGTATCAGGGGCGCGCGCGTTCCGTCAATTTGCGCGGGCGGGCGCGGGCCGTAGGGCGAGCGGCGCGATGCCGATCAATCCCAGTATCGGTCCGGGCAGCAGCAGCCAGGCGACCTTCGCGCCGAGGTCCGCGAGCAGTGTCGAGGCGACGATGATCGCCACGACTGTGATGAAAAAACCGATGCTGTTCTGGATGGCCAGCGCGCTCCCGACCAAATGGGGCGGGCAGGCGCGCGCCGACAAGGCGGAGAACTGCGGCGAGTCGGCCACCACCATCACGCCCCAGAAGAGCATCAACCCCAGCACCAGTGGCGCCGGCGCGTCCTGGACGAGCGGGAAGACGAGGCACATCGCACCCGAGCCGGCGAGCGCCGCGGCTGCCACGCGCGCGCCGCCGATCGACCGGCTCAGCCGTCCGCCGAGAATGCACCCGAGGCCGCCGATGCCGATGATCGCGAACGCCCAGGCCGACACCGTGAGCGGCGCGGCGTCGCCGTTGCGCGCGAGCACCGGCACAAGCAGAAACGGAACGAGGGTCCAGTATGCATACAGCTCCCACATGTGGCCGAAATAGCCGAAGGCGGCGGAGCGGAATGCGGGAATCCGGAAAGCCTGCGCCACCGCGCCCCACCCTGCGGGGCGCGAGGCGCCGGACTTGAGATGCGGCCCGTCGCCCAGCTTGAAGACCAGCGCGGCGCCGGCGAGCGCGAGCACCGAGCTCGCGAGCACCACCCCGCTCCAGGGCAAGCCCGCGCCGGCCGCACGCACCGCATGCGGCAGCGCCGTGCCCAGCGTCAACATGCCGACCAACCAGCCGAGCGCTTCGCCGGCCCGATTCGGCTCCCAGCTCACGACGAGCTTCATCCCGAGCGGATAGATTCCTGCAATCGCGATCCCGGTGAAGAAGCGGTAGACCAACGCGTCCGCCAGGCCGGTGGCGAGGAGCGCGAAACCCGCGTTGGCCACGGCGCCGAGCACTGCGAACGCGGCGACGATGCGGCTCGCGGCGAAGCGATCCGCGAAACCGGACAGGGCGAAGACGAGCGTGCCCGCGATGAACCCGAGCTGCACCGCGCTCGTGAGCGACCCGATGTCGGCCGGAGTCAGCCCCCATGCGCGGACCAGATCGTCGGCGGCCGCGTTCGCGCTGAACCACAGCGACGTACCGAGGAGCTGGGCAAGCACGATCGTAGGGATCGCATGGCGGGCCACGACCGAACTCTAGCCCAGTCGAACGCGGCGGGGCACCGGGCCCCGCGCGGATGTGCATCCGTCACAAAACGGCGGCGTCACATGGCGCCGACCGCCCCGCACGGGGCGCCTACAGTGGCAGGCATCGGCGCGGCGATCGGATCCCCCGGCCGCCGCCCGGCGCAGGAATAGGAGGCACCCATGAGCGCAGTCCTTCCAACGAGCATGCCACTCCCTCTCGACGCGGCGATCGAGGCGCGCGAAGCCCCGACCACAACTTACGATCACCTCGCGCTCCGCCTGCTCGCCTCCGGCGCGTTCTTCGGCGCCCTGGCGCTGGTGGTGTGGTGGGCGATCGAGAGGATCACGACGCTCTGAAACGCGCCCGGGTGCCGACCGCCACCGGCGCCGCGGCGGGCGCGCCTCATCCGAGCGTGGGCATGTGGAAGCCGGGCGCCGGCGTATCCTGGTGCGGCCAGCGGGTGGTGACGACCTTGGTGCGGGTGTAGAACTTGACGCCTTCCACGCCGTGCACGTGCAGGTCGCCGAAGAGCGAGTTCTTCCAGCCGCCGAACGAATAGAACGCAACCGGCACCGGGATCGGCACGTTGATCCCGACCATGCCGACCTGGATCTCGTTCTCGAAGCGGCGCGCGGCGCCACCCGACTCGGTGAAGATGGCCGTGCCGTTCGCGTACGGATTGGAGTTCACCAGCGCGATCGCTTCCTCGATCGTG
>JBFJOO010000120.1:0-12303 GCA_041617635.1 Burkholderiales bacterium | reverse complement strand
GCTTGTCGTGCGTACGTTGTTCGCCAGGATCGCAACCGGAACAGCGGCCAGGACATAGACGAAGCGCTTGGTGTTCTTCGTGAAGACGAGATTCGCAAACACGAGAGAGATGACCAGATTCCCGATGAGGAAGTCCAGTGCCGAACACTCCTCCACGATGCCGATGCGTCCGGCCTCGGAGATGACGATGTGGCCGTCTGTGGTGACGTTGAGGCCCGCAAGCGTCAAGCCCGTGGCGGTCAAATGCGTCGTCAACTGCATCAGATAGGGAATGAGCGAATCTCCGACGGGCACGAGCAGCCAAAGGAAAAGAAACGGAAATAGGAGGACCTTGTAGACACGCCCGCCAAGGAGGCTAAGCAGCAAGACCTGGACGAGTCCAAGCACGGCGATCTGCGTGCCGATTGCGACGTGAACGGCGTTCGAGGTCAACCAGAGGAGAATGAGTGGAATGGCGGCCAGCAGCGGCCAGAAGACTGGCGCCGGGGCGGTTTGCGCAAGTCGAAACCGCCGTGTCCAGATGATGTAGAGCGAGATCGGGACAACCAGAAGCGAAAACTGATGCGCTTCGCTATTCATCCAAGTATGGAACGTGCGCCCGATCGTCTCGCCGTAGCTGATTCCAATAACCGCTAGCGCAATGGCTACCGCGGCGATCGTCACCAACCAGCGACGAAACTCGAGGCGCCCCCCTAAAGACTGACGCGCGCTCGACTGCCTCGCGCCCGCCAGGAGAATGTCGTGGTTGGCAGCACTCACGATCTGCGTGCGAGGCGTCGCATCGTCAGACTACGGGTTTGGAGTGATTGACGGGGCCGAGGCCGCCCGCCTCACGCGATTGCTCGGGGAATCGGAACGGCATGGTCAGGACGCGATCCAGAGCCAGATCGCGGGGAGTGCGGAAGTGCTCGACGCCGATCTCGTAGCCGTCGAGCCCGCCGTCCGGCGCCTCTCGATACGTGCCGAACAGGCGGTCCCACCAGATGAAGACGACACTGAAATTCGAGTCGGTCTCGGCCTTGAGCGCCGAATGATGGACCGCGTGCGCGTCCCGAGTCATGAACACCGTACGGAGCATCCGGTCAGCAGTTGAGTTCCAGCGAATGT
The DNA here is from genome assembly GCA_041617635.1 of Burkholderiales bacterium. GTDB lineage: Bacteria > Pseudomonadota > Gammaproteobacteria > Burkholderiales > SG8-39 > JAABRB01. Next base: position 11,196 of record JBFJOO010000120.1, on the reverse strand, counting down.
TCGCATGCGAGAGCGTGGCCACCACCGAGGTGAGCACGCTATAGAGCAGGACGCCGATCGGTGACAGGCCGAGCAGCAGGACCGCTGCGCCGCTCACTACGAAACTGAATGCGATTTCGAGCGGGTGGTGCCGAAAGGTCGTGGTGAAATCCACGTCGAGATCGGCGTGATGGACGACGTGCAGTCGCCAGAGCAGCGGAAGGCGATGGATGAGCCGGTGTTCCCAGTATTTCACGAAGTCCAGCATCAGCATGCTCGCGAGCGCGATCAAGATCCCCGGCAATGCCAGCGTGTTGAGGAGCCCCCATTGATTCGCCTGGGAAAGATAGGCGAGGGCGACGAGCCCGCCCGGAACGAGGATCCGCACCAGCCCCAGCTCGATGACGAGGAGCGAGATGTTGCTCGTCCACCGAACGAGAAAGGAGTGCGCGTCCTGGCGCCGAGGCCAGACCCGTTCGAGTAGCGCGAAAACGATGATGCCGCCGTAGAATGCTCCGGCGGCAATGATTTCCAGATGCTGTTCCAACTCGCCTTCCACGACCGTTGACGTGCGTGGAATAGCGGGGCGGTGCGGGAAATGCTTCCCGCGCCCCGCCTTACGTTCGCTTCGCCACTACCCTACTTGCGCGACCGGGCTGCGCCGATCGCCACGACGACCCCAATCGCGACGAGCCCGAGCATCCCCGGCGCGGGGGTCGTTCCAACGACGCTTGCCAGCGCCGTGGTCGGCGCAAGCAAGGCACATGCGGCGGTGGTCAAGGAGACGAGCAACTTTTTCCGTGGAGACATGGGTGTCCCTCCAGCGAGGTCACTTGCGACGCCGGGCAATGACAATGGCGCCGACAACCCCCGCCGCGATCAGCGCAATCACGCCGGGTCCCGGAGCGGGACTGGCAGGTCCACCAGCGACAGCAGCAGTCGATGCGAGCAGAAACGGCGCCGCGGCAGCCAACGAGGTCAAGAGTCTTGCTCTTTTCGTCATGGTTCTTCCTCTCCTATGAGAATGTACGTACGCAGCGATTGCGGTTGCCCCCTGGTGGCACGGGAAAAGGCGCAACTATCGTCTTGGGAGCAAGTGTTGCGCCAGGGAAGTATTCCTGAGATGAAACAATAGGTTGAACAGGTACAGCCGGTCGGCGGTAGGACAGGACGCCATGGGACGTAAAGAAATTCGACAGACGAGCAGCCTTGGTTGCGCGCGAAAAAGCGGCCGGTGACGCTCGGCGCTCGCGGCGAAAAGCCGATGCCGTCGTGGGGACTGGTGGCGCTCAAGTCCGCGAAGCGGACAAGAGTGCGCCACTAATTGCGGCCCGCGAGCAGGCTACGCAGATTCGTTGACCGGTTGGCGCGCTTGCGAAACCGGAATCCGATCGCCGCCAGACCGACCCCAATCAGGGCGAGCGTCGCTGGTTCGGGTATCTGAGTCGGTGGCAGCGCGATGCCCTGTAGCAGCACGTTGTCGATCAGCGCCCCTTCGTTTTCGCGGCTCGCGCTCGCGCCAGTGCAGCAGTTCTTGTCCACATCGATGCGGAATCGGAACTGTATGTTGCTAAGATTGTCGGCGCCGGTGAGCGCCAGCTGTACGTGCGAAAAGGTGCCATCGCCTCCGAGCCCTGTGCTGAACAGATTGATCCCGGCCAATGTGGTCCACGAACCGGTGGCGACTCGCCAATCGACGAGCAGGAGATCTTCCGCTTCGGAGTCAACTAGCGCCGCCCAATCGAAGTCGAGCGTGATCGTGCCGAAGCCGAGCGTCGAGATGGCTAGCTGCGCCGCCTGCGCGTCAATGGCGCCGCCATCCCGGCCGCGGAGCCGCAGTACGTTGTTGATTTGTTCAACACCGTTCGCGGTTTCTTCGATTTGCGCCCAACCATTTCCGACGCCGTTATCGTTGGCGCCGTTGAAGTTGTCCTGGAAGATAACGACAGCGGACGACGCTCCCGCCCAGAGCATTACCGTTGCGCCGAGGCTCGCTGCGAGCAGTCGTATCATCGATTTCTCCCGACCTCTTATGCGATCGACACTGAGCGGCATGACGTCAAGCAAGTTATGTGCTTGACTATATTGTTCATTAATTTCAGAGTCTTGAAGGTTTGGCCTTAGTCGATGTGTAAGAGAATTCGACGCCCCGTTGGGGATTGTCAAATTCTGTAACACTAAAGACCGTCCGCATTGCGGCCCCCTCCCTTCCTGCAGAAAAGAGGGAGGAGACCAAACAGCCGGATCAGTGGTCGTTGAGCACCGCGCCGACGACGGTCGCGCCGGCGGCGGTGATGTATTCGGTGACGAGGCGAGACTCGTTAGCGCGCGAGAAATTGCGGCGGGTGACGAGGAGCGCGCCCTCGGCGGCGGCGGTCACGCTCTGGAAGTCGGCGCCGAGCAGCGCAGCGGGCGTATCCAGGATGACGACATCGTAGTGCGAACCGAATCCGGCCAGCATTGCGCCGAACGCCGGGCGGCTGAGCAACTCCTGCGGGTTGGGCGGGGCGGCGCCCGCGGGCATCACCGACAGCCCGAGCAGGCCGTGGATACGCTGAATCACGTTCTCGTTGCCGCGTCCGGCGAGGATCGCCGAGAGGCCCACGCGGTCGGGCAGCTGAAAGATCTCGTGCTGGCGCGGATTGCGCAGGTCGGCATCGATGAGGAGCGTGCGCTCGCCGAGCTGGGAGAAGACCACGGCGAGGTTCGCCGCGAGGAAGCTGCGCCCTTCGCCCGGCCGGGCGCTCACCACGGCGATCGATTTGTGCGGGGTTTCGGCCTCGTACCAGCGGAGCAGCAGCTGGGTGCGTAGCGCGCGCAGCGCCTCCACGGGTGCGGTGAACGGCGCGTACGCGGCGACCACTTCGCGGCTGATGATGTCGTCGTCGAGTGCGAGGTACGGGTAGTCGAATTGCCTGGCGAGCGCATGCTGCACGTTCGCACGTGTGACGAGGCCGAGCTTCACCGCGGCGTCGCCGAAACGCATGTCGTGCACGCGCGCGTAACGCATCACCGATTCGGCATCGGATGCGCTCAGGTGGCGGCTGTCGATCAACAGCGCGCCGATCGAGCGGTCGCGCTTCGACGGCTGGGCCGGCTGGCCCTGGCCCGATTGCGCGGACTGTTGCGTGCGCAGGGACCGCTGATTCATGTCCATGTTCGTCGCAAGCCTCAGGCGCCCGTCGGGCGATGGGTCAGAAGGCGCATCCGCTTCGTCACGGCGCGCGGGCGGCGCGCATGGGGCAGCACGGCGAGCAAGGGTACCTCGAGCGCGTCAGTGACGTCGGCCTCCGTGCGCACGCGCTTGTCCAGCGCTTCCATGATCAGCGCGATGATGATCCCGAGCACGATGCCGATCGCGACAGCCAGCGCGAGGTTGAGCGGCCAATTGGGGAACGAGGGCCGCACTGACTCGACCGCCGGGCTCAAGATCGCGGCGCTCGGCTGCATGGCCGACAGCGCTGCGGAGCCGGCCGGTCCGGAAGTCCCCGCGGCACGGCGCGCGCCTTCAAGTTGCAGATCGACGTTGGTCGATGAGTAGGCTTCCGCAAACGCGTTCGCGACGGCCGCGGCGAACGCCGGGTCGGCACCGGAAAAGTTGATGCTCACCACGCTCGATTCGCGGACGGGTTCGGCATCGAGCTGCACGAGCAGGCGCTCCGCGATCCATACTTTCAGCGAGCCGCGACCCTGTGTCGCGTCGCGCCAATCCTTCTGGAGCAGCTGGCTCTCGGCCAGCTTCAGCGCGTCCACGACCTTCAGGGCGACGTTGCGGCTCTGGATGATCTCGATCTGGGTGGCCAGGTGCTCGGGGCGAGTTTGCCCCGAAATGAGCATGCCGGAGGCCGGGTCGGGGCCTTTCCACTCGAGCAGCACGGACGCGCTGGCGGTCCAGCGGGCGGGCAGCAACGCGCTCACCGCCACCGCGACGACCACCGCCACGAGCAGCGTCGCGAGCACAACCCAGCGGCGCGCTTTGAGGACGGTGATGAACTGATTCAGGGACATTGGCATGGTAGGGCCGGCAAGCGACCCGTGCGGAATCGGGAAGATATTGATTTTGCGGCTAAAGGGCCTGAAACGTTACGCGCTTGGAGCGAGGCGCGCAAGGGCAGACTACTCGCCTGGCAATGGCCGGCGCACCCGCAAGGGACGACGATCGCGACAAGGCGAAATGCCGATGCAATGCGGCGCCCTACTCGACGTCGCGGCGCGGATTGAAGTTCGAGACGCGCGCGAGCTGCTCGTAGAAGCCGCGCTCGACCAGCGTTGCGGGCCGATTCGGCACGACGATGCTCACCGCGAGAAAGAGATCGCCCCGCTTGCCGTCGCGCGTGGGCAGCCCGCGCGCGGGCACGAGGAGCTGTGCGCCGTTCTGCGTGCCCGGGGGAACCTTCACCGGCACGTCGCCGTCCAGCGTCGGCACTTTGACTTTCGCGCCGAGCGCGGCTTCCCATGGCGCGAGCGGGAGCCGCATCTCGAGATCGTCGCCGAGGAGCTTGAACACCCGGTGCCGCGCGAGATTCACCGTCACGTACAGATCGCCTGGCGGGCCTCCGCGATGCCCGGGGCCGCCCTGACCTTTCACGCAGATCTCTTCGCCGTGACGGACGCCCTTGTGGATCGGGACCTTGATGTTGCGGCGCGCATTGCGCAGCGCGCCGTCGCGGCCGCGCTCGGTCACGTCATAGCCGACGTTGACCCGCGCGCCCCCCACCACGTGCTCGAGGGCGATGTCGACCGTGATCCCGTAGTCCTCGCCTGGCATCGGTTCGCCCGACTCGGATTCGGGTCGCGACCGGCGCGCCGTGCGCGGATCCTCGCCGTTGCGCTGCGGCGCTGCGGCGCCGGCCTGCCAGTCCGGCCAGCCACCGTAGGGCTCGCCGTTGTTGCCCGCGGCGACGCCGCGCTCGAGCATGGCGCTCAGCGCCTCGTAGGCTTCGACCACTTCCTTGAAGCGCTCTTCGGCGTGGGGCTCGGTGGAGACGTCGGGGTGGAAGCGCTGTGCGAGGCGGCGGTATGCCAGCTTGACCTCTTCGCCGGATGCGCCCCGATTCACGCCGAGGACGGCGTAATAATCCTTCGTTATCTGCATCCCAGCGCTTTCCAACCGCCATTCCTCCCCGGGGGAGAATGCAGCGTACGGCCGGCCGAGGCAAGTCCACGCTATGATCGTTGCGGGAGCGTGACCTCTTTCACACCCGTTAGCGGCCGGTACTTGGCGATCGCCCGCGTCCCGTACATCAGGAAATCCTAATATTCAAATTCGGCGCCGTCTACACGGCGGATGCGCGGCTCCTTCAAAGCGGACGCCCGATGCCGTAGTAGGTGAAGCCGAGGCCGCGCAGCTCGACCGGGTCCCAGATATTGCGGCCGTCGAAGAGCACCGGCGCGCGCAGCAGCGTCTGGAGGCGCGCGAAGTTCGGGCGCCGGAAGTCGTGCCACTCGGTCACCAGGGCGAGCGCATCGCACCCCGACACGGCCTCGTACATGTCCGCGTGCAATGCGACCCGGTCGCCGTAGCGCTTCCGGACGTTGTCCATCGCGGCGGGATCGTGCGCTTCGACTTTGGCGCCGGCCGCGAGCAGCCGGTCGATGATGGTGAGCGCCGGAGCCTCGCGGATGTCGTCCGTCCCCGGCTTGAACGCGAGCCCCCACACACCGATCTGCTTGCCGCGCAGGTCACCAAAGTGGCGCTGCATCTTGTCGACGAGGATGGTCTTCTGCCGGGTATTCGCCATGTCCGCCGCCGCGACGATGCCGAGCGGTGCGCCCGCGTCGTCGGCCGTCCGGCGCAGCGCCTGCAAGTCCTTCGGGAAGCACGAGCCGCCGAAGCCGGTGCCGGGGAACAGGAAGTTCGGACCGATGCGCGGATCGGCGCCGAGCGCGCGGCGGACGCGCTCGATGTCCGCCCCGATCTTCTCCGCCAGGTTCGCAAGCTCGTTCATGAACGAGATGCGGGTCGCGAGCATCGCATTGGCCGCGTACTTGGTGAGCTCCGCCGAGCGCGCGTCCATGACCTGGAGGCGATCGTTGGTGCGCACGATCGGGGCATACAGCGCGCGCAGCTGCTCCTGCGCCCGCTCGTCGTCGGTGCCGACCACGACCCGGTTGGGCTTCATGAAGTCGTTGACCGCGTCGCCTTCCTTCAGGAACTCGGGATTCGACGCCACCGAGAAGTCGTGATGCGCGTGCTTCTTCAGGACGTCGCGGATGCGATCGGCCGTGCCGACCGGGACCGTGCTCTTGGTGACCACGAGCGCGTAGCCGGTCATCGCGCGCGCGATCTGCTCGGCTGCGCGCAGCACGTGCGAGAGATCCGCGCTCCCGTCCTCGCCCTGCGCGGTGCCGACCGCGATGATCACGATCTCGGCGCCGGCGACGGCTTTCGCGACGTCGTCGGTGAACTCGAGTCGGCCCTTCTTGACGTTGCGCGCGACGAGGTCTTCGAGCCCCGGTTCGTAGATGGGAATCTCGCCGCGCCGCAGCCGCTCGACCTTGCCGCGGTCGACATCCGCGCAGACCACGTCGTTGCCGAAATCGGCGAACCCGGCGCCGGCCACAAGGCCGACGTATCCGGTTCCGATCACGCACAGTCGCATGGCCGCTATATACCATGGCGCACGGCGCGCGCGGAAAGTCATCCCCGCGCACGCGGGGATCAAGCGACCTCGAATCGAAGCTCAATCTGGATTCCCGCTTCCGCGGGAATGACGGACTATTGCAGACTCTCTCTAGGATCTTGCCACGGCGACCGCGAGCAGGATCCAGCTCACGATGAACGCCGTGCCGCCGATCGGCGCGATCGCGCCCAGCCATCGCGCGCCGGTCAGCGCGAGGATGTAGAGGCTTCCGGAAAAAGCCACGATGCCCGCGAGCATCAGCCATCCCGCCCATTTCAGCGCGAGCGAGGACGGCAAGTGGATCGCCACCACGCCGATCACGAGCAGCCCGAGCGCGTGCCAGAAGTGATACTGGACCGCCGTGTTGTAGATCGCGAGCAGATCGGGCGCGAGCCGCGCGCGCAGCGCGTGCGCGCCGAAAGCGCCGAGCACGACGGCCAGCATCCCCGCGATCGCGCCGAGGACGAGGAACAGTTTGGGAAGCGCAGCCATTGAGCGGGTGATCTTAGGATCGGCGCGACCGGCTGTCTACGTTGCCAGGCAACCGGTGAGATTCATGGCTTCCTGCGCAACACGTCGCCCCCGATCGAGATCGGCACGTAGAGCGCGAGCAGCTGCCCGCCCCGCACGAGCGCCGGATCGGCGTGCTCGTAGTGCGCCTGCACGTCGAGCAGGAACCAGCCGTCGCCGAGAATCTCGGCGGCGTCGATCACCCCGGAGGATTCCATGTCGGAGGTCAGAAAGCCCGGCGCGCCCGGCTGGAAGAACTTCGGGTTGTGCTCGGCGATCATCACGAGCCGTTTCGTGCCGGTGTCGTAGAGCCAGAGCCTGCCGAGTCGGCCACTGCCGCCGGGGTCCTCCTGGACTAGGATGCGCCCGCGCCGGTCGATGGCGATGTTGTCGAGCATCTCGAAGCCGGGCTTGCCGGCGGGATCGGCGCTGTCGAGCAGCATCTCGATCTCGCCGCCCGCTTCGGGGCGCTCCACGTCGTCGAAGCGGATGCGCCACAAGCGGCTCGGGCGATACTTGGGGCCCGGAGCGATGCGACCGGTCGTGACGAAGTAGAAGTCGTTGCGGTGCGACGCGCGCGGATCCCACGCGCCGTCTTCGAGGCGCATGAACTGTGTGACGCCCGCTTCGATCGATTCGCGCTGCAGCGCGTTGCCGGTCTTGCGCGAGACGTCGCCGAAGCCATGCAGCTCGAAGCGTGCTTTGGTGCGCCGTCCGGCGGCCGCGCGGCCGAACACCGAGGTCGGGTGCTCGCCCGGCACGACCTTGCCGCTGGCCGTTACGCGCACGCCGAAGAGCAGGCCGTTGGTGAGGCCCGCGCGCTCGATCGCGTTGCCCGCGGCGGTCTTCTGGCCGATGTAGAGATACAGCTCGCTCGGCGGCGCGGTGCAGGTCACGCGGCCGAGCAATGCGCAAACGGGCGACGGGTCGCGCACATCGGTGTCGAGGCCCGCATCGTCCAGGCCGAACACCAGGGTCTTCGGCTGGGGGTGGGGGCTCGCGACCACGTTCTCGAATGCCATGCGCCCGAGATGCGGCAGCTCCCACGCCTGCCCCGCATCCGGTCCGGTCGCGATGAATGCGATCGCGCGGCCGTGGTCGGCCGCGAAGAAGGGCGCGGATTCCTCCCCCGTGAGAAAGATCCGGTCGCGCGTGCCGAGGTCGCGATACGCGAATGCCGAGGCCGGCGCGAGGTCGGCCGAGCAGAACCTGGCCCAGGTGTCCGCGCCGGCGCGGTAGGCGCCGCTCGCCTTGTCGAACGTGTGGACGTCAGCCGGCCGCCGGACGAAGTCCTGGCCGGACAGGACTTTGAGGTCGTCGCTGCGAATCGTCCACCGCGAGACGAACGCGCCCCGCGCCCCGTGCGCGCGCACCGCGCCCGAGCGCTCGCCCAGCTCGTGATTCATGAGCAGCGTGAACGTCCCGTCGCCGTTTCCGAAGGCGCCGAGGCCGTCGGGCACGCCGACCATCCGATACCCGTCCACGGCATCGCCCACGGTGAGGATCGCCTTCATCCGCACGCCCGGATGCGTGGCAACGAGATAGGGCTCGGTCGTCGTGCTCGGGCCGGACTCGCTGCCGATGGCGCCCGCGGTGGAGGCGACGATCGCGGCCGCGGCCAGAGGGCGCAGGGGAAACTTGCGAAACGCCATGCTCACGGCGATGGTTTCTACCAGATCGTCGGGCCAGGGGGTGTGCGCTTTTTATTACACGGATTTCGTGTTACACTTTTTTAGTGTAATTTAGTGCAATGCAACGCTGCAGATGAAAAACGTGACGATCACGCTCGACGAGGAGACTGCCGCCTGGGCGCGCGTGTACGCCGCAAAGCGCAATACGAGCGTCTCGCGCCTGGTGGGCGAGATTCTGCGCGAACGGATGAGCGAGTCTTACGAGTACGACCAGGCGATGCGCCGCTTTCTCGGTAAAGCGCCCGTGCGACTCAAGCCCGGCGGGCAGCGCTACGCATCGCGGGAAGCTGCGCATGACCGCGCCCGTGTTCGTTGACACGAACGTCCTGATCTACGCGCGCGACGCCGGCGAGCCGGCGAAACAGCCGCGTGCGTCCGAGTGGCTCAGGCACCTATGGCGGGAGCGGCTCGGGCGCACGAGTGTGCAGGTGCTCTCCGAGTATTACGTCAACGTCACGCGCAAGCTCGATCCCGGGCTTTCACGGGAGGAAGCATGGGACGACGTGCTCGCGCTGCTCGCGTGGCGCCCACAAGTGGTCGATGCGGAGTTGATCCAGCGCGGGTACGAGGTGGAGCAACGATACCGGCTGAGCTGGTGGGATAGCCTGGTCGTCGCCGCGGCGCAGATGCAGGGGTGCGTTCTGCTGCTGAGCGAGGATTTCCAAGACGGGTCGGTCTACGGGAGCGTCACGATCCGCAGTCCGTTCACACTGTCGCTCGGCGAGGACGCCGCCGTGTATGTCGCCACTCAAGGTGCAGTGTCCCGCAGCCGCCCCAGAGGCCGTCCGAAAGGCTCGACCCCTCGGGCTCGTGGGTGATTAGAACTACGAGTTCAGCGCTGACTCGTAGGCCCAGCGCAGCACGGCATCGTGCGCCGGCTGACTAGCCCGCGCGTTGGGGTCGTTCACGAGGAATACGACGACGAGCCGCCGGCCGTTGCGGTCGAGCACGTAGCCCGCCAGCGTGCGCGCATCGGCGAGCGAGCCGCTCTTGATGTGCGCATTGCCGGCGACCCCCTGGAATTTGAGACGCCGCTTCATCGTGCCATCCTGCGCCACGACTGGCAGCGATGCCATGAGCTCGGGCATCACCGGGCTCGCCCAGGCGGCCAGCAGCAGCTTGCCGAGACCTGCCGCGCTGATGCGATCGGTGCGCGAAAGGCCGGACCCGTTCTCGATGACGAGCTCGCGCATCGACAGTCCGCGCTGATCGAGCCACTCGCGAACGACGTCCCGCGAGCGCGCGTAGCTACCCGGAAGAGTCTGCTGCTGCGCCGAGAGGGTGAGGAAGATCTGGCGCGCCATCACGTTGTTCGAGTACTTATTGATGTCGCGCACGATCTCGGCGGCGGCGGGCGATTCGATCGTGGCGACGGGCGAGGCGCCGAGCGCGGCGGTCCCCTCGCGCACGCGGCCATGCAGCACGCCGCCCGAGTTCTCCCAGAGGGTGCGAAACACGCCGTACACGAACTCCGGGTGGCTGAGCACGCTCACGTTCCAGTAGCGCTCGCTGCAGCTCGCCGGCATGGTGCCGGAGAAGCTCACGCGCGTGCGCTCGTCGACGGTGCGCACGTCCACCCGCAGCCCTGCGCGCCAGTCGCCGCAGAAGCCGGGGCCGGGCTTCACGTTGTTCACGACGTCGATCTGCGCAAGCATGGGCTCGGGGATGATGCGCACGCCGCCGCGCTCGCCGTCCGGCACGAAGAGAAAGCGCACCGTTTTGAAATTGACAAGCAGCGCGTCCGCCCCGACGTTGTAGGGCCGCAGCGACTCGCCGTCGAACTGTGCGGGGTCGTGATTCTCGAGCTCGAAATAGGTGCGGTCGAGCACGAGGTCGCCGCGAATCTCGGCAAGGCCGCGCGCGCGCAGGGTCTGCGCGAGCAGCCAGAACCGCTCGAGCGTGAGCTTCGGATCCCCGTAGCCCTTGAGGATGAGGTCGCCGTGGAGCACGCCGTCCTTCAACGATCCGGCGAGATAGGCCTCGGTCTTCCACGTGTAAGTGGGGCCGAGCAGCTCGAGCGCGGCGAAGGTCGTGACGAGCTTGATCGCCGAGGCGGGATTCATCGGTCTCGCGGCATTGACGGCGACGATCGGCGCGGCCGAATCGACGCTCTGCGCAAACAACGCGACGCTCGATTGTGGAATGCCCGCCTGGGCAAGCGCCAGCGCCACCGGCTGGGGGAGTGGCGACTGCTGCGCGCCCGCCGGCGCGAAGGTCAGCGCGAGGACGAGCGCTGCGGCGGCGAGGCGATACAGAGTCGCGAGGACATTCATCTGCGCCCGGAAGTATGCCACCGCCTAACCGAAATGCCCGCGCGGATTGAAGCTCGAGAGCTTGGCGAGCTCCTCGTAGAGCTTCTTCTCGCTGTCGCTCAGCGCTGAAGGCGTCACGAT
>JBFJOO010000119.1:0-12348 GCA_041617635.1 Burkholderiales bacterium | reverse complement strand
GAGCTCGATGCTCAGACGCTCGCCGAACCCGAGGCGATTCATGATGCTGGTCACGACGTCGGTGCGAGTCGTCGCGCGCGCCCGATCGCTCGCCGCACGCAATCCCGCCGCCAGCACGCCCACGACCACGAGCAGACCGGACGCCGCGATCGTGTCGAACACGAACGGGAATGTCGTCGGATAGGGATGGCCGAGGACGAATCCCATCGACAGCACGGCCGCGCCCGCGATGAGCGCCATCAAGATGCCCCCGCCGATTCCCGCGCCCCAAGCGGCGAGCAGTACCGGCAAAGCGTAGAACGCCGTGAAGCTGGGCGAGCTGCCGGTCGCCGCGTCGACCATTGCGATGGCCAACGCGGCCGCAAGCGCGACCAGGAACGACCGCGGCCGGCTCCGAAATAGCGAGCTCACCGGCGGAGCTCCTGTGCTTGCCGAGTGCGGTCGGTCGAATTCGCTCATGCTGTATGGCATCGATTCAGACGCGGCGGCCGACGATGTTGAGATCGACATTCCCACCGGACAAAATCACGCCCACCCGCCGGCCGCGCACATCGGCGCGGCCCTCGAACAGGCCGGCCGCGCCGAGCGCGCCAGTCGGCTCGACGACGATCTTCATCCGTTCCCAGAGGTAGAACATGGCCCGCAGCAACTCGGCGTCCGTCACAGTGGCCATATCGTGAACGTAGCGGAGCACCAAAGGGAAGGTATTTTTGCCGAGCGAGGGCGTTCTGGCCCCATCGGCGATGGTGTCGGGGTTATGGCAGGACTGCAGCGTACCGGTCCGGAACGATCGCGTGGCGTCGTCCCCGGCCGCGGGCTCGATGCCGATCACGCGGCACTCCGGCGCGAGCTCGGCCGCAGCGATCGCACACCCCGAGATCAGGCCCCCGCCGCCACACGGGACGAATAGTGCGTCGAGCGGCCCCGTATCCTCGAAAAGTTCCAGCGCCGCCGTGCCCTGGCCCGCGATCACGTGCGGATGATCGAACGGCGGAACGGTGACAAGCCCCTGCTCGTGCGCGATCCGTTCGCCGAGCGTCTCACGCGTGACCAGATTCGTGTCATAAGTCACGATTTGCGCGCCATAGTCCCGCGTCGCCGCGAGCTTCACGGCCGGCGCGTCTTCCGGCATCACGACGACGGCGCGCATGTCGAGCAACCTGGCCGCCAGCGCAACAGCCTGGGCGTGGTTGCCCGAGGAGATCGCCAGCACGCCACGCCGCTCGCCCGCGTCGGCGAGCCTCGAGAGCGCGTTATACGCGCCGCGGAACTTGAACGCCCCGGCGCGCTGAAAATTCTCGCACTTGAAGAATACCTCCGCGCCGACGCGCTGGTTCACGGTGCGCGACGTCATCACCGGCGTACGGTGCACGACACCCTTGGAGCGCGCCGCGGCGGACGCGACATCCGCGAAGACGACCGGCATGTCCCCTTGCGAATCACTCATCTGATGCCCCCTCCCACACCGGGTCAGTCGATCGGGTCATCGGTCCCGTCCGCGCCAAGGTGCGCGACGTCGCCCCAGACCTCGATGACCCACCGACCAGACTCGAAACGAACATGATTCACGCTGGCGTTGGCGAGCGAGTACTCGCGCCGCACGCGCTGCGCGAGCCGCGTCGCGTGCCGGTACAACACGCTGAGGACGCCGCCATGCGTCACGACCGCGATGCGGTGTCCGGCGTGCGCGGCACCGATGCGCTCCAGTGCGCCGAGCGCACGGATGCCGAATCCCTCGCCGCTCTCGCCGCCGGGGATGACATATGCGGGGTCCCGCCGCGCGATAAACGTGTACGCCTCGGGATGCTCGCGCTCGATCTCGCCGTAGGTCCGGCCCTCGAGAATCCCGTAATTGCGCTCGCGCAAACCCGGATCGAGCTCGACCGCGATGCCCAGGCGGTCGGCGATCGGCGCGGCGGTCTCGCGCGCGCGGCCGAGATCGCTTGCAATGAGCCGCTCGACCGGGTCACCTGCGAGCCGCTCGGCGAGCGCTTGTGCCTGGGCGCGGCCCACATCGGAAAGCGGGCTGTCCTGCCAGCCCTGGACGCGTCCCGATCGGTTCCAGAGCGTTTCGCCGTGGCGGATCAACAGAATGGCGGTATCGGAACGGTTCAAAGGGGAGAAGGGCCTATTTCAAAGCGTGTCCGCCCTCGCAACGGAGGGGATCCACAAGGGGCTCGCTCGCCTCTTGTTCGTATTCCAGCAGGAGCGGAGTCGCGGAATTCGTTCACGGGAATCGGTCAAATGCAGGCCGGCTGCGCAGCAGCACCGGAGGCGCGGCATAATTACCGGCGTGTGACATTCCGATGCGGCGGGATTCGGCCCGATAGTTTAGTTTATCGCTCAGATCATCGGCGCCTGCACCGCGGCACAAGCACAACCATGGCCCTCACTGTCGACGCGACGACCGGCACGCACATCGGCGATCGCAAGGAGCAGCAGGATCGCGTCGCGATCATCCCGAGCAAGCGCGTCAAGGGCACCGCGCTCGTCGTGCTCGCGGACGGTGCCGGCGGATACACGGGCGGGGCGGCCGCAGCGGCCCAGGTCATCACCACCGCCTCGAACCTCTTCGAGAACTTTTCCCCCAAGGGCGAAACGCCCGAGCAACTGCTGCGCGAGATCGTCCTCGAAGCCCATACCGTCATCAAGCTCAACCGGATCCTCACCGAGGAAGAACCGCACAGCACGTTCGTGGCGATGTTGCTGCAGCCGGACCGCGTGGACTGGGGGCACGTCGGCGACAGCCGCCTGTACCATTTCCGGGGTCCCAAGCTGATGCATCGCACGCCCGACCATTCGCTGGTCGAGCAGCTGGCGCGCGACGGTCAGATCAAGGAAGAAGAGCGCCACACCCACCCCAATCGTAACCTGCTGCTGCAGGCGCTCGGTCAAGCGGAGCAACCGGAGCCGACTTTCGGCTCGACGAGCCCGCTGGCGGACGGCGATACGTTCCTGCTCTGCTCCGACGGTCTGTGGGACTACTTCGCGGATGCGGAGCTCGGCAAGATCCTGTCGACGCTCCCGCCGCGCAAGGCGGCCGAAATGCTGGTGACCGGCGCGCGCGGCCGGAGCAACGGCAAGGGCGACAACCTCACGCTGGCGCTCGTCAAGCTCGCCGAGGCGGCAGTGCAAGCCAAGCCCGCCGGCGGCGACTGGCGGACGCAGGCGCCGCCCCCCCTGCCGCGATGACGCACGTGTCGCGGGCGCGCGCATCCAGCTTCACCGTGAACTTCATCAGCTCGTCGCGGCGAAATGCGACGGCTTCGACGGTGTCGCCGGGCCGGTAGCGCGCGAGCAGGGCAGCCCAGTTCCTCGGCGTCGCACGCAGACCGTCGATCGCAACAATCGCGTCCCCGGCGGAAAGTCCCGCCCGTTGCGCGGCTCCGCCCTCGAGGACGTGGGTCAGCGTGAGTTCGGTGCCCTCGGTCGTCGCGCGTGCGCCGATCGTCACCTTGCGTGCCAGTTCGGGCGCCGGCGTCGACGTGACGCGCCCGCCCCGATCGGACGCGGATTCGGCCGGCCGCACGGTGAGCGTCAAGCCGACCGTCTTGAGCAATCGCGCAAGCGGAAGATCGGCCGTCGAGCGCAGCGCACGGTCAAAGAAGTCGCGCAGCCGCAACCCGGTCACCTCCGCGGCCGTTCGCTCCACCCCATCTTCCGGCACCCCAGCGCCCGTCGTACCGTAGCGCGCCCAGAGCGCCCGCATGACATCGTCGAGCGATCTTCTGCCGCGCGATCGCTCGCGGATGAGGAGATCGAGGCAAAGCGCGATGAGACTCCCTTTCCCGTAGTAGCTGACCACGGCGTTCGGCGAGTTCTCGTCCTGGCGGTAGTACTTGATCCAGGCATCCCAGCTCGATTCCGCGACCGTCTGCCTTGACCGGCCCGGATTCCGGAGGAGCGCGGTCGCGCCGCGACCGAGCAACTCGAGGTAATCGCGCTCCTTGATCAGTCCGGAGCGCACGAGTGCCAGGTCGTCGTAGTAGGACGTGACGCCCTCGAACGCCCACAGGAGCGCGGTGTGATTCTCGCGGTCCAGATCGTAAGGCGTGAAGGCGGCCGGCTTGATGCGCTTGACGTTCCACGTGTGGAAGTATTCGTGGCTCGCGAGTCCCAGGAACGTGCGGTACCGCTCGCCCGCGCCGTCGCCGCCCTGGCGCGGCAAGTCGTCCCGCGCGCAGAGGAGCGCGGTGGACGCCCGATGCTCCAGTCCGCCGTATCCGTCATCCACTGCCGTGACCAGGAAGAGGTAGCGATCCATCGGCGCGGGCGCGCCCCAGAATCGGATGTGGTGGGCACACAGCCGCCTGAGATCACGGCACAGCCGCGCCATGTCCACATCCTGCCGGCCGGTAATGGCGATCTCGTGCGGCACGCCGCGCGCAACGAACGTACCGAGCGCGAAGCTGCCCATCTCGACCGGATGATCGATGAGCTCGTCGTAATCGGCCGCCGCATACACTCCGAATCCGTGACGGGGCGCGCGCCGGCGGCGCATGGCCGTCGCGACGCGCCACGCACGGTAGCGCGCACCGCGCGGCCGCAGGATCTCGACCTCGCAGGGGCGGGACTCGGCGCCCAGCACCCGGAGAAACACGCACGGGCCGTTGAAGAAGCCGTGCGTGGTGTCCAGGTGCGCGCCGCGCACGGAGTGGTCCCAGGCATAGACTTCCGCCGTGACGGTCAGCGGACCGTCGCAGGGCGCCGCGCGCCAGGTGTGCTTGTCGAGCTTGGACAGTCGCACCGGCCGACGGCCGCTCGCAGCGCGAATCGCGATCACGTGGCGGGCGAAATCCCGGATCAGGTAGCTGCCCGGTATCCACGCCGGCAACGCCAGGCGCTGTCCGGCCGGATCAGGGTTTGCGACGGTGACGCTCACCTCGAACCGGTGGGCTTCCGGATACTTCGGATACACGCGGTACCGGATCGGTTCGCTCGCCATCGCAACCGCGCCGCGCGACGCGCTCCTCAACGTATGGCGAGCGCGATGCGATTCTCGCCGCGCAGCAGCGAGAGTCGCATCGGTCCCTCGACGCCGCGTATCGTGTTGAGGAGCTCCGGCACGCTGCGCACGCGGGCGCGATTGACGGCGTACACGATGTCACCGGGGCGCAGGCCGTTCCGGAATGCCGCGCTTCCCTGCTCGACCGCGGTGACGACGACGCCCTCGACTTGCCCGTAGAGCGGCGTGCCCCGCTCGATGTTCGCGACCCGCGCCCCGGCAAGCTGGGGAATCGTCTCGCCGGGCACGCTGGTCGCCTTGTACAGCTCGCCGACTTTCGCACGCACCCGCAGCGTGCGACGCTCGCGCAGGATCTCGAGCTCGATTTCCTCGCCGATCGGGATCAGTCCCACCCGGTTGCGCAGCTCGCTCGAGCTGCGCACCTGACGACCGTTCACCGAGAGGACGACGTCGCGCGGCCGCAGCCCCGCCCGCTCCGCCTCCGAGCCGCGCTCGATCTGCACGATCACCGCGCCCTCGATCGCCTTGAACCCGAGCTCCCTGGCCATCTCGGGAGTGAGATCCTGGGTGCTGACGCCCACGCGGCCGCGCCGGACTTCGCCGAACCGCAGGATCTGGTCGAGCACCCCGCGCACCATGTGGGTCGGCACCGCAAACCCGATGCCGACGTTGCCGCCCGAGGGGCCGATGATCGCGGTGTTGATGCCGACGAGCTCGCCCGCGAGATCCACGAGCGCCCCGCCCGAGTTGCCGGGATTGATGGACGCGTCGGTCTGTATGAATTCCTCGTAGCCCTCCACGCCCAGTCCCGTCCGCCCGAGCGCGCTCACGATTCCGGAGGTCACCGTCTGCCCGATGCCGAACGGGTTCCCGATCGCGACGACGAAGTCCCCCACGTTGAGCGCCTCCGAGTCGCCCCACTTCACCGCAGTCAGCCGCTCGGGCGGGATGCGCAGCACGGCGATGTCGGTGCCCGGATCGACACCGACCACCTGCGCCTTCAGGACCCGCCGGTCCTTCAGGCCGACCATGATGTGCTCGGCATCCTTGATCACGTGATGGTTGGTGATCACCAGGCCGCGCGCGGCGTCGATGATGACCCCCGACCCGGCGGCCTGTTCCCGCCGCTGAGGACGCTCGGGCAGCTCGAAGAATCGCCGGAAGAAAGGATCCGCGAACAGCGGGCTCGCCTCCGGCGTGCGCATCTCGACCGCGATGTTCACGACCGCCGGCGTCACTTCCGCGAGCATGGGCGCCAAGGTCGGCAGCCTCTGTCCGCCTACCGCCGCCGGCAGCTGCGCCAGCGCGGCGCCGTTGAGGGCGAGCCAAAGAAAGACTGCTAGCGTCTTGGATGGGGTCACGATCACACGGTACTCGCGTTTCGGCGCCGGGCCGCGAATTGTATGCGCCGCGCGCGCGCCGCGCCTAGGGCTCGCGGCCGAGATCCTCGGGCGTGTCGATGTCGCGGAGCACGCCCGGATCATCCACTTCGACCACGCGAATGCGCGCCGCATCGCGCTTGAGGACTGCGCGCGCGCCCGCGTCGCCGGTCAGCGCGGCAAGATCCTCCCGATAGCGCGCCGCGAAACCAACCGGGTGGCCTCGCGCACCGCGGTAGTCCGTCGCAACCAGGTCGGCGCCTTCCTGGAGCGCAGCAGCGACGCGACGGATCGACTCGGGTGCGATGAACGGCATGTCCGCCAGGGCGACCACCCAGCCGCCGGCATGCGGCGTGGCCGCGATCGCGTGCGCGAGCGAATGACCCATTCCGGCGGCCGCCTCGGCACAGACCGTGACTTCGACGTTCGCACCGGCAAGCGCCCGCGCCAGCTCGGGCACGCCCGGGCGCACGACCGCCACGACACGATCGAGCGCGTCGCGCAGATTTCTGGCCGCGGCCACTGCGATAGGCGTTCCGTCGGGAAGCGCGTGGAGGAGCTTGTTCGCCTTGAACCGCGTGGACGCCCCGGCCGCGAGCAGGATGTCAACGAGGGGCGCGTTCAAAGACCGCTCAGCCTCCCGGGACGACGCACCCCGCGGAGCTCTCGGCCTTCTCCGGTGCAACGAGCTCGGGAACGCGTACGCCGTGGCGCACCGCGGTCATCTCGGCGACTATCGCAACCGCAATCTCCGGCGGTGTCTTGCAGCCCAGGTCGAGGCCCACCGGTCCGTGCAGCCGGGCAATCTCCGCCGCGGACAGATCGAAACCCGCGAGCCGCTTGCGGCGGGCATCGTTGTTCCGCTTCGAGCCGAGCGCGCCGACGTAGAAGGCCGGCGACTTGAGCGCCTCGAGCAGCGCGACGTCGTCCAGCTTCGGATCGTGGGTGACCGCGACCACTGCGCAGTGGCCGTCGAGATTCATCTGCAGGACCACGTCGTCCGGGTAGCCGCGATTGAGCGTGGTGCCCGGCAGATCCCACTCGTCGGCGAATTCCTCGCGCGGATCGCAGATGGTCACGTGGTAATCGAGCGCGCGCGCCATCTGCGCCAGATAGCGGGACAGCTGCCCCGCGCCGATGACCAGCAGGCGCCAGCGCGGACCGTGCATCGTCCGCAGGGTCTTGCCGTCGAACTCGAGCACGTCGGCCCAGTTGCCGGCTTCGAGCCGTGTGGCGCCGGTTTCCATGTCCAGGACGCGGGCGACCAGCTCGTGGCGCTCCACGATCGCGAGCAGCTCGTCGAGCTTCGACTCCCGCGAGAGCGGCTCGAGAGCGATCTCGAGGGTGCCACCGCAGGGCAGCTTGAAGCGCTCCGCCTGTTCTTTCGTGACGCCGTAGGTGATCATCCCCGGCTTGCCGCTCGCAAGCTCGCCGGCCCGGACCTTCTCGATCATGTCATCCTCGACACAGCCGCCGGAGACCGAGCCGATCACGTGACCGTCGTCGCGGATCACCAGCATGGCGCCGATCGGCCGCGGCGCCGAACCCCAGGTCCTGACCACGGTCGCGAGCGTGGCGCCGTGACCGGCCTTCACCCAGCTCACCGCGCTCTTGATGACTTCCAGATCAACGCTGTCCATTGGTCCACTCCATGCTGCGAAGCGCAATATTTCCATTTTACGCCGTCGCCCGACGTTATGCCTTAGAAATGGACCGGAAGGTTACGAACAGGAGGAAACCGGCCGGTTTCCTCAACGCCAAACCCCCGTAGGTCACGAACAGAAGGAAACCGGCTGGTTTCCTCCCGTTACCCTCCTTCCCGCTAGGAGAACCCCTGCAGGGCAGAGCGTGTCAGCTTCGCGTCGTACCGGAAGAGATGGTGCTGACACTCCCCACTAGATCGTCGCGATTCGGTCCCGGTTGCTTCGGCCTAATGCATAAGCTACGATTTGACCACTAATCGTGCGGACCCATCCGCGGTCCGCGCTTCCCCAAGCTCGGAGGCCGGAAGAGGGTTTTTATCCGTTCGTCACTATTCTGGGACCCTGCGCGCCTGCCGCAAAGAACATTACACACGCGCATCAACGAAGGAGGAATCATGCCAGTCAAAGTATCCATGACCGTGAACGGCAAGCCGGTCTCGGCAGACGTCGAGGAGCGCACGCTCCTCGTGAGCTTCATCCGCGAGAACCTGCGTCTCACCGGAACCCATGTCGGCTGCGACACCGCGCAGTGCGGCGCCTGCACGATCGAGATGAACGGGGACGCGGTCAAGTCCTGCAACATCCTCGCGATGCAGGCCGAAGGCGCGAAGATCACCACGATCGAGGGTATCGCCGCCGCCGACGGCACGCTGCACCCCATGCAGGAGGCGTTCCGCGAGCACCACGCGCTGCAGTGCGGCTTCTGCACACCGGGCATGGTGATCAGCGCTATTGACCTGGTGAAGCGTCACCCGAAGCCCACCGAGGAAGTCGTGCGCGCCGAGCTCGACGGCAATTTCTGCCGCTGCACGGGCTACCACAACATCGTCAAGGCCATTCTCGCCGCCGCACCAAAAGTCGCGGCGGCGCGCTGAGCGGCCGGGAGAACGTCATGGCCAACATGAACATCATCGGCACCTCGGTGAAGCGCAAGGAAGACTATCGCTTCCTTACCGGCGGCGGCCAGTACACCGACGACGTCGCGCCGCAACGCGCGACCTACGCTGTGTTCGTGCGCTCGCCGCACGCCCACGCGAAAATCAAGGGCATCAAGAAGGACAAGGCGCTGAAGGCGTCTGGCGTCCACGCCGTGTACACGGGCGAGGACATCGCGAAAGCGGGCATCAACGGATTGCCCTGCGGCTGGCTGATCACCGATGTCAACGGCCAACCGATGAAGGAGCCGCCCTACCCCGCACTCGCGCAAGGCAAAGTCCGCCACGTAGGCGATCGGGTCGCAGTGGTGATCGCGGATACGCTCCACGAGGCCAGGGATGCCGCAGAGCTGGTCGCGGTCGACTACGAGGTCCTGCCCGCGGTCGTCAACGCCGCCGAGGCGCGCAAGAAGGGCGCGCCGGCGCTCCACGACATCGCGCCGGACAACACCTGTTACGTGTGGGCGCTCGGCGACAAGGCCAAGGTGGACGAGGTCTTCAAGAGCGCGGCGCACACCACCAAGCTCGAGTTCGTCAACAACCGGCTCATTCCGAACGCGATCGAGCCGCGCGCGGCGATCGGCAACTATAGCCGCGCCGACGACTCGTACACGCTGCACGTCGCCAGCCAGAATCCGCACGTCGAGCGGCTCTTGATGACCGCCTTCGTGATGGGACTTCCGGAGCACAAGGTGAACGTGATCGCCCCGGACGTGGGCGGTGGATTCGGCTCCAAGATCTACCTGTACGGCGAGGACGTCGTCGTCACCTGGGCCTCGAAGCAGCTCAACCGGCCGGTGAAGTGGACCGCCGACCGCGTCGAGTCGTTCGCATCCGACGCGCATGGCCGCGACCACATCACGACCGCCGAGCTCGCGCTCGACAAGGATGGCAAGTTCCTCGCGATGCGCGTGCACACGACGGCGAATCTCGGCGCCTATCTCTCGACCTTCGCCTCCTGCGTGCCGACGATTCTTTATGCAACGCTGCTCGCCGGGCAATACACCACCCCGGTGATCTACTGCGAGGTCACGTCGGTCTTCACCAACACCGCCCCGGTGGACGCCTATCGCGGCGCCGGGCGGCCCGAAGCGACCTACGTGGTGGAACGCCTGGTCGAGACGGCGGCCCGCGAGATGAAGATCGACCCGGCCGAGATCCGGCGGCGCAACTTCATCAAGGAGTTCCCGTACCAGACGCCGGTCGCGCTGATGTACGACACTGGCGACTACAACGCCACGCTCGACGCCGCGACCAAGCTCGGCGATGTCGCCGGCTACGCAAAGCGCAAGGCCGAGTCGGCGGCGCGCGGCAAGCTGCGCGGCATCGGCTATAGCTGCTACATCGAGGCGTGCGGCATCGCCCCCTCCAGCGTCGCAGGATCGCTCGGCGCCCGCGCCGGTCTGTACGAGGCCGGGGAAGTGCGCGTCCACCCGACCGGCAAGGTCACCGTGTTCACCGGATCGCATTCACACGGCCAGGGCCACGAGACGACGTTCGCGCAGGTGGTTGCCAGCCGGCTCGGCATCCCGATCGAGGATATCGACATCGTGCACGGCGACACGAGCAAGATCCTGTTCGGCATGGGGACCTACGGCTCGCGCTCGATCGCCGTCGGCGGCACCGCGATCGTCAAGGCCGTCGACAAGGTGATCGCGAAGGGCAAGAAGATCGCCGCGCATCTGATGGAAGCTGCCGAGAACGACGTCGAGTTCAGCGATGGCGTCTTCAAGGTTTCCGGCACGGACAAGCAGGTGCCTTTCGGGCAGGTGGCCCTGACGGCCTACGTGCCGCACAACTATCCGCACGACAAGCTCGAGCCCGGCCTCAACGAGAACGCGTTCTACGATCCGTCGAACTTCACTTTCCCGGCCGGCTCGTATGTGTGCGAGGTGGAGGTCGACCCCGACACCGGCAAAACCGCGATCGAGAGCTTCGTCGCGGTAGACGACTTCGGCAAGATCATCAACCCGATGATCGTCGAGGGCCAGGTGCACGGTGGGCTCACGCAGGGTATCGGTCAGGCAATGCTGGAGGGCTGCCGCTACGACAGCGAAAGCGGACAGCTCATCACCGGCACGCTGACGGACTACTGCCTGCCGCGCGCCGAGGACGTGCCGCAATTCAAGATCGACACGCGCGAGACGCCCTGCACCCACAATCCGCTCGGGGTGAAGGGCTGCGGCGAGGCCGGTGCGATCGGTGCGCCGGCGGCGCTCATGAATGCCATCACCGACGCGATCGGCGTCCGCGACCTGGCCATGCCGGCCACCGCGGAAACCGTGTGGCGTGCCGTGGCGATGAAAAAAGCGGCCTGACGCCTCAGAGGAGAACAGAACATGTACGCATTCACTTATCGCAAAGCCAAGGACGTCAAGGACGCCGCGGCGGTCCTCGCCAAGAACGCCGACGCGAAGCTGTTGGCCGGCGGCCAGAGCCTCATCGCCGCGATGAAGCTGCGGCTCTCGGCACCACCGGAGCTCATCGACCTTGGGAGCATCGCCGAGCTCCGCGGCATCAAGTCGGACGGCAAGAATGTCGTGATCGGAGCAATGACCCGTCACGCGGACGTGGCCGCCTCGGCCGACGTGAAGAAAGCGATCCCCGCCCTCGCCTATCTCGCCAGCCAAATCGGCGACCGCATGGTACGCAACATGGGCACCCTCGGCGGCGCGATCGCTCACAACGACCCGGCGGCGGACTATCCAGCCGCGGTGGTCGGGCTCGGCGCAACCGTCGAGACGAACAAGCGCAAGATCGACGCCGACTCGTTCTTCAAGGGGATCTACGAAACGGCGCTCCAGCCGGGTGAGATCATCACCTCGGTCTCGTTCCCGATTCCGAAGCGTGCCGCTTACATGAAGTTCAAGCAGCCCGCGTCGCGCTTCGCGATGGTGGGGGTGATGGTCGCGGACACTGGCAAAGAGATCCGCGTCGCCGTCACCGGCGCCGGCCCTTGCGCGTTCCGGGTGAAGGAGATGGAGCAGGCGCTCGGCAAGAAGTTCGCGCCCGACTCGGTCGCGAATATCAAGGTGCCCGACAAGGGCCTCAACTCCGACATCCACGCCTCGGCCGAGTACCGCGCGCATCTGGTCACGGTCATGGCGAAGCGCGCCGTCGAAGCCGCATTGAAATAGCGCAAGTGCGCGTCGAGGGGGCGCGCACCCAACCGTTGGCCCTCCGGTGATCCCGGAGGGCCTTTCTTTTTCGCGTGGCCCTCTCTCGTTCCGCTAGTCGTGTGGCGCATCTCCTGGAGGGCGAGGCGATCCGGTGCGGTCTCATGGTGCCGCAAGGCGCGTCCACCGGGCGGGTACCCGGCTCGCGGCGGCCAGTCAACACACGACAGGCCGCGCACGAGCCACCCG
>JBFJOO010000118.1:0-12351 GCA_041617635.1 Burkholderiales bacterium | reverse complement strand
TCACTAACGGGAGCAACCCGGCCGGTTTCCTCCCGTTACCCTCCTTCCCGCTAGGAGCAAACACTTCCCACATCTCCGCGTGTCTAGATTCTGCGGGGGGGCGTGTGCTAACCTTCCCTCGCGGTTTCGATTTTCCTGGACCGCTCAAGGGTCAATCTCCGCTCTGGCGACGGCGTCGAGCCGTGCCGCGAGCGGCATATCGCAGCAACGCAACATACCCTTCGAAGGAGCCGACCATGTACGCCTTCATCACTTTCACCCGATTCAAGGAGGGCCCGTGAAACTTTTCCGCACGCTCGTCGTTCTCGCATCCCTCAGTCTGTTTCACTCTCCCGTCTTCGCGCAGTCACAGGTCCTCCGGGTTTCCGCGATCCCGGACGAATCGCCGACCGAGCTGCTGCGCAAGTTCAAGCCCCTCGGCGCGTATCTCGAGCGCGCAACCGGCATGAAAGTGCAGTGGACGCCGGTCAACGACTACGCCGCCGTGGTCGAAGGGCTCGCCGCGAACAAGATCGATCTTGCGTGGCTCGGGGGATTCACGTTCGTCCAGGCGCGCAAGAAGACCGGTAATGCGATCCCGATTGCCCAGCGCGTGGAGGACGAGACGTTCACGTCCAAGTTCATCGTTCCGGCCAACAGCGCCGCGACGACGCTCGCCGACCTCAAGGGCAAGACCTTCGTGTTCGGCTCGCCGTCCTCGACCTCGGGCCACTTGATGCCGCGCTACTTCCTGATAAAGGACGGCATCGATCCGGAAAAAGACTTCAAGCGGATCGCGTTCTCCGGCGCGCACGACGCGACGGTCGCATTCGTGGCATCGGGACGCGCCGAAGCGGGCGTCCTCAACGCCTCGGTGTGGGAAAAGCTCGTCGAAAAGGGTGACGCGAACGCGAAGGCCGTCAAGGTGCTCGCCACGACGCCGCCCTATTACGACTACAACTGGACGGTGCGCGGCAACCTCGATCCGGCGCTCGTGAAGAAGCTCACCGAGGCGTTTCTCAAGCTCGACCCGGCGAACCCGGCCGACAAGGAGATCCTCACGCTGCAACGCGCGACGAAGTTCGTCCCCACGCGCCCCGAGAATTACCAGGGGATCGAGCAGGCGGCACAGTCCGCCGGGCTGCTGCAGTAGTTTCGACGCGGGCGGCACGGTCGCGTGCAGATCTCGCTTGAACGGGTCGGACTCACGCTCCCCGGCGCGCATCGCGCGCTGGAGAGCGTGACGCTCGCGGCTGCGCGCGGCGAGCGCGTCGCGGTCATCGGCCAATCGGGCGCCGGCAAGACGAGCCTGCTCCGCGTCATCGGCACCGCGCTGCGCCCCACGCAAGGCGGGCTGCGCATCGGCGAGCGGGATCCGTGGGCGCTGTCGAGCCGGGATCTGCGCCGGCTGCGGGCGAGCATCGGCACCGTTCACCAGGCGCCGCCGCTGCCGCCGCGCCAGCGCGTCGTGACCACGGTGCTGGCAGGGCGGCTCGGCGCGTGGGGATTCTGGAGGGGGCTCGGCTCGCTCGTCTATCCGGCCGACATCGCCGGCGCACGCGCCGCGCTCACGCGCACCGATCTCGCAGACCGGGTCTTCGACCGCTGCGATCGCCTTTCGGGCGGACAGCTCCAGCGGGTCGGGGTCGCCCGCGTCCTCTACCAGCGGCCCGGCCTGATTCTCGCCGACGAACCGGTCTCGGCGCTCGATCCGCAACTCGCCGACCAGACGGTGGGCGAGCTCGTGCGCGACGCTCAGAC
Source organism: Burkholderiales bacterium (assembly GCA_041617635.1). Classification (GTDB taxonomy): domain Bacteria; phylum Pseudomonadota; class Gammaproteobacteria; order Burkholderiales; family SG8-39; genus JAABRB01. The sequence goes on along the minus strand of JBFJOO010000118.1, from coordinate 10,611 downwards.
GCGCGGCGCCACGCTGATCGCCAGCCTGCATGCAGTGGATCTCGCGCTGCACTGGTTTCCGCGCATCGTCGGTTTGCGCGCCGGAGAGGTGGTGTTCGATCTGCCGCCGGTGCGGGTCACCGACGCGATGCTCCGCGAGCTGTACGGCACCGAATCGGCGGAGCTGCCGACGCAGAACAACCGGCCGGTCGATCACGCCATTCCCGGCGTGCGGCGCGCGGCGCGGGCGCTGACCGGCCGCCAGCCGCTCTGCCGGTGAGCGGCGCGCGGCGCGCCACTCTCCTCGCTCTCCAATGGCGACGCTGACCGCCGAGCGTGATCCGGCCTTGGCGCCACGGGTCGCGCTGACGTTTCTCGCAGTCTTGCTTCTATGGCCGGGGCTGAAGCTCGCCGAGTTCAATCCCGCGAGCCTGTTCGAGCCGCAGAGCATGGCGGTGATGGGGCGGTTCCTCGCGACCTTCTTCCCGCCGCGCGTGGACGCGGAATTCCTGGCGCTCGTCTTCCACTCGACGCTCGAGACGCTCGCGCTCGCCACCGCCGGCATGGCGCTCGCCCTGGCCGTCGCCTTTCCGCTCTCGCTCGTCGTCTCGCAGTCGCTCTCGGTGTCGCGCATCGGCCCGGCGCGGCATCGCTGGCTCGGCGTGCTCCTGCGCACGCCGGCGCGCTGGCTGCTCATCGTCCTGCGCAGCATCCCCGAGATCGTCTGGGCGCTGCTGTTCGTTCGTGCCGTGGGCCTCGGACCGGCGGCCGGCGTGCTCGCGATCGCGATCAACTACTCGGGCATGCTCGGCAAGGTGTTCTTCGAGCTCTACGAAGCGGGCGACACGCGCCCTGCGCGCGCGATCCTCGAATCGGGCGGCGGCCGCATCAACGCGTTCTGCTACGGCATCCTGCCGGTTGCCTCGCCCGAGCTCGTGTCCTACTCGGTGTACCGCTGGGAGTGCGCGGTGCGCGCGTCCGTGGTGATGGGCTTCGTGGGCGCGGGCGGCCTCGGGCAGCAGATGGAGCTCTCGATGAAGATGCTGCACGGGGGCGAGGTCGCCACGATGCTCCTCACGTTCTTCCTGCTCGTGCTGCTCGCCGATGCGATCAGCGCGGCGCTGCGCAAGGCCTTCGCATGAGCGCGCGCCACTGGGCGGCGCTCGGCGCCTTCCTCGCCGCCACGGCGGCGAGCTTTCTTTACCTGGGCGTGTCGCTCTCCGGGCTCGCGAGCGTGGAGAGCCTGGTGGGCATGGGGCGCTTCATCGCCGGATTCTTTCCGCCGGACCTGTCGGCAAGGTTCCTCGCCCGCACGCTGCAAGGCACGCTCGAGACGCTGGCCATCTCCGCGATCGGCACGCTCCTCGCGGTCGTCTTCGGCGTGCTGCTGGCCGTGCCGGCCGCCGGACGCTGGGGATTCGCGCCGCGCGCCGCAGCCCGGCTGCTCTTGAACTTTCTGCGCTCGATTCCCGAGCTGGTGTGGGCGGCGATCATGGTGCTCGCCGCCGGTCTGGGGCCCTTCGCCGGCACGCTCGCGCTCGCCTGGCACACGACCGGCGTGCTGGGCCGGCTGTTCGCCGAGACGCTCGAGAACACGCCGCCGGAGCCGACCGATGCGCTCCGGCACGCCGGAACGCCCGCCGCCCTCGCGTTTCTCTACGGCACGGTGCCCAACGTGCTGCCGCAGTTCACGTCCTACGCGCTGTACCGCTGGGAGAACAACATCCGCATGGCGGCCGTGCTGGGATTCGTGGGGGCCGGGGGACTCGGTCAGCTACTCTTCGTGAGCCTGTCGCTCTTCAAGACGAACGAGGCCGCCACGGTCATCCTCGCGATGCTCGCGATCGTCGCGCTGGTCGACGCGCTAAGTGCCGGGATGCGCCGGTTCCTTGGCCGCTCGGGTGCCTGAGATCTTCGCGCGCCCCTCGTCGGCCAGCGCGCGGAAGTCGTCCGCGTAGCGCGTCAGCCGCGCGGCGGCGTGCTCGCGCTGCGCAGGCGACGCCGCGGCGAGGAGCTCGGTGACGAGCGTGACCACCCGATCCTGCCAGGCGCGCCACGCGCGGGCGTACTCCGCGCTGCGCTGCGCATCGTACTCCACGAAGACGGCGCGCAGGCCGTCGCGCAATGCCGGCGCACCCTGCTCCTCCTTGAGCACGCGCACGAGCTCGCGCTGGCGCGCCTTGCGATTCTCCATGCGCAGCGCCACGTCGACGGGATACGCGCGAACATAGCGCGTGATCAGGCGGCGCTGCTCCGCGGAAACGCTGCCGAGCCACTCCTCGAGCCGGTCGGTGATCGCGTCGCTGCGCGCCGCCTCGCGCGCCGCAAGCTCGCCGCCCTGCAGCTCCTCGGCGAGCTTGCGGTTGCCGGCCGCGAGCTTCTTTTCGAGCGCGGCGAGGTTGGCGGGCTTGAGCGTGGCCAGGACCGGAGCGGCCTCGTCGACCGCTTGGGCCGCGAGGGCGCGGTAGCGCTCGCCCACGGTCGTCACCATCCATTCCACATCGGCACGCGTGGCGCCGCGCCGCAGGCGCGCCGCGGCGCTGTCGAGCGCCTGCGCATAGCGCGGCAGCTCCTCCAGCCGGTGCCACTCGTGCAAGCGCGCGTAGCGCGCCTTGAAGAGATCGACCTGCTCGCCTTGCAGGTCGAGGTACTCGTTTGCCATGAGGCGCACGGCGATGTCGCTGTTGTTGTACGCGACGCGCACCACGGTCGCGCAGCCGGCGAGGAGACACGTCGCCGCAACCAGCAACACGCTGGACAGCCGGGACGCACCTACCCCGCGGCTCACCAGTAGTTCTCCACGCAGATGTGTCCCGGATCGCGCCGCCGGTGCCGCCGCATCCCGCGCGGCTTGAGCTCGTCGGTGATGTCGCCGATCGTCTTGGGGCTGCCGCAGATCATCACCTGCGAGCCCTTCGGCTCGAGCGTGAGCCCGAGCGTCTTCTCGAGGCGCCCGTCGGCGATCGTGTCGGAGATGCGCCCGGGCAGCGAGTTCGGGGACTCCTCGCGGCTGGTGAGCGAGACGAAGCGGAACTGCGCGGCGTGCTCCTTCGCGATGGCCGCGACGGCCGCTCCATAGGTGAGCTCGCTCGCGTGCCGCACGGAGTGCACGAGCGCCACGTGCTGGAAACGCCGCCACGGCGCCTCGGTGCGCAGCATCGAAAGATAGGGCGCGATGCCCGTGCCGGTGGCGAGCAGCCAAAGCGTTGCGGCGTCGGGGATCGCCGAGAGCACGAAGAGCCCCGCTGGGGTCGGCGCCAGGAACACCACGTCCCGCGCCTCGAGCCCGACTAGCCGCGCCGTGAACGGCCCCTCGGGCAGGAGCATGTAATGAAACTCGTGCGGTTGCTCCTTGGGCGCGTTGACGAACGAGTACGGGCGCGTCACCAGGACGCCGCTCACCGGCAACGCGAGCGTGGCGTGCTGGCCCGCCTCGAAGGAGCCGATCTCGGCGGTCACGCGGAGCGAGAAGAGCTTGTCGGTCCAGCGCTTCTGCTCGACCACGGTGCCTTCCACCCACTTCGTCGTCGTCGGCATCCCGGCCCGCCTACTGCATGAGAAAGGGCTCGAGATCGAGGGATTCGACCTGCCCGCCGAGCATGACCACGACCCCGCCCCGGCGCTGCGCCCCGTCGTCGCTGAACTCGAACCGATAGGTGCGCCGCAGCGCGATTCGGCCGTCGGGGTCACGTGCGGGCCAGAGCTTCACGATCTGCACCGTGTCATCGAGGAACTGCAGTCCGTCGCGCTTGCAGACCTGCTTGCCGGCCTGCACCGCGCGCTCCCGCGCGCGCATGGAGTCGTACCAGAGCCAGCCGAGGGCGGCCAACAGCAGCACGAATAGAAGCTCTGGCATGGCGGAAAAGTATAGCTTGGCGGCATAGGGTCGATACGAGGCGTCAGTTCTGGCGGCGGTTCAGCCATTCGGCGATGAGGACCGGCTTCTCGGCGCCCTCGCACTCCACCTCCACGTTCCATGTCATCTGCACCCCGTTGGCGATCTCGTCCAGCGCGGCGAGCCGGAAGTGGGCCCGGATGCGCGCGCCCGAGGGCACGGGTCCGGTGAAGCGGACGCGGTTGAATCCGTAGTTGATGCCCATGCGCAACCCGGTGACCGTGATCGTCTCCTGGTAGAGATGCGCCAGGAGCGAGAGGGTGAGGAAGCCGTGCGCAATTGTGCGCCCGTACGGGGATTCGCGCGCTGCGCGCTCGGGATCGACGTGAATCCATTGCTGATCGAGCGTCGCCTCGGCAAACTCGTCGATGTGCGACTGCGTGACCTCGAACCAATCGCTCACGGCCACTTCGTCTCCGACGCGGCCCCGCAGGTGATCCACGGATACGACCGTACTCGCACTCATTGCGACGATTCTGCCATGTCCGCACGATCGCGACCGGCCAGCGCGGTGCGAGGCCGAGCGCTCGGGGAGCGGTCATCCCCGCGCACGCGGGGATCCAGCAGACCTTCGCAAAAGCTCGGACTGGATTCCCGCTTTCGCGGGAATGACGAACTTCTCCGGAGCTTCGTTAGTCGACATAGATCATCTTGCGCGTCATGCCGCCGTCGACGACCCAGTTCTGGCCGGTGACGAAGCCGGCCGCGTCCGAGAGCAGGAACTCCACGGCGGCGGCCACGTCGTCAGGCGTGCCCACGCGCCCGGCCGGGTGCTGCGCGTGATCCTCGGGTCGCAGCGGATCGGTCGCCCGCCGCGCCCTCGCCTGCCATGCCCGGACGTCGATCCAGCCGGGACTCACGCAGTTCACCCGGATCTCGGGGCCGAGGCTCACGGCAAGGGCATGCGACAGCGCGACGACCCCGCCTTTCGATGCCGAATAGGGCTCGGTGCCGGCCTCGGACTGCAGCGCGCGTGACGAGGCGATGTTGACGATCGCCCCGCGCGTGCGCCGCAGATGCGGCACCGCATGCTTCGCCGCAAGGAGGCATCCGGTGAGATTGACGGCGATCACCCGGTTCCAGTCGGCGAGCGACAGCGTCTCGACCGGAACACGCGGCGGTCGCGCGATGCCGGCGCTCGCGACGACCCCGTCGAGCCGGCCAAATCGATCCACCGCAGCGGCCACGCATGTCCGCACGGCCGCCTCGTCCGATACGTCCGTGGGCACGAAAAGGAGGCGATCCGCCGCGCCCAGCTCGTCGGCCGTCTCGGCGCCCGCTGCCGCGTCGACGTCCGCGATCGCCACCCGCCAGCCTCCGGCGAGCAGCCGCGCGGCGACGCCTTTCCCGATGCCCTGCGCACCCCCCGTGACAATTGCCGTCTTAGGTCCGCTCATCTCGATCACCTGGAATCCCGGCTCCCGTCGTCCCCGCGCATGCGGGGATCCAGCTTGCATCTGAACCAGCCAGGACTGGATTCCCGCGGTCCCTGCCCCCGAGCGGGGTAATCGGAGGGCGGGAATGACGACCTTCGTTCTGGACTCGCTAGCGCGTGCCGAGCGCTTTCAGGACATGATCGTACCCCCGCCCGCGTGCGACATCGGCGGCAGTCAGGCCAGCCGCGTTGCGGATCGATGGGTCGGCCTTGCGGGAAACGAGCAACACGACGACCTCGGCGTGTCCGCCGTCCGCGGCGCCGTGCAGCGCGGTATTGCCGCGCTGGTCGCGCGCGTTCGGATTCGCGCCGCGCTCGAGCAGCCGGCGCGACGCATCGACCATGCCGGTCGCAGCCGCCCAGAAGAGCGGCGCCTCGCCGTCCCGGTTGACGGCGTTCGGGTTCGCCTTGCCCGTCAGCAGCGCGTCGACGAGCGGGCCATTGCCATTCATCGCCGCCGCGTGCAGGGGCGCCTCCCCGTTCGCAGTGCGCGCGTCCGGACTTGCCCGATGATCGATCAGCAGCCGCGCGGTGTTGGCATGGCCCCGCTCACTCGCCAGATAGAGCGGTGTTTCGCCGCTCTGGTTGCGGGCGTCGACCACGGCGCCGCGCGCAAGCAGCAGCGCGGCGGTGTTCGTGTTGCCGGCGGCCGCCGCGCGGTGCAGCGGCGTCATGCCTCCGTTGCCCCGCGCGTTCACGTCCGCATTGCGCTCGAGCAGCACCTTGATCACGACGACCTGGCCGCGTCCGGCAGCGATGTGCAATCCCGTGTCGCCGTCCAGCGTGCGCGTGTTCGGATTGGCGCCCGCCTTGAGCAACCGCTCGACCGCCTCGGCGTCGCCCGCTTCGACGGCCTGGATGAGCCCGACGAGTTGCTGCGCCCCCGCGGATGGAGCCAGGGCAATCGCCGCAGCGAGCACGAACGTTTGGAATCTCATCTGGATATCGCTCATCGCGTCATGTGCGGAACGGGGCTGACCGGAACAAAGCCGGTCTTTTACCACGAATGACTGCGGCGAATGCCAAACGTGCGGCATTGTCGGCGCCCCGCCGCTTGCCCGGCGCCCGGGGGTCCTCTACGCTACGGAACGCGCGCGACTCGCGCGAACAGAAAAAAGGAGAACAGCCATGGCAACCGATCCCTACGCGGCACCGAAGGCGCACGTCGCCGACACGCCGGGCGCACCGATCGCGGGCAATTTCGTCGCCGAAGGACAGACCGTGCCGGCCGGCAACGGCTGGTCGTGGATCGGCGCGGCCTGGGGCATGTTCAAGCAGCAGCCCGGAATGTGGATCCTGGTGGTGATCATCCTGCTCGCACTGATGATCGTCCTCGGCATCATTCCGATCGTCAATCTCCTCGCGGCGCTGCTCGGGCCCGTGTTCGTCGGCGGCCTGATGATCGGCTGTCGCGCGATCGAGGAAGGCGAGCCACTGGAGGTCGGGCACATCTTCGCGGGTTTCCGCGAGCACGTCGGGAAGCTCGTGCTGGTGGGGCTGTTCAACATCGGCGCATGGCTGCTGGTGATGGTGGTCATCTTCCTGCTGGTCGGAGGCAGCGTGTTCGCGATGCGGACAGCAGGCGCGGACATGACCGCCGGCGCAGCAAGTGCCGCGCTGGCAGGGTTGATCGGACTCGCGCTCGGAATCCCGATCTACATGGCGATCTGGTTCGCCCCGGCGCTCATCACGCTGAACGGGATGGATGTCGGCGCCGCGCTGAAGGCGAGCTTCCTCGGCTGCCTGAAGAACATCCTGCCGTTCCTCGTGTACGGCATCGTGATGTTCGTGCTGGCGATCGTGGCGTCGATACCGATCATGCTCGGCTGGCTCGTGCTCGGACCCGTGCTCGTCGCCTCGATCTACACCGCGTACCGCGACGTCTTCTACGCGCAGTAGCGCGCGCCCTTCGCCACCACAGCGCCGCTTGCTCGACACCGCGCGCAGCATCGCCACACCGGAGGGCATCGAGCTCACGCTCAGGCTGGCCGGTCCGGTGCCGCGCGCGCTCGCCTGGCTGATCGATTTCGCGATCCGGGTGGGCGTGCTGATCGTGCTCGCCATGGTGGCCGGGCCGCTCGGCAACCTCGGTCAGGCGGCGTTCCTGCTCGCGTGGTTCCTGCTCGAGTGGCTGTTTCCGGCGTGGTGCGAAGTCCAGTTCAGCGGCCAGACGCCGGGCAAGAAAGCGCTCGGCATCGCGGTGCTGAACGACGACGGCACGCCGGTGCGCTGGCCGGCGGCGCTAGCGCGCAACTTGCTGCGCGCCGTGGACTTCCTGCCGTTCTTCTACGGGTTCGGGCTGGCGACCATGCTCATCAACCGCGACTTCAAGCGGCTCGGCGACCTCGCCGCCAACACGCTGGTGGTGTACCGCGACCCCGCGCCGCGCGGCTCGACGGTGCCGCCCGCCGATCCCCTCGCACCGCCGTTCGCGCTCACCGTCGCCGAGCAGCGCGCGGTGCTCGAGTTCGCCGAGCGCTCACCCGGGCTCACGGCCGAGCGCGCAGAGGAGCTCGCCGAGCTCGCGCAGCCGCTGGTCGGCGGCGGCATCGACGCCGCGCGACGCCTCGTGCGCATGGCCAATTTCCTCGTGGGGCGCCGGTGAGGCAGGCCGTTTTCGAAGCGCGTTACGCGCACGACTGGACGAGCTTCGCGGAATGGCTCGACCAGCGGGAGAAGACGACCCGCACCGGATCGCGCAGGGCCGCGCAGAGCGTGGCGGCCGCGACGCTGCCCGATGCGGAGATTCCGCGCGCCTATCGGCGCCTCTGCCAGCATCTCGCGCTCGCGCGCGACCGCGCCTACAGCCCGGAGCTCGTCGACCGGCTGAATCACCTCGCGCTGCGCGGGCATCATCTTCTCTACGGTGCGCGCAGCCACCGGCGCAGCCGCATCGCCCGGTTCTTCCTGGAGGACTTCCCCGTCCGGGTACGCGCCGAATGGCCGCTGGTGACGATCGCCGCCGCGCTCTTTTTCGGCCCCCTCTTCGCCATCGGCGCCGCGCTCCAGACCTTCCCCGACTTCGTTCATTACCTGCTTTCGCCGCGCACCATCGCACGCATCCAGGAGATGTACGACCCGACGAACCCGCGGCTCGGCATGCGCGCCGCAGACACGAACGTGATGATGTTCGCGTACTACATCTTCAACAACGTGCGGATCGGATTCCAGTGCTTCGCGACCGGACTCGCGTTCGGCCTGGGCACCGTGTTCTACCTGGTGTCGAACGGCATTCAGATCGGCGCGGTCGCCGGCCATCTCACGCAGGCCGGCTTCGGCACGCCGTTCTGGTCGTTCGTGTCGGGCCACAGCGCGATGGAGCTCGTGGCGATCGCGATCTCCGGCGCGGCCGGACTGAAGCTCGGCGCGGCGCTGATCGCACCGGGCAACATGACGCGTCGTGCGGCGCTGGTCGCCGCCGCGCGCGGGGCGATACGGCTCGTCTACGGCGCGGCGACGATGTTTCTCATCGCCGCGTTCATCGAGGCGTTCTGGTCGCCGCTCACCCTCTTTCCGCCCGAGACGAAGTACGCCGTCGGCGCGATCCTGTGGGCCTTCGTGCTGGCCTATTTCCTGTTCGTGGGACGCAGCCGTGGAGCTTGAGCGCGTCGGCGTGGCGCTGCGCCCGCGGCAGCCCTGGGAGGCGGTCGATCTCGGCTTCGTCATGGTGCGGCAGTGGGGCGCGGCGGTCTATGCGGCGTTCCTCGCGGCATTCGTGCCGGTCGCCGTCGCGCTTCACCTGCTGTTCGACGAGCGGCTCTGGCTCGCCGCGCTGCTCACCTGGTGGCTGAAGCCGCTCTTCGACCGCTTCGCGCTGCACGTCGTGAGCCGCGCCGTGTTCGGCGAAGTCCCGAGCGTGCGGACGACGCTCGCCGCGATGCGCGACATCCTCGCGCCGGGCCTCCTCGCGAGCTTGACCGTGCACCGTTTCAATCTCGCGCGCTCGCTGGTGCTGCCCGTCTGGCAGCTGGAGAAGAGCCGCGGGCGCGCGGCGCGCGAGCGCCGCGGGATCCTCGGGCGCCGGATGCGCGGGCACGCGGTGGGGCTCACCGTCGTCTGCGTGCATTTCGAGCTCGTCGTCATGCTCTCGCTCGCCGCGCTGGGCGCGCTCCTCTTCCCGACGGCCGGCGAGGCCGGCGTCGACGCTCTCGCCTGGTGGCGCGACGGCACGCCCGGCTGGGGGATCGCCGACAGCGTGGGCTACCTCATCGCGATCGCGGTGATCGAGCCACTCTACGTGGCGGCCGGCTTCGCGCTCTACCTCAACCGGCGCGCGATCCTCGAAGGCTGGGATGTCGAGCTGGCGCTGCGCCGGCTGGCGCAGCGCGTCACCACCGCGCGCGCGGTTGCCCCGCTCGCGTGCGCGGCGGTCGCGCTCCTCGCCGCGCTGTCGTTCGGCGCCGCCGATGCGCTCGCGCAGCGCGACCGGCCTCCGGAGGCGGCGCGCGAGCAGATCGTCGAGGTGCTCAAGGACCCGGACTTCCAGGAATGGCGCGATGTGCTGCGCTGGCGTTACCGGGCGGAGCCGCGGCCGCCGGCGGAGGAGTCCGGTGGATCGGCGTTCTTCTCGAACCTCGTCAAGCTCCTCGGCCAGTTCGCGGAGTTCGGAATGTGGCTGCTCGCTGCCGCGGGAGTCGTCCTCGCGCTCCTCGCCGTGCGGCGGTTCCTGCCCCAGTTGCTCGAACCGCGCGAAGAGCGCTATCGACCGCCCGACGCACTCTTCGGATTGAACGTCACACCCGAATCGCTGCCCGACGATCCCGCCGGCACGGCGCTCGACCTGGTCGCAGGGGGCAAGTTGCGCGACGCGCTGTCGCTGCTCTACCGCGGCGCCCTCGCCTCGCTGGTGCACGCGCATCACGTCCCGCTCACCGAGGCGCACACGGAAGGGGACTGCGTGCGCGCCGCGCGTGCCGCGCTGCCGCGCGAGGCGGCACAGTATTTCGAGCGCCTGGTCCGCGTCTGGCAAGCCGCCGCCTATGGGGGTCGGATGCCGGCCGCCGAGGACGCCGCGGAGCTCGCGCGCAGGTGGGCCGCGCATTTCAGCATCCCGAGCGCGCGCGCGGGCGGCACCCTCGCTCCGGCCGGGGCCGCATGAGCCGCGAGGGGCTCTGGGCCGCCGCCGTCGCCGCCGTGGTCGGGCTCGGCACGATCTGGTTCCTGCTCAACTTCGAGCAGGTGCCGGTCCGTGAATGGGTGGGCATGTCCGGCGAAGCGCGCCGCAATCCTTATCTTGCCCTGGAGCGCCTCACGGAACGCATGGGAATGCCCGCGCACGAAGTGCGCTCGCTCGCCGCGCTCG
>JBFJOO010000117.1:0-12626 GCA_041617635.1 Burkholderiales bacterium | reverse complement strand
TCGACCCCTTTCAGCACGGGGCGGCCGCGGACGTATTCCTTGACGAGCTTGCGGATCGAAAGCGCGGCCGCCGCGGACGGCCGCGCCTGTGCGTCAACCGTCACTGCTTCTTCTTCGCCGCCGCCTCGGCTTCCTTCTTGCGCAGCGCCTCGAACGCGGCGGTGTTGAAGCTCTCGCCGCTGCCGGCCGCCACGTCGCGCACGATCTGCCAGTCCTTCTTGTAGGTGATGGGGAAGAAACGATCGGCGCCACCAAATGCTTTCTGCATCTCGGCCGGGAAGCGGTAGTCGTAGAAGCACTTCAAAAGCTTCTCGCGCAACGCCGGCTCCAGGTCATGGGCGTAGGCGAACGAGGACGTGGGAAACGTCTCGCTCCGGTAGATGATGCGGAAGTCCTCGGCCTTGACCTGCCCGCGCTCGGCCATACGCTTGAAGACGTCGCTCGCGACCGGGGCGGCGTCATAGTCGCCGGAATTCACGCCCATCACCGACTGGTCGTGCTTGCCCGAGTAGAGCACCTTGTAGTCCTGGTCGGGCACTAGGCCGAGCTTCGGGAAGATCGCGCGCGGCGCGAGGTTGCCCGAGTTCGACGACGCGGACGTGTGCGCCACTTTCTTGCCCTTGAGATCGGTGATGGTCTGGAACGGGCTGTCCTTCTTGACGATGAGGACGAGGTTGTAGCCCTGCCAGTCCTTCGAGTCGCCCTTCACAGCGAAGGGCACCGCGCCGGCGAGGTTCACCGCGAAGTTCGTGGGTCCCGTCGAAAAGCCACCCACGTGCAGGCGCCCGGAGCGCATCGCCTCGATCTCGGCCGCGTTCGACTGCACCTGGTAGTACACCACCCGCTTGCTCGTGCACTGCGCGAGATGATCGGTGAAGGGCTTGAAGATCTTCTCGTACACCGCCGGGTCCTCGACCGGCGTGTAGGTGAACACGAGCGTCGACGGATTCTTGAACTTGGACTTGTCCTTCGGCGGATCCGCCGTCAGGTCCCCGTCCTCGTCGCAGTACATCGCATCCAGGTCGCCGCGATTCTTGCACGCGTCCTGCGCGAGGGCGGCGGCCGGGACCGCGAGCGCCAGGGCCGCGACCAGCCCGGTCCAACGTTTGAAGTACGACATGGTTTTCTCCTCCTCTAGCCGAAAGCCGGCGCAAGAGTGTAGCAAAACAGAATTCAGGTCGGAAACTATCAAAGGCTACATCGACGTCATGCCCGCGGCGGATGTCCGGTCGTTCACCGCTTGCCGGCCATTCAGCCCTCGGCGACCATCGCCTTCAGCACGCCCAGATTCGCCCGTCCGGGCTTGAGCTCGCGGCGCTTGATCCGCGCCGTCAATTCCACGATCGCCGCGTTGACCGGCGCGGTCTTGCCGAGACGTTCTTGTTGCTCGACCACCCAGCCGTTGACGTCGTCGACCTCGCTCTTGCGGTTCTTCATGATGTCCTGCAGGATGGTGGTGATCGTATCGGGCAGGATATACGTGCTGGTCAGCTTGTCGAGCAGCAGTTCGACCAGATCGCTGGCGTTGCGCGCCTCGTCTTCGCTCAGTCCGAAGATCGGCTCGATCCGATAGCCCAGATCCCGGCCCGCCGCCAGCGCCTCCGCGCCCGAACGGAGCATCAGCTCGCGCATGTCCGGCGTATCGGCCGCGACCGCGATCGGCACCCCGAATATCGCCGTCGTCGCGAGGGTGGTGCAGTTGCTGACGAGCTTCATCCATTTGGCCGAGCGGATATCGGAGGCGATCACCGCGGTCCCCGAATGGGCCAGCAGGGCCTGGATCTCGGCCGCGCGGCCGTTGGTCGCCGCATCGATGCCGCCGACGGCGAACCACGACCGGTCGTGCGGCGATTGCCGCTGGACGACCCCGGGTTCGAACATCTGGGACGATATCTCGATGACGCAGCCTATCGTGCGCTCCGGACCGACCACATCGGCGATGGCATCGACGGTCATGCCGTTCTGAACGCCCGCCAGCAACCCGTCGGGTTGCAGGTAGGGTTCGATGAGCTGGCTCGCCCACCGCGTGTCGTAGGCTTTCATCAGCAGGAGCACGACGTCGAACTTCTCGTCGAAGGTGCAAACGTCGCAGAGGTTGTAGGCACGGACGGGCGTTCGCACGGTCTCCCTGGGCATCTCTATGCGCACGCCGTTCCTGCGCATCGCCGCGACGTGCTCGGGCCACTGATCAATGAGCACGACATCGAGACCGGCCCTGGTCAGGTCAGCGGCGATGGACGCGCCGTTGGCACCAGTCCCCAGCACAGCAACTTTCTTGCTCATTTTCCCTCCCGAGTCTCAGCCGAGCGCGCGCTTCTGGCGCGCGCGCTCGCTCGCCCAATCGAACAAGGTGGCGACGCCCCCTTGTATATCCCCCGAATTATCCGAGCGCGCGCTTCTGGCGGGCGCGCGCTCGCTCGTGAGCAAACGCCAGCGCCGCGCCGATGATGCCCGCATCATTGCGCAGCCTGGCCGGCACGACGCGCACTGGCACCTTGAGCCGCGGCAGGAATTTCTCGTGCTTCTTGCTCACTCCGCCGCCCACGATGAAAAGGTCTGGCCAGAAGTAGCGGTGCAGCTCCCCGAGGTAGGTGTCGACGCGGCGCGCCCATTTCTTCCAGCTCAGATCCTTGGCGACGCGCACGCTCTCCGCCGCCCACTTTTCGGCTTCCTTGCAACCCACCTCCATGTGACCGAGCTCGGTGTTGGGCACGAGGTGCCCGTTGATGAAGAGCGCCGTGCCGATGCCGGTGCCCAGCGTCACCATGATCACCAGGCCGGACTTCCCGCGCCCCGCGCCGAAGTGCATCTCGGCATATCCGGCAGCGTCGGCATCGTTGATGACGCTCACCGCGCAGTGCGACGCGGCGCGGAAGCGCTCGACTGCGTTCTCGCCCAGCCAGCGCTTCGAGATGTTAGCGGCGGTGCGCAGCCGGCCTTGCTGGACCACCGCCGGCATGGCGCAGCCCACGGGTCCCTTCCACTTGAAGTGCCGCACCACTGCGCCGACCGCGTCGGCCACCGCGGTGGGCGTGGCGGGCTGCGGCGTGTCGATGCGGTGCCGCTTCGCGAGCAGCTTGCCGCTGCGCGTGTCGACGGGGGCACCTTTGATGCCGGTCCCGCCGATGTCGATGCCCAGGATTTCGATGGCCCCCTCCTACGCCGTGACGCGTGGGTTTCGCTGCCGCGCGCGCGCACGCGGATGTCACAGTGTAACGCCGCCGCTCGAGCGGTGATGGCTCTTCAGGGTCTTGCCGGAGGCTTCTCGAGCAGCTCGGCGCGCTTCTTGGTGAGGTCGAAAAGCGAGCTGCTGGGGATGAGGAATGCATGCTGAGCGAGCGCCTCCCTGCCGGGCAGGCGCGCCCGGATCTTGGCGATGCGCTCGGCGAACGCCTTGTCCCGCGCGGCGGCATCCTCGAGTTTCTCCCCCTCGACTGCCTTGCGCGCGTCGGGGAGCTTGCCCTCGATCATGCCCAAGGCGTAGCGATTTCCGCCCTCGCCATCGCCGACCTGCAACGTGTAGGTGAGTCCATCGCGGGTGACGACGGTGATCACGGTGGGCTTCACGAGCGCCTTCGCCTCGCGCTCCGGGTCCTTGGCGATGACGTCCGCAAGATCGAGTCCGCCGGCCGCCGCCACGATCGAGAGCACGGTCGTTTGAGCGAGCTTCTCGCCGGGCTTGGCGCCGACGAGTTGCCACGCGCCATCGGCGCCCGGCGCGAGCGCCAGTCGCCAGTGATCGCCCTCCGCATCACGCACGTCGATCGAGACGGGGTCATCCGCCGCGAGCGCCTTGCGATCGATCCAGAGCGCCGCCTTGGCAGCGGCCTGCTCGAGCGGATCGGCGACGATGATCGCCTTATCCGCCGTCTCGGGGCGCAGGACGAAGCGACCGTCGCCCTTCGCCTTCTCCGGATCGTCGGGCGTGCGCTTGAAATACTTGCGGCCCGCGATCAGGCGCGCGAGCGGCTTGCCGTCCTCGGCGGCGAACGCCACGAGCGTGCCGCCGCCCTCCTTGGCGGCAGGTTCGTCGAGCCGGAGTCGAGTGCGCTCTCCGGGGCCGATCGGCTCGCTCTGCCCGGTCTTGAGCGCCAGCACGTCGAGCACGAAACTGCGCACCTTCGCGAAATCGGCGGGAAAATCGCCGCGCTCGACGATGACCCAGCGGGCGCCGTCACGGCGCAGGGTGAGCGTCGCACCCGGCTCCACGATGCGAATCTCCGCGATGTCTGCGGCTTGCAGTCCGCCAAGAAGCGTATCACCGAGGGTGGCAACCGCCGGGGCCCGGTCCGCGCGTTCCTTCTGATACAGCCAGACCGCGCCGCCCCCGATCACGATCAGGGCGACGACCAGAATCCGAAGGAGGCCTGCATTCATGCGCGCCTCCCCCTCAGGACGTCGCCATCCGCCGGGCGCGGGCGCGGCGCGCCAGCGCGACGAGCAGGCCGGCCAGCGTGACGATGAGCGGCATGAGCGCGATGTTCGCAACCTTCGTCCAGAACACCAGGGCTTCCGCGTCGTGGCGCAGATTCTTGCGCACGTCCTTCAACTCTTTCCGGGTCGTCGCGACGGTCTTGCGGAAGCGCTCGATCTCGGCCTGCTCCTCGGCCGAGAGAATCTGCGCGCTCTTCTCGCCCGGCGCACGCGCCTTCTGCAGCTCCTGGAGCCGCGTGGTGCTCTTCTGGATCTGCTCCTCGAGCGCCCGGATCTTGCCCAGGTACTGCTTCTGGGCCTCCGCTTCCAGCTCGCGCACGACGGTGAGCGGGCGCAGCGCCGATGCACGGCTGCGGAGCGAGATCAGGTTGTCGCCCGCCAGCGCCTGCTCGATCAGCCCGAGCGCGAACGCGAGGTTGCCGCTCGAGGGCACCACGACCTTCCGGCCGAACATCTCGCGCACGTCCACCGCCGCACCGTCGGCGAGCATGTCCACGTCCGCCACGAGCACCACGGAGTTGGGGCGCGCCGCCACCTTCAGGTGCGCCGCGCCGGCCGGCTTCGCTTCCTTGCTCGCGTCCGGGTCGGACGCCTTGGCGGCGCCCTTGCCCGCTGCGGTGCCGGCGTCCTTGCTCTCCTCCTTTGCATCCACCGGCGGTCCGTCGGGGAACGCCGTCTTGAACGCTCCGGTGAGCCGTAGCGCCAGCGCGAGCGGCTTGCCACCGGGCGTGAAGTCCTTGAGCGTCGCGTCTCCGAACGTGCCGGCGTTCTTGGCATCCATCAGCATCGAGTTCGTCGACGAATGCACGATCGCGTCCGCGGCGAGCCCTTCGACCGGCGCGACCTGGAACGCGCCGCCGAACGGGTAGAACAGCGTCTCGATCTGGCTCGTGACCACGTCGTCGCGGCTGAACGCCGTGCGGTTGAGCGAGAGCACCATGGGCGTGAAGCGCTGGCCGCTGCCGGAGGCGTATACAACGTCGGCGATCACCTTTGACGGGTCCATCGTCGCGCCCCACGCCTTGAGGAGCGTCGGCAGGTCCGAGGTCGTCGGCACGCCCGGCACGCCGGGCATCGTCGGTGTCTGGTCGAAGTAGGCGTGCGGATCGATGAATGCGATCAGCTTCCCGCCGCGCAGCACGAATTGGTCGAGCGCGTACTCGGTCTCGCGCGCGACGTCGCGCGGGTGGATGAGGAGCAGCACGTTGATGTCGGCGGGGATCTCCTTCACGTCCATGGAGATTTCCTGCACGTCGAACTCGCGCTTGAGCTCGTTCGCCAGCACCCAGGGCTCGGCGGGTTGCCGGGTGAACGGGTTGAATGGCATGCCCATCACCGGCAGGCCGGCCATCAATCCGAGCTTGGGCCGCTCCGGCTGTCCGACGCGTGCGATCGCGCGGATGAGATCGTACTCGAGCAGGCGCTCGCGCTGGAACGAGACCGACGGGACCGTCTCGGCCCGATCCAGGCGGCTCACGACGACGCCGAGATAGAACGATTCGCCGGTCTGGAGCAGCTGCGGCTCCACGCCGCCGAGCTGCGCCGCGTCCTCCTCGTCGGAGTCCGGCCTGGGGTTGTATTTCTCGACGACGAGATTCGTACCGGCCACCGCCTCGAACTCGCGCAGCAGATCCTCGACGCGTTGCGCGAACCCGCGCAGCTGGACCGGCATTCCCTCGCCTTGCGAGACGTAGAGACGCACTTTCACCGGAGCCGGGAGCGACTTGAGCGTCTTCTTGGTGCCTTCCGTGAGCGTGTAGAGCTTCGTCGCCGTCAGGTCGACGCGCGCCGGGGCAGCCCCCACGAGATAGTTGAGGGCGACCAGGGCCAGGAACAGCACCGCGAGGCCGGCCGCCGAGTAGGTCAGTGATTCGCCGCGTTTCATGCGTCACCCTGCCCGATGGTTGCGGAGGACCACGCCGGTCGCGAACAGCGCGAAGCCCATCACCGACAGGAAGAAGACCAGATCGCGCAGCGCGATCACGCCTTTCTGGAATCCGTCGAAATGCGTCATCACGGAGAATGCCGCGACGGCATCGACGAATCCCGGGCTCGCCCAGCGGGTGAGGAGATCGGTGATCGGATTGAAGCCGGCGAGAATGAGAAAGAGGCACAGCACCACCGACACGATGAACGCGACGACCTGGTTGCGGGTCATCGCGGAAGTCATGCAGGTGATCGCGAGGTAGGCGCCCGCGAGCAGCAGGCTCCCGAGATATCCCGTGAAGATCTGGCCGTTGTCCGGGTCGCCGAGCACGTTGACCGTGATCACGACCGGAAACGTGAGCGCGAGGCCGACCGCGAGGAAGATCCACGAGGCGAGGAACTTGGCGATGATCGCCTGCCACGCGCTGATGGGCAGGGTGAGAAGCAGCTCGAGCGTGCCGGAGCGGCGCTCCTCGGCCCATACCCGCATGCCCACCGCCGGGACGAGCACGAGGTAGAGCCACGGATGCCACATGAAGAACGACGCGAGACTCGCCTCGCCGCGCTCGAAGAACCCTCCCGCGGTGAACGTGAAGAAGCCGTTCAGCAGCAGGAAGATCACCAGGAACACGTACGCGACCGGAGACGTGAAGGTGCTCACGAGCTCGCGCCGGATGATGATCCGGATCGGGCCGAGCGCGCTCATCGCGCGGCCTCCCGCACCGTGTCGGGCAGCGTGATGCGCCGGAACACCTCATCGAGCTGGCCTTCCTCGGAGCGCAGCTGCTCGAGCTGCCAGTCTGCGCTCGCCACGAGGTCGATCACCTGCCGGGCGAGGCTCGCCGCCGCATCCTTGTCCTTGGGATACACGCGCAGCGCGCCATCCTCGAGCGGCTCGACGCTCCCGGCTGCCGGCAGGCCGGCGAGTCGCGTGGCGTCGGCGCCCTGCGCCTTCAGCGTGACCGCGCCGGCGAGTCCCGACATGGCGCGCAACTCAGCAGGCGTGCCGTTCGCGACGATGCGGCCGCGGTCGATGATGATGGCGCGCGTACAGGCCGCGTCGACCTCCTCGAGAATGTGCGTCGAGAAGATCACCGCCTTGCGCGCGCCGAGCTCGCGGATCAGGTTGCGCACCTCGTGCTTCTGATTGGGGTCGAGACCGTCGGTCGGCTCGTCGAGCACCAGGACCTCGGGATCGTGGATGAGTGCCTGCGCGAGGCAGGTCCGGTGCCGGTAGCCCTTCGAGAGCGTATCGATCTCCTGGTGCAGCACCGTGTCGAGGAAGCACAGGTCGATGACGCGTGCAATCGCCTTCTCGCGAGCATCGCCCGCGAGTCCGCGCATGTCGGCCGCGAAGCCGAGAAAGCCGCGCACCGTCATGTCCGGGTAGGCGGCCGCATTCTCCGGCAGGTAGCCCATCAGGCGCTTCGCGGCGATCGGCGCGGAGAGAATGTCATGCCCGCCGACTTTGACCGTCCCGCCCGTCGGCGGGATGAAGCCGGTGATCATCCGCATGGTGGTCGACTTGCCGGCGCCGTTCGGCCCCAGGAAGCCGAGCACCTCGCCGCGCTCGACGCCGAAGGATACGCCGTCCACCGCCCGCTTCGCGCCGAAGGCCTTGACCAGGTTCTCGATCGTCAACATCTCAGCAAAGGCTCCTCATCCCCGCTGTGCGGGACGTGAAAATAGGGGAGGACGCGCATTTTTTCAACCCCCGCAGCGCGCTTGACGGGTTCGGGAGGAACCGCTGCTCGACGGAAAAACCAGGAAAGACCTTGGCCGACGGGAATGGTTCCACCTTCGTCCAGGTGCCTGGCTACTTGCTCTGGGTGTCGCTCTCCCGGGCGGCGGCGCCGGGACCATGCGCCGCGATGTTCTCAATGTGGCCGCGATCGTAACTCTTTATCCGCAAGTCCGCTGCGCGCTCATCGACCCAGCGCTCGTCGACCGTCACCGCCTTGTAGCGCAGATAGTGGATCATGAGCAGCGCGCCCCATGCGGCGAGGGGCCAGAACGCCCACCAGCCCGTGCCCACGAAGTAGTTGACGACACTCAAAGCGGCATTGCCGCAGAGAAACAACGCGAGATGGCGCCGGAACAGCCCGCGCGCGTGCGCACTCACGGCGTTCCGGACGGGTCCGGCATTCCGGGGTAGGCGCGCGCGATGGCGACGGTGCGCACGCAGTAGCGCAGCCACACCAGCATCACCGCGACGAGGAGCACCTTGTCGACCACGCCCAGGTTGGCGTGAAAACCGTACACCGCGAAATAGGCGAGCCCCGCCACCGGTGCGCTGGCGCAGTAAAGCGCCGCGTAATGATGCTTCGTGATGCCGAGGATGATCGCCGCGCACACCACGGAGAACGCGTACAGCGGAACGACGTCCGAGTGGCCGTGCGGGTGCCGCGCCGACAGGGCTGCGACCGCAAGCACGCCGAACAGAATGCCGAGAAACAGCGTGTAGACGAAAAGCTCGTGGCGCGCCTGGGACGGGGTGAGCCGGCCGACCGCGATGAAGTACGGGGTCTTGGCGTCGTCCCAGACGTACCGCTTGAGGAGCTTGTCCCAGTCCATTTCGATATGCGAGCCGACCCGACTCCCGCGTCCGCGCCATCCGGCGCGATCAGCCGCCGGTCAGGATGGTAGACGTCTTACCCCGCTCCGTGTCGGTAGGCGCCGCGAGGGTGTCGATCGCCTCCTCGAGCTTGACCCGCTCCTTGCCCTCGATCTTCGTCCCAGCCTCCTCGGGCCATTCGAGGGTCATGAGCGGGAAACGCCGCTCCTCCTTCCCGAACAGCACCACCACGACCTGGAGCCAGACCGCCACGCCAGCGATCGCGGCCACGATGAGGCCGAACACCAGCACGCTCTTGATGATCCAGCGGTGCGTCAGACCGACCGTCGAGGCCGAGATCTCGCCGATTGCGAACGACGCATAGGTGTAGTCGATCGCGAACCAGATGATAACCGCGCAATAGGGCAGCAGGAAGAACGTGATACCCATGAACTCCAGCCAGGCCTGCTTGCGGAACTTGAGGTTCTCGCGGATCAGGTCAACGCGCACGTGCGCGTTGTAGATGTATCCGTAGCCCAGCACCAGCGCGAAAAGCCCGGTGTGAAAGTGCCATTCGAGCTCCTGCAGCAGCGTGGAGCCGAAGATCGCGCTCACGTGGTTGACCAGAAAGATCTGGACGCCCTGCACCTGGCCCGCCGAGTCGTGCCAGACGAGCTTGCGGGCAATGACGTCCAGCACGGTGATCAGGACGAGCGGAAGTATGAGCCAGGCGCCCCATCCCCCGATGCGATCGACGAAGCGGCGCAGCCGCTCGCTCATCCGCAGCGCAAGCGAGTCGCCGGCCGTTTGGGCGGCCTGCTCGGCTTCGGCGACGAGTTCCTGTTTCATGTCTCGAAATCTCCGTCAGCCCGGGTAGGCGGCCCGCATCAGCGAGAGCGCGATGTCCGGGAACGCGAGGATCGCGATCACCGCGAGCATCTGCAGCAGCACGAACGGGATGATGCCCTTGTAGATGCTCTGGATCTTGATCTCCTTCGGCGCGATGCCCTTCAGGTAGAAAAGCGCGAACCCGAACGGCGGCGTGAGGAACGACGTCTGCAGGTTCACCGCCATGAGGATCGCGAACCAGTACACGACCTCGTGCCGGGGAACATGCTCGCCGAACTCGAGCCCCGCGACCATCGGCGCGAACACCGGAAGCACGATGAGCGTGATCTCGATCCAGTCGAGGAAAAACCCGAGCAGGAAAACGATCATCATGATGAGGATCAGGAATCCCCAGGATGTGAGGCCCGCTTCCTTGATCAGGTGCTCGACGATGTCGTCGCCGCCGAGCGACCGGTACACGTACGCGAAGCACGTCGCGCTGATGATGATGAAGAAGATCATCGCGACCGTGCGCGCGGAGGTCTCGCACACGCCCTTCAGGACCTGCCTGAGCCGCTTGTTGTAGGCCGCGAGGATCATCGCCCCGAAGGCGCCGACGGCACCTGCCTCGCTCGGCGTCGCCCAGCCGAACAGGATCGAGCCCTTGATCATTCCGATCAGGAACACCGGCGGCAAAAAGCTGCGGAAGAGAAGCGGCGCCATCTCCCCCTTCGGCACCCGGAGAAGGTTGGGCGGCAGCGGCGGCGCCATCTGCGGCTTGATCCAGGAAATGACGATCACGAACAGCAGGTAGAAGCCCGCCAGGGTCAGCCCGGGAACCAGCGCCGCCATGAAGAGATTGCCGACCGAGACCGAGAGCAGGTCGGCCATGATGATCAGCATGATGCTCGGCGGAATGAGGATGCCGAGCGTGCCGGAGGCGGCGATCGTGCCGCACGCGAGGCCGTGGTTGTAGCCCTGCTTCATCATCGTGGGCAGGGCGAGCGCCGTCATCATCGTGACGGACGCGCCGATGATCCCGGTCATCGCCGCGAGAATCGTACCCATGATCGTGACGGCGAGCGCGAGCGCACCGGGCACGCGTTTCAGCAGCACCTGCACGCAGTAGAGCAGGTCGTTGGCGATGCCGCTGCGCTCCATCATCACGCCCATGAAGACGAAAGCCGGCACCGCGACAAGGACGAGGTTCTCTGCCGCCTGGCCCCAGATCCGCGGCACGAAGTTGAAGAACTCGATGATCTTGAAGACGCCCAGCAGGTAGCCGAGCAGTCCGAAGAGCAGCGCGATCCCGCCGAGGATGAAGGCGACGGGAAAGCCCGAGAAGAGCAGGATCGCGAGCGTGAGGAACATCGCGATCGGGAGGAAGTCCTGGACCTTGTACAGGAGCTCCTCGCGGCCCTCCGGCGACAGGCCCGCCACGGTCGCGAACACGACCGCCACGACCGCGAGCGCGAGCACGGTCAGGCCAACCTTGCTGACCAGGCGACTGCCGATCCTCAGCAAATACTCCATCGTGTCACTCGAGGTGCGTGGGATTCCGAGCAAAATGGCCGGGACGCGTTGCGCGCCCCGGCCCCCGGAGAAAGCAAAGACGGCGCGGGCAGGCCGCGCCCTCGATCCCGCGCTTACTGCGACAGATAGGTCGGCTTCATGGCCTGCGAGTCACCCCAGACCTTGTATTCCTTGCGGAATGCCAGGTAGCTGTCGGCCACTTTCTTGAAGGTCGCGTCCTTTGCGGCTTCCTCGGCGAGAACCTCGGTCCACGCCTTCTCGAACGCGGCGAGCTGGTCGTCGGTCCAGCGCCGGTTGTTGACGCCGTACTTCTGGACGTTCTCGTTCATCGCCGCCGGGTTGCGCCATTCCGTCTCGGCGTAGGTGTGCAGCACCGACTCGCCCAGTCCGAGCTTGAGGATCATCTTGTAGTTCTTCGGCAGCGCCTCGTAGGCCTTGCGGTTCATCAGCAGCTCGGAAACGGAGACCTGCTGGTGCCAGCCCGGGAAGTAGTTGTTCTTCGCGATCTGGTGGAAGCCGAGCTTCTGGTCGATGGAGGGCATCGAGAACTCGGTCGCATCGATCACGCCGCGTTCGAGCGCCGGATAGATGTCCGCGCCGGCCAGGAGCTGCGTCGAGACGCCGAGCTTCTGCATCACCTGAGCGCCGAGGCCGAAGAAACGCATCTTCATGCCCTTCAGCTGGTCGAGCGACTTGATCTCGTTCTTGAACCAGCCGGAGGTCTCCGGGCCGATCGCGAAGCTGTCGATCGCGATGAGGCCGTGCTGCGCGTAGAGCTCGTCGCGGATCTTGTCGCCGCCGCCGAACATCTTCCACGCCATGAACTCGCCGAAGCTCGGCCCGAACGGCACCGTGGTGAAGAACGCCGCGGCCGGGATCTTGCCGGTATGGTAGCCGGGGGTCGTCCAGCAGGCCTCGACCGAGCCCTTCGACGCCGCGTCGAAGCACTCGAGTGCCGGGACCAGCGCGCCGGGCTCGAAGAACTTGATCTCGAACCGGCCGTCAGTGGCCTCGGTGATGTTCTTCTCGAAGCGCACGCCCGACGTGCCGAGGTGCGGCAACGTGCCGCCGAACGCGCTCTGCATCTTCCATTTCACGCGCTGCTGGGCCGACGCGTCGGTTGCAACCGCAGACATCATGACGGCAGCGCCTGCCGCGACGAGCAGTTTCAGGGAATTGCTGGGTTTCATTTTGTGTCTCCTCCTAAGTTGCATTGAATCCATCGAGCCTCGCGCCCGCGATCAACGTCTGTACTCCCCCCGGCACCAACGGGGGTCGAACTCAGTGCACGAAATCAGCGCCGCGGCTGATGCCCTCTGTGGGGCGTCTTCGCCCGCGGCGCAATACACCG
>JBFJOO010000116.1:0-12768 GCA_041617635.1 Burkholderiales bacterium | reverse complement strand
TCGATCACCATCTCGGCGACTTGCACGTGCCGTTGGGCCGGCTCGTCGAACGTGGACGATACGACCTCGCCGCGGACCGAGCGCTGCATCTCGGTCACTTCTTCCGGGCGCTCGTCGATCAGCAGGACGATGAGCACCACTTCGGGATGGTTGGCCGTGATTGCGTGCGCCATGTGCTGCAGCATCACCGTCTTGCCGGCCTTGGGCGGCGAGACGATCAGCCCGCGCTGCCCTTTGCCGATCGGCGCGATGATGTCGATGATCCGGCTGGTGATGTTCTCCTCGGCCTTGATGTCGCGCTCGAGCTTGAGAAGCTCGTCGGGGTGCAGCGGCGTCAGGTTCTCGAACAGGATCTTGGTCTTCGAGGCCTCGGGCGCCTCGGAGTTGACCTTGTCGACCTTGACCAGCGCGAAGTAGCGCTCGCCGTCCTTCGGCGTCCGGATCTCGCCCTCGATCGTGTCGCCGGTGTGGAGGTTGAAGCGGCGAATCTGGGACGGCGACACGTAGATGTCGTCGGTGCTCGCGAGATACGAGGTGTCCGGCGAGCGCAGGAACCCGAATCCGTCGGGGAGCACCTCGAGGGTGCCGTCGCCGAAGATCGACTCCCCTTTCTTGGCGCGATTCTTGAGCAGGGCGAAGATCAGCTCCTGCTTGCGCATCCGGTTGCCGCCCTCGACCTCGAGGGTCTGGGCCATTTCGATCAGTTCACTGACGTGCAGCTGCTTGAGTTCGGATAGATGCATGGAGGGGTGCCTGCGACGGACGGTGCCCGGAAGGGGCCTGCAAGGTGGAAGCGGCGCAAAACGCGAACAACGGACAAGGAAGGAGTGGGGGAAAACCCGCCGGGAGCCGGCAGGGGACAACGGGCTGATACTAGCGCGATTTCGCCCGTTGCGCTACTCCGGCCGCGCGCGGGAGCGGTATTTCGCCCGGTGCGCGGGGGATCAGATGTTGCTGTCGAGGAAGGCCGTGAGCTGCGACTTCGACATCGCTCCCACCTTGAAAGCCTCCATGTTGCCGTTCTTGAAGAGCATCAGCGTCGGAATGCCGCGGATGTTGTAGCGACGCGGTACGTCGGCGTTGTCGTCGACATTGAGCTTCGCGATCTTCAGCCTTCCGTCGTACTCCTTCGCGACGTCTTCCAGGATCGGCGCGATCGACTTGCACGGCCCGCACCACTCGGCCCAGTAATCGACCAGGACCGGGACGGCCGACTTCAATACCTCGGGCTCAAACGTGGCATCGGTGACATGCTGAATGTTCTCGCTCATGGACTCCTCGGGACTCCTCGCTGGATGTGAATCGATCCGCACGATCGAAAGTGGCCGTGGCGTATCCGATTAGCGGCTGCGCTGGTCGCCTCGTTACGCTCTGGGACGCTTCGGCCGGGGAACGCTTTTGACAGGGGGAATATGCTAGCAAAAATCTGGAAATCAAGGGTCGGGCACGCGACCGGGCGCGGGGCAGATCGGCGGCCCGGCCGGCACGAATCGCAGTGCTAGAATCGCGCCAGGCGCCGCAGCACCCCGGCGCGTACGAGGAGTCTGTCATGACGTACGTCGTCACCGAAACCTGTATCAAGTGCAAATACACTGATTGCGTCGACGTATGTCCGGTGGACTGCTTCCGCGAGGGACCGAACATGCTGGTGATCGATCCCGACGAGTGCATCGATTGCACGCTATGCGTCGCGGAATGCCCGGTGGAGGCCATCTTTGCGGAGGACGACGTGCCTCCCGATCAGCGCAAATTCACCGAGTTGAACGCGGAGCTCGCGAAGATGTGGAAGCCGATCGTCGAGCGGAAGGACGCGCCCGCGGACGCGGACGAGTGGGCGAAAACCAAGGAAAAAGCACACCTACTCGAGCGCTGAGCGGGGGCCGCCGCCGCGAGCGCTATCCGCGCATAGACCTGTCGGCCCATCTCGCCTACGCTGCGTCGGGGTATAAAGCACGCGCTTTCCTCCTTTCCTCGAGTCCCGGCCTGATCTAATATGCCCGCAAGCGCGCGACGCGTCGCCACTCAAGGAGGATCGCCATGCAGGTCAAGGAAGTCCTTCGCATCAAGGGCAGCACGCTGTTCACTGCAACTCCGGATAGTCCGCTGTCCGACGCCGTCGTGACGATGGTCGACAACGACATCGGCTCGTTGATGGTGATGGATCATGGCAAGCTCGTGGGAGTATTGACGTTTCGCGAGGTGATCGCGGTGCTCGCCAAGCGCCAGAAGGAAAAGCGCGTCGGGCCGACTCCGCCGATCGCCGAGATCAAGGTCGGCGAGGCGATGCAGCGCAATCCGTTCGTCACCCACCAGGAAATGGATCTCGACGAGCTGCGCAGCCTCATGCTCGAGAAGCATGCGCGCTACGTTCCGGTCGTGGAAAGCGAGACGGTGCAGGGGGTCATCTCGTTCCACGACGTCGCGCGCGCCGTTCTCGACGAAAAGAACTTCGAGAACCGCATGCTCAAGGGCTACATCAAGAACTGGCCCGCTTGAGCCGCAGCACCCGGCGTCGGCTCCTCGGCGCCGGGGCGCTCGTCCTCGGCGGCATCGGGCTTGCCGCATGGCGTCTCTGGCCCGAGCAGGGCTTCGTCAATCCGTGCCGCGCAGTGCTCCCAGAGGCGCTGGCCGACCACGAGGTGGTCGTCAGCGCGTGGGAGGGGATCGACTCCGCCCGATTCTGGGACTCCCATGCCCATCTCGTCGGCACCGGCGACTCTGGCAGCGGCATCGTCCTCAATCCGCGCATGACGAGCCCGCTCAGCGCGCTCACCTTCGCCCAGCTTCTCTTCTACCTGAACGCCGGCTGCGTGCACGACGCGGGTGACCGCGTTGACCTTGCCTATGTGGAGCGCATGCACAACCTGATCGATGGCATGCGGCCGGGTTGCAAGCTCATGCTCCTCGCGTTCGAGGCACACGTCGACGCGACGGGGCGCGAGGTTCCCGAGCGCACGATGGTCTACGTCCCCGACCGCTATGCCGCCGAGGTGGCCCGCCGGCACCCCCGCTACTTCGAATGGGCGGCGTCGATTCATCCCTATCGTGCCGACTGCGTCGAGCGCCTCGAGTCGGCGGTGCGCGATGGAGCCCGGGCGGTGAAGTGGCTTCCCCCCGCGATGGGCATCGATCCGGGCGCGGCGCGCTGCGATCGCTTCTATGCGGCGCTCGCGCGTCTCGACATTCCGCTCATCTCGCACGCTGGTCACGAGGCGGCGGTGGATGTGGGGGACCTGCAGGCACTCGGCAACCCGTTGCGGCTGCGCCGCGCGCTGGACCACGGCGTGCGGGTGGTGGTGGCGCATTGCGCGACCCTCGGCGAGGATCGCGACCTCGATCGCGGGCCCAACGGACCGGTGATGCCGAGCTTCGATCTTTTCGCGCGGTTGATGAGCGAGCCCCGCTACGAGCGACTGCTGTTCGCCGACATCTCGGCGGTGACGCAGCGCAACCGTGCCGCCGCGACGCTGCGGGCGATCATCGAGCGCACCGAATGGCACGCGCGCCTGCTGAACGGCTCGGATTACCCCCTGCCGGGCGTGATGCCGCTCATCACGCTCGACGGGCTCGTCCGGGACGGCTTCGTCGCGCCGGCCGTGGCAGAAGTGCTCAAGCGCGTGCGCGAGCACAATCCGCTCCTGTTCGATTTCGCGCTGAAGCGCCATCTGCGCTCGGGCGGCAAGCGCCTTGCAGCGCAAATGTTCGAGACCCGGCCGTTTTTCACGCGGCGCCCGGCCTGACGTGGCGTATTTCACGGTCCGCGACCGCGGGGGTTGACAAGGCACGTCGAAATGTCGAAACATTTCGACGTGTTTATCGGGCCCGTGGAGGCAGCTTGGCGCACAGCTACACCCGCAGCATCCCGCGCGCCTGGACGGCAGTGGCGAAGGTCTTCATCGCGCTGGGCGACCCGCACCGGCAGCGGATCCTGCTCATGTTCGAGCGGGGCGAGCGGCTGAACGTGAGCGAGATCGCGGCGGCGTCCGCCCTGAGCCGCCCGGCCATCTCCTATCACCTCAAGATCCTGCGCGAGGCGGGCGTGCTCGCGAGCGAGAAGCGCGGCCGGGAAGTCTACTTCTGGGTGAACCGCGCGCGGCTCGAGTCGGCCCTCACGGCGGTGGCCAACTACGTGCGCGAGAACGCCTGAAGGGGCCCGAGGAGAGGACGATGGCGGACCGCAGCCAGTTCAGACTGCTCGCCGAGCGCCGGTTCGGGCCGTTCTTCACGGCCCAGTTCCTGGGCGCGTTCAACGACAACGTGTTCAAGAACGCGCTCGTCATCCTGATCGCGTTTCAGCTCACGCAGACCGGCACGCTGCGGCCCGAGGTGCTGGTGAACCTCGCCGGCGCGCTGTTCATCCTGCCGTTCTTTCTCTTCTCCGCCACAGCCGGACAGCTCGCCGACAAGTACGACAAGGCGCGCGTCATCCGCGCGGTGAAGCTGCTCGAGATCGGCATCGCCGTGCTCGGCGCGGTGGCGCTCGCGCACCGCAGCGTCACGCTGCTGCTCATCACGCTTTTCCTGTTCGGCCTGCAGTCGACGCTCTTCGGGCCGGTCAAGTACTCGATCCTGCCGCGCACGCTCAAGGAAGAGGAGCTCGTGGGTGGCAACGGGCTCGTGGAGACCGGCACGTCGATCGCGATCCTGGCGGGAACGATCGTCGGTGGGTTGCTGATCGCGCGCAGCGACGGCCCCGACGTCGTCGTTCCGGCGGTGATCATCGCTGTCGCGTTGGCCGGCTACGCGGCCAGCCGGTTCATACCGTCGGTCCCGTCCGCCGATCCGGCGCTGCGCTTCGGCTGGAATCCGCTCACCGAGACCTGGGCGCTCATCGCGGCTGCGCGGCGCAACCGAACCGTCTTCCTCTCGATCCTCGGCGTCTCGTGGTTCTGGTTCTTCGGTTTCATGCTCCTGTCCCAGTTTCCCGCTTACGCCAAGGACACTCTCAGCGGAAACGAGCATGTCGCCACGCTGCTGCTCGCCGTGCTGTCGATCGGCATCGGCATCGGCTCGCTGCTCTGCGAGCGGATGTCCGGGCACAAGGTCGAGCTCGGGCTCGTCCCGCTCGGCTCGATCGGCCTCACGGTCTTCGCATTCGATCTCGCGTTCGCCGGGCCGGGTGTCGCGAGCGGCACGCTGGTCGGCGCCCGCGCGTTCGCTGCGGAGGCGGGCAGCGTCCGCGTGCTGTTCGATCTGCTCATGATCGGGATCTTCAGCGGCTTCTTCATCGTGCCGCTCTATGCCTTGATCCAGAGCCGCGCGGAAAAGCAGCTCCAGTCGCGCGTCATCGCCGCGAACAACGTCCTCAACGCCGTGTTCATGGTTGCCGCAGCGCTCGTGGCCGCGGCCTTCCTGGAGCTCGGCGTGACCGTGCCGCAGCTGTTCCTGCTCACCGCGGTGCTGAACGCTGCGGTGGCGGTCTTCATCTATACGCTCATGCCCGAGTTCGTCATGCGGTTCCTGGCGTGGCTCCTCATCCACTCCATCTATCGCGTCGAGAAGTCCGGGCTCGAGAACATCCCGGAAGAGGGCCCGGCGGTGCTCGTCTGCAACCACGTGAGCTTCGTGGACGCGGTCGTGATCATGGCTGCCTGCCGCCGGCCGATCCGGTTCGTCATGGACCACCACATCTTTCGCACGCCGGTGCTCAGCTTCATATTCCGCACCGGGGGCGCCATTCCGATCGCTTCGGCGAAAGAGAGCCCGGAGACGCTCGAGCGCGCCTACGACGAGATTGCGCGGGCGCTCGAGGCCGGCGATCTCGTCGGCATCTTCCCGGAGGGCCGCATCACGGACACCGGTGAGCTGAATCCGTTTCGCGGCGGGATTTCCCGGATCATCGAGAAGACTCCGGTCCCGGTCGTGCCCATGGCGCTGCGCGGCTTGTGGGGGAGCTTCTTCAGCCGCAAGGGCGGGCGAGCGATGGCGCGGCTCTCCCAGCTGCGGCCGTTCGCGAAGATCGCACTGGTCGCGGCGCCGCCGTGGGCTTCGGGCACGGTCACGCCCGAGGCGCTGCAGGCCGAGGTGCTCGCGCTGCGCGGTGACATGAAATAGCGGAAAAAGGGTAGCTCATCATGTGGTTTCTCGGTGCAATCGCAGGTTTGGTGATCGGCGCTCTGGTGAACGGCTGGGCCGGCGCGCTGGGCGGCGCGATCCTGGGCGTGGTCGCCGGCTTCGTTGCGCGCTCGATATGGGGTGAGCGCGCGCAGTCCGCTGTGTCGCGTTCGCGCGCCGCGTCCGAATCCGATGCGCGTATCGACCACATCTTCCGCTCGCTGCGCCACATTCACCTGCGGCTCGAAGAGATCGAGAAACGGCTGGGCATCGGCGAGCTGCCGGCGATGCCCGACGCGGATCGCCCGGCCGAGCCCTTTGCCGCGCCTCCGACACCCGCCGCGCAGCCTGATATGTCGTCGAGCGTGGCGACGGATGTGCCGGAACCGCCGGGGTTTCCGGAGCCCGGTGCACACCCGCAGCCGGCAATGGCGGCGGCCATGGCGTCGAGCGCAGCGGCGGCGACGGGCGGCCCGCCACCCGTGCCACCGGCCGCGGCAACCACGCCCGCGGAAGAGCCCGCGTGGTGGCGCTGGCTCTTCGGCGGCAACACGCTCGTGCGGCTCGGCGTCGTGATCCTCTTCTTCGGTGTCGCGTTCCTCGTCAAGTACGCGACCGAGAACTTCCACTTCCCGATCGAGTTGCGGCTTGCCGGCATCGCGGCTGGCGCGATCGCGATGCTTGCGATTGGCTGGCGCCTGCGCGGCAAGCGCTCGGGCTATGCGCTCGCCATGCAGGGCGGCGGCATCGGCGTGCTGTACCTCACCGTGTTCGCCGCGCTCCGGCTGTACGCGCTTCTGCCGCCCACGGTCGCGTTCGTGCTGCTCCTCGGCGTCGTCACGGCTTCGGTGATCCTTGCCGTCCGCCAGGACGCACTCTCGCTCGCAATGCTCGCCGTTGCGGGCGGTTTTCTCGCGCCGATCCTCACCTCGACGGGGAAGGGCAGCCACGTGATGCTCTTCGGCTACTACGTGCTGCTCAACCTCGGCGTCCTGGCGGTTGCGTGGCATAAGGCCTGGCGGCCGCTCAACCTGCTCGGCTTCGTGTTCACGTTCGCGATCGGGGCGCTGTGGGGCGCGCGCTTCTATCGCCCCGAGCATTTCGCCACCACCGAGCCCTTCCTGATCGCGTTCTTCCTGATCTACGTCGGGATCGCGCTGCTCTACGCGCTGCGTCGCTCGATCGCGGTCAAGAGTTACGTCGATGGCACGCTGGTCTTCGGCACCCCGCTGATCGCTTTCGGGCTGCAGAGTCAGCTCATGCGCGATACGGAGTACGGGCTCGCGTTCAGCGCGCTCGCGCTCGCCGCGTTCTACGTGCTGCTCGCCGCCGTGCTCTGGTCGCGACGCAGCACCGGGTTGCAGTTGCTGGTCGAATCGTTCCTGGCCCTCGGCGTCGCATTCGGCACGCTGGCCATACCGCTCGCGCTCGACGGCCGCTGGACGTCCGCCGCGTGGGCCCTCGAGGGAGCGGCGATAGTCTGGGCCGGCGCGCGGCAGGGTCGGCGGCTCGCGCAGTGGTTCGGCGTCGCGCTGCAGTTTGCAGCCGGCGTTGCGTTCGCGGTGGGAAACGAGAGCACGCGGGCGGTTTTCCCCATCGCGAACAGCATCTTTCTCGGTTGCGTGTTCCTGGCGCTGGCCGGGCTGTTCTGCGCGCGCCAGCTCACCCGCAATGACGCGGCGTTCTTCGGCGCGGGTCGCATCGTGGCCGGGGTGCTCTTCTTCTGGGGCACCGCCTGGTGGCTGCTCGGCGGCCTGAACGAGATCGACGAGTTCGTCGCCGGCCGGTTCGAGCTGAACGCGGCGCTCGCGTTCCTGGCCGCCTCTGCGGGAGCGGCGAGTCTCCTGCGCGCGAGGCTCGACTGGCGCATTGCGCTCGTTCCGGCGTTCGCGCTGTTGCCGGCCATGGTGTTGCTCGGCGTGGGCGCGGTCGTCGAGGTTCCGCATCCCTTGGCGCGCTACGGCTGGCTCGCATGGCCGTTCGCGTTCGCGGCCCTCGCATGGATTCTGCGCCGCCACGAGGACGAGGTTGCGCCCGCGCTCGCGCGGTGGATGCACGTCGTCGCGCTGTGGCTGGTTGTCGCGCTCGCGTGCTGGGAGGCCGCGTGGTGGATCGACCGTTTCGTGCAGGGTCGCGGCACCTGGCCATTCGTCGCGTGGGCGCTGGTCCCGGCCCTGGCGCTGGCTGCGCTCGCGAAGTTCGGCGAGCGCCTCGGATGGCCCATCGCCAAGCATTTCGACTTCCTACTGTGGGCCGGCGGCCTGCCGATGGCGGTGTATCTGTGGGGCTGGGTGTTCGTCGCCAACGCGCTGAGCGACGGCAATCCCGCGCCGCTGCCCTACGTGCCCGTCGCGAATCCGCTCGATCTCGCCATGGCCGCCGTGCTCGTCGTGCTGATCGTCTGGTACCTGGCGCTGCGCGCGCGCGACCTCGCGGCGATCGTCCTGCCGGCGCATGTCGCGGCGGCGCTCGGCACGGCGGCGTTCGTCTGGGCGAACGGCATGCTCCTGCGCACGCTGCACCATTGGGCCGGCATCCCGTATCGGCTCGAGGCGATGGTGCGCTCGACGCTGGTGCAGACCGCGTTCTCGGTCTTCTGGACGGTGCTTGCCCTCGCGGCCATGATGCTGGCCACCCGGCGCGGGCTGCGTGCGCTCTGGTTCGTGGGCGCGGCGCTGCTCGGCGTCGTCGTCATCAAGCTGTTCGTCATCGACCTTTCGCGCATCGGGGGGATCGAGCGCATCGTTTCGTTCATCGGCGTGGGCGTGCTGCTGCTCGCGATCGGCTACTTCTCGCCGGTGCCGCCGCGCCAATCGGAGAGCAAGCCATGAATCGTTTGACCGCTTTGGCGCTGGCTGCGGCGCTCGTCGCGCCATGCGCGGCGCACGCCGCGGAACCGCGCATGCAGGATTTCGCGTGGACCGCACCGATCGCCGCCGATGGCCGCGACGCACTCTACGTCGCCGAGTTGCCGCTCGCAGTGTATGCGGGCAGCGCGGGTCAGGACCTCGCGGATCTGCGCGTGTACAACGGCGCGGGCGAGCATGTGCCCTACGCCTTGCGCAGCGTCGCGACGCCCGATCCGCGCCGGCGCGCGAGCGTCGCGGTTCCGATCTTCCCCGTTTGGGGCAAGCCGGGGACCGAGATCGGCGGCGTCTCGGTCCGCGTGAAACAGGGACGGGACGGGACGATCGTCAACGTCCAGAGCGACGACCGGGACGCCGCGTCGCGGCGCATTGCCGGCTACCTCGTCGACACGAGCGCGCTGGAGGAGCGCCTGCAGGCGCTCGAATTCGACTGGCCGGAGGCGAGCGACGGCTACGCGGGACAGGTGCGCATCGAGTCGAGCGACGACCTCGCGCGCTGGGCCTTCGTCGCCGAGGGGCCGCTCGTCGCGCTGCGCCATGCGGGGCATGTCCTCGCGCAGAAGCGCGTCGAGGTGAAGCGCGTGAAGGCGAAGTACCTGCGCGTGTCCTGGCCAGCTACGCACGCGATACCGCAGCTCACCGCGATTCGCGCCGAGCCGGTCGATTCGCCCGTCGCGACGCCGCGTGCATGGCACACGGTGGAAGCGACATCGGGCGAGCAACCCGGGGAGTACCTGTTCGATCTCGGCGCGAATGCGCCATTCGACCGGCTGCGACTCGAGCTGCCGAATCCGAACACGATCGCGCCGGTGCAGTTCCTCGTGCGCACGAAGCGCACCGACCCCTGGCGCCTCGCCGCGTCGGCGACGGTCTACCGGCTCAACCAGGGCGGGCAATCGTTCGTGAGTGACGACGTCATCGTCGGGCCCACGCGCGAGCGTTACTGGATGGTCCGCGCCGACCCGCGCGGAGGCGGGCTCGGCGGCGGAGTCCCGAAGCTCACCGCGGGTTTCGTTCCGCAGCAGGTGCTGTTCGTCGCGCGCGGCGCGGGACCGTACGTCCTCGCATTCGGCTCCGCGAAGGCCGCGAGCGCGGCTTTGCCGGTTGCGACACTCGTGCCGGGCTACCGCGACGACAAGCCGCTCGAGGCGGCG
This sequence comes from Burkholderiales bacterium, assembly GCA_041617635.1. Lineage (GTDB taxonomy): Bacteria > Pseudomonadota > Gammaproteobacteria > Burkholderiales > SG8-39 > JAABRB01. The sequence goes on along the minus strand of JBFJOO010000116.1, from coordinate 2,693 downwards.
CACGCCACCCTCGGCGACGCGCGCGCACAGACGCGTTCGCCTTCCGCGTGGCCCGAATGGCTGGAGCTCGAGCCGGGCGACTGGAAGAAGCTCGCGCTGTGGGCCGTCCTTGTCGTCGGCGTAGCACTGCTCGCCTGGATGGCCTGGCGGTTGAGCGCGCAGATGGGTAAAGAGACGGGCAGACCGGCAAGCGGTGGCTCGGACGCCAACTCCGACGGGAAGACATCCGGCTGAGGAGTCTGTCCCGTCTTCCCCGCGGAAGCGGGGATCCAGTGCGTGACTGAAGATCGGCCCGGCATGGATTCCCGCTGGCGCGGGAATGACGACCCTGCGCAGTCTTCCTAGCGTCGTCCGCTGCGGCCCCAGACGTAGCGCACCAGCCGCTGCCAGCGGTTCTGCGGCTGCACAAGCGGGTTGCGGACCTTCTGCGCTGCGCGGTCGCGCGCGACGCTGTTCTTCACCTGCTCGTGGATCTGCCGCATCGTCAGGCCGCCGGGGCCTTTCATCTGGTCCGGCACGTGGTCCGACAATTCGGGATCGGATCTGTCGTGTTTCGAGTTCGACACTGCACGATCGGGGTCGGCGACGATTGCGCTATAGTACCCGACGCACGTGCTCCGACACGATCGGGGACCCGGGCGCCGGGCGGTCGGCCGGCGACCGACAACAACAGCCCCGATCGGGAACACCGCTATCCACCCGCACACCAAGGAGGAAACCGCCATGCCCACACTCATCGTCGACTCCCAGCGGCGGCGCGCCCGACGGGCAGTCGCCTGCGCCGCGCTCGTCGCCGGCTTCACGCTCCCGCTCCAGGCATGGGCGCAACAGCCGTATTACGCCGGGAAGGAGATCGAGATCGTCGTTCCGTTCGCCGAGGGCGGCGCAACCGACGTCGGCGCGAAGTTCCTTCAGCCGTTCCTCGAGAAGCACATCGCCGGCAATCCGCGCATGCGGATCAAGACCCGCCCGGGCGGCGGCTCGATCCTGGGCGCCAACTGGTTCCAAGCGAACGCCAAGCCCGATGGCCTGATCATTCTCTTCACGACATCGTCGACCTCGCATCCGTACATTCTCGGCAAGAAGGAGGTGCAGTACGACCTCTCGAAGAAGCGCGTGGGCTACAGCATGGCGTTCGGTCCCGTTCTGTACACCTCGCCGGCGACCGGCGTGAAGTCCGTGACGGACCTGAAGAGCCCGAAAACGCAGCTCGTGTACGGCGGCATCGCCGCCGCGGCGAGCGACCTGCCGGCGCTGCTCTCCTTCGAGGTGCTGAAGCTCGACGTCAAGGCGGTGCTCGGCTTCACCGGGCGCGGACCGATCCGGCTCGCCTTCGAGCGCGGCGAGACCAACTTCGACGCGCAGTTCACGCCGGTCTTCCTCACCCAGGTCGTGCCGCTCGTGGAAAACGGCAAGGCGATCCCGCTCTACACCGGCGGCTCGATGGACGACAACGGCAAGATGACCCAGCGCGATCCGGTGATGAAGGACCTGCCGTCCGTCTACGAGGCGTACAAGACGCTGTACGGTACGGAGCCGAGCGGCCCCGCGTGGGAAGCGTTCCAGACCTCGGCGGCGCTCACGTTCACCTATGGCCTCACCGCGTTCCTGCACGAGGACACGCCGCAGGCGGTGCTGGACGAGCTCAACAAGGCGGTCGACCGGATCAACGCCGACCCCGAGTTCCCGGTGCAGGCCAAGAAGGTGAACGGCGGCTACGCCTTGACGAGCGGCGCCAAGGCCGAGAAGCCGCTGCGCGCTGCGCTGCAGCCGCCCCCTGCGGTGCTCAGCTATATCAAGGAGCTGCTCGGCAGCAAGTACAACGTAAAATTCTAACGACTGACCGATCCAACGTGCCGCCAGGCGCGGAGCCCTAAAGGGTTCCGTACCCGGCGGTTTTTTGCGCCGATGCGCCGGAGTATCAGAACATGATGGCAGACGCGGCGGCGGCGCTCGGACTGCTGCTCGAGCCGGCGCGGCTCCTCGCGCTCTTCGTCGGCATGCTGGTGGGCATGGTCGTCGGCATGCTCCCGGGGCTCGGCGGCGTGGCGGCGGTGTCGATGCTGCTGCCGTTCGTGTACCTGCTCGACCAGTACTCCGGTCTCGCGATGCTGCTCGGCGCGATCTCGATCGTGTACACCTCGGACACGATCACGTCGGTGCTGGTGGGCGCGCCCGGCTCGCCGGCCTCGGCGCCGACCGCCATCGAGGGCCATGCGCTCGCGAAGCAGGGCGAGGCGGCGCGCGCGCTGTCGGTGGGGTTCCTCGCCTCGATGGTCGGCGGCGTCGTCGGCGCGCTCGTGCTCACGATCGCGATCCCGATCGCCGGCCCGATCGTGCTCGCGCTCGGCACTGCCGAGCTCTTCATGTTCGCGTGCGTGGGGCTCTATTACGCGAGCAGCCTGATGGGCGGCAACGTGGTGCGCGGCGTGCTGGTCGCCTGCTTCGGTCTCGCCATCGGGATCATCGGACCGGCGCCGGCCGCCGCCGAGTTCCGCTTCACGTTCGGTCAGGCCTATCTGCTGGACGGCATCTCGCTCACGATCGTGGCGCTCGGCCTGTTCGGCGTCGCCGAGGTGCTCTCGATGCTCGCCGAGGGCGGGGGCATCTCGCGCGCGCGGGTGGTGCTCACGCACTGGGGCGCGGGCGCGGCCGACGCGTGGCGCCACCGCTGGCTCATCCTGCGCGGCTCG
>JBFJOO010000115.1:0-12822 GCA_041617635.1 Burkholderiales bacterium | reverse complement strand
GCCCATCATCACCATGGTGCGCGGCCGGACCGGTTCGTCCGCCGCGGCCATCAGCGACACCGCTGCGAGCACGGGCACCGTCGGCTGGCACACCGAGATCACGTGCACGTCGGGCCCGAGAAACCGGATGAACTCGCGGACGTAGTCGACGTAGTCGTCGAGATGGAAATTTCCCTCCGCCAGGGGCACCATCTTGGCGTCGACCCAGTCGGTGAGATAAATGTCGTGCTCCGGCAGGAGTGCCCGGACAGTGTCACGCAGCAGCGTGGCGAAGTGCCCCGAGAGCGGCGCGACGACGAGCACCTTCGGATCGTCCCGTCGGGCCGCCCGCGCGAAATGCAGCAGCGTGCAGAACGGCTTCTTCAGCACCGCACGCTCCGTGACCGCGACGTCCGCGCCCCGGATCACGGTGCGATTCAATCCGAAAGCCGGTTTCTCGTAGCGGCGGGTCAGGCGCTGCATCAAGTCCGCGCTGGCGGTGACGTGGTCGGCGAGCGGATGGTAGGACAGCGGGCTGAACGGGTGGCTGAACAACTGGTGGTTCGTCCGTGCCAGCACGTGCCATGGTTCGAGCAGCGCATGGTGCAGCTCGTGCAGCTGGTAGAGCATCGCGTGTTTCCCTCAGTCGGGTATCCGACTGGTTACAAGCTATGGCGCGTTATACCAGAATTGCTGCACTGCCGCATCGCACGCTGCCGCGCGCTGTGCAAGAACTCATGCCGCGCGTGTAACTGCCCGCCGGATATAGAGATTATTCGCGGCAAGCGCCCCGATCACGAGCCCGGCGCCGGCGAATTCGAGCACCGAGAACCGGTGACCCTGGCCGACCTGGATGGCGAACGTGACGACCGGAACGAGATTGCCGAACAGCACGGCGTTGAGCGGGCCGATCATCCGGATCCCGTTGTTCCAGAACAGGACGCCGATGAATGCGGTCAGAAAGGTCAGAAAGGCAAGCTGCCAGCCGACCGATGCGATCGTGGTCGCGGTCGGCAGCTCGACGATGCCGAGTGCTGTTGCGCCAAGCGCGAACGCGACGAGTCCCACGGCGCCCGGCGCGCAGGTGAGTGTCGTGTAGCGCAGCGCGCTCCAGCCCGAGAACTTCACGACCCCCATGACGTAGGCGACCCAGCACGATGCGCCGAGCAGCACGAGCGCATCGCCGAATAGCGTTCCGCCGGCGACCGCGGCGGCCACGTCGCCCTTCGTGATCACCACGAACACGCCGGCGAGCGCGAGCGTCATGCACACGAGCGTGAAGCGGGCCGGCCGCACCCCGCGCCACACCCAGTGCACGAGCGCGGTGAGCGGCGCCTGCAGCGCCATGATGATCGCCGCGTGCGCGGCGGCCGTGTGCTGCATGCCCGAGAACGTGAAGATGTTGAAGCCACCGAAACCGATGCACCCCACGAGCGCGGCGAACGCGAGCTTGCCGTCGTAGGCAAGTGCGTGGCGCCCTTCGACGGCCCACAGCATCACGGCGAAGAGCGGCGCCACGGCAAGGTAGCGCAATGCGCCCAGCCAGTAGGGATCGATGTGCGCCACCACGTCCTTGCCGATCGGGAACGTCGCGCCCCAGACGAGCACGGTGATCGCGAGCAGGAAGACGCCCTTGACGATGCGGTCCTGGGTCACTGCGAGGAGAGCGGGAAGCGCGGGATCCGGCGGGCGTCGAGCGGGACGGGCGAGCGGCCATGCCCCCCGCTCGATTCACCAGGACAAACCTCCCCGCCGCGCGGCAAGGGGAGGGCTGGCGGCGTCACGCCGCCTTCTTCTGCTTCGCGAGCTCCTCGTCGCGCAGGGCGCGGCGCAGGATCTTTCCGACGTTGGTCTTGGGCAGCTCGTCGCGAAACTCGATGTACCGCGGACGCTTGTACCCGGTGAGGTGCTGCTCGCAGTGCTTGCGCACGTCGGCCTCGGTAAGCGACGCGTCCTTCTTCACCACGAAGAGCTTGACGACTTCGCCCGACTTCTCGTCGGGCACTCCGATCACCGCACACTCGAGCACGCCGGGATGTTCCGCCACGACCCCTTCGACCTCGTTCGGGTACACGTTGAACCCCGAAACGAGCACCATGTCTTTCTTGCGGTCCACGATGCGCACAAAACCCTTGTCGTCCATGTAGCCGATGTCGCCGGTCGCGAAGTAACCGTCCTTGTCGATCGCCTTCGCGGTGTCCTCCGGGCGTTGCCAGTAGCCCTTCATCACCTGGGGACCCTTGATGCAGATTTCGCCGATGTCGTTCACTGCCAGGAGCTGGCCGTCCTCGCCCTTGATCGCGATATCGGTGGACGAGACCGGCAGGCCGATCGCGCCGCTGTACTCGGTCGCGTCAAGCGGATTCGCGGTCGCGACGGGAGACGTCTCGGTCAGGCCGTAGCCTTCGACGAGCACCGAGCCGGTGACCTGCTTCCAGCGCTCGGCGACCGCCTTCTGGACGGCCATGCCGCCGCCGATCGAGAACTTCAGGTTCGAGAAATCGAGCTTCGCGAAATCGGGGTTGTTGAGCAGCGCGTTGAACAGCGTATTCACGCCCGTGATCGCGTTGAACTGGTGCTTGGAAAGCTCCTTGACGAATCCGGGGATGTCGCGCGGATTCGTGATGAGCACGTTGCTCCCGCCGAGCTTCATGAACGCGAGGCAGTTCGCCGTCAGGCAGAAGATGTGGTAGAGCGGCAGCGGCGCCACCACCACGATCGACGCACCGCCCAGCACCGGCGCGAACCATGCCGAGACCTGCTCGAGATTGGCCACGATGTTGCGATGGAGCAGCATGGCGCCCTTCGCGACACCCGTCGTGCCCCCGGTGTATTGGAGGAAAGCGATGTCGTCGGGAGCGACCTCGACGCGCTTCAACTCGCGCTGCGCGCCCTGGCCGAGCGCCACGTTGAACCTGATCGACCCCGCCAGGTCGTACGCGGGGACCATCTTCTTCACGTTGCGAACGACAAAGTTCACGAGCATGCCCTTCAGCCCGAGCATGTCGCCGAGCGAGGCGACCACGACGTGCTTGACCGGCGTGTTCTTGACGACTTGCTGCAGTGTAGTCGCGAAATTCTCCAGGATCACGATCACTTCGGCACCGGAATCCTTGAGCTGGTGCTCGAGCTCGCGCGGCGTGTAGAGCGGATTGACGTTGACGACCGTGTAGCCAGCCCGCAGCGTGCCGAAGATGCATACCGGATACTGCAGCACGTTCGGCATCATCAGCGCGATGCGCGCGCCCTTGGCGAGGCCGAGCGACTGCAGCCACGCGCCGAAGTCCCGCGCGAGCTTGTCGAGGTCGCGAAACGTGATCGTCTTGCCCATGTTGTGGTACGCGGGCCGGTCGCCGTACTTCCGCACGCTCTCGTCGAAGACTTCCCCCACCGACTTGTAGCGCGTGGCGTCGATCTCGCCCGGCACACCTTTCGGGTAACTCTTGAGCCAGATCTTTTCCATTGATCCTTCCTCCTGTGGAGTCGCGATCGCCTGCGCAGCAGGCCCCGGCGCCCTGCCTTGCGGGCGCAACATTCTACTTGACACTGCAGGCGGCGGGCTCGCCCATCGGTCCGCTACGGCCACCTACTTCCGGGGCGGAGGCAGGCGATGCCGGCGGAAAAAGCGCCAGATCTCCTCGTTCGCGTCGATCACGTCGGTGCCCGGACCGAGCAGCCGCGGCAGGAAATCCAGCTCGCCCCCCGGCCAGACGTGTCCCGCTCCGGTGAGTTGCCAAAGCGCCACCTGGGCCCCGTCCTGACAACCCGGAAAGACATAGAGCCGGGCCGTGTGATCGGCGCGCGGCGTCCCCGCCGCGCCGCGGCGCTCGTCCTGCAATTCGGCCTTCTGACCGCAGCCGTTGAACGCGGCCCATTCCGCGAGGGTCTCGTCGACGGACCGATGCTGCACCCGGACGTTGGTGAATGGAAACGGCGGGCCGAGGCCGCCCCGATAGAGGGCCCGCGCATCGTCGATGCTGTGCACGTGGAGGATCGGCACTCTGCGTTTGGCGTGGAAACCGGACATCGCGCTGGCGCCGGCCACCGGGGCGATCGCTGCGATGCGGTCGGACAGCTCGGCGGCGAGCCGGTAGCTCATCATGGCGCCATTCGACAATCCCGTGGCGTAGACCCGCTCACTATCAACCGGCAGACGTCTGGCGACCTCGTCGAGCAATGCGCGCACGTACCCGACGTCGTCGATCTCGCGCCGGACGGAAGTTCCGCAGCACGTCCCCGCGTTCCAGGTGAGCAGACTATCCTGCATCACGCCGGTGCCGTTCGGGTACACGACGATGAATCCCTCGCGATCCGCGATCGCGTCCATGTGCGCGTAGCGCTGCTGGCCCATCGCATTGCCGCCGCCGCCGTGGAAATTCAGCACGACGGGAATCGGCAACCCGTCGGCCGCCTGCGGTGGCACCCTCACCAGGGCGGTGCGTTTCATGCCGTCGTACCGGACGGTGATATTGACGACACCACCCGCGGCGTGGGCCGCGAGCGCCGCGAAGGTTCCGAGCAGGACTAGGCAGCGAACGAGGGTGGGCATTCTGATCACCACGCCCGGAGTTTGCCTCAGCGGGAGGGCGAATCCAACCCGCGCAGGCGCGGCACGTCCGATCAGCGGCGTGGCCCCCAGCGCAACACGAGCGGCGCGAGCACCGCGCCGACGCCGAGGGTCGCGTACGCCGCACCCCACGCGAAAGCCGGGCCCGCCGTGTCCGCGGCGTCCAGCGCAGCCCCGAACACGAGCGGCGCCACGAATCCGGCGCCGAATCCGAGCGTCGAATGGAGCGCGAGCGCGGTGCCCTTCGTGGCCGGGTCGGCAACCTGCACGAGCCCCGCCGTGAGCGTGGAGGAATCGCTCATCACGAGCGCCATGTGCAGGATGGCTATCAGGAGCAGCACGTACCACGGCGCGCCGATCAGGAATCCGAGCCCACAGCTGATGAGCCCCGAAGCGGTCATGCAGACGCGAATCACGCGTGACCGGCCCGAGCGCATCGCCATCTCGTTGCCGAGAATGCTCGCAAGCGGAGCGAGCATGTTGGCGATCGCCGCGATGGCGATCGGTCCGAGCGGCCACGCCTCGCCATGCTCGCCTTGCGCGCGCGCGAGGAACGCCACCATCCAGGAGCGCGTTCCGAAGAGCTCCCAGCAGTGCACGGCGTACCCGAGAATGAAGGCCATCGCCACGCGCTGGCGCAGCACCGGTCGGAAGTCGAGCAACCGGGGTCGGTGCGCGACCGCATGCGGCGTGCGCGGCGGCAGTCCAGTCACCACCATGGCACCCGCGATGGGCGGCCCGACGGCTGCGACCAGGAACGCTGCCCGCCACCCCGCCAGATCCGCGATCGTTCCGGCGAGCAAGACCGAGCCGGCCATGCCGACCCCGAAGATTGCCGTGTAAAAGGAGATTGCCCGGCCCTGCGCGACGCCAACGGTGTTGTCGGTGAGCGCGCGGAGCCCCGGCATGTAGGTGCCCGCGACCCCCGCGCCCACGAGCAGCTGGAATGCGGCGCCGCTTGCCGGGCCCGCGGCGAACAGCCCGAAACCAGCGCTGCTCGCGCCCGCCACGATGCTCGACGCGAAGTAGATGCGCCGGGCATCGATCCGGTCGGTGAGACTGGTCAGCACCGGCACCGCGACCATGTAACCGGCAAAGAACAGGCCCGACAGCAGGCCCGCCTCGGCGCCGCTCATGGCCCACTCCGCACGCAGTTCGGGCAGCAAAGCCGGATACGTCGAGAACCCCGCCAGGCTCAGAACGTGCGCCACGCACATCCACGCGATCACGCGCCAAGGCCGTGCGCCGAGATGCCTCATCAGTTACCAACCGGAGGAAGCCTGGCGTGATCCTCCATTACAAACCGCATAGGTCACGAACAGGAGGAAACCGGCTGGTTTCCTCCCGTTACCCTCCTTCCCGCTGAACTGAACACCGCCGATTCTTTCCGCGCGTTCCCTCTCAACGGTGTTTCCACTCCGGCTTGCGTTTTTCGACGAAGGCGCGCATGCCTTCCTTCTGGTCATCGGTCGCGAAGAGCGCGTGGAACATGCGCCGCTCGAACAGGATCCCGGGGCCGAGCGGGCTCTCGTACGCCTGGTTGACGCACTCCTTCGCCGCCATGACGGCGGGCAGCGACATCTCCGCGATCGTGGTCGCGCACGACATCGCTTCGTCCAGCAGCTTGGCCGCCGGCACGACGCGTGAGACCAGGCCGGCGCGCTCGGCCTCCTCGGCATCCATCATGCGCGCCGTCAGGATGAGGTCCATCGCCTTCGCCTTGCCGACCGCGCGTGGCAGGCGCTGGGTGCCGCCGGCGCCGGGTATCACGCCGAGCTTCATCTCGGGCTGGCCGAACTTCGCCGTATCGGCCGCGATTACGATGTCGCACGCCATGGCAAGCTCACAGCCGCCGCCCAAGGCGTAGCCGGCAACCGCCGCGATCACCGGCTTGCGCACTTTCCGGATCGTCTCCCAGTTGCGCGTGATGAACTCGGTCTTGAAGACATCCATATAGCCCCAGTCCTTCATCGCGGCGATATCCGCGCCCGCTGCGAAGGCCTTCTCGCCCCCCGTGATGACGATCGCGCCGATGTTCTCGTCCGCCTCGAAGCTCGCGAACGCGCCCGCGAGCTCATTCATGAGCGCGTCGTTCAGGGCATTGAGCGCCTTCGGGCGATTCAACGTCACGACGCCGACGCGCCCGCGCGTCTCGACGAGAATGTACTGGTACGTCATGGACCCTCCGCAAGTATGAATGGACGACGGGAAACGGCCGAGTCAGGCGGGCGCGCGGGCCCGCCGTGGGCTACTTGAGCGCCTGCACGATCTGGCGCACCGCTTGACCGAGCAGCATTACATCGATCCCCACGGTCACGAGCGTGAACCCTTTCTCCAGGTACGGCTTCGCAGCCGCTGCGGAGCCGACGTAGATGCCAAGCGGCATACCAGCGCGCTCGCACGCGAAGCGCACGCCCTCGATGGCGGCGAGTACGTCGATATGATCCACCTCGCCGAGCCGCCCCATGCTGCCCGACAGATCGTAGGGACCGACGAACACGGCGTCCACGCCGGGTACCCCGACGATCGCGTCGATGTTCTCGACGGCCGAGATGTGCTCGACCTGCACGATCACCGCGGTCGACTCGTTGGCGTGCGCGACGTACTCCTGAAAGCCGAGCCCGTAGCCCTGCGCGCGGACGATGCCCACGCCGCGGCTCCCGAGCGGAGGATACTTGCAGAACGACACGATCGAGCGCGCCTGCTGGGCGGTGTTGACCATGGGCACGACCACGCCCGCCGCGCCGGTGTCGAGGGCCCGCTTCAGCGTGGCCTCGTGGCCATCCGCGACACGCAACACACCCGGGACGCGCGCGGCCTGCAGCAAGCGCTGCGCCCAGAGCGCGTCGAGCGGCGCATGCTCGCAGTCGATGAGCAGCCAGTCGAGCCCCACGGCGGACATCACCTCGGCGACCTCGAGGGCCGGAAGCGTGACGAACGCGCCGATCATCCGGTCGCCGCGGCGCAGCCGCGTGGCAAATGAATCGCTCATGAATCGCCCCGCGCTGCGCGCTTCATCGTTCCTCTGTCGCCCGCTTGTACTCGGAGAGGGGCATGACGTCGGGCAGCGCGAGCCGCTTGCGATCCGCAGGGATCTCGGCCAGCGCCTCGGTCTCGATCATGGTCGCCAGGCACCGCACCGTCAGGTCCTGGTAAAGCGCGGTCGCGTCCCGCTTCCACGCGAGCTCCGCCTCGGTCAGCTCCCGGCGGACTTTCGCCGGAATGCCCGCAGCCAGCGTGCGCGGGGGCACGACCATCTCCGCCTTGACGAAGGCGAGTGCCGCCACGATCGCGGACTCCCCGATCACCGCATTGTCGTTCACGACTGCGTGGATGCCGACCATCGCATTGCGCTCGATCGTCCCACCGTGGATGACCGCGCCGTGCCCGATGTGTCCGTCCTCGCCGATCACCGTGTCCTTGGCGGGAAAGCCGTGGATGATGCAGCAGTCCTGGACGTTCGCACCGCGCTCGATCACCAGCCGGCCGAAGTCGCCGCGCAGGGACGCGCACGGACCGACGTAGACGCCGGGGCCGACGATCACGTCGCCGATCAGCACCGCGGACGGATGCACGTACGCGGTCGGGTGGACCACCGGCACGACTCCGTCGATCGAGTAGACTTTCACCATGCGGAGAACTCGCCCCGGCGGGGGCAGTAGTCGGAAACGGATTCTATCTCATGCGGCGACACGGAACGCGGCTCGGAATTCTGCTGATGCTGCTTCTAGCGATGGCGCACGCCGCGGCGTTTGATCTGCAGGGCCACCGCGGCGCGCGCGGACTCGCGCCGGAGAACACGCTCGTCTCGTTCGCGCGCGCGCTCACGATCGGCGTCACCACGCTCGAGCTGGACTGTGGGCTGACGCGGGATGGCGTCGTGGTGGTCAGCCACAATCGCGCGCTCGACCCCGCCATCACGCGAGGTCCAGATGGACAATGGCTGTCGGACGCGCCGCTCATCCACGCGCTGGATTTCGCGGCGCTGGCCCGCTTCGACGTCGGGCGCATCCGCCCGGGTACCGACTATGCGCGGCGCTTCCCGGCGCAGCAGGGAACCGACGGCGCGCGGATTCCGCGCCTCGCGGAAGTCTTCGAGCTCGCGCGGCGCGCGGGCAATCGGGCCGTGCGCTTCAACATCGAGACCAAGATCGACCCCACCCGGCCCGCGGAGACTGCCGGCCCGGAAGCGTTCGCGCGCAGTTTGATCGCGGTCGTGCGCGAGCACGGCGTCGCCGCGCGCACCACGATCCAGTCGTTCGACTGGCGCCCGCTCAAGATCGTGCAGGCCGAGGCGCCGGAGATCGCCACTGTCTATCTCACCGTCCAGCAGGCGGGCGAGGACAACATTCGTGCCGGCGCCGACGGTTCGCCGTGGACGGCCGGAATGCGCTACCGCGACCACGGCTCCGTGCCGGGAATGGTGAAGGCAGCCGGCGGGAAGGTCTGGTCGCCGCACTACGGCGAGCTGACGCCCGCATTGCTGGCCGAAGCGCAAGGGCTGGGGCTGAAGGTGATCCCGTGGACCGTCAACGATCCTGCAGCGATGGCCGGCTTGATCGACTTGGGCGTAGACGGCATCATTTCGGACTATCCGGACCGGCTGCGCGAGGCGCTCCGCGAGAGGGGCCTTCCGCTGCCGACCCCGACGCCGGTCGAGCCCTGAAATTCTGCATGCGTCGCGCATCGTCGTGGCGCCTGCGCGCGTATCTCGGGCCAGGAGGGTGAGTCGATGGGCTGGATAGCCGATGTCGCAGGCCACAGGCTGGCGCGGTTCCTGATGAAGCAGGTCCCGCAAACGACCCAGATCGCGACCGCCACCCAGGAGCAGCTCGCCGCCACGCTGCGCCCCGGCGATGTGCTGCTCGTCGAGGGCAACGCTCGCATCAGCGTCGCGATCAAGTACCTGACCCAGTCGACCTGGTCGCATGCCGCGATCTATGTCGGCGATGCGCTCCCCGCGCGCGCGGCGTGGGAGGTGCCCCGCGTGCTGGTCGAGGCCGATTTGCAGGAAGGCGTGCGCGCGGTGACGCTCGCGCACTACGCGCACCTGCATACCAGGATTTGCCGCGCGGTGGGTCTGAGCGACGACGATCGCAAGCGCGTGGTTCAGTACGTCGTGGACCGGCTTGGCCAGCAGTACGATCTGAAGAACGTCGTCGACCTCGCGCGCTATCTACTGCCGACGCCGCCCGTTCCGACGCGATTTCGACGACGTCTGCTGGCGCTCGGCAGCGGTGATCCGACCCGTGCGATCTGCTCCACGCTCATCGCGCAGGCGTTCCAGTCGATACGCTTCCCCATCCTGCCCGAGGTGCGGCGCGAGTGGTCCGACGATCCGGCGAGTGCCGACTGCTACGCGGAGATCTACCGGATCCGGCACCACAGCCTCTTCGCGCCGCGCGATTTCGACATTTCGCCCTACTTCGAGATCGTGAAGCCAACGATCGAGAACGGCTTCGACTATCGCTCGCTCGCCTGGGACGAAGCGGCCTGACTCGTTGCGCGCACTCAGCTTAGCGCGGTGCGGCGCCCTGGACGAGGCCCACGAGCGCGACGACGGCCTGGGTGAAGCATTCGGCCGGAGCGCGCGTCAGACCGGCGCCCACCTGGCCCACGCCCGGCTCCCGGTGCGCGATCCCGGTGTTGATCGCGGGGCAGATGCCCGTGTCCACGACCTTGCGCACGTCGATGCCGGCCGGCGTGCCGGCGAAGTCGAGCTGCGGCAACGTGAAGGAAGCGTTCTGCCCAAGCGTGATGTTCAGCATCTCCATCGTGTTCGCAAGCGCCAGCTGAGGGGTGCCGCCCACGAACTGCACGATCGCCGGCGCGGCAGCCATCGCGAACCCGCCTATCCCCGCGGTCTCGGTGATGGCGCTGTCCCCGATGTCACGCGCCGCGTCGGCGCGCGTGTACCCCGAGAAGTACAGCCCCTCCACCATCGGTGCGGGCGCGGTGAACCAGGTGTCGCCCGTCCCGCTCACCCGGATGCCGAACTCGACGCCGTTGCGCGCCATCGTCGTGACCATGCTGCTTCCCGGCACTCCGCGCGCCGCGTCGAGCATGTTCTTGCATGCCGCCATGCTCACGTTGAGAAAGAAGAAATCGTTGCCGACCACGAACTCCAGCGCGTCCGCAGCGTCCCGCGCAGCGACCCCGGCCTTCAGCGCGCCGAGCACCAGCTGCTTCATGAGCAGACCGCTCGCGGCGGTGTTGCGATTGTGCATCTCGTCGCCCATGTGGAGCGCGCGCGCCATCAGCGGCTTCAACTCGATCGGCCCGATCGCCCGCAAGGCCGCCTCGAGCACCGGCGCGAGTTGCGTGGCCATCCAGCGCAGCCGGTCGAGGACCTCGGGGCTGTTCGCGCCGTAGCGCAGCACCTTGCCGAGCCCCTCGTTGAGATTGCTGTAGGTCAGGTTGCCGTGACGCGCATTGCGCACGATCCAGACCGGCATGGACGGGCTGATCACACCGGCCATGGGTCCGACTGCGCCGTGGTGATGACACGGTGCAAAGCGGATCTCGCCACGGTCGGCCAGCGCACGCGCCTCTTCAGCGTCGCTCGCCCAGCCTTCAAGTATCGCGGCGCCGATCACGGCACCCTGCATCGGCCCGCACATCTTCTCCCAGACGATCGGCGGCCCGGAATGCAGCAGCGTGCGGCTCCCCATGCCGCGAATGGCCTCGCGCGCGACGCCGATGCCCTCGAGAACCGGCTCCGCATCCGAATACGCGGCGAACGCCTGCCGGTTCGCCTCCTCGACGACCGGATTGCCGACGAGGTTCGCGAGCGCGCGGTTGACAGCCGCATCGCCGCCCGCCGGCGGTGACCATTGCACGCGCGTGACCGCCGCGCCCGCCGCGGCAATCGGATCGGCGAAATCGTCGATCCCGAGATTGACGACCGACAGAGGGGTGCTCAGCAGCGCGCTCATGGTTTGCTCCGCCTCTTCGTCGACCGTTTCGTCGGCCGTTTCGTCGACCGTTTCGCCGTCCGGCTGCGCGCCGCCGGCGCGCCGCGCCGCGCGATTGCCGCGGCGATGCGCACCGCGTCCGCGTTGCTCGTGCCGAGTGCCACCCCCGCCGCGCGCAGCGTCGACTCCTGACGCGCGAGATCCTGCGGATCGCCCGCGGTGCCGCAGACGAACGCGACGAAGGCGATGCGCCGCCGGCGCCGCTTGGCAGCGGCTTCGGCGGCGCGAATCGCGGGCACGATCTCGCCGGCCGGGTCCGGGTGCGAGCCATGGCCCAGCACGACATCGAGCAGAATGACCGCGACCTCGGGGTCTTCCGCCTCGCGCAGCATCCGCTCGTTTCGCAGGCGGTGATCGATCATCGGGTGCGGCCGGCCGCGCGTGAACTCGTCCGCGCCCAGGTCGATGACGGTGTGACCGTCACTTGACCAGGGGTCGCGTAACGCATACTTTTTCTGCACCGGCGCGTTCGACCAGACTTCCTCCCCGAGCGCATCCCCGAGCAGCCAGGAAGCTTCGTAGGCGAACGTTCCGCCGCTGTAGAGTCCCCGGACGAACCGCTGGCCGCGTGCGAGCCGCGCGGACACGGACGGCGCTCGCGTGGCGGCGCGCCGCGCGGGCGCCCGTCCTGCGGCGAGCGACGCGGCGACGCGCGCGGCATCCTCGAGTGTCCGCGCGAAATGCAGGTTCCCGTCTTTCGCGGCGGGCGGCTCGGCCCCGACAAAGCACACGACTACGGGTTTGCGGATCTTGCGCGCGGCGGCGAGAACCCGCTGTGCGACCGTCTGGGCGGGCGGCTTGGAGACGAGTACCAGCACCCGCGTGCCCCGGTCGGCCGCGAGCAAACGCATTCCCCCGAGCATGGTGACCCCGCCCACCGCCTCGGCAAGATCGCGGCCGCCCGTGCCGATCGCATGCGACACGCCCTGCCCGAAGCGATCGATGAGCGACGTGATCTGCTGGAGTCCGGTCCCGGATGCGCCTACGCAGCCGATCGCGCCGCGGCGGACGACATTCGCGAAAGCGAGCGGCACGCCGTTCAGGATGGCGGTCCCGCAGTCCGGGCCCATCACCAGGAGATCGCGCGCCTGCGCAAGGGACTTCATCGCCACTTCGTCTTCGACCGAGACGCCGTCGCTGAAGAGCATCACGTTGAGCCCGAGCCTGAGCGCCTTCATCGCTTCCGGCGCCGCGTACTCGCCGGGCACCGACACGAGCGCCAGGTTGGCCTGCGGGGCCGCCGCGAGCGCCATGCCGGTCGATCGCGGCGCAACCGGCGCGGGCCCGCCGCCGTGCCCGGTC
>JBFJOO010000114.1:0-12947 GCA_041617635.1 Burkholderiales bacterium | reverse complement strand
GCGGCGCGCAATGCGATCGAGCACGCCCTCGACGACGTCGACCGGCCGGAACGCGCGCGCGCGGTAGCCGGCCCGCAGCCGTACAAGATCGAGTCCATGATCTGGAGCCAGCACCCCGACCGCCTCCGCGACACCGCTACCGCCTTGACCAGCGGCGAACCGGGGAGGGATCATGACTCCGCTGGCGGCGCAAGTGGATCGCGCCGCCCTTTCCTCCCCACGCGGTATACGATACTCCAAGGTCGGGCCGGCGGCGAGCGCGCCGGCTTCGGATGTGGTGCGCCGGCAGCGATGATCCAGTGTCCGCGATCGCGTCGGACTGAAAGGAGACACGCGGCATGTTGGTCAAGGAACTGAATCGGGGCAAGTGCAAGACCTATCTGGTGGCTTGCGAGACGACACGCAACGCCACGCTCATCGATCCGGTGCGCGAGCACATGGACCGGTATCTGGCGCTGCTTGCGTACCACGGCTTGCGGCTCGCGATCGTCATCGACACCCACACTCACGCCGATCATCGGACGGCGAGCTTCGACCTGCAGGAGCTCACCGGGGCCGAGGTCGTGATGCACCGGGAAGCGCCGGCCCCGCGGGTCAGGCGACATGTCACCGACGGGGACACGCTTTTCATCGGCGAGCTGTCGCTCGAGATCATCGCGACACCCGGTCACACGCCCGACAGCATGTGCGTCCACGTCGACGGCCGGGTGTTCACGGGCGATACGCTGCTCATTCGCGGCACGGGGCGTGCGGACTTCGCCGGCGGCGATCCGGGCGCGCAGTACGACAGCATCACGGGAAAGCTGTTCGCGCTGCCCGATGCCACGATCGTGCTGCCCGCACACGACTACCGCGGCAACACGGAATCGACGATCGGCGCGGAGAAGCGCCTCAATCCGCGGCTCGCCGGCAAGTCGCGCGCCGACTACATCGAGCTGATGGAGAACCTCGGCCTCCCGCTGCCCACCCAGATCCAGGAGGTGTTGCAGCCCAACCAGACGGCCATCGACGACGATGCGCTCAAGTTTCCGACGCTCGCGCAGCTGAACGAGGTGCGGCAGCTCGCGCCGCAGGAGGTTCAGGGGTTCGGGTCCGGGTCCGCGAGCCTCGTGATCCTGGATGTGCGGGAGCCCGACGAGTTCACCGGGCAGCTCGGGCATATCCCGGGCAGCAAGCTCGTTCCGCTCCGGGAGCTTGCGCGCCGCGCGGACGAGCTCGAGTCCCTCAAGCAGCATCGGGTCATCGCGGTGTGCCGCTCGGGGGTGCGCAGCACCACCGCGGCGGCGATCCTCACGAGCATGGGATTCGAGCAGGTCTTCAACATGAAGGGCGGCATGCTCGCCTGGACCGACGCCGGACTGCCCGTCGAGAGGCAACCCGCGTAGTTGAAGAACGGGCTCGTGCTTCGCAGCGCGTGGGGGGAAAGGTCACGAACAGGAGGGAACCGGCTGGTTCCCTCCCGTTACCCTCCTTCCCGCTAAGAGCGCCTGCCTCGCTGCCCTTCCACTTTCTTCCCTTACTTGCGCTTCAGGCGCTCGGCGAGGTCGGCGAACGGGCGGTGCGTGGATGGCGACGTGCTGGCGCCTTGCGACGCGGCGGCACGCCCCGCCGCGTCGAGCTGGCGCGCATGCTCGTTCTCGTGGCAGTAGATGCAGAGGAGCTCCCAGTTGCTGCCGTTCGGCGGGTTGTTGTCGTGATCGTGGTCGCGGTGGTGCACGGTGAGCTCCCGCACGTTCGCTTGGGTGAACTCGCGCCCGCAGCGACCGCATACCCACGGGTAGAGCTTGAGCGCCTGCTCGCGGTAGGTGCTCTCGCGCGCGGCGCGATTGCGCCGCGCCTCGGCGACGACCCGGTCGAGCCGCGTATTGTCGGGACGTCCATCCTTGGTCGGCATGCGCGAGCCTCCTTTCGCGCGCCTCGAAAAACGCTCTGACTGCGGCGCCGCGCCGTGGTTCAATCCCGCCCGCTCAGCGGACGCGCTTGCGGGCCCGCTTCGCGGCCGGGGCCTCTGCCATGTGGGTGTCGAACTTTCCCGGCGACACGACCTCGAGCATCTCGAGATCCTTCGAGTGCCGGAGCTCCCGGTGGCGGATGTTCGGCGGCTGGTAGAAGCAGGTTCCCGCCCGGACGCGCACCTTGCCGACGCCCTCGTACTCGAAATCGGCCCAGCCCTTGAGCACATAGACGAACTGGATCGCGCAGTCGTGCCGGTGCCACTGCCCGTGCGGCGCTTTCTTCGGCCGGGCGCGGATCACGTGCGCCACGACCTTGCCGCGCGTCGCACGCTTGATGCCGAGATCGCGATACTCGAAGTAGCCGCGCAACCCGCCCTTGAACTTCGACGTGGTGCGATGGCTGATGCTGAACCGCTTGCCGCTTGCATTCATTGCCGCCTCCTCCCGAGCGCCGCGCATCGGCGCCATGTCGAAACGCTACGCGAGCGCGTCGATTGTCGCGCAAGCCGCGCGGCGCGTCGATAGGGGCGGCACAGGCCGCAGACTGCGTGCGGCCGCTGCTTCGGGACTACGCGGTCATGCTATGCAGACCGACCGTATTGCCCTCGGTGTCGCGCAGCCAGGCGATGAAGCCGTGCGGGCTGATGTCGGTTCGCGGCATCACGACCTTGCCACCCGCGGCCGGCACTTTCGCGAGCGCTGCATCGACTCCCTCGGGAGCGTTGAGGTAGAGCATCACGCCCTTGTCGGAAGGTGCAAGGCCCTGACCCTGGACGACTTCGCCGCCCGCGAATTCGTCGCCGTGCATGAAGAAGGCGTGTTTGCCCATTGCGTTCGATTGGTCGCTGAACTTCGACCCGAGCACCGCGCCATAGAACTTCTGCGCGCGCGCGAAATCGGCGGCCGGGATCTGGAACCAGTTGACTGCGTTCATGCGTTTCTCCTCCTTATGTGCTGCGGACGAAGCCGGCGCTCAGCCGGCCAGGCGTTCTCCAAGCAGCTCGAGAATCCGTCCCCACCCGCCTGAATGACGTTCGACGGCGACCTGATCCGGAAGATCCTCGTGCGTCAGCACGAGCTCGGTGCCCGGGCCCGCGGGGCGCAGATCGATCGTGACGAGCGTGACCCGGCCCTGAGTGTTCGCCGAGACCCAGGTGAATGCAAGCCGCTTCGGTGGATCCACGACGCGATATTCGCCAGTGTGCTCGTAGCGCCCCTCGCGGCCGTGCATGACGATGCGGAACTTGCCGCCGACGTGCACGTCGAGCGCCACTTCGGCGCGCAGCATGTCGCCCGGCCGCATCCACTCCTGCATGCCGCGCGCGTCGGTCCACGCGGCGAAGATCGCCTCGGGCGGCGCGGCTATCGTCCGGCGGATCACCAGCCGGTTGGCCTTGCGGCTGTCGGTGCTCATCGATTTCTCCTGCGCTGCGGCGATCTCGGGCGCAAGCGCGTCTGCGCGAGGTGCCGCTCCAGAGCATCGAGCCGCCCCTCCCAGAATTGCCGGTAATGGTCGAGCCAGTCGCGCGCGCCGGCGAGCGGCGCCGGCTCGAGCGACAGCCGGTGCTCGCGCCCCACGCGCTCGCGCCGCACCAGCCCGGCCCGCTCGAGCACCATCAGGTGCTTGGAGACCGCGTTGAGCGACATCGCGAACGGCTCGGCGATCTCGCTCACGCCGGCGTCCCCGGCGCGCAGCCGCGCGAGAATCGCCCGGCGCGTCGGATCGGCCACTGCAGCGAAGACGGCATCGAGTCCCGGGTCGCTCACGGCGGGACGATATTCAACCATTCGGTTGAAGATAAGCCGGGCCCGGCTGCCTGTCAATCCTGGCCCCTGGTGTGGTATGAGAGGAGCGGGCGGGCCGGGCGCGGGCGCCGATACGTGACGATGCTCCAGATCTCCCACAGCGTGACGATCCCGGACGCCGACATCCGGATCAGCGCGATCCGCGCGCAGGGCGCAGGCGGCCAGAACGTCAACAAGGTGTCGAACGCCGTGCACCTGCGCTTCGACATCGCCGCGTCGTCGCTGCCGGAGCTCTACAAGGAACGCCTGCTCAAGCTCGGCGATCAGCGCATCACGCGCGAGGGCGTGGTCGTGATCAAGGCGCAGCAGTTTCGCAGCCTGGAGCGCAATCGCGAGGACGCGCTCGAGCGGCTGCGCGAGCTCATCCGCCGCGTCACCGTGACGCGCAAGAAGCGCAAGCCGACACGGCCGACGCTCGGCTCCCGGCAACGGCGCCTCGAGGGCAAGACGCGGCGCGGGCAGGTCAAGGCACGGCGCGCCAAAGTGCAATACTGAACCACCACGGGCAGGCGCGGCAGGTGCCCCGGCCCGGCAACCAGAGGAAAGCATCCGGCAATGGGTTACCTACAGAACGGCAAATGGATCGACGGGCCGCGCCCGACGGACGCGAGCGGCGAGTTCAAGCGGCAGGCGGCGCAGCTTCGCGACCGTGTCACGGCGGACGGCTCGAGCGGCTACCGGGCGGAATCGGGTCGGTATCACCTCTACGTCGCGCTAGGGTGCCCCTGGGCGCACCGCACCCTGATCTTCCGCAAGCTGAAGAAGCTGGAGAAAGTCATCTCGCTCTCGATCGTCGCCCCCGTGTCGACGCCCGAGGGCTGGGCGTTCGACGCCGAGTGGCCCGATCATGTCAACGGCTTCCACCACATGCACCAGGTCTACACGCTCGCCCGACCCGATTACTCGGGGCGGGTGACAGTGCCGGTGCTGTGGGACAGGCCGCGCAAGACGATCGTGAACAACGAGTCCTCCGAGATCATCCGAATGCTCAACACCGAGTTCGCGGCCTTCACCGACGACCGGACCGACTACTACCCGGAGCGTCTGCGGGGCGAGATCGACTCGGTGAACGAGCTCGTCTACGAGTGCGTCAACAACGGCGTCTACCGGTGTGGATTCGCCACGACGCAAGCCGCCTACGAGCGCGCGTTCGAACGTCTCTTCGGTGCGCTGGACCAGCTCGAGGCGCGGCTCGCGCGCCAGCGCTACCTGGCAGGCGACGTGATCACGGAGGCGGACTGGCGGATCTTCCCGACGCTGATCCGCTTCGACGCGGTGTACTACGGGCACTTCAAGTGCAACCTGCGTCGCATCGACGACTACCACAATCTCTCGAACTACCTGCGCGAGCTCTACCAGGTGCCGGGGGTGGCCGAGACCGTCGACATCGCGCATTACAAGCGGCACTACTATATGAGCCACGAGAACATCAACCCGACGCGCATCGTGCCGGTGGGGCCGGCGCTCGATTTCACCCGGCCGCACGATCGCGGCAAGTAGGCGCGCGCGTCAGACCCCGACGAGCCGCGGCAGCATCAACGTCGCCAGGCTCAGCACCAGGAAGAAGCCGCACATGTCGGTGACCGTGGTGAGGATCGGGCCGGATGCGATCGCCGGATCGATGCCCATGCGCTTGAGCATGAGCGGCACGGTGCCGCCGAGCGACACCGCCACCATCGTGTTGATGGCGAGCGCACCGCCCACGACCACGCCCAGCCAGGCGTTGCCTTTCCAGAGCCAGGCCGCGAATCCGAGCAGGATTCCGAGCGCGACGCCGTTCAGGACGCCGACCTTGATCTCCTGGATCCAGACGCGCAGCACCTCGAACGGCTTGACGATCCCGAGGGCGAGCTCGCGCATGCTGACTGCGACGGCCTGGTTGCCCGAGCAGCCGCTCATGTCCGAGACGATGGGGAGGAACACCGCGAGCGCGATGACCGCGCTCAGCGTGTCGAAGTAGAGCGTGATGACGCTCGCCGCGATGATGTTCAGCACGATGTTCAGGCTGAGCCAGGAGAGGCGGCGCCGCGAGCGGGTCAGCACCGGCAGCGAGCGGATCTCGTCGCCGCCGATGATGCCCTTCGATTTGAGGAACTCCGCATCGGCGCGGTTCGCGATGGCTTCGGCCACCTCGTCGCGGCCCACCACGCCAACGAGCCCCTGGCGCTCGTCGACGACCGGCACGGCATGGAAGGCATAGCGCTCGAAGAACGTCTCCAGCTCGTCCAGCGTCGCCTCGGCGCGCACGAAGAGCGAGGACTTGAGGATCGAGGCGAGCGGCGTGGTGCGCCGGGCCAGCACCAGGTCGCGCAAATCCAGCACGCCCAGGAGCTTGCCTGACGCGGACACGACGTAGACGTGCGCTTCGTGCTCGGCCTCCTCACGCTCTTCGGCGCGCTTGCTGAGGTCGTCGATGACGTCCCCGACCAAGGCGGTCTCGCCGTACGCGAGGTAGTCGGTCGACATCAGCCCCCCGGCGACATCCGGGTCGTACCGGATCAGCCGCCGGACGTCGGCGGCGTCCTCGGGCGCCATCTCGGCGAGAATCGCCTCGGCGTCGGTCTCGCGCATGTCGGCGATCACGTCGACCTGGTCGTCGACGTCCATCTCGCTGATGATCGAGGCCGCCTCCTTGGCTGGAAGCTGCTCAATCAGGTCGGAGGCGTGCTCGTCGGGGATTTCCTCGATGAGATCCGCCGCCTCCTGCGGCGAGAGGGTCGTCAGCACCTGCTCCCGCTCGTCGGGCTCAAGGCGCAGGATCGCGCGGAACGCCTCGCTCGGTCCGATGCGATCGACATAGGCCTCGAGGCCCTTCGCGTCGCCCGCGGCGGCGAGCTTGGCGAGCATCTCCCAGGTTTCCGGCTGTTTTTCCTGCAGGTCGATTTCCGTTTCCATCGCTTTCCGCTCCGGTAGGACGGCTCGCGCCGCGCGCAATGCATTGCAGCGTGTTTACTATGCTCCGCCGGGAAAAGATAGTGCTGCGGTACCACGCTGCGTGCGCGGCAGATCGCGCCGAGCGGTAAGATCGGGGGGTTGCGGCCTCGGCGAGACAGGGCCGGCCAGACGAAGGAGCGTTCCCATGGCGAACAAAGCGGCACGCAAAGTTTTCGTCGCGGGCGTCGGCATGATCCCGTTCACCAAGCCGGGTGCGAGCGAGCCCTACGACGTGATGGGCGCGCAGGCGGCGCGGGCAGCGCTCGCCGACGCAAGCGTCGACTACGCGGACGTTCAGCAGGCGTACGTCGGCTACGTCTACGGCGACTCGACCAGCGGGCAGAAGGCGCTATACGAGGTCGGCATGACCGGCATCCCGATCGTGAACGTCAACAACAACTGCTCGACCGGCTCGACGGCGCTTTATCTCGCGCGCCAGGCCGTCGAAAGCGGCGCGGTCGACTGCGCGCTGGCGGTGGGCTTCGAGCAGATGGCACCCGGCGCCGTCGGCGTGCACTTCACGGATCGTCCGAGTCCTTTCGACGTCTTCGACCGCGCGACCGACGCGCTCGTCGGACAGCCGGACGTACCGCTAGCGATCCGCTATTTCGGCGGCGCAGGGCTCGCGCACATGGAGAAGTACGGCACCGGGCTCGGCACGTTCGCAAGCGTGCGTGCCAAAGCGAGCCGGCACGCGGTCAACAACCCGCTCGCCCTTTTCCGTCGCGAAGTGACCGCCGAAGAGGTGCTCGCCGCACCGGTGATCATGCCCGGCGCGATGACGCGCCTGATGGCGTGCCCGCCGACCTGCGGCGGCGCCGCGGCGATCCTGGTCTCAGAGGCGTTCGCGAAACGACGCGGGCTATCGACGCGGGTGTGGATCGACGCGCAGGCGATGACGACCGATGGCACGAGCACGTTCGCCGCGCACGACATGATGCGGGTGGTGGGCTACGACATGGCGAAATCGGCCGCGCAGCAGGTCTACGAGGCCGCAGCCGTCGGGCCGGAAGACGTGGACGTCGTCGAGCTGCACGACTGCTTCGCGCAGAACGAGCTGATCACCTACGAGGCGCTCGGCCTGTGCCCGGAGGGCGGCGGCGCGAAGTTCGTTGCGGACGGCGACAACAGCTATGGCGGCAAGTACGTGACGAACCCGTCCGGCGGGTTGCTTTCCAAGGGCCATCCGCTGGGCGCAACCGGCCTCGCCCAGTGCTACGAGCTCGTCAACCAGCTGCGCGGCAGCGCCGACAAGCGCCAGGTCGAGGGCGCGCGCGTGGCGCTGCAGCACAATCTCGGCCTGGGCGGCGCTGCCGTCGTCACCCTGTACCGCGGGACGTAACCGATCGCATGGCGTGCGGACGTGCGCCCGCACGCTGACATGCCCCGAGGGCGGGCCGCCCATCCTCTACCCAGCGGCGTCCGCTGTCGCGCCGCGGCAACCACCCACCGCCTTCGCTCGTAACATACGAAGATGGTCCCGGCGTCACGAAAGCTCACCCTGCTTGCCGCACTGCTCGGCTTGCTGGCCGTCGTCTGGCCGCCACTCGCGGATCCGGTCGCAGCCGCCACGGATCGGCCCGCCAACCGGCTGATCGATTCGGCCAATCCCTACCTGCTGCTGCACGCGCACAATCCGGTCGACTGGTATCCGTGGGGACCCGAGGCGCTCGAGGCCGCCCGGCGCGAGGGCAAGCCGATCTTCGTGTCGATCGGCTACAGCACTTGTTACTGGTGCCACGTCGCCGAGCGGACCCTGTACCGCGACCCTGCGATCGCCAAGCTGATGAACAAGTGGTTCATCAACGTGAAGGTCGACCGGGAGGAGCGGCCCGATCTCGACGCCATCTTCATGCTCGCGCGGCAGCTGCTTACCGGCGATGGCGGATGGCCGAACAACCTGTTCCTGACCCCGGACGGCAAGCCGTTCTTCGCCGGCAGCTATTTCCCACCGAAGGACGACGACGTCGGGCGGCCCGGATTTCCGCGGGTGTTGGCCACGATCCATGAGGCGTGGGTAAAGAGCCCGGAAGAGGTGCGGACGCGTGCGGCGCTCGTCGCGGCCGCACTGCAGGAACGCCAGGCGCGCGCACCCGGCGCCGGGGTCGCGCCGGTGGCACCGCTGCAATGGCGTTCCACCGCCCGCGATCGCATCCTGACGGAGTTCGACACCGTGCACGGCGGAATCATCGGCGGGCGCGGGTCGAAGTTTCCGCAGGAGCCGATGCTCGGGCTCCTGCTCGCCGACTATCGCGCGAGCGGCGATGCGCGATCGCTCGAAGCGCTCACGCGCGCCCTGGATGCGATCGGTTTCGGTGGCATCCACGATCATCTCGGGGGCGGGTTCCATCGCTACACCGTGGAGCCCACCTGGTCGATCCCGCACTTCGAGAAGATGCTCTACAACAATGCGCAGCTCCTGCGGCTGTACGCCGAGACCTACGCGCTCACCCGCAACACGCGCTATCGATTCCTGGCGATCGAGACGGCGGAATACCTCGAGCGCCGCATGATGGATGCACGCGGCGGCTTCTACACGGCCGAGGACGCGCTGGTCGGCGAGGAGGAAGGCCTGAGCTACCAGTGGACCGAGCAGCAGATCAGATCCGTGCTCGGCGAGCGCGATGCGCAGCGGTTCTTCGCGGTGTATTCGCTGACGCCGATGCCGCAGCGTCCGGCGGAGCTGTTTCTCGAGGGCATCGAGCCGGGCGTCCTGCGCATCCGCGTCCCGCTGCCGCCCGAGCTTTCACGGCTCGCGGGTCGCGATTGGCAAGGCGCGCTCGAGACGCTCGCCCCCCTACGCGCGAAGCTCGCGGCAGCGCGTGCGCAGCGCGAGCAGCCGGCGCGCGACGAGAAGATGATCGTCGCCCTGAACGGCCTCGCGATCGACGCACTCGCACGGAGCGGCCGGATCCTGGCGCGCCGCGACTACGTCGTATGGGCGACGCGCGCCGGCACCCGCATGTGGGACACGGCATTCGATGCTTCCACCGGAGAGCTCAAGCACCAGGTGTATCGCGGGGTGGCCCGAGGCGCCGGATTCCTCGACGACTACGCGCTTCTCGGCGTCGGGTTCCTCGCGCTGCGCGATGCAACGGGCGACACCGTCTGGGGCGCACGGGCGCGAGCCATTGCAAGCGCCATGCTGAAACGGTTCGGGCGGGTCGACGGCAGCCTCGCCCTCACGCCGCATGGCGCCGCGCTGCTGATCGACCCGCCGGACGAAGGTGACCGGGTCATCCCCTCCGGCACGAGTGCGGCGTTCGCGCTCCTGCAACGTCTCGGGGACGAGGAGGCCAGTTTCGCGCGCGCCGCACGCGGTCTGCTCCGGCAGATGGCGCCGCGCGTCGGCGCGGATCCCACGACATGGCCGACGCTGGTTGCGGTCGCCCGGGTCGAGGCGACGCCCGCCGCAGCCTCTTTCGACACCGCCGACTACGTCCAGGTCGCAGCACATATCGCCCGGAGCACCGAGCATGACAAGCTCGTCGTCACGCTCACCATCGCCGCAGGCTTCCACACCAACGCCAACCCCGCGACGTTCGACTATCTGGTTCCGACGTCGATCTCGATCGCGGGTGCAACGCCCACGCGGATCGACTACCCGAAGGCGCAGCGCGTCAGGCCGGCGTTCGCACCCGAGGGCCTGGATCTGTACGATGGCCGCGTGCGCATCGTTGCGACTTTCCCGAAGGGTGCGCTGGGGGTGCGAGTCCAGGGAGCGGTCCGGGCACAGGCGTGCAACGACGAAGTCTGCCTCGCCCCGGCGGAGATCCCCTGGTCGGCGGCGCGCTGAAGCGCGGCCAGGACGGGTTCAGATGATGCGCTTGCGGATCGCGGTGACGCCGATCTCCGCCACCACGACGACGGCGAAGATCGCGAGCAGGATGACCGCCACCCGGTCCCACTGGAAGAGATTCATGGCCGTATCGAGGGCCATGCCGATTCCCCCGGCGCCGACCAGGCCGAGCACCGCCGACTCGCGGACATTGATGTCCCAGCGAAAGAGCACGATCGACCAGAAAGCGGGCAGCACCTGCGGCCAGTGGCCCATCGCAAAGACGCTCAGCCAGGGCGCGCCGGACGCCTGCAGCGCCTCGATGGGTCCGGGGGCGGCCTCCTCCAACGCCTCGCCGAACAGCTTGCCGACGAAACCGATCGAGCGGAACGCGATGGCGAACACCCCGGCGATCGGGCCCGGTCCGAACACCGCGACGAAGAGCAGCGCCCACACGAGCGAGTTGACCGACCGGCTCGAGACGAGCAGCAGCTTCGCGAACAGGTTGATCGAGGTGCTCGGCACGAGGTTGTGCGCCGCGAGCACGCCGATCGGGACGGCCATCAGGACGCCGAGAATGGTGCCCAGCGTCGCGATGTGCAGCGTGTCCACTAGGGCGTCGTGGACGCCCTCCGGATAGTGGTCGAAAGCGACCGGCCACATGCGCACGAAGAGATCCTGCACCTGTGCCGGCGCGTCGTACAGGAACTCGGGGATGACCTCGACGGTCCGCAGCGAGGCGACGATCGCCGCCACCATCGCGAAATAGACCGCGTAACGCGCGAGGCGCTGCGCCGGCGAAAACCGTTGCCAGGTCTTGCGCTCCGCCGAAGCGAGGACTGTGCTCACTCGCCCTGCATCCGGCCGCGCTCGAGAAAGATCTTGCGCACCTGCCCGGCGATGACCTCGCCCACCCAGATCATGGCGATGATCGAGAGCAGGATCGCGCAGACGAAATCGTAGTCGAAGCGCTGGAACGCCGCGAACAGCGTGCCACCGATCCCGCCCGCGCCGACGATGCCGACCATGGTCGAGTTGCGCAGGTTCGAATCGAGCTGGTAGGTCGCGAAACCGATGAAGCGCGTGAACACCTGCGGCAGGACGCCGTAGGTGAGCACGTTCGCGAACGGCGCCCCGGTGGCGCGCACCGCTTCCACTTGCTTGGGCGAGATCTCCTCGATCGCCTCGGCAAACAGCTTTCCGATGAACCCGACCGACGCGATGATGAGCGCGATGATCCCGGCGAGCGCGCCGAAACCGACCGCCTTGACCGCGACGATCGCGACGATGACCGGATGGAACGAGCGGCAGAGCGCAATTAGCGCGCGCGCGGGCCAGCTCGCCCACGGCGGCATGAGGTTGCGTGCGGCGATGAGCCCGATCGGCAGCGCGAGCACGATGCCCACGAACGAGGCGAGCACCGCGATCTCCAGGGATTCGATCAGACCCTTTACCAGCGAGTCGGGCTGCGCGATGACCGGCGGCAGCATGCGACCGATGAAGGTCGCGCCGTTCTCGAGCCCCAGCACGAACCGGGCCCAGGTGAACTCCAGCCGCGAGACGGCGTACACGACATACGCCGCCAGCAGGATCCATCCGGCGCGAGCCCACCAGTTGGGCGGAAACGCCGCGCGCCGCGCGGCGGTCAGTGCGCGAGCCAGTCTTTGCCTCCGTAGATCGATTTCAGCCGCTCGTGCGTGAGCCCGGCGCCGAGGCCGTCGTAGACGATCTCGCCGCCCGCCATGCCGACGATCCGGTCGGCGACGCGCCGCGCGAGGTCGACGTCGTGCATGTTCACCAGGACCGGGATGCCGCGCTCCGCGGCGAGCTCCTGGATCAGCGCCATGATCTCGACCGAGGTGCGCGGATCGAGCGAAGAAGTGGGCTCGTCGGCCAGGAGCAGCCGCGGCTGCTGCATGAGGGCGCGTGCGATGCCCACGCGCTGGCGCTGTCCGCCCGAGAGGCTGTCGGCGCGCTGGTTGACGAATGTCGCAAGTCCGACGCGCTCGAGCAGATCGAACGCCCGGTCGAGATCCTCGCCGGGGAACCGTCGCAGCCATGCCTTCCACGGCGGCACGTGGCCGAGCCGGCCGCTGAGCAGGTTCTCCATCACGCTCAGGCGCTCGACCAGGTTGTACTCCTGGAAGACCATGCCGATGTTGCAGCGCGCCTCGCGCAGCGCCTTGCGATCGAGGCGCACGAGATCCTGTCCCATGAAGTGGATCTCGCCCGAGGTCGGCTCAACGAGCCGGTTGATGCAGCGGATGAGCGTCGACTTGCCGGTGCCCGAAGGGCCGATGACCGCCGTCAGGCCGCGCGACCCGACCTCCAGATCGACCCCTTTCAGCACGGGGCGGCCGCGGACGTATTCCTTGACGAGCTTGCGGATCGAAAGCGCGGCCGCCGCGGACGGCCGCGCCTGTGCGTCAACCGTCACTGCTTCTTCTTCGCCGCCGCCTCGGCTTCCTTCTTGC
>JBFJOO010000113.1:0-13147 GCA_041617635.1 Burkholderiales bacterium | reverse complement strand
GAGGGGCGCGTCCGAGCCGGGCCGCCAGATTCAGAGTTTCCCTAATCGAAACAGCGCACTAGCCCGTTCCCGCGCAGGCGCTAGCGGGTCGTGGCGCGCGGCTCCACGATTTGGAAGAAGACTTCGTCCTTGTGCACCATGCCGAGCTCGAAGCGCGCGAGCTCCTCCACTGCCTCGAGGCCCTGCTTCAGATCGCGCACCTCGGCATCCATCACCGCGTTGCGTGCCGTCAGGCCGTGGTTGCGATCCCGCTGCGCCTGGACCTCCCGCTCGAGCTCCGCGACCCGCAGCCACCCGCCCTTTCCGAACCACAAGGGGTATTGGATCAGGATGGTCAGCGCAGCCAGCGCGTATCCCAGCAGCCGCATCAACGTTCCCTTTCGCTACCGCGTCGCCGTCGAGGGGGATCTACAAGGGGGTTGGCCCCCTTGTTCCGATTGGGGGATATACAAGGGGCGTTCTCCCCTTGTTCGTAATAGGGCGGTTTTCCCCTGCGCTTCAAACGGCGTCGGTCCCCGTATGACTATGCTCGAGCTACTCTCAACGCAGCTGGTAAAAAGCCTCGCGGCCTGGGTAGCTCACTGCGTCGCCGAGATCCTCCTCGATGCGCAGCAGCTGGTTGTACTTCGCGATCCGGTCGGAGCGCGAGAGCGATCCGGTCTTGATTTGCATCGCGTTGGAGCCGACCGCGATATCCGCGATGGTCGTGTCCTCGGTCTCGCCCGAGCGGTGCGAGATCACCGCCGTGTAGCCCGAGCGCTTGGCGACCTCTATCGCCGCGAACGTCTCGGTCAGCGTGCCGATCTGGTTCACCTTGATGAGCACCGAGTTCGCTACGCCGAGCTTGACACCCTCCTTGATGATCCTGGCGTTCGTCACGAACAGGTCGTCGCCGACGAGCTGCACCCGCTTGCCGAGCCGCTCGGTCAGGAGCTTCCAGCCGTCCCAGTCGCTCTCGGCCATGCCGTCCTCGATGCTGATGATCGGATACTTGTCGGTCAGCGCCGCGAGGTAGTCCACGAGCTGCGCCGCGGAGAGATCGAGCTTCTCGGAGGCGAGCTTGTACTTGCCGCTATCGAAGAATTCGGAGCTCGCGCAGTCGAGTCCGAGCACGACGTCGCCGCCCGGCATGTACCCCGCGCGCTCGATCGCCTGCATGATGAGATCGAGAGCCGCGCCATTGGAGGCGAGGTTGGGAGCGAAACCGCCTTCGTCGCCGACCGACGTGGAGAGCCCCTTGTCCTCGATGAGCTTCTTCAAGGCGTGGAACACCTCGGCGCCGCAGCGCAGCGCATCGCGGAAACTCTGCAATCCAATCGGGATGATCATGAACTCCTGGACGTCGAGGCTGTTGTTGGCATGCGCGCCGCCGTTGATGACGTTCATCATCGGCACCGGCATCGCCATGGCCCCCGAGCCGCCGAAATACCGGTAGAGCGGCAACCCGGACTCCTCTCCCGCAGCCTTGGCCACGGCCATGGAGACCGCGAGCACCGCGTTGGCGCCGAGCCGCGATTTGTTCTCGGTGCCGTCGAGCTCGATCAGCGCCGCGTCGATGAAACTCTGCTCCGAGGCATCGAGACCCATGATCGCCTCGGAGATTTCGGTGTTGATGTTCTCGACCGCCTTGAGAACGCCCTTTCCGCCGTAGCGCTGGCGGTCGCCATCGCGGAGCTCGACCGCCTCTCGCGATCCGGTGGAGGCGCCCGACGGCACTGCAGCCCGGCCCATGACGCCGGATTCGAGCAGCACGTCGGCCTCCACGGTGGGGTTGCCGCGCGAGTCCAGGATCTCTCTTGCCACGACATCAACGATCGAGCTCATAGAATCATCACCCTCAGCTAGACACAGCCACGAAAACAGCGCTGGTGCCGCTGCAATCCAAAAGCCGCTTGAACGAACAAGGGGGAAATTCCCCCTTGTATATCCCCATGCGAACAAGGGGCAGGCCCCTTGTAAATCCCAACTTCTCCGCGACGATGCATACCCGAGATGGTCCTAAGCCAGTTTTTCTTCCACGAAACCGCGCCCCTTCACCATGGCGTCGAGCTCCTTGAGCGTGACCAGCAGCTCCTTCATCATGCCGAGTGGCCACGCGTTCGGTCCGTCCGAGAGCGCGCGTGCCGGATCCGGGTGGGTCTCCATGAACAATCCCGAGACTCCCGCAGCCACGGCGGCGCGCGCGAGCACCGGCACGAACTCGCGCTGCCCGCCGCTCGCGGTCCCCTGCCCGCCGGGAAGCTGCACCGAGTGCGTGGCGTCGAACACGACCGGCGCGCCCGTATTGCGCATGACCGCCAGCGACCGCATGTCGGAGATCAGATTGTTGTATCCGAACGACGCGCCGCGCTCGCACACCATGATGTTCTCGCCACCGTCCGGATGCGCCGCCTTGGCCGCTTCGCGCGCCTTTTCGACGACGTTTCGCATCTCCCAGGGAGAAAGGAACTGACCCTTCTTGATGTTCACCGGCTTGCCGGAGCTCGCGACCGCGTGGATGAAATCGGTCTGCCGGCACAGAAACGCCGGCGTCTGCAGCACGTCCACCGCGGCGGCAACGGCCGGGATCTGCTCGATCTCGTGCACGTCGGTCAGCACCGGCACGCCCACGGTGCGCCGGACTTCCGCGAGGATCTCGAGCCCCTCCGCCATCCCGAGGCCGCGGTACGACTGCCCGGAGCTCCGGTTCGCCTTGTCGAAAGACGACTTGAAGATGAACGGCACGCCGACTTGGCCGCAGATGCTTTTCAGCTCGGCTGCCGTGTCGAGCGCGAGTTGGCGCGACTCGATGACGCAGGGACCGGCGATCAGGAAGAGAGGCTTATCGAGTCCGATATCGAAGCCGCAGAGCCTCATGCCGCCACAGCCTGCTTGGCGTCCTTCGCCTGCCGCGCGATCGCCGCCTCGATGAACGCCTTGAAGAGCGGATGCCCGACGCGCGGCGAAGAGGTGAATTCGGGGTGGAACTGGCATCCCACGAACCAGGGGTGCCCGGGCAGCTCGACCATTTCTGCGAGCTCCTCGTTCGGCGAGCGTGCCGAGAGCCGCAGTCCCGCCGCGGTGAGCTGGCCGGCGAGCTGATTGTTCACCTCGTAGCGGTGACGATGCCGTTCGACGACCTGCTCGGCGCCGTAGATCTGGCGCACCAGGCTGCCTTCCTCGAGCACGGCGACCTGCCCGCCGAGGCGCATGGTTCCGCCGAGATCGGAGTTCGCGTCGCGCCGCTCGAGCCGGCCCGCGCTGTCCATCCATTCCGTGATCAGCGCGATCACGGGATGCGGCGTGTCCGGGTCGAATTCGGTGGAGTGCGCGCCGGGCATGCCGGCCTTGTGGCGCGCATACTCGATCACTGCGAGCTGCATGCCGAGGCAGATCCCGAGATAGGGCACTTCCTGCTCGCGCGCAAACTCGATCGCCTTGATCTTGCCTTCGACGCCGCGCTTGCCGAACCCGCCGGGCACCAGGACGGCATCGACCTCCTTCAACAATCCCACGCCCTCCCGCTCGATCGACTCGGAATCGATATACCGGATGTTCACCCGGCTGCGGGTGTGGATCCCGGCGTGGATCAGCGCCTCGGAGAGCGACTTGTACGACTCGGTCAGGTCGACGTACTTGCCGACCAGCGCAACCGTGACCTGGTGCTGCGGATGCTCGAGGGCGTAGACCAGCTTGTCCCAGGTGGAAAGATCCGCCGCGCGGGCGATGATGTCGAGCCGATGGCAGACGATCTCATCGAGCATCTGACGGTGCAGCATGCCCGGGATCTTGTAGATGGAATCCACGTCCCAGACCGAGATGACCGCCTCGACCGGAACGTTCGTGAAGAGCGCGATCTTGCGGCGCTCCTCGTCCGGCAGCGGCCGGTCGGTGCGGCAGAGCAGCGCATCGGCCTGGATGCCGATCTCGCGCAGCTCCTTCACCGAGTGCTGGGTGGGCTTGGTCTTGATTTCCCCGGCCGACTTGATGTACGGGACCAGGGTGAGGTGCAGGTAGCACGTGTTCCGCTGCCCGAGCTCGAGCCGCATCTGGCGCACGGCCTCGAGGAATGGCAGCGACTCGATGTCGCCGACCGTACCGCCGATCTCCACGATCGCGACGTCCGCGCCCTGCGCGCCGCGCTGGATGAACAGCTTGATCTCGTCGGTGATGTGCGGAATCACCTGGACCGTGCGGCCCAGGTAGTCGCCGCGCCGCTCCTTCTTGATGACGCTCTCGTAGATCTGGCCGGTGGTGAAGTTGTTGCACCGGCGCATCTTGTTCGACTGGAAGCGCTCGTAGTGCCCGAGATCGAGGTCCGTCTCGGCGCCGTCCTCGGTCACGAACACCTCCCCGTGCTGGAAGGGGCTCATCGTGCCGGGATCGACGTTGATGTAGGGATCGAGCTTGAGGAGGGTGACCTTGATGCCGCGGGATTCGAGAATCGCGGCTAGCGACGCGGCAGCAATTCCCTTCCCCAGGGAGGAAACCACCCCGCCCGACACGAACACATACTTGGTCATCGACAAACCAGGAGTCGGGATGGGGAAGTCTACCCTAAATCCCCTGGTCGCTCAATTTGCGCGGCGCGCTCTGGCGCGAAATCCGCCACGCGCACCGTGATTCGGCGTCGCGAATGCGTCAGCCGAGCTTGACCGCTCCTTCGCCGAGCGCGCCGAACGGGCTGAGAGGCTGCGCTGCCGATCCGAACTGCGCGCTATTGAGGACCGACTGTGCCGAGGTGACCGAGATTCCCGCGAGCGTGCCGCGCAGGCCGTACTGGTAGGCGAGATCGCCACCGGCTGCCAGATTGTCGAAGCCGCGGGGTGCAGCCGCGTAGAGCGCATCGAGCATCTGCCAGCGTGCGAGATTCGAGTTGGCGGCGCGCGCCTCGTCGAACGCTGCGACGATCGCGCGGAAATCGAACGTCTCGACCGGCTGATCGCCGAGCACGTCGTCCCGGCCCGACACCTCGCCCTGCATGACCTGGGTGACCAGCTGCATGTCGAGCACGCTCTGCGCGAGCGGGTCGGCGTACCAGTCGCTGAACGTGATCCGCTCGCCGTTCCCCGTCTCGAGGATCAGGTGGTCGCCGGCCTTGCGCAGCGCCAGATCCGCATGGCGGATCCCGCCGCCGAGCGAGAGCGTCGCCTCGCCCGGACCGCGCACGACGTCCCGCCCGTCGCCACGATTGAACGCGATCACGTCACGACCGCCACCGAGCGTGATGCGGTCGTTTCCGGCGCCCCCGATCAGCAATGCGTTGCCGCTCCCGTCGTACAGGCTGTCGTGCCCGCCCCGCCCCCAGAGCAGATTGCTGCCTTCGAAATCGAAGAGCCAGTCGGCGCCAGTGCCACCTTCCAGGATGTCGTTGCCGGCGCCGCCGGAGAGCCAGTCGCCGCCGCCCTCGCCCGCGATGTAGTCGTTGCCGCCGCCGCCGTGGATCCGATCGTAGCCGGACCCACCGTAGAGCAGGTCGTCGCCGTCGCTCGACCAGATGACGTCGCTTCCGGCGCCGCCATAGACCGTGACCGGCCCGTATGACGTGGGGCCGGTCAGGTCCACGAAGTCGCTGCCACCCCCGGCGTCGATCACTTCGATGCCGACGATCCGCTCGCTCACGCCCAGCGGGGCGGAGAGCCAGTCGAAACGCAGGATGGCGTCCGCGCCGCCGGTCCCGATCAAGGTGTCGACGCCATCGCCGCCGTCGAAGATGTCGTAGCTGCGCCGGCGCCCGGAAAGACCGACCGCCTCGCCGGTTTCCAGGTTGACGCGCCGGACTCCCCCTGACCACGTCGCGTCGCGCGAGAAGACGAAGGTGTCGTCACCGCCGCTCCCGAACAACCAGTCTTGCCCGCCACGACCACTGAGCGTGTCGTCCCCCACGTCGCCTTCGAGCGTGTCATCCCACTTGGTGCCGATGAGCGTCATGCCGGGAACCGCGTGCACGGTGATCAGGAAGTCGTCGTAGACGGAGGCGCCTTCGGAGTCGCTGGCTGTCAGGCGGAGCGAAATGGCGCCGAGGTCCGAACGTCCCGGTGTGCCGGTCAACGTCAGCGTCGTCGCATCGAACGTCAGCCAGGCGGGCAACGCGTCGCCGTCGGAGAGCGCGATGCTGTAGGCGAGCGTGTCGCCCGGATCGATGTCCGAGAATGTCGCGAGGTCGAACTCGAGATCGAGCGGCCGGCCTTCCTTGAGCTCGATGTCCGCCAGAGGAAGGTCCAGGGTCGGCGCGTCGTTCACGTTGAGGACCGATAGCGTGATGACGTCCTGCGCACTCGCCCCGGCACCATCGATCGCCAGCAGCTGGACGGAGTATGATCCGACATCCGCATTGCCGGGGGTGCCGCTGAATGTCGCGGTGATCGGGTCGAACCGCAACCAACCCGGCAACGCCCGCCCGCCATCGAGCGTGGCGACATAGGCGAGCGAGTCGCCCGCGTCGACGTCGCGGAACGTGCCCATCGGGACCGCGAATTCGAACGCGCTGTCCTCGGATACGCTCAGGTTGCCGATGGGGGACTCCAGCATCGGAGCGTCGTTGGTGTTCTGCACGTCGATCACGAAGGTGTCCGATACGCTTTCGCCGGCCACGTCCGTGGCGGTCACGGTGACGCTGACCGCGCCGACATCGCCGTTCTCCGGTGTCCCGGTGAACGCGCCCGTCGTCGCGTCGAACGCCAACCATGCCGGGAGCGCCCCGCCGCCTTCGAGCATCGCGGTGAGCGTGAGGGTGCCGGCAGCATCGGGATCCAGGAACGTTCCCTCGGGAATCTGAAATGCGAACTGCGCATCTTCGACCGCGAGCTGGTCACCGAGCGGCGTGCCCAGGCCGGGCGGCCGATTCGCCGGCTGGAACAGCCCTTCGAGCACGTCCAGACCCCACACGACGCCGTCACCGAACGCGATCGACTCGACCTGGAACCCGGCGCTCGGGATCCATTGAATTGTGAGCTGGTCCGCATCGCTGAGCTTGAGGGTCAATCGATCCGCAGCGGCGATGACCTCGACGTCCGCGGCGGTCAGACCGCCCGTCAGGACTACTCGATCGAAGTTGCCGGCCGTGAGGTCCTGGTCGATGATGTAGTCCCGGCCCGAACCGCGCCCGAACTCATAGACGTCGTTACCTTTGCCGCCTACCAGGCGGTCATCCCCGGGCGACGCGCTGAACCGATCGACGACGTTCGTGCCGGTGATCGTCTCGGATGCGCCGCTGCCCCAGTGGTCGAACCCCCGGCCGATCAGCTCGCTCGCGCTGAGCGTTTCGCCGTTCAGGAACACGAACTGCTCGATCGAGACGCTGTTGTAAGCGTCGAGCGGGTTGAAACCGGCCAGCTTGACCCCTTCGCCGTTTCCGGTCTGAAGAAAGAGCAACCCGCTCGATAGCGTCAGCATCGTCTGGGCCGCCGCAACACCGAGCGACAGCGTGTCGACGCCGGTCGTTCCGCCATCGTCGATCGTGTCCACGCCATCGCCGGGCATGAACAGGTAGAGGTCGGAGCCGTCGAGGCCGCGCAGGAAATCCGCACCCTTGCCGCCGGCCAGCACGTCGTCGCCGTCCGCGCCCAGCAGCATGTCGTTGCCGGCACCGCCGTCGATGTCGTTCCGGAAACCCTCCACGCCGTAAAGGATCTCGCTGTCGCCGGTTCCACGGTAATGCACCGGAAGATCCGTCAGAGCGATCGTTTCGGTCGTCAGCGTCGCGCCGTTGAACCGCATGAAATCGATCCGCTCGATGACGCCGCGCGGATCGGCGCCGAGCATAATGCGATCGCCCGCGTCGCCATACGCGAGCCACACCTCGCTGTTGTCGGCGACCAGCCGGATGCTGTCGCGTGCGATGCCCAGCGTCGATCCGGCGCCCTCGAAGGACCAGAGCTCGATGACGTCGTTTCCCGACGCGTCGATGATCCGGTCCACACCCGCGCCAAGCTCGAAGGCGTACCGGTCGTCACCCGCGCCACCGTCGAGCAGGTCATCGCCCTCGTAACCACGGAGATAGTCGTTGCCCTCGCCGCCCAGGATCTCGTCGTCGCCCTGCTCGCCGAACAGCCGATCGTTGCCCGCGCCGCCGTCGATTCGCACCGCCGCGGTGCCGAACGTGGTGACGAGATCATCACCTGCGCCGGCCAGCACCGTATCTTCGCCTTGCGCCTGGATCCGATCGTTTCCGTCACCACCGATGATCAGATCGGCGTCGGCCCCGGACACGATGACGTCGTTACCGGCGCCGCCCAGCAATACGTTCTTTCCCGAGCTGCCATAAAGCAGGTCGTCGCCGTCGCCGCCGTCGAGGTAGTCGTCACTGAAGTCCAGGCTGACCGCGCGGCGGAAATCGCCTGCGTAGAGCTCATCACGGCCCGCCCCGCCGACGATCGTATCGCTGCCGAGATTTCCCGCGATGCGGTCATCGCCGTCCTCGCCGAACAGCGTGTCGTCGCCGCTTCCGCCAAGAATCCAGTCGTTGCCTGCGCCGCCGTAAATGAGATCACCGCCCGCGCTCCCGGCGTCGTTCAGCTCCGGATCCGAGAACGAGTAGTAATTGGGTCGCCCGTTCGCGTCCACGCTGAAGAACCAGGCGTAGGGATCGTCCGGCTCATAGGCTGCATCGCCCATCAGGAAGTCGTCGCCGGCGCCGCCGATCAGGAGATCCATTCCGCCACCACCGACCAGCACGTCGCTCGCGCTGCCGCCGACCAGGACATCGTTGCCCTCGCCGCCGCTCAGCCACTCGCCACGCCCTGCGCTCGCCGCCCCGTAGGCCGCGGCGAGCGCGGCACTGAGCGTCATCGAGGCGCCACCAAACAACCAGTCGTCGCCACCGCCGCCGAGGAGCACGTCGGCCCCTGCACCGCCGATCAGGATGTCGTTGCCGGCGATTCCCAGATCGTCGCCGACCAGATAGTCATCACCGGCTCCGCCGTCGATGTAATCGTCACCCCGGCCACCGTAGACGCGATCGGCGCCGATGCCGGCCTCGATGCGGTCGTTGCCGTTGGTCCCCACGAGAAAGTCATCGGGGAAAATCGCGACCTGGTCGCCGGCAATCGTGTTGCTGGTGATCGGATCCTTGCGCGCGGCGAGCCGCTGGATTCCGAAGTCGCCTTCCACGAACGATTCGAGCACGACCGTGGTGCCCGCTATCTTGAGTGCTGCTCCCGCGGCGACGTCCGTGAGCGTTGCGCCGGCGTCGACGTTTTGCCAACCGCTCTCCGCGTCGTCGAAGAAGAAGGGCGCAATCGGCCGGTCGCCGAAGACGAGCCGGTTGACGCCGAGCCGATCACGCACGGTATCCGTACCGGCGTTGCTGTCGAAGCGATAGACGTCGGAACCGGCGCCGCCGAGCAGATAGTCATCGCCGGCACCGCCAACGAGCACGTCGTTTCCGTCACCGCCGAACAGCATGTCATCGCCGTCTCCGCCGATCAGCGTGTCGGCTCCCGAGCCGCCGGCCAGCAGGTCGTTGCTGATGCCATAGCCGCTCGCATCCTGCACGTGGCCCCACTTCGATCCGTCGACCATCAGTCGATCGAACGAGCGCTCGGCGATCAGCTCCGCCGAGTCGGTCTGCAGGAGCGTGTTGAGCTGCGCGTTCATCTCCGGCCAAAGCGCCTGCGCGGCGCTGCTCGCGGCTGCGACGGCGCCGAACTGCAGCTCGAGCGCCATCAGCATGCGCTGCGCGTTGCGCCGGTCGTCGTTGCCGGTGCCGAGCCAGCCAGCGATCGCGTTCATCACCGCGCTGCCGCGCGAATCCGCGTGCAAGGCCGTGGAAAGCTGTCCGAAAAATGACGATCCTGACGCCGCCACGTCAATGACTTGACCGACCTGCGCGCTGCGGCGCGGGAGCGTGTAAGCCTCGTCTCCCTGGCCGACGTAGTTGACGATGCGGCTTCCAAACTCCTGCGGCAGCGAGCCGAATCGCTCCTCGAGCGCGGACTGCAGTCCGCCGATCCGCAATCCGTTGAACGTCACCGCCTCAACGCCGGTGGCCGCCGAAACGAGCGAGGCGAACCCGCCACCGACACCGTGGCCGGTCAGGGTCAAGGCGTCCTCGCCGACCTCCATCCCGAAGCGTGATTGGACCAGTGCGCGTGCTTCGTCGAGCATGGCAAGCGCGCGATTGAACAGCGTGTCGCCGGTGCTCGTGACAAACGAAAGATTGGTGAACCGATCGCGCAGCTCCGCCTCGCCGCGGTAGGCGATCACGAGCTGCCCGGTCGCGGCATTGAAATATGCGCTGGCGAACAGTCCGCCCGCGCCACTCTCGCCGGAGAGATCCGCAAGCCGGACGTAACCTTCGGCTATGGCGTTCGGCCTGCCGGTCGCAGCGTCGTACGCGTCGACGCTGAACGCGGCGAGCTCGGCGGCATTGAGAATGGACATCGCGTGCTCCTCGGCCGGTGTGGCCCACCGACCTGAGCACCTTTGCCTCGAGGGTGCTTGGGCCGGCATCCGGTCCTCCCCCCGGGCGGCGGCAAGGCTCTCTGGCTTGCTCGCGCCGTTTCCACTTATCGACAGACCATCCCGCCGTCCGCCGACGCCCCAGAGGCACGCAAACCCCGTACCTTGCCAGCCCCTCCAATTGCAAACAATTGTTAAATCCAATCGCGGGCTGCCGGTCGAAAATCCGACGACAGGTCGGCTCCCAAAGGCGTGGATCAGAGGGCCTGCGACCGCCTGCTCTATACTTGCCGCCACCCGTCCCGGCACCTGGCGTTCCGACCCGGGCGCCGCAATCGGGTCATTCCTTTTCCATTTTCTGCCGTGCAGCCATGATCGATCATCTGGATCACCTCGTCCTCACCACACGCGATCCGGAGCGCTGCATCGACTTCTATACGCGCGTGCTGGGCATGCAGCGCGAAACCTTCGGCGCGGGACGCGTCGCTTTCCGATTCGGCGCGCAGAAGATCAATCTTCACGTGGCGGGAAAGGAATTCGATCCCAAGGCCGATCGGCCCACGCCCGGAAGCCTCGATCTCTGCTTCATCGCGTCGGTTCCCCTGGCCGACGTCGTGAATCGTTTGCACGAATGCGGAGTGCCGATCATCGAGGGACCCGTGCGGCGCACCGGGGCCGCGTTTCCGATCCTGTCGGTCTACGTACGCGATCCGGACATGAACCTGATCGAGATCTCGGAGCGCGCCGATGAGCGTTGATGTCGCCGCACTGCGCGAGTGGGTGGGGCGCAAGGAGACCGCCGAGGACGTGGTGTCCGCGTTCCCGGTCGCCGCCATGAGCGCGACCCTGGACCGCGACGACCCGCGACCGCGCAACGGGGACGTGCTGCCCCCGCTCTGGCACTGGTTGTATTTCCTCCCGATCTACCGCCACTCCGAAGCCGGGCCGGACGGACACATGCGACGCGGCGGATTCCTACCGCCCGTGCCGCTGCCGCGTCGGATGTGGGCAGGCAGCCGTGTGCAGTTCCAGCGGCCGCTGCGGGTGGGAGAGACGATCCGGCGCGTGTCCACCGTCGCGGATGTCACGCACAAGTCGGGCCGCAGCGGCGACCTCGTTTTCGTCGTCGTGCGGCACGAGGTGACTGCCCGCGACGGGGTCGCGATCGCCGAGGAGCACGACATCGTCTATCGCGAGGCGCCTCGCACCGGCAACGATCCGGCCGAATCCGGGGCGAAGCCTGCGGCTGCGCCCGCGGACGCGACTTGGCAACGCGAGGTGCGGCCGGACGCCCTGCTCCTGTTTCGGTACTCGGCACTCACCTTCAATGGCCACCGCATCCACTACGACCGCTCGTACGTCACCGACGTCGAGGGCTACCCGGGGCTGGTCGTCCACGGGCCGCTACTCGCCACGCTCATGCTCGATCTGGTGCGCCGCGAGCGTCCGGACGCGCAGGTCACCAAGTTCCGTTTCCGTGCGCTGCGCCCGGTGCTCGACACCGCGGCCTTCACGGTGTGCGGATCGACTCGTCCAGGCAGCGACGATGTCACGCTTTGGGTGCGCGGGGCCGACGGAGCACAGGCGATGGACGGGAGCGCGACCCTCGCGTGATCATCGCTACCGAGGAACTCCATGCATTCGAAGCTCGACAAGTTTCCCGAGATCCGCGCGCCGGTCCGCGCGCTATGCGGCCGCTACACCGGGGAGTACTGGCGCAAGCTGGACGAAGCGCGTGAGTACCCGGAGGAGTTCGTCGCGGCGCTGACCCAGGCTGGCTGGCTCGCGGCGCTGATCCCCGCAGATTACGGGGGCGCGGGTCTCGGCGTCACCGAGGCGTCGGTCATCCTCGAAGAAATCAACCGCACGGGCGGCAACTCCGCCGCGTGTCACGC
Organism: Burkholderiales bacterium; assembly: GCA_041617635.1. GTDB lineage: Bacteria > Pseudomonadota > Gammaproteobacteria > Burkholderiales > SG8-39 > JAABRB01. Next base: position 872 of record JBFJOO010000113.1, on the reverse strand, counting down.
CCAGATGTACATCATGGGCACGATCCTCCGGCACGGCTCCGAGGACCAGAAGCGCCGTTATCTGCCGCGCATCGCCACCGGAGAGTTGCGCCTGCAGGCGTTCGGCGTCACCGAGCCCACCACCGGCACCGACACCACCAAGCTCAAGACCACGGCCGTGCGCAAGGGCGACCGGTATCTCGTCAACGGCCAGAAAGTCTGGACATCGCGCGTCCAGCATTCCGACCTGATGCTGCTCCTCGCACGCACGACGCCGCTCGCGGACGTCAAGCGCAAGGGCGATGGGCTTTCGGTATTCCTCGTCGAACTCGGCGCCACGGTAAAGGGCATGAGCGTCCGCCCGATCCGCAACATGATGAACCACGAGACGAACGAGGTGTTCTTCGACAATCTCGAGGTCCCCGCCGAGAATCTGATCGGCGAGGAAGGCAAGGGATTCCGCTACATCCTCGACGGCATGAACGCCGAGCGCATCCTCATCGCCGCGGAGTGCATCGGCGACGGCTACTGGTTCGTGGAGAAGTCCACCGCGTACGCCAAGGAGCGCGTGGTCTTCGATCGTCCCATCGGCCAGAACCAGGGCATTCAGTTTCCGATCGCGAAGGCGTACGTCAACGTCGAGGCGGCGAACCTCATGCGCTACCGCGCCGCCGAGCTCTTCGACCGCGGCGAGCCGTGCGGCGGCGAGGCGAACATGGCGAAGATGCTCGCCGCCGACGCATCATGGGAAGCCGCGAACGCCGCCGTGCAGACCCACGGCGGCTTCGGTTTCGCCGCCGAGTACGACATCGAGCGCAAGTTCCGCGAGACGCGCCTCTTCCAGGTCGCCCCCATTTCCACCAACCTCATCCTCTCCTACGTCGCCGAGCACG
>JBFJOO010000112.1:0-13238 GCA_041617635.1 Burkholderiales bacterium | reverse complement strand
GCCGCCGACGAGGCCGCGCGACGCGCGCAAGCTGAGCGGCAGAAGCAGGCCGCCGCGGCGGCACGCGCCGCGGCGGCGGCTCCCGTACTCGCCGCGAAGGTCCCGGAGCTGCTGCCGTCGGTGGGCGATTCATGGAGCTACCGCTACGTCGACGGCTTCAAGCGCGCCGAAGTGGCGCGCCTCACCTATCGCATCGATGGCATCACCAGCGAGGGCTTGAACGAATCGCTCGCGGTGTCGAATCAGCCGGACCTGGCGAGCCGGATCCTCGTGACCAGCACGCCCGAGATCCCGGCGCGCAGCGGCATCGCTTTCGCGCCGCCCGACCTCGCACCGTACCTCCAGGCGTTCTACGACCTCGCGGTCCAGCCCGGGCTGCCGACGGTCGCCCGCAGGATCACGAGCGACTCGACCGTGGACCTGCGCATGCGCATCGTCGGCACCGAAGCCGTCACGGTGCCGGCCGGCCGCTTCGACGCGATCAAGGTCGAGGCCGAAGGCCGCGGCTACTCCCTCTTCAAGCGACTGCCGGTGCACTCGATCGTCACGATCTGGTACGCGCGGTCGGTGAAGCGTTTCGTCAAGTACACGGTGCTGTCGTTCGAGCAGAGTCTTCCGCAAGAGCTGAGCACTTTCGAGCTGGTGGAATACCGGGTCAAACCCTGATTCCGCGGCGATCGTGGCGGCGCGAGAAGCCGCTGCTGCGCAACCAACCCTAGAACCTATCTCAGATTTGCGGCCATGCTTCTTCATGCGATTTCGGGCGCACGAACAAGGGAGAATTCCCCCTTGTGTATCCGCATACGAACAAGGGGCGAGCCCCTTGTTCATCCCCTCCTTTGCGAGGGCAGTCGTACTTCGAGATAGCTTCTAGTCAACCGCAATGCCGAGGAGATAGCATGGCACGCAGCCGAACCGCCTCCCGCAAGAGCAAATCGCGCAAACCGGCACGTCGGAAGCGCGGCAACGCGGCGCAAACCGCCCAGGCGGCTGCCGCGCAAGCGAGCGGTTTCCGCTGGAGCAACGCGGAGATCGAGCGGGCGCTGCTCACCGGGCAGGACGCCGGGGTCCTGGAGGACTACTTCGGCTCGCGCGACTACGCCGAGTTACGCGACCTGGCCCAGCGCGCGGGGGCGCAGCGCGCGCGCGGCGGGCCGAAAGTGCTGATCCTGCCCGGAATCACGGGCTCGCGCCTGGGTCAGGTCAAGCTGATCGAGGACACGATCTGGTTCGATCCCCTCGAGCTCGCGGCCGGCGCGATCACGAAGCTCGCGGTGGATTCCGGCGTGCCGATCGTGCCGCTCGGCGTGATCCTGCTCTACTACCTGAAGCTGAAGCTGCGCCTGCGGGCGGCGGGCATCGACGCCGACTATCACGCGTACGACTGGCGCCTAAGCCTCGACACGCTGGGCAGCGGGCTCGCGAACCGGATCCGCACCGATCCCGAGTTGCACGGGGTGAGCCTGGTCTGCCACAGCATGGGCGGCCTGGTCGCGCGCGCCGCCGTCGCCACGCTCGGCACGGCGCACAATGCAAAGATCGCCAGGGTCGTCATGCTCGGCACGCCCAACTTCGGCTCGTTCGCCGCCGTGCAGACGATGCGGGGCGTGAGCGACACCGTGAGGAAGCTCGCCTTCCTCGACCTGCGCCACGATGCGGACGAGCTCGTCTCCGAGGTGCTCGCACCCATGCCGGGATTCTGCCAGCTGCTGCCCTCGCCCGAGCGCTACACCGCGATCGATCTCTTCGATCCGAAGCAGTGGCCCGCGTCGGGCCCGCAGCCGGCGCCGGCCGTGCTTCGCCAGGTGCCAAAGGTCCTCGCGAAGCTCGCACCGGCGGACGACCGCTTCTACCTCATCGCGGGCGTCAACCGCGAGACGATCACGGGCTTGCGCAAAGACGACCGGAGCGGCGAGTTCGTCTACGAGCTCTCGCTCGCCGGCGACGGCACTGTCCCGCTTGCGTTCGCCGAAATTCCCGGCACCAAGGCGACCTACTACATCGAGGAGGCCCATGCCAGCCTGCCGAACAACAAGCTGGTCGCGCGGGCGGTCGCCGACATTCTCGGGACCGGGAGCACCAGCCTGCTCCCGCAGCAGGTCGCGGGCGCACGCGACCGGGTCACCCGGTCGACGAGCGATGCGGCGCTCGCCGCGCGGTCGCCCTATCCCGGTCGGCGCTCGCGCAGCCTGAGCAGTCGCGAGCTGCGCGAGGTCCTCTCGGAGTTCGTCTCGGCAGACGCAAAGGACGCCGACACGCTGCTGCCCGCGGCCGCCGGGCTCGCGGCTGCCGGCACCGCCGGCGAGTTCGCGTATCACTTCGACAGCATCGTCGTCGGCAGGCGCCGGTCCCACCGGCTGGATATCCGCATCGCCCTCGGCGATATCGGCGAGGTCGACTCCAAGGCGCTGGTGGTGGGGATCTACCGCGAAGTCGCGCCGGCCGGGGCGGCGCGCGCGCTCGACAGTCGACTCGACGGCGCAATCACCGAGCTCACCCAGCGGCGGATGTTCTCCGGGAACGTCGGCGAGGTGTTCCTGCTGCCGGTCGGGCAGCGCAACCTGCGCGCCGAGATGGTGGCGTTCGTCGGACTGGGGACGTTCGACACGTTCAGCGACGAAGTCCTGCGCATCGCGGCCGAGAACGCGATCCGGACGCTGGTGCTCGGCGGCATCCAGGATGTCGCGACCGTTCTCGTCGGCGGGGCGTCCGGCACCGGCGTGCTGGCCAGCCTGGAAAGCCTGCTCGCCGGCTTCGTGAAGGGCCTGAGGGACGCCGACGCCACGCACAAGTTCCGCTCGGTCACATTGTGCGAAACCTCGACCGAGCGGTTCGAGGAGATCAAGCGCGAGCTCTACCGCCTGTCGAGCACCGCGCTGTTCGAGAATCTCGAGGTCACCTTCGACGAGGTCCGGCTGCCGCCTGCGATCTCCGCGGCACCCATCGCCCGGCTGGCGGGCGCCGGGCCCGATCCGATCTATCTGCTGGTCCGCCAGGAAAGCCGCACGCCGAGCGAGCTCGCTTTTCGGACGTCGGTGCTCGGGGCCGGGAGCAAGGCGACCGTGGTCAGCGGCGTCCGGACGGTGAAGCGGAAAGCGCTCGACGACAAGCTCGCCGAGATCGAGTCCATGTCGTTCACTTTCCAGCGATCGCCGGCCTTCGGCCGCGACCTCGCTGCGATGGTGGTCTCGGAGGAAGCGCTCGCCGTGCTTGCCGCCTTGAAGGACCGGCACGTCGTCGTCGTGCACGACGCCGAATCGTCGCGGATCCCGTGGGAGACGCTCGCGGTGCCGGGATCGCGGTCCGAATGGCTCTTTGCCAAGGAGGCGGGCGTCAGCCGGCGCTACGTCGCCGATCACATGTCGGTGGCGAGGTGGCTCGAGGAGCGGCGCCAGGACACCGTGCTGCAAATGTTGCTCGTGGTCAATCCGACGCTCGACCTGGACGGGGCGGAGCAGGAGGGCAAGCGCGTCCTCGACATGCTCGGGGCCGAGCCCGCCGTGCGCATCGACGTGCTGCGTGGCAAGGACGCGACGCGCGCCGCGCTGGAAAAGGCGTTCCGCTCGGGCCGGTACGACGTCATCCACTACGCCGGGCACGCATTCTTCGACCCGGTCGACTCGGGCAATAGCGGTATCCTCTGCGCCGGGAAGGTGGTCCTGAGCGGCCGCGACCTGGTGGGCCTCGGCAACCTTCCCGCGCTTGTCTTCTTCAATGCGTGCGAAGCCGGACGCGTGCGACGCGCGCCGGGGCGGGGAACGCGATCGGCGCCTACCATCAAGGAACGCATTGACACGAATGTCGGATTGGCCGAGGCTTTCCTGCGCGGCGGCGTCGCGAACTACGTCGGCACGTACTGGCCGGTCGGCGACCATCCCGCGAAGCTCTTCGCCGAGCAGTTCTACAAGAGCCTGATGCGCGGGCAGAGCATCAGCGCGGCGCTCGTGGCGGGACGCAAGGTGGTCTGGGAGTCGAGCTCGGTCGATTGGGCGGACTACATCCACTATGGCAGCCAGAACTTCGTGCTCAAGACGGGATGAGTGACCGCGGCACCTTGGTGAGGGGTTCATGAGACTACGCGCATTCGTCGCGATGCCCTTCGGCACCAAGGAGGGACCCGACGGGCAGAGCATAGATTTCAACCGCGTCTACACCGAATACGTCAGGCCGGCGCTGCACGCGGCCGGTCTGGACGTTCTGCGCGCGGACGAGGAAGAGCGCGCCGGCGACATCCGCACCGACATGTTCCAGGAGTTGCTGATCGCCGACCTGGTGCTCGCCGACCTCACGATTCCCAATCCGAACGTCTGGTACGAGCTCGGCGTGCGCCATGCGTTGCGCGCCCGCGGCGTGGTGATCGTGTGCGGCGGCAAGGTCACGACCGCCTTCGATCTCTACACCGACCGCAAGCTGCGCTACGGCCTCAAGGACGGCGGACCCGATCCCGAGACGCTGGAACGCGACGTCGCGTCCCTCACCGCGATGGTGGTGGCGACGATGGAGTCCTGGCACGGCCGCAAGGTAAGCCCCGTGTATCAGCTCCTGCCGAACCTGCAGGAGCCGGACTGGAAAACGCTGCGCATCGGCGCGGTGCGCGAGTTCTGGGAGCAGCACGACGCCTGGGAAAACCGCGTGGAGCTCGCGCGGAAGACCGGGTTCGTCGGCGATGTGCTCGTGCTGGCCGACGAGGCGCCGGTTGCGGCCTTTCGCGCCGAGGCATGGATCCGGGCGGGCCAGGCCCTGCGCAAGGCGGAGCGCTTCGACTTTGCCCTGGAGCAGCTCGAACGCGGCTTGGACATCCGACCGGACGACCTCAAGGGGCTGCAAGAAAAGGGCATCTGCCTGCAGCGGCTGGCCGCTGCAGGCGCCCCCGGCCATACACTGGACCGGGCACGCGTGCACTATAGAACCCTTGTGGAAGCCTACCCCAGCGATCCGGAGACCTGGGCGCTCCTCGGCCGCATCGACAAGGATGCCTGGATTGCGGCGTGGCGCCACCCCGGCAAGGCGCCCGAGGAGATGCGGCAGGAAGCGGCCTACGAGGACGCGCTGCTGCGCGCCGCCATCGACAGCTATGCGAACGGCTTCCGCCGCAGCCCGGGTCACTACTACTCCGGCATCAACGCGCTGACGCTGATGCACCTGAACGTGTACCTCACCGACGACGCTCGCCACGAGCGGGAAATGGCCGCGATGGCCGGCGCGGTGCGCTTCGGCGCGCAGTGCGAGCCGGACGACCGCAAGCGATTCTGGTCGCTCACGACGCTCGGCGATCTGGAAGTGCTGACCGGCACGCCGGAGTCCGTCAAGGCGGCGTACAAGGAGGCCATCGCGAAGAACGACAAGGACTGGTTCGCGCTCAACTCGAGCCGGGCGCAGCTGCAGATGCTGAAGGATCTGGGATTCCGGCCGGAGCACGTCGGCGCCGGCATCGAGACCTTCGATCGCGCGCTGCAGAAGCTCACTCGACCCGCGGACGCCTGGCAGCCGCGCCAGGTATTCCTGTTCAGCGGTCACATGATCGACGCACCGGATCGCGCAAGCCCGCGCTTTCCGGCGGAGATGGTGCCCGTGGCCGCACAGAAGATCGCGGCGGCCATGGACGAGCTCGGCGCTGGCGCCGAGGACCTTGCCCTGACCCAAGGGGCCTGCGGCGGCGACCTGGTATTCACCGAGGCCTGCCTGCAGCGCGGCGTGCGGGTGTATTGGCTGCAACCGTTTCGCGAGCCCGAGTTCATCGAGAACTCCGTCGTGCAGTGCGCCGAGCCGTGGCGCAAGCGCTATCTCGAAGCCAAGAGCAAGCTTGCGGCCCCGATCCGCTCCGCACCCGACGCGCTCGGGACGGCGCCGGCGAACGCCGGAGCGGGCTATCCCTACGAGCGCTGCAATCTCTGGCTGCTCTACACCGCCCTCGCCTACGGCGTCGACAAGGTACGCTTCGTCTGCCTCTGGAATGGTGGCGGAGGCGATGGTCCGGGGGGCACCGCACACATGTACAACGAAGTGAAGCGGCGGACCGGACAGGTCAAATGGATCGACGTTCGGGAGTTGAAACCATGAACGAAAAACTCGTCGCGCGCATGCGCGCTTCCGGTGCCAAGACCATTCTCGCTCTCGACGGCGGCGGCATTCGCGGCATGATCACCGTCGAGGTGCTGGCCGAGATCGAGCGCGTGCTGCGAAAACAGTTGCGGCGCGGCGAGGATTTCGTGCTGGCGGACTATTTCGATTTTATCGCCGGCACGAGCACGGGCGCCATAATCGCGGCCTGCATCTCCCTCGGCATGAAGGTTGCCGACATTCGCAAGTTCTACCTCAGCAGCGGCGAGGAGATGTTCGACCGGGCGTTCCTGCTCAAGCGCTTCCGCTACAAGTACGAGGACGACAAGCTTGCGAGGCGGATGCAGGACGTCTTCGGCAGGGACACCACGCTGGGCAGCGACAAGCTGAAGACCGTGCTCATGATGGTGATGCGCAACGCCACCACCGACTCGCCGTGGCCCGTCTCGAACAACCCTTTCGCGAAGTACAACCAGCGCGTGCGCGAGGACGGCAAGCCCCGTGACAACTGCAATCTGGATCTCCCGCTGTGGCAGCTCGTGCGCGCGAGCACGGCGGCCCCAGTGTACTTCCCGCCGGAAATCGTGAAAGTCGGCACGAGCGAGTTCGTCTTCGTGGATGGCGGCATCACCACGTACAACAACCCGGCATTCCAGGCCTTTCTCATGGCGACCCTGGAGCCCTACAAGATGGGTTGGCCGGTCGGCGAAGACAAGATGCTCGTGGTCTCGATCGGCACCGGCACCTGCCCGCAAGCCAACGCCGATCTCGATCCGAACGAGATGAACCTCCTCTACAACGCCAGCTCGGTGCCGTCCGCGCTGATGTACGCCGCGCTCAACGAGCAGGACTTGCTGTGCCGCGTTTTCGGCAATTGCCTGGCCGGCGACGAGCTCGACCGGGAGGTTGGCGACCTGAGGAACGTGAAGGGACCCGTGGGGCCGAAGAGACTCTTCACCTACGCCCGGTACAACGCCGAGCTGTCCGCGCAGGGGTTACAGGCCTTGGGGCTTGCCGACATCAGGCCGGAGGATGTGCAGAAGCTCGATTCGGTGGCGCACGTCGCCGATCTGCAGCGCGTGGGCCAGGCCGCGGCGAAACAGGTACGGCCCGAGCACTTCGCGGGTTTCTAGAACCTGTATGCAAACTGCGGCCGTGGGCACGGGCTAGGGAAGCTCCGCAGAAGTCCGTCATTCCCGCGCAAGGTCGTCACCCCCGGGTGTCTTTATCGGGGGCGGGAATCCAGGCTGCGGGTATTCAAGGCTTGCTCGATCCCCGCTTGCGCGGGGATGACTTGATCAGAGCTTTCCCTAGCGGACCAACGGCCGCGCCGCCAATCCGCCGCAGTACTCGCCCACGAACGGCGCGAGCTTCTCGCTGAGCGCCCTTTGCTCCGCGTTCGCCGCTGCGAGCCGCGCCACCGCCTCCTCCGCCTGGGCGCGGATGCGTGGCAGATTGATCGTCGTCATGCGCCCCCGGTCGAGCACCATGCGGCCGCCGATCATCACGCTGTCGACGCCGGTGCCATCCTCGGCGAAGACGATCTGGTTGACGAGATCGTTCTGCGGCACGTACTGGAGCGCGCCGAGATCGAGCAGCACGATGTCGGCCTTGTAGCCCTTCTCGATCCGCCCGATCCGGTCGAAGCCGAGCGCCCGGGCGCCACCCTCGGTGGCCGCGTAGAGCGCCTCGCGGCTCGTCACCCAGCGCTCGACGGGGTGGTCCCGCACGCGCGAAAGGTACGCCGCGAACCGCATCGCCTCGAAGACATTGAGGTTGTCCGACGAGGCGACGCCGTCGGTGCCGATCGCAACATTGATTTTTGCGTCGAGCATCCGGCGCATGTCGGCGATCCCCGCGCCGAGCTTGAGATTCGAGCCTGGGTTGTGCGCGATGGACGCACCCCGGTCGGCGAGCCGCGCGCGGTCGTCGTCGTCGAGCCAGACGCCGTGCGCGACGCAGAAGCCCGGCGCGAGCATGCCGAGCGAGTCGAGATGGCCGACCAGCGTCTTCCCGTAGCGCATCGGCGCTACCATCGCCTGCGGCTTCGATTCGGCCACGTGCATCTGCGTGCCGACCGCGTGCTCGCGCGCGAGATCGCGGCAGCCGGCGAGAAACTCGTCCGTGCAGTGGTGCGGAATCGTCGGCCCCAGCGCCGGGCGCACGCGATCGCGGTCGAGCGTCCAGCCGTCGAGGATGCGCCGGCAGGCCGCGACCGTCTCCTGCTGCGGCGCATACTTGACCTTCAGGGCGATCTCCCGGAGCTCGGTCGGCAGGAAGTCGAGCAGACCGGGGATCGCCTCGTAGAAGCTGCGGTCTGCCGCCATCATCGACACCGACGCGCGCATGCCGACGTCGGCGTAGGCGCGCGCCACCGCGCCGACCCCCTCCACGGTCGGCAGCGGAAACTCCGCGAACATGTCGAAGCACGCGGTGCAGCCCTTGCGCACCATCTCGGCCGCCCCGATCACCGCCGAGAGGTACTTGTCCTCGAGCGTGCGGCGGCCGTTCGCCCACGGCACGGCGTTGAGATACAGCTCGAGCGTGTAGCGGTCGAACAGACCCTTCGCGAGGCTGGCCTGCGCGTGATTGTGGCCGTTCACGAGGCCCGGAATGACGAGCCGATCGCCGGCATCGATGCGCTGCGCCCCCTCGCCTCTGACCGTGCCCGGCGGGACCAGGTCGGCAATCGTGTCGCCGTCGACCACGATGTCGAGCGCTTCGATCGCGAAGGTTCCCGGCCGCAGCACGCGGCCACCGTGGATCAGAATCATAGGCGTCTCCGCAACGGGTTGCTCTGCGCGATGATTGTAGAGTATGCGCGCGCACACGGTCACGGCGATTTGAGGCACACTTGCGTGCATGCGGCGCCTGTACGAACTTTTCGAGAACAACCGTCGCTGGGCGGCACGCATGATCCGCACCCAGCCGGACTTCTTCGACCGATTGGTGGGCCAGCAGGCACCGCGCTTCCTGTGGATCGGCTGCTCGGACAGCCGTGTTCCCGCGAACGAGATCGTCGGTCTGCTGCCGGGCGAGCTGTTCGTGCACCGCAATGTCGCCAATCTGATGGTGCACACCGACCTCAACTGCCTGTCGGTCCTGCAGTACGCGGTGGACGTCCTGCGCGTCGCGCACGTGATCGTGTGCGGCCACTACGGCTGCGGCGGCATCGCGGCGGCACGGCGTGCCGCGCCGCTCGGCCTGATCGACAACTGGCTCCGCCACATCCAGGACACCGAAGAGCGCCACCGCGCGGAGCTCGACGCGCTCGGCGACGAGGCAGGCGCCCTCGACCGCCTCTGCGAGCTGAACGTGCTCGACCAGGCACGCAACGTTTGGCGGACCACCGTCGTCCAGGACGCGCTGAAACGCGGCCAGGAGGTCGCCGTGCACGCCTGGATCTACCGGCTGAGCGACGGACTGCTCCAGGATCTGGAAGTCAAGCTCGAGAGTTGAATCGGGGCGCCGACCGCCCGCGGGCTGAGCAGACTACCGACCGGCGGGCGACGCGCGCCGGGCGCGCTAGACCGATTTGCCCCGGGTCAGCCGGCGATACTGCGCCATGTGCCGAATGGCTTTCGTGGGCCTGCCGAGCTCCTCGCAGAGCAACGCGAGGTTGTAGTGGCAGTCGGCCAGCGTCGGATCCCCGCGCAGCGCGAGCTCGTACGCCTCGATTGCCTCGCGCTTGCGGCCCATGTCGTCGAGCAGCACGCCGAGGTTGAAGAGCAGCATCGGATCGCGCCCGCCCGCTTTCAGCGCCTCGCGGTAGACCCGCTCGGCCTTGGCGTGGCGCCCGGTTTCGTGCAGCAGCCGACCGAGATTGAGGCGCGCGTCGCGCCGCGCAGGGTCGGCGGCGATTGCGCGCTCGTAGGCCCGACCTGCCGCCTCCGGGTTCTCGCGCTCCAAGGCGAGCGCGGTCTCGTACCAGTCCGACGTCTCCTCCGCGGCCGGTGCCGTGCGCTCGATCACGCTCAGCGAGCCGTCGGCGGGGTCGCCCTCGAACGCGAGCAGGTACTGCCCGGACTCCGCTTGCCAGCGGCTGCCCCCTTCCCTGACCACCACACGGTCGGCCACCGCGCCGATGGATAGTCCCGAGAGCGGCATGGCGTCGGGCAGGCGCCGGCGCAGCTCGCGCACCGACTTCGTGATCCGCCGTTGCGGCACCCGCGCAGCGGCGAGCGCCTCCGCGGTGCGCAGGACGATCAGATCCTGAAAGGAGAACAGCCAGCGCTTGCGCGGCCCGCGCGCCGGCGAGACCAGGCCGGCAGCCACGAGCGCGCGAATCGTGCTGCGCGGCAGGCGCAACATCTTCTCGACGTCACGCACCCCGTACCGCTGCATGCGCTACGCCTGCGGGCGCTACTTCCTCGCGCTCTTGCGCGCGGCCGAGTCGGCTTGCGGCGCGCGCTTGGGCGGCTTGCGCGCGGCCGGCTGCGCTTCGGCCTGCAGCGCGGCGGCCGCCTTGGCGGATGCGGCAGGGGCCGCCCGCGTCTCGAGGCTCGCGCGCAGCGCCTCCATCAGATCGATGACCTGGGCGCCGCCTTCCGGCGCCTCGGCCAGCGTGATCTCCTGGCCCTCGATCTTCTTCTGCACCGCCGCCTCGACGCGCGCCCGCACCTCGTCCGTGTAGGCGCCTGGGTCGAACGTGTCGGCGGCCTGCTGCTCGATCAGCTGCTGCGCGAGCTTGAGCTCGGCGTCCTTCACCTCGGTCTTCGGGATATCGATATCCTTGATCGACCTGACCTCGGCGGCGTACAGCAGCTGCTGCATGACCAGGCCGTCGCCGTCGGCGCCCTCGATCGGGCGGATCATCACGATGTACTGCTTGCCGCGCGCGGCCCAGCGGCCGAGCGCGCAGCGGTTCGACTCGCGCAGCGCCCTCGCCAAGAGCGCGTAGGGCTTCGCGCCGCCCTTGTCGGGGCCGAGGTAGTAAGCCTTGTCGAAGTACACCGGATCGACGGACTCGATCGGCACGAACGAGCTGATCTCGGCGCTGTGCGTTCCCGCCTCCTCGAGCGCCTTCAGCTCTTCGGGCGTGAACATCACGTACTGGTCCTTCGCGAACTCGTAGCCCTTGACCATGTCCTCGCGCGCGACCGGCACTTCCTCCTTCACGCACAGGTACTGCTGCTTGAGGCGCGAGCCGCAGTCCTTGTGAAGCAGGTTGAACGAGATCGCGCGGCTCGCTTCGGTGGCCGAGTAGAGCTTCACCGGAATCGACACGAGTCCGAACGAGACGGTCAGCGATGCGATCGATCGTGCAGCCATGTTCTTCTCCTTGCTTTCAGGCTGGCGCTTTTCCCAAAGCGCGCTCGAGGCTCTGCTTGCGCTCGAGCGCGTCGCCCCAGCGGTCGCCGGTTTGCGCGAGCCGCTGCGCGGCGTTAGTCACCCTGAAGTCGAGCGGATGCGCGACCGCCAGCTCGTCCCAGGTCAGCGGCATCGACACCGGCGCACCCGGCTCGCCGCGCGGCGAGTAGGCGACATTCAGCGTCTTACCCCGGACGTTCATATTGTAGTCCATGAAAATCTTGCCGGTACGCTTCGGCACGCTCCATTCTAGGGTGATTTCCCGCGGGTGGCCACGCATCAAGTGGCGGCCGACCTTCTCCGACACCTCCCGGGCGGCGTCGAAATCGAGCGTGCGCCGGATCGGCACGAAGATGTGCAGGCCGGTCTTGCCGGAGGTCTTGACGACGGCCTCGAGCGACATGGCCTGGAGCAGCTCCCGCAGCCAGAACGCCACCTCCTTGCCCTTCTCGAAGGCGACCGTGTTCAGCTCGGGCTCCGCCCCGGCCGCCTCGCGGCCCGAGTAGATGTAGGGGTCGAGATCGAAGACCACGTAGTCCGGGTAGTTGAGCACCGAGCCCTCGAGCGCGGCGAGCGAGCTCGCGTAGTCGGTGCTCTGCGTAGCCGCATCGGCGCCGGGCTTCGCGCGCGAGTGCCAGACGTGAAATTCGAGCGTCCCCGATTGCGCGAGCCAGAGCAGCGTCGGCAGGTTGTTGCACATCAGGTATTCGTGGCGCTCGTCCTTGTGCCCAGAGAACACGGTGACCGTCTCGACGAATCCCGGCCGCTCCTCGCCCCAGTGCTTCTGGTAGAAGCGCTGCCCGCCGATCCCGTCGGGCATCCGGATCATCGTGAGCGGACGATCGGCGAGATGCGGGAGGATGTATGGCGACACCGCGGCGAAGTAGCGCAGCAGGTCGCGCTTGGTCACGGCCGGCTGCTTGAGCGCCGGATCCGCTGGCCAGTACACGCGATCGAGGTGCGTGAGGCGGATGCGGTGCCCGCCCACCGCCAGCGCGAAGGCTTTCGCCTTGCTCCCGAGCTGCGCGACCACCGCGTCCACCTCGCCGGGCGCGTGCGGTGCCGCCGGCGCGCCGTGCGTCCCGCGCGCGGGGGCGCGGCGCACGCCTTGCGGATCGACATCGTCGCGCAGGCGCAGGAACACCGGCGCGCGCAGCGAGCCGTCCTCGGTCCAGCTCTGAAACTGCACTTCCGCGACGAGCTTGGGGTCGACCCAGGTCGTCGGGTTGGGAAGCGGCGGCGGCTCAGCGAACGGGCACGCTTCTCTCACGAGCGGCGCGAGCCGCGCCTGCAGCTCAGTGAGCGTGCGCGCGCCGAACCCGGATCCGACATGCGAGGCGAAGCGCAGCGCGCGCTGATCCTTCCCTTTCTTCCCTTGATCCCCTTTGTCAGCGTCGTCCCAGTAGCCGACGAGCAGCGCGCCGAGCGGCCTGCGCGAGCCCTTGCCGCGCGTGTAGCCGCCGACGACGAATTCCGCGCTTTGGGTCGGCTTGACTTTCAGCCACGCGGCAGAGCGGCGGCCGGACTCGTAGCGACTGTCCTGGCGCTTGCCGATCACGCCTTCGAAGCCGCTCGCGAGCGCCGCCGAGTTGAGCGCGATACCCTCCTCCGACGCATGCACCAGCTGGACGAGCGGCGATGGCAGCAGGCATTGCGCGAGATAGCGGCGCCGGTCGCGGTACGCGAACCCGCACAGGTCGACTCCCGCAAAGAACAGGAGATCGAAGCAGAAGAAGATCGCGGGCACCGTCCGGTCCGCCGCGGCGATCTCGCGCTCGGTTTTCAGCTGAACGCGATTTTGCAGCGCGTTGAAGGACGGACGGCCGCTCGCGTCGAACGCCACGATCTCGCCGTCGAGCACCATGTCG
>JBFJOO010000111.1:0-13293 GCA_041617635.1 Burkholderiales bacterium | reverse complement strand
CGCCTGGTTTCCCCCCGTTGCCCCCCTTCCCGCTAGGAGTAGCTTTCCGGTCTGCATGGATCGATCGGTTGTGAAGTAGGCTTTGAAGTCCGCGCGTTCGGGCCGGCGAGGTTCGCTGGGCAGCGCGCGGTTTGTTTTTCAGGAGCTTGTGCGTGCCGAACATTCGCCTGCCTGACGGGTCGGTCAAGTCCTTCCCCGGGCCGGTCTCCGTAGCGGAAGTTGCGCAGTCGATCGGCGCGGGCCTCGCGCGCGCGGCGCTCGCGGGCCGCGTGAACGGCAAGCTCGTCGACACGTCCCATCGCATCGAATCCGACGCCGACCTCGCGATCGTCACCGACAAGGACCAGGACGGCCTCGAGATCATCCGGCACTCGACTGCGCACCTCCTCGCGTACGCCGTGAAGGAGCTCTTTCCGGATGCCCAGGTCACCATCGGCCCGGTGATCGAGAACGGCTTCTACTACGACTTCGCCTTCCAGCGACCCTTCACACCTGACGATCTCGCCGCGATCGAGAAGAAGATGGTCGAGATCGCGAAGCGCGATCTCCCGGTGGCGCGCGAGGAATGGGATCGCGACCGGGCGGTGGCCTTCTTCAAGTCGATCGGCGAGCATTACAAGGCGGAAATCATCGCGTCGATTCCGGCGGGCGAGGGGATCTCGCTCTATCGCGAGGGCGATTTCATCGATCTCTGCCGCGGGCCGCACGTGCCGTCGACCGGACGCCTGAAGGTCTTCAAGCTGATGAAGGTTGCCGGCGCCTACTGGCGCGGCGACTCGAAGAACGAGATGCTCCAGCGCATCTACGGCACGGCGTGGACCAAGAAGGAGGACCAGGACGCCTACCTGCACATGCTCGAGGAGGCCGAGAAGCGCGACCACCGCAGGCTGGGGCGCCAGCTCGACCTCTTCCACGTACAGGACGAGGCGCCCGGCATGGTCTTCTGGCACCCCAAGGGCTGGTCGCTGTGGCAGTCGGTGGAGCAGTACATGCGCCGCGTGTACGTCGACAACGGCTACCAGGAAGTGCGCGCGCCGCAGATTCTCGATGTCGCGCTCTGGAAGCGTTCGGGGCACTGGGACAATTACCGTGAGAACATGTTCTTCACCGGCTCGGAGCATCGCGACTACGCGGTGAAGCCGATGAACTGCCCCGGCCACGTGCAGATCTTCAACACGGGGCTGCGCAGCTACCGCGATCTGCCGCTGCGCTACGGCGAGTTCGGCCAGTGCCACCGCAACGAGCCCTCGGGCGCGCTGCACGGGATCATGCGGATTCGCGCATTCACGCAGGACGACGGCCACATCTTCTGCACGCCCGCGCAGATCGAGCCCGAGGTGGTCGCGTTCCATGCGCTCGCCCTCAAGGTCTATGCGGACTTCGGATTCACCGACGTCGCGGTCAAGCTGGCGCTCCGCCCCGACAAGCGGCTCGGTGGCGACGCGGTGTGGGACCAGGCCGAGGCCGCCCTGCGTGCGGCGCTCGGGAGCTCCGGGGTCCAGTGGGACGAGCTACCGGGTGAAGGCGCCTTCTACGGGCCGAAAATCGAGTACCACCTCCGGGATTCGATCGGCCGCTCCTGGCAGCTCGGCACCATGCAGGTGGATTTCATGATGCCGGAGCGGCTGGGCGCCGAGTACGTCGCCGAGGACAATTCCCGCAAGGTCCCGGTCATGCTCCACCGGGCGATCGTGGGGTCGATGGAGCGGTTCATCGGGATCCTGATCGAGCATTACGCCGGCGCCCTGCCGCTCTGGCTGGCGCCCGTCCAGGTCGTCGTGGCGAACATTTCGGAGCATCAGTCAGACTACGCGACGGAGGTGGCCCAGGCGCTTCGCGGGGCCGGCTTCCGGGTCGCCGCGGATTTGCGGAACGAGAAAATTTCCTATAAGATCCGCGAACATAGCTTGCAGAAGCTGCCTTATCAGGTCGTCGTCGGCGACAAGGAGAAGGCGGCGAAAATGGTGGCCGTGCGGACCCGCACTGGCGACGATCTCGGGCAGATGAGTCTGGAGGTCTTCGTCGGACGCCTGATGCGTGAGGGCGTCCCGGGCGGCACGGCCTAATTTTTACAACCGGAGAAAAGCCATCGCACTAAACCTTCGAGACCGCGGTCGGGAACAACGCCCGCATCGCATCAACGGCGAGATCACCGCCCCCGAGGTCCGCCTCGTGGGCGACGAAGGCGAGCAGCACGGCATCGTGCCGGTCCGCGAAGCACTGCGGATGGCGGAGGAGCAGGACGTCGATCTCGTCGAGATCGCGCCGCTCGCCGAGCCTCCCGTATGCAAGCTGATGGACTACGGGAAGTTCAAGTACCGCGAGCAGAAGAAGGCGCACGAGGCCAAGCTCAAGCAGAAGCAGATCCAGGTCAAGGAAGTGAAGTTCCGGCCCCGCACGGAAGAGGGCGACTACAAGATCAAGCTGCGCAACCTGATCCGGTTTCTCGAGGAAGGCGACAAGACGAAAGTGACCTTGCGGTTTCGCGGCCGCGAGATGGCGCACCAGGAGTTCGGGTTTCGGCTGCTGGAGCGCGTGAAGGCCGACCTCGAGAATTACGGCGCCGTCGAGCAGTGGCCGAAGCTCGAAGGCCGCCAGATGGTGATGGTGCTGGCGCCCAAGAAGGTCGCGCCGACGAAGGAAGCCAAGCCGAAGGCGCCCAAGGCACCGAAAGCGCCCAAGGCCGCCAAGGCGCCGAAGGAGTCGAAAGAACCGAAGGCCGAGGCAGCGGAAGAGAAAACCCCCGCCGGCTCCGGAGAGTAGAGGCGCCGGGCGGGCGGCGCGCGGGAGAGCGACAGGGTAACAACGGATCGGGGCCGGTCACGGCGCCGGTCCGAAAACAAGTGGTGTCCGAGGTTTCAAGCGCCGCACTCCGCGGCCACCCGGCGCCAGGCTAGAGCGTAGAAGGAAGAGTCATGCCCAAGATGAAGACGAAGAAAAGCGCGTCCAAGCGCTTTCGCTTCACCGCCACCGGCAAGGTGAAGCGCAGCAAGGCGTACAAGAGCCACATCCTCACGAAGAAGCCCACCAAGCGCAAGCGCCATCTGCGCGGGACGACGACGGCGAGCTCGCGCGACGTCGCCCACGTCCGGGCGATGCTTCCGTACGCCAGCTGACCAAGGGGAGGACACGCCATGCCACGAGTAAAACGCGGCGTCACCGCCCGCGCCCGTCACAAGAAGGTCCTCGACCAGGCCAAGGGGTTTCGCGGCCGCCGGAAGAGCGTCTATCGCGTCGCCAAGCAGGCGGTGATGAAGGCGGGGCAGTACGCCTATCGCGATCGCCGGCAGCGCAAGCGCGAGTTTCGCGCCCTGTGGATCGTGCGCATCAACGCGGCCGCCCGCAGCCTCGGGTTGAGCTACAGCACGCTCATCAACGGCCTGAAGAAGGCCGAGATCGAGGTGGATCGCAAGGTGCTCGCCGATCTCGCGGTGCACGACATCGCCGCGTTCAACAAGATCGCCGAGCAGGCGAAGGCCAAGCTCCAGCCCCAGTAGCACGCATCGGGTAGCGGGCCTCATCCCCTCCCTCTCGAGGAGGGGGCCGCCCGCTAGTCACGCCATGCAGGATCTCGACAAGATCGTAGCCGAAGCGGCCGCCGCGTTCGACGCAGTGAGCGAGCCTGCGGCGCTCGAGCAGGCGAAGGCGCGCTATCTCGGAAGACAGGGCTCGCTCACCGAGTTGCTCAAGGGGCTCGGCAAGCTCGCGCCGGATGCGCGCCGCGACGCGGGCGCGCGCATCAACGCCGCGAAGGATCGGATCGAGGCCGCGCTCGCCGCACGCCGGCAGGCGCTGACGCAGGTCGCGCTCGACGCGCGTCTCGCCGAGGAGTCGCTCGACGTCACGCTGCCCGGTCGCGGTCGCGCGCGCGGCGCACTCCATCCGGCTTCGCGCACGCTCGAGCGCATCGAGCGGCTCTTCCGCTCGATCGGATTCGACGTTGCCGACGGCCCCGAGATCGAGACCGACTTCCACAACTTCACCGCCCTCAACACGCCCGAGGATCACCCGGCGCGCTCGATGCACGACACCTTTTACGTGCAGGGCGCAGAAGTTCCGCCGCTTCTCCTGCGCACGCACACGTCGCCGATCCAGATCCGATACATGCAGGCCCACGTGGCGCGCTACCAGAACGCGCCGACGATGCCCGAGATCCGGATCATCGCGCCGGGACGCGTGTACCGCGTGGATTCCGACGCGACCCACTCGCCGATGTTCCACCAGGTCGAGGGGCTGTGGATCGGCGAGCACGTGAGCTTCGCGGACTTGAAGGGCGTGCTCACCGACTTCCTGCAGAAGTTCTACGAGGACGACACGGTGCGCACCCGCTTCCGGCCGTCGTTCTTTCCCTTCACCGAGCCGTCCGCCGAGGTGGACATGACCTGCGTGTTCTGCCATGGCGACGGCTGCCGCGTATGCAGCCACACCGGCTGGCTCGAGGTCGCGGGCAGCGGACAGGTCCATCCCAATGTGCTCAAGCACTGCGGGCTCGATCCGGAGCGCTACATCGGCTTCGCGTTCGGCATGGGACCCGACCGCATGACGATGCTCCGCTACGGCGTCAACGACCTGCGCCTCTTCTACGAGGGCGACCTCAGGTTCCTGCAGCAGTTCGTTTAAGATGAAACCGATGCCGCACGCATCGCTTTCCCCGGATTCGGGGAGCACGAGGGGGCCGCGAAGCGGCTTTGCCCTCTCGTAGCGTAGAAAACTGAGATGAAATTCCCGGAATCCTGGCTGCGCACGCTGGTCGACCCGAAGCTCTCCACCAAGGAGCTGGCGACCACGCTCACGATGGCGGGAATCGAGGTCGAATCGCTCGAGCCCGTCGCGCCCCCGTTCTCGAGAGTCGTCGTCGCGAAAGTTCTCGCGGTCGCCAAGCACCCGAATGCCGACAAGCTCACGCTCTGCCAGGTCGACGCCGGGCAGGGGAGTCCCCTCGCGGTCGTCTGCGGCGCGCCGAACGTGAAAGCCGGCATGAAAGCGCCCTGCGCGCTCGTCGGTGCCGAGCTGGCGGGCGACGTCAAGATCAAGCAGGCGAAGGTGCGTGGCATCGAGTCGAATGGCATGCTCTGCTCCGCACGCGAACTCGGTCTCTCCGATGATCACTCGGGAATTCTCGCGCTGCCCGACGATGCCAGGGTCGGGGAGGACTTCCGCAAGTTCGCCCGTCTCGACGATCACCTCTTCACGCTCAAGCTCACGCCGAATCGGGGTGACTGCCTGTCGCTGCTCGGTATCGCGCGGGAAGTGTCGCACCTCACCGGCGCGGAGCTGCGGGAGCCGGAGACCCGGCAGGTCAAGAACGCCATCGCCGATGTGCGCGCGATCCGCCTCGCGAATCCCGAAGGGTGCCCGCGCTATTGCGGGCGCATCATCCGCGGGGTGAACGCCCGCGCCGCGACCCCCGCCTGGATGATCGAGCGCCTGGAGCGGGCGGGCCTGCGCTCGATCAGCGCCATCGTCGACGTGACCAACTACGTGATGCTCGAGATCGGCCAGCCGCTGCATGCGTTCGACGATGCCAGGCTCGCCGGTGCGGTGATCGTGCGCTGGGCGAACCCCGGCGAGAAGCTCGTGCTCATCAACGGCAAGGAGCATGCGCTCGAGCCCGACATCCTGATGATCGCCGACGAGCAGAAGGCGCTCGCGCTCGGCGGAATCATGGGCGGTGCCGAGAGCGAGATCTCGCTCGATACGACCGACGTCTTCCTGGAGGCTGCGTTCTTCAACCCGAGCGCGATTGCGGGGCGTCCGCGCCGCTTGAACATGACGAGCGATGCGTCCTACCGATTCGAGCGTGGCGTGGACCCGGACGGCGCGGTCCGCGGGATGGAGCGCGCCACCGAGCTCGTCCTCGAGCTCTGCGGCGGAGCCGCCGGGCCGATCAGCGAGGGGCGCGATGGCGCGCATCTTCCGGAGCGCAAGCCCGTGACGCTGCGCACCGCGCGCGCGGCGCGGATCCTCGGCGTGCGGCTCGAGGACGACGACATCGGGCGCATTCTCGGACAGCTCAAGCTTCCGTTCGAGCGGCATGCCGAGGGCTTCAGCGTAACGCCGCCTTCCTATCGCTTCGACATCCAGATCGAGGAGGACCTGGTCGAGGAAGTGGCGCGCGTGCACGGTTACGACAACATCCCGACGCGCCCGCCGACCGCGGCGACAGCGATGCTGCCGCTCGCCGAGGAGGGCCGCTCGCTCTGGCAGCTCAAGCACATACTCTGCGAGCGCGAGTATTTCGAGGTCATCAACTACAGCTTCGTCGATGCCGCGTGGGAGGCCGACTTCGCGGGCAATGCGGATCCGATCCGGCTCGCCAACCCGATTGCCGAGCAGATGGGCGTGATGCGCTCGTCGCTGATCGGCGGCCTGGTGGCGACGCTGCGCCACAATCTTGCGCGGAAAGTCGATCGCGTGCGGATATTCGAGAGCGGGCGCGCGTTCCTCCGCACCGCTGCGGCGCCGGACGAGCGCCGTCCGGGCACGGCGGTCAAGGGTTACGATCAGCCGCGTCGCGTCGCCGGGCTCGCCTATGGCCTGGCGTTCGACGAGCAGTGGGGCGAGCGGGCGCGCGCGGTCGACTTCTTCGATGTGAAGGGCGACGTGGAAGCGCTGATCGCCCCGCAGCGCGCCGAATTCGTGAAGGCTGCTCATCCGGCCCTGCACCCGGGCCGCTCGGCCCGCGTCGAGCTGGCGGGGATCCCGATCGGCTGGATCGGCGCGATCCACCCCCGCTGGCAACAGCGCTACGAGCTCGCGACCCCGGCGATCGTATTCGAGCTCGACCTGGAGCCGCTCCTGGTGGTGGAACTTCCCCGGTACCGGGAAGTCTCCCGGTTTCCCGCCGTCGTGCGCGACCTGGCAGTCCTGGTCGACGGGACTGCCCCCGCCCAAGCCCTCCTCGCGGCCCTGTTGGCGGACGGGCCACCCATCGTCCGGGATGTGAAATTGTTCGATGTTTACCGCGGCCAGGGTGTGGAAAAAGGCCGAAAAAGCCTTGCTTTCCGGGTAGTTATGCAAGATACTGCCAGAACACTCACCGACGGTGAAGTAGACGCCGCGATGGCCCGCCTGACCGAGATTTTGGCCAGCCGGTACGGCGCAAAATTACGGTCCTAGGGAGAAGCGATGACGCTCACTAAGGCGGAGCTCGCCGACATGCTCTTTGAGAAAGTCGGCCTCAACAAGCGTGAGGCCAAGGACATGGTCGAGGCCTTCTTCGAGGAAATCCGGGTCGCCCTGGAGAACGGCGAAAGCGTGAAGCTCTCCGGCTTCGGCAATTTCCAGCTGCGCGACAAGCCCCAGCGGCCGGGCCGCAACCCCAAGACCGGCGAAGAGATCCCAATTACGGCGCGGCGCGTCGTCACTTTCCACGCTAGCCAGAAGCTCAAGGCCCTCGTCGAAGAGGCTCACGGTGGAAGCGGGCAAGAGCAGCAAGGTTAGCCTTCCGCCGATCCCGGCGAAGCGCTACTTCACCATCGGCGAAGTGAGCGAGCTCTGCGGCGTCAAGCCGCACGTGCTGCGCTACTGGGAGCAGGAATTCACCCAGCTGAAGCCGGTCAAGCGGCGCGGCAACCGCCGCTACTACCAGCACCACGAGGTGCTCCTCATCCGCCGCATCCGCGAGCTGCTCTACGAGCAGGGATTCACCATCAGCGGGGCGCGCAACCGCTTGGACGAGCAGGCGCGCGAGAAGCATCGCACCCGTGAAGAGTACGGCGTGACGAACGGTGCCGTGGCGAACGGCGTCGGCGCGTCCGCATCCGGCGTCACCACGTTCACAGTCGGCGGCGGCGTCGACTACGCCAAGCTCCGCCGCGAGATCGAAGACGTCCTCGAGCTCCTCGAAAGCTGATCGGCCGTTTCCTGCCGGCCGCTTTCGCGCCCCACCCTCCCGCTTTCCTCTACCGGCGATCCGCGGCCGGGCTCACCGGCGCTCCGTCAGCGCATGGCGACGGAAGAACTGCCAGATCTCCAGGTTCGCGTCGATCACGTCGCTCGGGGGCCCGAACAGGCCCTGCACGTAGACCCGCTTCGCGCCCGGCCAGATGTGACCGACTCCCGTGAGTCGCCAATGGACGATTTCCGTGCCGCGGCGGCACGGCGACCAGCGGAGCCGCGTGGCGGTCTCGCGCGCAGCGGCGGATCGCGCCGGTCCGCCGCGCTCCGCGGCCGTGATCGGCCGGGCCGGACAACCCATGAGCCCGCGCCATCGCGCGAGCGTTTCGGCCACCGGCGCATGCATGGCGCGCGTCTCGCCCGGCGTGAACGGCGGGCCGAGCCCGCCGGTGTAGCGCGTCAGGGGATCGTCCACGCTGTGGATGTGCAGGATGGAGATCGGCGTGCGCGGCGCGAAGGTTGCGAGCGCCATCGCTCCGGCGACCGGTGCGATCGCCGCGAAGCGCTCGGGTGCCTCGGCGGCGAGTCGATAGGTCAGCATCGCGCCATTGGAGAGCCCGGTTGCGTACACGCGCGCCGGATCCACCGCGAGGCGCCGGGAAACCTCGTCGAGCAGCGCGCCCACGAAACCCACATCGTCCACTCCGTCGACCTGAGCCGGGCCGCAGCAGGCGCCGGCGTTCCACGTGAGCAGCTGATCGGGGAAGGGGCCGGTGCCGTTCGGATAGACGACCACGAACCCCTCGCGATCGGCCAGCCGGTCCATGCCCACGTACCGCTGATGACTGCGGGCATCGCCGCTCGCGCCGTGGAAATTCACGACGACCGGAAGCGCACGCCCCTTCGCCGCTTGCGGCGGAACGTGGACGATCGCGCTGCGCGCTCGACCATCGTGCGTGAGGCGCAGCTGATGATCGCCGGGGGCGAGCCCGGATGCGGCCGCGCCGCTCGCGGCCAGCGCAGCGACCACCGCGAACGTGCGTACGCGCCCGGCTCCGTAGCTTCGAAATGCCTCTATAATCGCTCTCACGGTCGGGGCGTAGCGCAGCCTGGTAGCGCACCTGCCTGGGGGGCAGGGGGTCGAGTGTTCGAATCACTTCGCCCCGACCAAGTTTAATGACTTAGCATCGCTGACGCTTAGGGGCATCTAAGCGTTTCCTCCAAACGCCGTTTTGCTTGCGCCCCGATCCATGGCGATGCTCACCGTGCTCGCCCGCATCGCGAGGGGCGGGTTGCGGCTTGGCGACTTATTAAGGAAACCGGGATGATCATTGGAAAGCAAGAGGACGTCACGCGAGCGGTGCTGGATGAGCTGGATCGCGCTCGAGACGCGCGTTTCAAGGAGATCATGGGCGCCGCCGTGCGGCATCTGCACGCATTCGCGCGCGAGGTGCGGCTCACCGAGCAGGAACTTCACGAGGCGTGCGCACGCATCATAGAGATCGGCAAGCACAGCAACGCGACGCACAATGAAGCCGTCCTGATGTCCGGGTCGCTCGGCCTCTCGGTGCTCGTCTGCCTGCTCAACAACGGCGCGCAGGGTCAGACCGAGACGACCGCCAACTTGCTCGGGCCGTTCTGGCGGATGGATTCGCCGCGAACCGAGAACGGCGGGTCGATCGTCCGGTCACCCACGCCCGGCGAGCCGCTTTTCGTGACGGCGTTGGTCAAGGATCAGGCGGGCCGCCCGGTCACGGGCGCCGAAGTGGATGTCTGGCATTCATCGACGGAGGGCTACTACGAGAACCAGGATCCGGCCCAGGCGAACATGAACCTGCGCGGCAAGTTCACGACGGATGGCGAAGGGCGCATCGGCTTTCGCACCATCAAGCCGGCCGGATACCCCATCCCGATCGACGGCCCGGTCGGCGCGCTGATCCGTGCGCAGGGTCGTCACAATATGCGGCCCGCGCACCTGCATTTTCTCGTCTACAAGCCGGGCTTCAAGACCCACATCTCGCAGGTCTACGTCAACGACGACAAGTACCTCGATTCGGACGTTCAGTTCGGTGTCACCCAGGCGCTCATCGGCGACTTCGTGAGGCACGAAACGGGTCCCGCACCGGCGGCCGACGTGCAGGGGCCGTGGTATTCGCTCACCCACACGTTCGTCGTCGAACCCGGCGAGGCGAAGCTGCCGCGACCGCCGGTGACGGGGAAGGCGAGCGGCGAGCGCCCGAAGCTCGCGATCCTCGAGCGCGCATAGGGCTGGCGCACAAGACCACCAACCGCTGACTGCGGTCGCTCGCTCGTGTCAGGTCGGATGCCGGCGCGAGCGGGACAACCGGGACCACAGCGCTTTCGTCGTGAAGGGGCGCGACGTTGTGAGTGCTTGCGGAGCGGTTGTCTCGGAAGCCGGCGCAGCGTGGGTGAGCGTGAGCGCACGTTCCACGGCTCGGCGCAGAGTATCCCCTGCGGCGGCGATCTCCACACCCCCGGAGGCGAGTCGCACAGCTACCCGATAAGCATCGGGTCCAGGCCCCAGCGGCGCGAGCCGAAAAAGGCTATGCGCAAGCGGCGTTCCGAACCGGCGGTCGCAGATGGCAATCCGCAGGCCGCCCTCTTTGCCGTACTTCAGGGAGAGGTCAGCCCTGAGCATGGTGACCGGGACGCCATGCCGAGATGCGACATGGTCCAGCAAGCCGTCCACTTCCCTGACGTCGGTCAGAACGGGCGCGAGCGAAAGCATCTCGCGCAAGCGCTGCGGCGCCGATACGCTCACGCCTTCCCAGCCTCGATCGGCGAAGTCGCTGCTGATTTTCTCGCTCTGCTCGGCTGCCCATTCGACAAGGCCGGGTTCCTGTCGAAGGTCCCTGGGCATTTCGAGCGCGAACTGCTCGGGATGGGCGGTGAAGGCAAGCCCGAGGAGATAGTGGCGGCCCAGGCTGCGGCCAGGCGGCGCGAGGTGATTCGTCGGGTGCGGACCGAGGTCGGCCGCCGCGCCGTCCTCTCCCGACGCAAGCTCCCCGACGAGTTCGAACAAGGACCGCGTCCCCATCGAATGGGCGTCGAGCTGCGGCGTGAGCCGGCCAAGCAGCCGGACACCGGTACCGCTCGGGAACCGAGCCTGCAGGCTCTTGCGCAACGCGGAAGCAATCTCATGCGGCAGCGAGGCAAGCGCCTCGTCTCGGGAGGCGAGGGCGACGGGGATCGCAAGCACCAGACCATGCCAGTGCGCGCCGGGTCCGTGCGCCGCGAGCTCGGGCGTTTCCAGCGCGTGATACAGACTTTCATTGAATTCCGCTGCGAGCGACGGCGAATCCTGCAACTCCTTCTGAGCTTCGTCCAGGTTAGGCCAGTCCTGCGACACGAGAGCATGGCGTATCGCAACCCGCATGCGGTGCCGGGCGCATACGAGTGTGCTCAAGTCGCGTGCTTCGGAAGCGACGCGCGTCAGGCGGACGAGTTCTGCCGCAGGTAGGAGGTCGTGGGAGGACATTGTCTCCGCTGCGTTGGGTTTCGAGTGTTCAGCTCGCGAGGCGGGGGCATTCGCAAGGCTACGTTGCGATACTCCTGCAGCGGCGCCGGCATTGCAACCGACTCCGCAACTGATTGCGTGAGTGTCGGGCTTCGGCGACACTCGCGAAGCAATCATTCGATCTCTACCGCGCGTTAACGATCCCGCGCCGCGCGTCGATCAGAGTCCGCGTCAACCCGAGGTCTTGGAGGAGCCGAACCGCATCAGCGTCTGCGCGTATGCGGGGGCGGTCGGCTCATGCATGAAGTACACGAGGATCTCGCGCCAACCCGTCGCCGCGAGGCGCTCCGCCCACCGCTCGAGATCGCGCTCGGTATATTCCTCCAGCCGCAGGCGGAGGTAGCCCCACGCGGCCGTCTCGACGAGCGGCGGCGGGGTGCTGTCCTCGCGCTCGGACAGGCAGAGCGCCGCACCAGCTGCCTTCAAGGCGTCGTACACGTGGTCGTCGAACCAGCTCGCATCGCGAAACTCGAACGCCGCCTGGTGTCCTCCCGGCAGCATGTCGAGGAACTCCTGCAGGCGCGCGAGATCCTTCTTGAGGAACGGGGGCAGCTGGAAGAGCACTGCGCCGCGCTTCGTGCCGAGCGCGGCAAGGTTCCGGTAGAGAAAGCCGAGCGGCTCGGCCGCCGAGTCGGCCTTGAGCCGCGAAATGTGCGTGATACGGCGCGAGGCCTTGATCGCGAAGCGGAAGTGCGCGGGCGTCGTCGCTGCCCAGCTCTCCACCACCGTGGTCTTCGGCATGCGGTAGAAGGTGTTGTTGATCTCGACCGTGGGCAGTCGCTCTGCGTACCACGCGAGCATCTCCTCCGCCTTGATGCCCTGCGGGTAGAAGCCGCCCTTCCACTCCTTGTAGGAGTAGCCGCTCGCGCCCGCGATCAGCCTCGCAGCCACCGTACGCTCCTTGCCCTCTAGAATGTCGTGATGGCGAAAAGCAAGCTCAGCGAATACTCCGCCAAACGGGCCTTCGACGCCACCCCGGAGCCGACGCCCGTGCTGCCGGAGGCGCGGAGCGGTCCGCTGCTCTTCGTGGTCCAGCAGCACTCGGCGCGCCGGCTGCACTACGATTTTCGCCTCGAGTGCGACGGCGTGCTCAAGTCCTGGGCGGTGCCCAAGGGACCGTCGCTCGATCCTGGCGAAAAGCGCCTCGCCGTGCAGACCGAGGACCACCCGTTCGACTATGGGTCGTTCGAAGGCGTCATCCCGCCCGGACAATACGGCGCGGGGGAGGTGATCGTCTGGGATTGCGGCGTCTACTCGCCGGACGAGGACGGGAAGACCGCGTTCCACGACCGCGCGGCAGCCGAGCGCGAGGTCCGGCAGGGCCTCGAAAAGGGCAAGCTCAGCTTTCTGCTGCGCGGCGAGAAGCTGAAGGGCTCATTCGCGCTGGTGCGCACGAAGGATGCGAAGACCTGGCTGCTGCTCAAGCACCGGGACAGCTTCGCGACCGCCGCGGATCTCGCCGCGCAGAACCGCTCGGTGCTCTCCGGCGTCTCGGTCGCGGACTTGAAAACGGTCCCGGTGCGCCGGATCGCCGCGACGCAGCTCGTGCCCGCCGGCCCGATCGAAGCGCTGCCGGAGAAGCTCGCACCGATGCTCGCCGAATCCGGGGAAGCGCCCTTCGACGATCCCGGCTGGATCTGGGAGCCCAAGCTCGACGGCTATCGCGTGCTCGCGCTCATCGGCGAGCGCGGGGTGCGGCTGCGCTCAAGGCGCGGCCTCGATCTGTCCGCCGCCTTCCCGGCGTTGACCGCCGAGCTCGGCAAGCAGCTCGCGCACGACATGGTGCTCGACGGCGAGATCGTGGCGTTCGACGCGAGCGGCCGTCCGTCCTTCAACGCGCTGCAAAATCGCGTTCAGCTGAAAACCGAGCGCGAGATCGCCGCGGCGGACCGGACGGTGCCCGCGATCTTCTTCTG
>JBFJOO010000110.1:0-13359 GCA_041617635.1 Burkholderiales bacterium | reverse complement strand
TCGGTGCTCACCGCGGCGAAGCTGAACTTCCGCCACACCCGGTTGTTGCCGCTCACCGAACCGCCCGGCACCGTCACCCAGGCCGAGCCGTTCCAGTACTGCACGTCGAACGCGGTGATGCCGTAGCTGCCGAAGGTCATCGCCTCGGTCGGTTCAACCGGCGCCGAGTAGTTGTCCTGGATCGTGAACACGTCGATCTCTTCGATCGTCTTCAGCCCGCTGAACGTGACTTGCACCCAGTCAGGAAAGATATTCGCGGTCGCATCGTGCCAGCCCCCGCCATTGCCCCAGTTCAAGCCCTTGCGCTCACCGTTGTTCACCGCAGCGGCCGGGAAGCCCCCGCTGAAGCTCGACGATGCGCTCGCGACGCCGCCATTGAACTGCGCCGCGACGTTGATGCGTTCATTGCCCGGATTGACCGTGACCGTGATCGGTTCGGATACCCCGATGCCGAGCTGATTGTCCACGGCGCGCGCCGTCAGTGAGTAGACCCCTGGCCCAACAGGCGACCAGGTGATCGTGTAGGGTTCGCCTACCGCTTCGCCGATCTTGACGTCGAGCGCGTAGAACTCAACGCGGCTGACTGTGCCATCGCTGTCGGCGGCCGCGGCGCTCAGCGTGATGCTGGCCGGCGCGACGAAGACCGTGCCCGACGCCGGCCCGGTCAGGGCGACCGTGGGCGGAGCGTTGAGCAGAATTCCCGATGCCTCGGCAATCTGGATCAGCGGCTTGACGATTCCGTTTCGGGGATCCGTGATGGGAACACCACTCGCCTGCAAGGCGCCGAGCACGTCGGCGACCTCGGCGGTGGGATGCGCGCTCTTGAGCGTCGCCCATGCCCCCGCCACATGCGGAGCGGCCATCGACGTACCGTTCAAGTTGCCAAACGTGCCACCGGGCAGCGAGGACAGCACATTCCCGCCGGGCGCGAACAGGCTCAGACCGGCGGAGTTGTTGCTGAAGCTCGACACCGCACCACTCTTGCTGACCGACCCCACGCTGACCGCCGTGGAGATACACGCGGGATGGCCGAGAAAAAACGGCGATCCATCATTGCCCGCGGCGGCTACGGTGGCGATGCCCGCGTCGCGCAGCAGGTTGACTGCATCGGTAAAGGCCGGCGACAAGTTGTCGCACGGATGGGAGTACAGGCCACCGCCAAGGCTCAGGTTCACCGACGCGACGTTATGCGTAGTGCGCAGGCTGTACACATGGTCGAGCGCGAGAATGATGTCGCTGAGAGAGGCGACAATCTGGCAGCTCGGATTGCAGAGTTCCTGAAAGACCTGGATCGCCATCAGGCCCGCATCCGGCGCCATGCCTCCGGCGTCAACGCCGAGCACGCCGCGGTGCCCGGCTGCGATGCCCGCCACATGGGTGCCATGGTGGCACCCCGGAGCGCCGCTCACGCAGGGCGCGCCGGTGCCGGGACCGGTCTCCGCTGCAGTTCCACCAGGACAGAGCGACCTGCTGTTCGGCAGGGGATTGGAGAAACACGCCTCGTCCACCACCTTGCCGGCGAGGAACGGGTGAGCCGTGTCGACCCCGGTATCCACGATCGCGACCACGTGCCCACCGCCCGTGTTGCCGGCGTTCCACGCGTCCACGGCATGAGTGATGGCCGGGGTCTCGTTCAAGGTCGGGACGTAAAGCATGTCGACCTCGACGCTGCTGACCCCGGGTTCTGCCAGCAGCTCAGCGAGTGCCCCCTCGTTCACTCGCATCGCCACGTAAGGGAGGTGACGCGGCTTCTTGACCGTCCTCGCGCCGAAGCGCTGCAGTTTCGACTCGAGCCCGCGCTGCAGGCTTGAAATACCCGCGGCACGCGCCGCGGAGCCCCGCGCGGCGCGCGCGGCCGGGACGTCGCGTGGATCAAAGCGTAGCCCCACCACCACGGCGACCTCTCCGTCTTGTCGGGCCCGGTCGACGAGGTCAGGACGGTTGCGCTTCTCGAAAGCGCTGCGGCGATCAGCGGGCGGTTCCGGCATGCTCTGTGCCCAGCCCTGACCAACCAGGCCGAGCAGCAGAACGCCCAGCAACGCTCTCACGACTGCATGCGGAAAACGGGCCATGGCGCAACCTCCCCAGCAACGCGACGACACGAGCAACGGCGCAGATCTGTAGCCCGCCGGCCCGCCTGCAACCGCTGCGGAGCCGGAGGCTCGCCTGTCTGCCCGGGAGGCGCCGCCCGAATTCTTGCGTCGGATCGCGTCGAGAACCGGTTTCGACAGTCGTGCCGCAGTAGGGTACTCCCGCGCGGAGACTCCGTCAGCGTCAGAATGCACGCGACTCCGGGGGCCGTCTGCCAAATTCTCGACGGACCGGCCCCGGCCTCGTCAAGACCGGCGTCGATCAAGCCACAGCCCAGGCCTTCGCGCCGGAGGCCCTTCCGCTTGAGCGCAACGCGACATCGCTTACAATGAATTTCAGATGATGTACATCGAGGGATCCAGCAGATGACCCGGCGCAACGCGCGGCGGCCGTGATCCTCGCCCGAATCGGCTTGCTGCTCGCCGTCCTCGCAGTTTGGCAGCTCCTGGGGCTCTGGGGACTGCCGGACTTCGTGCTCGCTCCGGTCGAGATCCTGAAGCATTTCGTGCTTGCGCTCGGCTCGCGCGAGCTCTATGACCATGCCGGTGCAAGCCTCATGCGGGCCCTCCCCGGCTTCGCCATCGGCACGTTGCTCGGGACCACCTTCGGATTGGCGGCGGGCACGGTGCGCTCGTTCGACCAGATGCTCAGCCCGGCGGTCTTCCTGACTTATCCGGTGCCGAAGATCGTCATGCTGCCGCTTTTCATGCTGTGGTTCGGCATCGGCGACGTCTCCAAAGTTCTGATCATCGCCCTGGCCTGCTTCTATCCCACTTTCATCAACGCTTACTACGGGGCCAAGGCCACACCGCGTATCCTGGTCTGGTCCGGACTCAACATGGGCGCGGGCAAGTGGCGCATCTTCAGCCGGGTGGTGATACCGAGTGCCCTGCCGCTGATCTTCGCGGGAATGCGTGTGTCGCTCGCGTTGTCGTTCATCGTGATGTTCGCCACCGAGATGATCAATGCGCGCTCCGGCCTGGGACATCTCATCCAGCAGGCAGAGAACAGCCTCCGCTTCGACCTGATGTACGTCTCCCTGCTGAGCATCGCCATCCTTGGGTATGCGGGCGACCGGCTGCTGCGGCTGGCAAGACGTCACGCGCTGACCTGGCAGGAGTCGACCCGATGAGTCGGTTGCGGCCCTTCCTGCTGATCGGCGTCGCGCTCGCCCTGTGGGAGCTTGCGGCGCGCAGCGGCCTCTGGAACGCGCTGCTGTTCCCTTCGCTCGTCGATATCGCAGACGAATTCGTCCGCTTCGCCTTCCGCCCCGAGGGCCTGTACGACGCTTGGGTCTCCCTCTACCGGGCGCTCACCGGCTTCGCTCTCGCGGCGGTCGTCGGCGTGACCCTCGGCATGCTGATGGGGCGCTCGCAGCTCATCGCCGCGCTGCTCGATCCGCTGTTCTCCGGGACCTACGCGGTGCCGAAGCTTGCACTGTTCCCGATTTTCATCTTCGTGTTCGGCATCGGCAGCCTGTCCAAAGTGGCGCTGATCTTCCTCGAGTGCCTCTATCCAATCGCTATCATCACTTACCAGGGAGCGCGCAACGTCGATCGCGTGTTCATCTGGTCAGCGCAGAACATGGGCGCCTCCCGCGCGCGCATCTTCCTCAGGGTGGTGATTCCCGCGACGGTGCCATTCATCTTCGCCGGATTCCGCGTCGCACTTCCGGTGGCAATGATCGTGGTGATCATCACTGAGATGATCAGCTCCATCGACGGGCTCGGCTACGTCGTGATCTATTCGCTCTCCTCGCTGAAGACCGATCGCATGCTTGCGGCGGTGATCGCAATCGCACTCCTCGGCTTGCTGCTCGATCGAGGGCTGGTCCTGCTGCGCGGCCGGTTGGTATACTGGGACAAACTAGAAACCTACTATGTCTGACCAGGAGGAGACCATGCGATCGTTCCGCTACGTTCTGCTCGCGGTGCTCACCGCGACCTTTCTGTATGTGCCCAGCACCCAGGCAGCCGATGCGCCGCTGATCCGGTTCGGCCGCGGCTTCGCCGCCGAGGAGCAAGTCTGGCTGATGAGCGCGCGCCCCGACCTGGCGCCGAACCAGGGCAAGCAGTACCAGCTCAAGCAGATCCTGTTCCAGGCCAATCCGCAGCGCTTCCAGGCGTTCCTCGCCGGCGAGATCGACGCCGGCACCGCGCCGGGTCTGGCGGTGATCTTCGCGCACGCGCAGGGCGTCGACATGAAGATCGTCGCCAGCATCTGCCTCGAGGCTGCCGGCAAGGATTACTTCAGCACGACGTACATGGTGAAGGACGACGGCCCGATCAAGTCGGTCAAAGACCTCAAGGGCGGCACCGTCGGCGTGGTCGGGATCAAGACCGCCACCGACCTGTGGGCGCGCGCGGGTCTGCTGAACGCGGGACTCGTGCCCGACAAGGACACCAAGGTGTTCCCGCTGGGCTTTCCCGCCATGGGCGAGGCGGTGCGCAGCGGCAAGGTCGACGCCGGCACCTTCGTCGAGCCGTTCTATTCCGCGGAAGTCGCCAAGGGCGGGCTGCGCAAGCTCTTCACCGCGGTCGAGGCCGTCGGCTACGATCACGAGCTGCTCGATATCTGGTTCGGGGAGAAGTTCCTCAAGGCGCACCCCGAGGCGGTGCGCGCCTTCCTCGCTGATTACGTCGCCGTCACAAGGTATTACCTGGCGAACGTCGCGCAGGCGAAGCAGGATCTGCACAAAGCCGGGTTCGTGCGCACGCCGCTCCCGGTCTACCTCAAGAATTCCGACTGGAAGCGTGATCCGGCCGGCCGCGTCGACGTCGAAAGCCTCAAGAAGCTCGCCGTGTACATGCAGGACAAGCTCGGGTGGCTGGAGAAGCCGGTGAAAGTCGAGGAGATGGTTGACCTGACCTACTTGCCGCGTTGACGAATCCGGCAAGAGCGGCGCGGCGCACCTACCGCGTCGCTTCGCTGCGGATGAGGTCCCAGATGTAGTTGCGGTACTCGTGGCAGCGCATCGACTTCTTAACATCGAGTGCGCGCGGCCGCGGCAGATCGATGTGCACCTCTTCCCGGATACGCCCCGGCCGGGCCGTGAGGACGACGACGCGGTCGCCGAGGTAGACCGCTTCGTCGATGTCGTGGGTCACGAACACGATCGTCTTCCTCGTGCGTTCCCACAACCGCGTCAGCTCCTCCTGCATTGTCTCGCGGGTTTGCGCGTCGAGCGCGCCGAAGGGCTCGTCCATCAGCAGCACCTTGGGATCGAACGCCAGCACCCGCGCGAGTGCAACGCGCTGTTTCATCCCGCCCGAGAGCTCGGCAGGGAGGTGATGGCCGAAATCGGCGAGCCCGGTGATCTCGAGGTACTTCCGGACAACCTCGTCGATTCGGGTTCGCGGAACGCCCTGCGCCTCGAGACCCCACGCGACGTTGCCGGCCACGGTGCGCCAGGGGAACAGCGCGAACTCCTGGAACATCATGCCGCGATCGGGCCCTGGACCACTCACCTCCTCACCGTAGACCCGGATGCTGCCGCTCTCGGCCTTGATGAAGCCGCCCATGATATGCAAGAACGTGCTCTTGCCGCACCCGCTCGGCCCGATCACCGTGATGAACTCGCCCTCGCGAACGCTGAACCGCTCGACGTCAAGAATCTCCAGTGGCCGGCCATCCTTGGTATAGACCTTCTTGACGTCCAGAGTTTCCAGCGCGACCACGCTCATTCGGACGTCACCGGCCACCCCTGGCTCGACAGGTCGAACTTCACGCCGGCCAGGGTGTACTTCTTCTCGAAGAATATGTGCCCGCCCAGCTTGGACAGATCCACCTCCGGCGGCGGCTGCGGTGTGGCTCCGACATTCTTCGCCCGGGCCTCCGCAGCCTCCAGATCCTCGACCTGCACGCCGAAGTGGTCGAGCCCATAGCCCTCGGGATACGGGTTCGGGTTCTGGGGAGTGCGCTTCCAGCAGACTACCGCCAGGTTGATGTCGCCGTCGGTGAGATAGACCTCACGCGCCAGTTCGCTGTCGCCGCGACCGATCTCCTCGAGGTCGAACGCCTGCTTCATCAGCTCGGCAGTCACGAAGTGGTCTTCCGCGGTGATGGCGATGTGCCGGATTCTGGCCATGCAGTGCCTTCTGTCGGTCGCCTTTACCAGATGTAGGTATCACTTTATCCTAATCGCTTTCGATTCGACGGTAATTGCCCATGGGCGCTTTCGATCGCGAGCGGCTGGCGATGTTGGTCCAGCCCGACCGCGTGCACCACTCGGTGTACTCGGACCCGGCTATTTTCGAACTGGAGATGGAGCGCATCTTCGGTCGCGCGTGGCTGATCTTGGGACACGAGAGCCAGGTGCCCGCGACGGGCGACTACTTCACGACTCGCATGGGCCGCGAGCCGGTGATCGTGGTGCGTCAC
Source organism: Burkholderiales bacterium (assembly GCA_041617635.1). Taxonomy (GTDB): domain Bacteria; phylum Pseudomonadota; class Gammaproteobacteria; order Burkholderiales; family SG8-39; genus JAABRB01. The sequence continues at coordinate 6,888 of JBFJOO010000110.1, read as the reverse complement.
GAGGACGGCTCGATCCGGGTGCTGATCAATCGATGCGCGCATCGCGGCACCACTGTGTGCCCGGAAGGACGCGGCAGCACCGAGCGCTTCGTGTGTCCCTACCACGGCTGGAGCTACGATCGTGGTGGGCGCCTGTGCGCCGTGCCCTACGAGTCGGGCTACGAGCCGGGCAAGCTCGACACGCTCGGACTCCAGCGAGTCCCGCGCGTCGCATCGTATCGCGGGTTCGTGTTCGCCTCGCTCGCCGAGTCGGGGTTGAGTCTCGAGGACTTTCTCGGCCCGGCGCGCGCCTCGTTCGACGATTTCGTCGACCGGGCACCCGGCGGGGAGCTGGAAGTGGCAGGCGGCGTGTTCAAGCACGCCTACTGCGGCAACTGGAAGCTCATGCTGGAGAATCACCTCGACGGCGCGCATCCGGCCTGGGTGCACGCATCGTCGGTGGCCGTCGCGCGCGGCGCCCCGGAACCCGGCCCACCCGGCGAAGAGCATTACTATGACATCGCGGTGCGCCAGATGCGCCAGAACGGCGCTCCGGAGGCGGTATGGGAAGCGGTCGGCGTCTGGACCACTCCCCTGGGCCACGGTTATCTCGGCGATTACCATTCCGACGACCGGCTGGTCGCCGGACTCGGCAACCCGGCATTTGCGGAATACCACCGCGCGCTCGTCGCCCGGGTTGGCGAGGCGGAGGCGAAGCGCGCCCTGGGTGTCACGCTCTGGAACACCATCGTGTACCCGAACTGCTCGTTCATGAGCCAGTTTCGCCAGCTGCGGATCGTTCACCCTGTGGCAGTGGATCGTTCCGTGGTCTACACCTACTCCTTTCGCATGAAGCACGCGCCGCCGCGCTTGTTCCGTGACACGGTCGCCTTTGCGAACGTGGTGAACGGCACCGCATCCTGGGTCCTGACCGACGATCTCGAGGTCTACGAGCGGGTGCAGCGAGGGCTGTCGTCCGGCGCTGTGGAGTGGGTCTACATCGGCCGCGGCCACGGCCGCGACGTCGAGGAGACGAACGGGACGCGGCGCGGGGGAACCGGCACCAGCGAGCTGTACATCCGTGCGCAGATGGGCGCCTGGGTGGACTACATGGCCGCCGGGGCGTGACGTGCCTGGCGAGATCGAACAGTTCCTGTACCACGAAGCGCGGCTCCTCGACACGCAGCGTCTCGAGGATTGGCTCGCGCTCTTCACCGACGACGCCACCTACTGGGTGCCGCTCGAGCGCGGCCAGAGCGACCCGATCGAAACCTCCTCGATCATCCACGACGACCGAACGCTCCTCGACCTGCGAGTGAAACAGGCGCGTCACCCACGCGCGCACGCGCGTTTGCCGCTCGCACGCACGGTGCACCAGATCGGGAACGTGATGCTGCTGGGGGGGTCCGACGGCGAGGAGCGGGTCGCGTCCAATCTCGTGCTGGTGGAGTTTCGCGCCGAGCGGCAGCGCGTCTGGGGCGCAACGGTCGAGCACCGGCTGCGCCATACCGGATCCGGATTCAAGATCGCGCACAAGCGCATCGATCTAGTGAACTCCGAGAGCGAACTCGACGGGATCGCGATCCTGTTCTAAACGCCTCTCCGGCCCCGCCGACTGCGGCTAATTCCCAGCACGGCTTGCGCCCACGCGCTCGCAGGATCGCTAGCGCTTCACCCCGCGAACCGCCCAGACTACCTGCACACCGCTCTTGCCACGAAGCCGTTCGGGCGGCATCAGTTCCCCCTCGAGTTCAGCCGCCCCGCCGGCACGCTCGAAGGTGACGTCGGACACCAGCAGGTCGCGCTCGAGCCGCCGGGTCAGGCGCTCGATGCGGCTCGCGGTGTTGACGGTATCGCCCACGTAGCTGTACTGGAGCAGCTCGGGCGAGCCAATCGAGCCCGCCACCACCGATCCGGTGTGCAGGCCGATGTCGATCGCGATGGCCGGCTCTCCGCGTGTCGCGCGGCGCGCGTTCAGCGCCTCGAGGCGGCGCAGCATGCCAAGCGCGCACTCGAGCGCCTGGCGCGCGTGATCGGGCGTGCCGCGCTCGGAGAACACGGCGTAGATGTTGTCGCCGATGTATTGCATCAGGTTGCCGCCGTGCGAGCCGATCTCGGTGGCCATCTCGGCGAAAAAATCGTTCAGCATGGCGACCACGGCGCGCGGGCCGAGCGCCTCGGTGAGCCCGGTGAAGCCGCGGATGTCGGCGAACAGCGCCGTGACCTCCTGGGCCTCGCCTTGCGGGTCGACCGCGGTCGGATCGCGACTCACCATCTCCACCACCGGCGCCGGCAGAAAGCGGGTCAGCGAATCCCGCTCGATCACCTGGCGAACGATCGCGCCGATCTTGCGCGCGTACTGCGCGAGCATCAGGCCGAGCAGCCCTATGACGGTCAGTTCGACGTAAGTCAGCACATCGACCGCGCCGTTGATCCACAGCACAAACCAGTATGCGAGCCCGCCGTAGGCAACCGTGCCGAGCGACACGGTCCAGGAGAAGCGCAGCACGTTGGTGGCCAGCAGCACCACCAGCACGATGCCCGAAGCGTACAGCTGGTGCGGCACGAGCTCCGGATCGTGCGCGAGCAGATAGCGGTGCCCAGCCTGCATGCATACCGCGAGCACGGAGACATCGGTAACCGCGAGCAGCGCCGCGATCGAGCGGCGGTAGACGCGCCGCAGCCAGGTCAAGCTCGAGACCACCGCGGCGGCGCCCCAACCTAGTGCGATGAGCGCGCCGGGAGAGACCCTGCCGTTCGCATAGAGCTCGGCGCCGCCGGTGATCAGGCCGACGCCGCTCCAGATCACGGCGCGAAAGACGTTGAGTACTCTCTCGTTGCGCCAGGCCTGGGCGGCGAGGATCTGCTCCAGCGCAGGCGACTCGTGCACGGCGCGCGACGTCGCGGCGGGCGTCAACCTCCCCGACGCATCAGTAACTGCACGTCCCCGAGCGCCTGTTCCGCGAAACCCGCCTCGCAGTAGCAGAGGTAGAACTCCCACATGCGGATGAATGAGTCAGGATACCCGAGCGCACGCACCTCGCCCACCCGATCGAAAAAGCGCTCGCGCCAGCGGGCGAGCGTCGTCGCGTAGTGCAGGCCGATGTCCTCGACGCTGTCGATCCGCAGGTCGCTCGCCGCAGCCATCGCCTGGGACAGCGCACCGAGCGATGGGATGCAGCAGCCTGGGAAGATGTAGCGCTTGATGAAGTCGACCTCGTCGCGCGCGCGCTCGTAGTGACGTTCGTCGATGACGATCGATTGCAGCAGCATCGCGCCGCCGGGGGCCAGCCGCTCGGCCGAGCGGCGGAAGAATTCCTCGAACTGGCGGTGGCCGATCGCCTCGATCATCTCGATCGAGACCAGCTTGTCGTAGGTGCCTCCGAGATCGCGGTAGTCCTCGAGCAGCACGGTGACGCGATCCTCGAGCCCCGCGGCGCGCACGCGCTCGCGGGCGAGCCGGTGCTGGCTCGGCGAGATAGTGGCGCTGGTGACGCGGCAACCGTAGCGCCCGGCGGCGTGCAGCGCAAAGCCGCCCCAGCCCGTGCCGATCTCGAGCACGTGGTCGCCGGGACCGATCGCGAGCTTGCGGCACACGGCGTCAAGCTTGGCGAGCGACGCCTCGGCGAGCGTCATCTCCGGCCGCTCAAAGAGCGCGCATGAATACATCATCGTTTCGTCGAGGAACAGACCGAAGAACTCGTTGCCGAGGTCGTAGTGCGCGGCGATATTGCGCCGACTGCCGGCGCGCGTATTGCGATGCAGCCAGTGCGCCAGGAGCCGCAGCGGCTCCGAGAGCCGCGACAGTCCGCCGTCGATCGCATCGAGCGCTTCGCGGTTGCGCAGCAGCAGGCGCATCACGCCGGGAAGATCTTCGGCGCTCCAGTGGCCGAGCATGTACGACTCTCCCGCGCCGACCGAGCCGCCAAACGCGAGCTCCGCGTAGAACGCGGGCTGGTGGACGCGGACCTCGAGCGGTCGGGCGGCGGGATCGCCGAAGGACCAGCTTTGCCCGCCCTCGCGCAGCGAGAGGGCGCCGTGCGTGATGCGCTCGAGGCGCGCGAGTACCGCGCGGCGCGCGGCGTCGCCGAGGAAACTGCGGCGCGCCGGAGCGCGCGGAAGTGCCATGCGTGTCGTCTCGGTCATCGGTGTGCGTAGAAGGGGGTGCCGCGCGTCCACAGACGTAGCGCTTGCCAGTAGATCGCGCCGAGCACTTTGACGGTCATGAACGGAAAACGCGCCAGCGCTGCTGCGAGCGAGAGACCCGAGATCTCGCGCCGCTCGAGCGCGAGGGTGGCGTCGAAGACCCGGGTGCCGCGCTGGAAGTTCTGCATGTGCACCGCCAGCCGCGCGCCGGGCTCGCCGAACCGCCAGTCGTAGCTGAGGTCCATCGGCTGGAACGGCGAGACGTGGAACGCCTTGGCGAAGCGAAAGCGCAGCGCCCGGCCGCGGCCGACGCTCGTGGCGGCCGGGAGGACGTAGGCGTGGCGCTCGTTCCACGGCGTGTTGGTGATCTCGGCGAGCACGGTCTCGACCCGCTCGCCGCGCACGTCGTAGCAGTAGTAGAAGCTGACCGGATTGAAGCAATGCCCGAACATGCGCAGGTGCGTGAGCAGGCGCACCGGTCCGGCCGGCCGCGCGCCGGTCTCGCGCGCGACGCGCTCGCGCACCGCCTCGTCGAGCGGCACCCCCGAGTCCCCCAGGTAGTCCGAGCGCTTGAGCCAGGCGAGCGCCGGGTGTCCGGTCGACCAGAACCAGCGGTCGCGAAACACCTGCTCGAGCTCGGCGAGATCGAGCCACGCCATGAACAGGCGATAATCGAACGCATGCGGCCGCGGCGCGTGGCGCCGGTGCCTAAGCCGACCGGTATACAGGGCGCTGTGCATGATTGGCGCGGAAATGCTCCAGGGCGGCAAGCGCGCTCACCACCCCGTCTTCGTGAAAGCCGTGGCGCCACCATGCGCCGCAGTAGTACGTGTTCAGGGGCCCGTTCAGCTCGGCCTGGCGCGCCTGCGCGGCGACGCCCCACGGCGTGAACTGCGGATGGTGGTAGGTCATGCGCTTGATGACCTTGCGGGGATCGATCGTGTCGCTGCGGTTCAATGTCACGAGGAACGGCTCCGGGGCGGCGAGCCCTTGGAGGATGTTCATGTTGTAGGTGAGCGCGACGCGCTCGCCGGTTGCGCGCAGCACGTGGTAATTCCACGCCGCCCAGGCGCGGCGCTTGCGCGGCAACAGCCGCGCGTCGGTGTGCAGCACCGCTTCGTTCGCTTGGTAGGGAATCGCGCCGAGCACCTCGCGCTCCGCGGCACTGGGGTCGGCGAGCAGCGCGAGCGCCTGGTCGCTGTGGCAGGCGAGGAATACCGCGTCGAAGCGCTCCGCGTCGCGGCCACGCGCCTTGACGATCACGCTCCCGGGCAGGCGCCGCAGCTGCTCCACCGGCGTGCGCAGGAGGATGCGGTCGCGAAACGGCGCCGTGAGCTTATCCACGTAGCGCGCCGATCCGCCCCGGATCACGCGCCAGGTCGGCCGCGCGTTCACCGAAAGCATGCCGTGGTTGTCCAGGAAGCGCACGAAGAAGCGCGCGGGAAAGCCGAGCATCAGGGTGGGGTCGGTGGACCAGATCGCGGCGCCCATCGGCACGATGTAGCGCTCGATGAACGCGCGCCCGTAGCGGCCGCGCTCCAAATAGTCGCCAAGCGGCTCCTCGCCTCCGAGCGTGTCGAGCAGCGCCGGCGCCTCGCGGTTGAAGCGCAGGATGTCGCGGATCATGCCGAGGAACGAGGACCGTAGCAGGTTCGAACGCTGCGCGAACAGCGTGTTGAGCGAAGTGCCGTTGTATTCCAGGCCGCTCGCCTCGTCGCGCACCGAGAAGCTCATCGAGCTGTCCTGCCACGCGACGCCCAGCGTCTCGAGCAGCGCGATGAAGTTCGGGTAAGTCCAATCGTTGAACACGATGAAGCCCGTGTCGACCGCGAAGCGCCGTCCGGCTTGCTCGATGTCGTGGGTGTGGCTATGCCCGCCCGCGTGCGCGCCGGCCTCGAACACGGTGATCTCGTGTTCCCGGTGCAGATGCCACGCGGCGACGTTGCCCGCGATGCCCGACCCGACGATCGCGATCTTCACCGGCGCGGCGCCTCGAGCCGAGCCATGCGCACGTGCGCCGGTACGCTCTTCAGCTCCCAGACGATCCCGAGCGTCGCCAGCGCGCGGAGCACGTACCAGCTCAGGTCCACTTCCCACCAGAAGAATCCCTGGCGCGCCGCGCCGGGGAAATGGTGGTGGTTGTTGTGCCAGCCTTCGCCGAACGTGAGCAGCGCGAGCCACACATTGTTGCGCGACTCGTCGCGCGTCGCGTAACGGCGCTTGCCATAGCTGTGCGCGAGCGAGTTGATGGTGAAGGTGGCGTGCCAAAGGGCCACCGTCGAGACGCAGAAGCCCCAGACCACGAACTCCAGCCCGCCGGCAGCGTACAGTCCCGCGCCGAGCAGCACCGGCACCAGCACGTCGAAGCGATCAAGCAGGCGCAGCTCGGGAAAGCGCGCGAGATCGGGCACCAGCTCGCGGCGGGTGGCGAAGTTGGCGCGCGACAGAAACCAGCCGGCATGCGCCCACGCGAAGCCGTGCTGGCGCGCCGAATGGCTGTCCTGCGGCCGGTCGGCATTTGCGTGGTGATGCCGGTGATGCGATGCCCACCACAGCGGGCCGCGCTGCACCGCCGATGCGCCGAGCAGCGCGAACACGAACTGCATCGGTCGCGAGGTGCGGAACGCGCGGTGCGAGAAGTAGCGATGGTAGAACGCGGTCACCGCGAACATGCGCACCGCGAACAGCAGGACCGCGACGGCGACGGCAACGGGGCTGGTGCCCACCCACAGCACGCCGAGACAGCCGGCATGCAGCAGCACG
>JBFJOO010000109.1:0-13966 GCA_041617635.1 Burkholderiales bacterium | reverse complement strand
GGGCCCACGGCGCTGCCCACGCCCGCCGGGACGCGGCGCGAGAGCGTGACGACGGCGCGCGAGATGCACGACGCGGTGATGGCCCACGCCGGCCAGGCCGACGTCTTCATCTCGGTCGCGGCCGTCGCCGATTATCGGGTGACGAACGCGAAGGATTTCAAGCTGAAGAAGGGTGCCGGCGCGCCGCAGATCGAGCTCGCCGAGAATCCCGACATCCTCGGGTCGGTGATCGGCCTGCCCAATGCTCCGTTTTGCGTGGGGTTCGCCGCCGAGACCGAGAACCTGCGCGAGCATGCCCAGGCCAAGCGGAAGAAGCGGCGCGTGCCGCTGCTGGCCGCGAATCTCGCTCAGCACGCGTTCGGCGCAGACGATAACGCGCTCACCCTGTTCGACGACGCCGGCGAGCACGAGCTGCCGCGCGCGCCGAAGATCGAGCTCGCCCGCCAGCTCGTGGCGCACATCGCGCGCATGCTCGAAAAGCGCTGATGCACGTCATCGACGTCAAGATCCTCGATCCGCGGCTCCACGAGATGCCGCCCAAGTACGCGACTTCCGGCTCAGCCGGCATCGACCTGCGCGCGTGCATCGATGCGCCGCTCGTTCTAGGGTCCGGGAAGACGGAGCTGGTCCCGAGCGGCATGGCGATCCATCTCGGCGAGCCGGGCTTCGCGGCGATGGTCCTGCCGCGTTCGGGCCTGGGGCACAAGCACGGCATCGTCCTCGGCAATCTCGTCGGGCTCATCGACTCGGACTACCAGGGCCAGGTGATGGTCTCGCTCTGGAATCGCTCGGCCTATCCGTTCACGCTCCAGCCGATGGAGCGCATCGCGCAGCTCGTCGTCGTGCCGGTCATGCAGGTCGGTTTGAACATCGTCGAGGAGTTCGCCGCGAGCGAGCGGGGCGCGCGCGGGTTCGGGAGCACCGGCACCGGCTGACGCTGTCGGGTTCAGACGCTCATCAATCGTTCGTCTGCGGCAGGGCAGCGGCCGAGCCCGTCCAGCGCCTACGGCGGCAAGCGCCCGCCTATGGGTCCCGGTTTGCGGCGGGCAGTCAACACACGACAGCCCGCGCACAAACCACCCATGACGGCGGGCGCGGCCAAAGGCGCCGGCCAGGCATCGGCCGCTGCCCCGAGAGACGCTGGTGCCGTGCGCGGGCCCTACGAGAACCGACGCGTTTCCGGCGCCCGTTATGGCATGGCGTGTCCTCGGGCCGCCTCGGCCCCGCGCGACGACTTCCTCCGGCAACCTAGCCGAGCATATCGCTCCAGATGTTCACCGCCCAGCCGTCGGCAAACTGCTTCTCGAGGGCGCTGCTCGCCGGGGAGACGCCCCCCGCACCCGACACGGGAACGAGCGTTTTCTTGGCCGCGTCCCATTGGTGAACCGAGGTGACGTGCATGGCTTCGGTTGCGCTCACGTAGCTGTAGCACGTGTTGTTGATCATCGGTGTCTGGTTGGCCGGCTTGCCGGTGAGCAGGGCCACGATCGCCGCCGCGGCGATCTTGGCTTGCTGATTGGCCATCGAGCCCGATTTCGGCATGCCCGGCGCGCTCTGTGTCGCGTCGCCGATGATGTGAACGTTCGGCACGGCGGTGGATTCGGTCGTCAGCCAGTTCACCTCGCACCAGCGCTTGTTCGCGTTTGCGGCTCCGGCGGCGTGGGCAATCGCGCCGGCCGTCTGCGGCGGCACCACGTTCAGCACGTCGCCCTTGACCGAGTCGAACTCCGTCCTGACCGTCATCGTCCGGATATCGACGTCCTTCGCTTCCTGGTTCGGCTGGTAGTCGATGATGCCCTTGTACATGCTGTCCCAGGCCGCCTGGAAGAGCTTGCCCTTGGAAACGATGGCGGGGTTGGCATCGAGCACCAGCACTTTCGAGCGCGGCTTGGCGCGCTTGAAGTAGTCGGCCACCTGGCTGATGCGCTCGTACGGGCCGGGCGGGCAGCGATAGGGCATTTTCGGAAACGCGAACACGAACACGCCGCCGTCGCGCATCGCTTCGAGCTGCTTGCGGAGCGCGACGGTCTGCGGACCGGCTTTCCAGGCATGCGGAACCCGGCGCTGCGCATCGGCGTTGTTCAGGCCGGGGATCTGGTCGTACAGGAAGTCGATCCCCGGAGCGATCACGATACGGTCGTAACTCAAGTCGCCGTACTTGTTCGCGGCGAACTTCACCACGCGCCTGTCTGTGTCGATCGCGGCGACCTCGCCGTTCAGGACCGTCACGCCATGGTTCTTCTGCAGATTCTCGTAGCCGAAGGTGTTCTGCTCGATGTCACGCGAGCCGGCGAGCACCAGGTTCGAAAGCGGGCACGACACGAACTTCTGTTCCCGCTCGATCATGAACACCTGGACCGCGCCGCCGCTCCACATGCGGATGTACTTGGACACGGTGGCGCCGCCGTAGCCGCCGCCGACGACGATGACGCGGCCCGCGGCCGTCGGGGTCGTGGCGCATCCCGCCAGCGAGGCCGCGGTGGCGGCGCCCATGAGCTTGATGAAATCGCGTCGATTGAACTCGCGTGCCATGGCGCGCTCCTCCTATTTCCCGGCGGGTTTCTGAGCGGCGAAAAATCCTGCGATCGCCTCGATCTGTGCGTCGGTGTAGCCTTTCGCGATCTGGGTCATGATCGTCGCCGGCTTCTTCCCCTCTCTGAAAAGCTTGATCGACGACACGATCTGGTCCTTCGGCATGCCTGCGAGGGGCTCGGTGATACCGGCGCTCCGACCATCGGTTCCGTGGCACATGGCGCAACTGGCCGCGAGATCGCGGCCAAGGTCTGGATTGGGCGCTTGCGCGGTGGCAGCGCAGGGCACCGTCACTAGCGCTGCGACAAGCAGCAGGCTGGGTCTCATCCGAATTTCCTCCTTGGATTCGCGGCAACCGAGTCCTGCCGCGCGCATCAGTTTCCGTCCGCAGGGCGGCGCGGTCAAGTGAGGTGGATCACGCCGGAGGCGTGTCGCGCAGCGTGCAGATCGCGATCGTCGGGCCAGGCAGTGGTCGGACGATCCACGCGATGGCCGCAGGTGCTGCTGCGCGCCGCTCAGTCCGCTTCGGTCGGCGCGGCGGCCTTCTTCGCGGGCGGGGTGGGTTCGTCCAGGACCTTGAGCGTGACCTTGCCGTCCTCGCCCACATCCACGGTCACCTTGCCGCCGCTCGAGAGATTGCCGAAAAGGAGCTCATCGGCGAGCGCGCGCCGGATCGTGTCCTGGATGAGTCGCGCCATCGGGCGCGCGCCCATCACCGGATCGAAGCCCTTCTCGGCCAGAAACCGCTTGAGCGCGTCAGTGAAGACGGCCTCGACCTTCTTCTCGTGCAGCTGCTCCTCGAGCTGCATGAGGAACTTGTCCACCACCCGGAGGATGATCTCGTGGTCGAGGGAGGCGAAGGAGATCGTCGCGTCGAGCCGGTTGCGGAACTCGGGAGTGAACATGCGCCGGATCTCGGCCATCTCGTCCCCGGCTTCCTTCTTCGCCGTGAATCCCATCACTGCCTTGTTGAGCGACTCCGCGCCGGCGTTGGTCGTCATGACGATGATGACGTTGCGGAAGTCGGCCTTGCGTCCGTTGTTGTCGGTGAGGGTGCCGTGGTCCATCACCTGCAGCAGGATGTTGAAGATGTCCGGGTGCGCTTTCTCGATCTCGTCGAGCAGCAGCACGGCGTAGGGCTTCTTGGCGATCTGCTCGGTGAGGAGCCCGCCCTGGTCGAAGCCGACATATCCCGGCGGGGCACCGATGAGGCGGCTCACCGCGTGGCGCTCCATGTACTCGGACATGTCGAACCGGATGAGCTCGATGCCCATGCAATACGCGAGCTGGCGCGCGACTTCCGTCTTGCCGACGCCCGTCGGTCCGGAGAAGAGGAAGTTGCCGATCGGCTTCTGCGGGTTGCCGAGGCCCGATCGCGCGGTGCGAATGGCCGCGACGAGCGCGTCGATCGCCTTGTCTTGACCGAACACGACCGCCTTGAGATCGCGGTCCAGGTTCTTGAGCGCCGCGCGGTCGTCGAGCGAGACGGTCGCCGGCGGGATGCGTGCGATCTTGGCGATGATCTCCTCGATCTCGCCCTTGCCGATGATCCGCTTCTGCCGCGACTTCGGCAGGATCTTCTGCGCGGCGCCGGCCTCGTCGATCACGTCGATCGCCTTGTCGGGAAGATGCCGGTCGGTGATGTAGCGCGACGAGAGCTCGACCGCGCTCGACAGCGCGGCGGACGAGTACTTGACGCCGTGGTGCGCCTCGAACCGGCTCTTCAGGCCGCGCAGGATCTCGACCGTCTCGTCGAGCGAGGGCTCGGTGACATCGATCTTCTGGAAGCGGCGGGAGAGGGCGTGATCCTTCTCGAAGATGCCGCGGTACTCGTTGTACGTCGTGGCACCGATGCACTTCAGCTGCCCGGTGGAAAGCGCCGGCTTCAGCAGGTTGGACGCGTCGAGCGTGCCGCCCGAGGCGGCGCCCGCGCCGATGAGCGTGTGGATCTCGTCGATGAACAGGATCGCGTTCGGATTGTCGACCAGCTGCTTGAGCACCGCCTTCAGCCGCTGCTCGAAATCCCCGCGGTACTTGGTGCCCGCGAGCAGAGCGCCCATGTCGAGCGAGTACACCTGGCAGCGTGAAAGGATCTCGGGAACCTGGCCCTCCACGATCCGGCGCGCCAGGCCCTCCGCGATCGCGGTCTTGCCCACGCCCGCCTCGCCGACCAGCAGCGGATTGTTCTTGCGTCGCCGGCAAAGCGTCTGGATGACCCGCTCGAGTTCCCGCTCGCGGCCGATCAGCGGGTCGATCTTGCCGGTGAGCGCCAGGGAATTGAGATTGAGGGTGTAGGTTTCGAGCGCGCCGCCTGACTGCTGGCCCTGCTCGTCCTCGCCCTCCGCCTCGCCCTGCTTGGGCTGCTGGGGCTGCGGCGATTTGGCGATGCCGTGGGAGATGTAGTTGACGACATCGAGGCGTGTCACGCCCTGCTGGTGGAGAAAGTAGACCGCGTGCGAGTCCTTCTCGCCGAAGATCGCAACCAGCACGTTCGCGCCGGTGACCTCCTTCTTGCCCGAGGACTGGACATGCAGGATCGCCCGCTGGATCACGCGTTGGAAGCCGAGGGTGGGTTGGGTGTCGATCTCTTCGGTGCCCGCAACAGTCGGGGTGTGCGCGCCGATGAACTCCGCGAGCTGCTTGCGCAGCTCGTCGATGTTTGCGGCGCAGGCCCGCAGCACTTCGGCGGCCGTCGGGTTGTCCAGCAGGGCGAGCAGCAGGTGCTCGACCGTGATGAACTCGTGGCGCTTCTGACGCGCCTCCACGAAGGCCATGTGCAGGCTGACCTCGAGTTCCTGGGCGATCATTTCTAGGTTTCCTCCATCACGCACTGTAGCGGATGCTGGTGCTTGCGGGCGTAGGAAATCACTTGCTCAACCTTGGTTGTGGCTATATCCCGGGCGTAAACGCCGCAGACCCCCATGCCTTCGCGGTGCACCTTGAGCATGACCTGTGTGGCCTGCTCGCGGGTCATCGAGAAGAATGATTGCAGGACGACGACCACGAACTCCATGGGGGTGTAGTCATCGTTCAGCAAGATCACCTTGAACAGGGGCGGCGGCTTGAGCTTGGTCTTCTTGGGCTCAAGAACCGTTCCCTCACGCATCCGAGTTGCCATACCCTACTCACCGACCCACACTAATGCCAGAACCACACGCCCGTCAATTCCAACGTCCACGCAGCGGCGATGTAATTCACCGGGTCTGCGCGCCTGGCTGGGAACGCCGCAAGAGGGGGAACATCCCCTTCGCACGATCGCCCTTCCGAGCGCCGGAGTCCGACCGGGCGGACGCCTTCAGACGTCCCCAATCGTAGCCAGAGATCGGTGCCCGCGCAACGCCGCCTTGTGGCGGAGAAGGCCTGTCGCGTCAGGGGTTTGTCTTCAGTTCGCCCCTTGACGCTTAGTGCGGAAGCGCGTAAAAACCCCGCTTGTGTTTGCACTTTCAGGCAGTGTGCAGGTCGTGCGGTATACCGCGCCCGCAAGTCGCTTGTTTGGTGGCTCGTTTTGTGGCTCGTTTGGTATACAAGTTGCAGGTCTACGGCTGGCTCGGAGCGCAGGCATAGGAGAGGGGGGAAACCCCTAGGGTGAAATTACTCAGGGATGGGTCTATGCCAACTGGTACGGTCAAGTGGTTCAACGATGCAAAGGGTTTCGGCTTCATTACACCTGACGACGGAGGCGAGGATTTGTTCGCACACTTCTCGGCGATCCAAATGGCCGGCTTCAAGTCGCTGAAGGAAGGCCAAAAGGTCAGCTTCGAGATCGTGCAGGGCCCCAAAGGGAAGCAAGCCTCGAATATCCAGGCTGCGAGCTGAATACGGCGCGCGACGCGCCGGTTTCAGATCGATTTTCCAGGGCCCCGCGCACGCGGGGCTTTTTTCGTGTCCTTTCCCCCGGATTGACTCGCTTGGACGGCGCGGGCCCGCGGTGCCGTCCCATCCCGGCGGCTACTCAGTAGCCCTTGATTCGATCGACCATCGCGGCGCCGAAGCCCGAGCAGCTGACCTCCTTCGCGCCGGACATCAGGCGCGCAAAGTCGTATGTAACGACCTTGCTCGAGATCGTGTCCTCCATCGATCGGATGATGAGATCGGCCGCCTCGCGCCATGCCATGTGGCGCAGCATCATCTCGGCTGACAGGATGAGCGACCCCGGATTCACCTTGTCCTGACCGGCGTATTTCGGTGCGGTGCCGTGCGTCGCCTCGAAATTGGCGACGGTGTCGGAAAGGTTGGCGCCCGGCGCGATACCGATGCCGCCGACCTGCGCCGCGAGCGCATCGGACACGTAGTCGCCGTTCAGGTTGAGGGTCGCAATGACGTCGTACTCGGCGGGGCGCAGCAGAATCTGCTGCAGGAAAGCATCGGTGATGACGTCCTTTACGACGATCTCGCGCCCGGTCTTCGGATTCTTCACGGTGTTCCACGGGCCGCCGTCGAGGGGTTTGGCGCCGAACTCCCGCTGCGCCAGCGCGTAGCCCCAGTCGCGGAACGCACCCTCGGTGAACTTCTGGATGTTGCCCTTGTGGACCAGGGTGACGGACTTGCGGTCGTTCTCGAACGCATACTCGAAAGCCTTCCGCACCAGCCGCTCGGTCCCCTCGCGCGAGACGGGCTTGATCCCGATGCCGGACGTGTTCGGAAACCGGATTTTCTTGACGCCCATTTCCCCTTGCAGAAACTTGATCACCTTCTTTGCGCCTTCGGTCTCGGCCGCCCACTCGATGCCCGCGTAGATGTCTTCCGAGTTCTCGCGAAAGATCACCATGTCGGTCTTCTCGGGCTCCTTCAGCGGCGAGGGAACGCCCTTGAAGTACCGCACCGGGCGCAGGCACACGTAGAGATCGAGCTCCTGGCGCAGCGCCACGTTGAGCGACCGGATCCCGCCGCCCACCGGCGTCGTGAGCGGGCCCTTGATCGAGACCGCGTAGTCCTTCACTGCGGCGAGCGTCTCCTCCGGCATCCACATGTCGCCGCCATACACCCGCGTGGCCTTCTCCCCGGCGTAAATTTCCATCCAGTGGATCTTGCGTTTGCCGCCGTAGGCTTTCGCGACCGCCGCATCGACGACCTTGATCATCACCGGGGTGATGTCGACACCGGTGCCGTCGCCTTCGATATACGGGATGATCGGATTGTCGGGGACCGGCTTGCCGGACACGATCTTGCTCCCGCCCTGGGGAATTTTGATATGCGAGGTAGCTGTGGCCATTGGTGCTCCGCTGAATGGAAAAATTATCTACGGCGCCCGGCCGCGATGACCACGAATTATGCGCCAAACAGCCCCCTTCCCGCCATCCGCCGACCGACTGCCGCGCCGTCCGCCCACTGCCGGCCAGCGGATTTGCGGCTATCCTCAACGCTCCTGAACGATTGGTCCGCACCGCGTCGGACACTTGCATGAACCTACCGAAAGGCGAGAACCCCGTCGCGATCGCCATCTCCGAGGCGCTCCTGGACGGCTTCGACCGGCACTACCGGCTCTTCCGCGAATGCAGCGTCGCGGCCAAGGCGCGGTTCGAGTCCGCGGATTGGCTGGGTCAACAGCGCGCGGTCCGCGAGCGCATCGCGTTCTACGACCAGCGCGTGCGCGAGACGGTGGAGCGGCTGAAGAGCGAGTTCCAGGCGGATCTACTCGACGAGAACACGTGGCAACAGGCGAAGCTGCTGTATATCGGGCTCCTCACGAATCACCGGCAACCCGAACTGGCCGAGACCTTCTTCAATTCGGTGTTCTGCCAGATCATGCATCGGACGTATTTTCACAACGATTTCATCTTCTTTCGTCCGGCGGTCTCGACCGAGTACCTCGAATCCGACCCGCCCGAGTACCGCACCTATTACCCGCTGCGCGACGGATGGCGCGACGCGCTCACGCGCATATTTCTCGACTGCGAATGGACGTGCGCATTTGCGGACCTCGATCGGGACGTCGGATATGTCGCGGACGAGATCGCCGCGCACCTGGGCGACGCCGAGCCGGATCCGAATTGCCATATCCGCGTCCTGCGCGCGGCGTTCTATCGGAACAAGGCGGCATACGTCTGCGCCATGCTCGTGAACGGGGACCGGGAGCACGCGTTCGTCGTCCCGGTCCTGCACGACGCAGACGGTCGGCTGTGCCTGGACGCGGTGCTGCTCGATCCGCGCGACATCCGGACGGTGTTCAGCCTCAACCGGGCCTACGTCATGGTCGACATGGAGGTGCCGTCCGCGTACGTGCGCTTTTTGCGCGCGATGATGCCGAAAAAGCCGGAGGCCGAGCTCTACACGATGCTCGGCCTGGGCAAGCAGGGCAAGACGATGTTCTACCGCGAGCTCGCGCATCACCTGCGCCACTCCGAGGACGAGTTCATCATCGCGCCCGGCATCCCGGGTCTCGTGATGATCGTCTTCACGCTCCCGTCGTTTCCCTACGTCTTCAAGGTGATCCGGGACGAGATCGTGCCGCCGAAGGAGACGGATCGCGATGCGGTCAAGGGAAAGTATCTGCTGGTGAAGCAGCACGATCGGGTGGGCCGTATGGCCGACACGCTGGAATTTTCCGAGGTCGCGCTGCCGAAGGCGCGGATCAGCGCCGAGCTGCTTGCCGAGCTGCGACGCGTTTGCCCGTCGGTGCTCGAGGAGAACGAGTCGGAGGTCGTCATCCTGCACCTCTACATCGAGCGACGCATGACGCCGCTCAACATCTACCTGGACCGTGCGACCGACGAGCAGATCCAGAGCGTCGTGCGGGACTACGGGCTCGCGATCCGCGAGCTCGCGTTCGCGAACATTTTTCCCGGCGACATGCTGATGAAGAACTTCGGCGTGACGCGCATCGGCCGGGTCGTCTTCTACGACTACGACGAGATCGAGTACCTCACGAACTGCAATTTCCGGAGCATCCCCGAAGCCCCCAATCCGGAGCTCGAGATGTCCGGGGAAGTCTGGTATCCGATCGCGCGGAACGACGTGTTTCCCGAGGAGTTCGGGACGTTCCTGCTCGGAAATCCGAAGGTCCGGGCCGCCTTCATGCGGCATCACGCCGATCTGCTCGGACCGGAGTTCTGGCAGGCGGCGCAGCGCAAGATCGCGCGCGGCCACGTCGAGGATTTCTTTCCCTATCCGGATTCCCTCCGCTTCTGTAACCGGGCGAGCCGCGCAGCCGAGGCGCCACGCCCGCGCCGCGCGGTCTCGACGGCGTAACGGGAGACGGTGGGCGAACCATGCCACACCTGGTGCACACTTCGGCCGTTTTGCTGGCGCGCCGAACGCGCCGCGTCCTTGGCCTCGCTGCAGCATTCCTCGCGGTCCTTGCCGCGCCGGCCGCAGTACCGGCCGAGGAGCGCACGGTCGCGCTGAACGCGGGGCTCTACGTCATCCGCGCGGAGGTGGCGGACTCGGCCGAAACCCGCGCGCGCGGGCTGATGTACCGCGAGTCGATGCCCGCGAACCACGGCATGCTGTTCGTATTCGCCGAAGCCGAGCGGCAGTGCTTCTGGATGAAGAACACCCGCATCCCACTCTCGATCGCGTTCCTCGACGACCGCGGCGTGATCGTGAACATCGCGGACATGCAGCCGCAGTCCGAGGACAATCACTGCTCTACGCGGCCGGTGCGCTATGCGCTCGAGATGAACCAGGGCTGGTTCGCCGCGAAGAACATCCGGCCGGGCTTCAGGATCTCCGGGATCGAGAGGGCGCCACGACTGCAGTGAGCGCTGCAGAAGCCTGACCTTTGCGGGGCAAGTCGACCATCTGCTCGGGGTGAGCGGGCCTGCGACGGCCTCATGGTGCCGCAAAGCGCGTCCTCGAGCGCCGGGCGGGCATGGCTGCTGACCCCGCTACGTGGCGTCTTGAGGTAAGAACGAAAGAAAAGGGGCCCAATCGGGCCCCTTCTCGCACAGCGAGATTGCCGCGCTCAGAGACCGGCGTTCTGCTGCGCCACCATGCAGTAGAGCATCGGGATCGAAAGCAGCGTGTTGATGCGCGAGGCCTGGCCGGCCATCTTGGCGGCCTTGGGCTTCTCCTCGGCGCTGGCCTCGACGATGCCGAGCACCTTCTTCTGGTTCGGCCAGATGATGAACCAGACGTTGGCAGCCATGATCAGTCCGAGCCACATCCCGATGCCGATCGCGTGGAACGGGGCCTGGATGAGGAGCGCCTTGCCGATGTAGCCGCTCATCCCGCCGAGAATGAGTCCCGTGACCACCGTCGAGAGCGCGGCCCAGCGGAACCAGAAGAGCGCCGAGGGCGCAATGACCTTCGTGATGGCGGGCTTGTGCTCGTCGGGAATCTTGGGCATCCCGGGCGTCTGAACGAAGTTGAAGTACCAGAGCAAGCCGATCCACATCACGCCCGAGAGGACGTGGAGATAGCGGAAGAAGAACGCCCACCACTGATGGTCGCCCTTGATCCACTGACCCGAGATCGCGCCGGCCAGAATGATGATCACGATCAGCAGGACGACGCCTGCGGTGATCGTGCGTCCGAGTGATTGCAGAATCGCAGCCATCTTGTCGCCTCCTTAGGTCGCCTGGTATCTCGCGGTCTTTTGGCCGCGTCCTTATGTCCCCGGAGAAGGGTTTGTAAGGCGGCGGAAGTCTAGCACACTGCTTCGCGGCGTTCGAACGCCCGGCGTTCGGATCAGGTCTTGTCTTCGATGCGGACCTGGGCCGTGCCGCGCGCGAACGTGAGATCGAGGCGCTCGCCGCGCGCGACCGCGGCGCTGTCGCGAACCGCGTGCCCCTCGCGGTCCCGGGCGATGCTGTAGCCGCGCTCGAGCACCGCGCGCGGATCGAGTGCCGCGAGGCTGCGCGCGAGGGCGCGCAGTTGCGCCTCCCGCTCGGCGATGCGCTGCGCGGAAGCGGCCTGCAGCCTGCGCGCGAGGTGCGCGGTGTGCTGACCGAGTGTGTCGACCTGCGGCAGGGAGCGCCGACTGCGCTCGATGAGGCCCGCCAGGCGCCAGCGCTCGCGCTCGACCGCCCGCGCGGCCGCATGGCGCACGCTCGCGACGAGCTGGGCCAGCACGGCCGCTTGGGCCTGAAGACGTCGGGCCGGATGCACCAGCCGGCGCGCGAGGTGGTCGAGGAGCTGCATCCGCGTCTCGAGATCGCGCGTCATCCGGCGGTGCAGGCGCTCCCCCAAGCCGTTGATTCTGGCAAGCAAATCACCGCGCGACGGGCTCGCGAGCTCGGCCGCGGCAGTCGGCGTCGGGGCCCGGCGATCGGCGGCGAAATCAGCGATCGTGAAGTCGGTCTCGTGACCCACCCCGACCACGACCGGGAGCGGGCACGCGCGGATCGACCGCGCGACGCGCTCGTCGTTGAACGACCACAGATCCTCGATGCTCCCGCCGCCGCGGCACAGGATGAGCACGTCGCATTCGGCGCGCCGACCGGCGCGCTCGAGCGCCGCCACGACCTCCAGCGCGGCGCCCTCGCCTTGGACTGCTGTGGGATACACGATCACGGGAATCGAGGGATTGCGGCGCGCCAGCGTCGTCAGGACGTCCCGCAGCGCGGCGGCGCGCAACGATGTGACCACCCCGATTGTCCGCGGATAGGCCGGGACCGGCCGCTTGATCGCCTCGGCGAACAGCCCTTCGGCGGCCAAGCGGTCTCGCAGTCGGAGAAACGCTTCGTGCAGCGCACCTTGGCCGGCGCGCCGCATGAATTCGATATTGAGCTGAAAGTCGCCGCGCGGTTCATACAAGGTCACGACCGCCCGGACCTCGACCTGCATGCCCTCGCGCGGGGTCCAGTCGAGGAGCTGGGCGCGGTGCCGAAAGAGCACGCAGCGTGCCTGCGCCTGCTCGTCCTTGAGCGAGAAGTACATGTGCCCCGAGCGCGCGAGGGTCAGATTCGAGACCTCACCGCCGACCCAGACGAGCGGAAAGCGGGTCTCCAGGAGATCGCGCACGCTGCGGTTCAGGCTCGAGACGCTCAGAACCGCGTCGCCAGACGACGCGAAATCCCGCGCCAGATCTGGGTTTGCGGGCATTTCGGCATTCTAAGCTATCCACATGGGGCGGCCGCGCCCCGGCATGCCAAGGGCATGGCGGCCCGCGCGCCGTCTTCCCTCGGAGCAGTGCCGCAACACATTGAGCAAGAAAGAGAAAGTGCCTCGCTTCCTTTTTTGGCAGGAATCCAAAAATCCTTGCGCGTACTTCACTTAGCAATGCTGCTGACAGAGTATGCACAGCATTATCCACAGGAACTGTGGATAAGAGCCGAGCGCTCGAGCATGCACTTGTCATCGCACGCAGCAGGACGCCACGTCTAGATTCGTCGCGCGATCGCGCGCGGCGCCAAGTTGTCTTGCCGAAAGCGGCATGCGTCGCTAAAGTCCCCAGCTTTGCGCAAAGGGAACCGCGCCGAGTGTTTGCAATCATCGAAGCCGCCGGCTGGCCGATCTGGTTCCTGCTCGTCGCGTCCGTCATCGCGGTCGCGCTGATCATCGAGCGGCTCATCGTCCTGCGCCGGGAAAAGATCGTGCCAAGAGCGCTGCTCGCGCAGGTGGTCGACGCCTATCGCAAGCAGGGAGTGAGCGCTCAGCTGCTCGAGCACCTCTATCAGGACTCTCCGCTCGGACGCGTGCTCGCGGCGGGGCTGCGCAACCACAAGGCTCCGCGCCCGGTCATGAAGGAGGCGATCGAGGACGAGGGCCGGAGCGTGACCCACGAGCTCGAGCGGTTCCTCACCACGCTCGGCACGATCGCCACGATCAGCCCGCTCATGGGGCTGTTCGGCACGGTGGTCGGCATGATCGAGATCTTCGGGTCGCAGAACCCGACCGGCAGCAATCCGTCGGCGCTCGCGCACGGCATATCGGTCGCGCTCTACAACACCGGCTTCGGATTGATGATCGCCATCCCGGCCATGATCTTCTTCCGCTACTTCCGCGGCAAGGTCGAGGGGTTCGTGGTCGACATGGAGCAGCAGGCATCCCGCCTGGTGGACATCGTCCACGGCGAGCGGATCTAGCTCGGCGCGGCTCGCGACTCCGATGAACTTTCGCGGCGCATTCAAGGAAGATCCGGAGATCAACCTGATCCCGATGATCGACGTCCTGCTGGTGATCCTGATCTTCCTGATGGTCACTACGACATACAGCAAGTTCGCCGAGCTGCAGATCAATCTGCCGAGCGCGCAGGCCGAGAAGCAGGCCGAGCGGCCGAACGAGATCAACGTGACGGTGAACGCGGCGGGGGAGTACACCATCGACCGGAAGCCGATCACATACGGTGACGCAAACTCGTTTGCGCAGGCCATGCGCGCGGCCGGAACCGGACTCAAGGACCCGGTGATCGTCATCAACGCCGATGCCAACGCCTCCCACCAGGCCGTGATCAAGGTGATGGAGGCGGCGCGCGTGGCGGGGTACGCGCAGGTGTCGTTCGCGGTCGACGCAGCGGCCCGCTAGAGAGAAACTACGAGGGGGCAGGCCCCCT
>JBFJOO010000108.1:0-14425 GCA_041617635.1 Burkholderiales bacterium | reverse complement strand
GCGATCGCGCTTCCCGAAGAAGCACGCGTCCTGGGCAAAGGCACCTTCTTCTGGCTGGCCTGCGGCCTTTCCCTTATCGGCGGCGTGATCATGGCGCACGCCGTGCGCGTACGGCTGAGAATCCTGCGCTCCGACGACGGCCGCGACATCTTCGGACCTGAGGTGCTGATCCACATGGCGCTACTTGTCGTAGTGCCATTTAGCATCGTGGTGGGCGGGACAGCCGGAGCCGCGTCTATCTATCTCGTCAATGCCGTGCTCGCGTACGGCTTTTACAAGAGCTCGGAGATCGCCCAGAGACGCAGGCTGTCCGGCGAGGCCAGCCATGCCGACCGCTTCCGGGTCGCGTTGGGTTTCTTGCTCGTGTTCCCGCTCTTCTTTCAGCTGGCGGGAGGAATCTACAACGCCAAGGAGCTCGTCGTCGATTCCGGGGGCCTTATTCTCACATTGCCGTTGCCCGTCTCTCTCCTCGCATGCTTCGGCGCGATCGTCCTACTCGCCGACTATCGGCGCGCAACGCGCAGCTTTGCATTCGTGTTCTTGCTGTTTGCCACCATGTTGTTTTCAACCGTCGCCGCGACGGCGACTGGAGAAGCATTCGATCGAGGCAAGCTCCTGTTGTTGATGCAAATTCTCATCCCGGCATTCGGGCTGGTGCTGGGAGAGATGTTCGAGCCGGACGCCGTACGGCGCGCGAGAGTGCTCGAGCGTTCGTTCTTTTGGGCATGCGCGATTATCATCCCCGCACAATTGATCGCCTCCTGGCTGCAAGGCGAGGCTAGCCTGACGCACTGGCTCGGCGCATTCTCGGTCTATCAGCACCGCCAGTTCGCGCCGGTAGTGGTCGCCTCTGCAGCGCTCATCGCCGCGCCGTCACTGCGCGACCTCCCAGCGTACCGTCCTTGGGTCCTCTTGCTGCTGGCCCTTTCCGTCGCCTATGCACTCGGCGCGTATTCGGTGTTAGGAATCTTCGTCGCGAGCGCAGGGCTCGCCGTCTATGCGGTTCGTGACTTGTCTGCGCTCAGGCTGCGCTGGGGGCTGACCGCGGCAGCCATTGCGGCCATCGTGATCGGCGGGCAGCTCCTGTTGCTGAAAGGCACTTCCGAGTACCGGATCGGCGAGAAGCTGATCACCTACCAGGCGCTTGCGGAGCGAATCGCGCTCCCCTGCACCGATGAGCCCATCGAGTACGCCTCGCCTTTGATCGTCTCGCAAGACGACTTGTGCGTGCTAAGACGAGACGCGAGCGTGCGGCACGACATCCAGCTCCGGCTTTGGCCGCGGCACGTGCAAAAGGGCACCTCGTTGCAGATAGAGGGCGACATTCGCAAAGGCGGCGTCGTCGTTCAGCTGGTTCGAACCGATGGAACCGGCGCGATCGCCGATGAATTGCACGTAGGCGAACCGGGGCCGTTCACGGTAAACCTTCACCCCGAAAGCGGGCATCTCATGGCGGTCATGCTCAGCGACCTGTCGAAGTCGTCAGGAGACGACGTGATCATCCGGCGCATCGCGTGGAAATCCGACCCGGCGGGCGGGAAACCCGATCTGCTGGAGACCGTGCCAAAGGCGCTTGCGCCGATCCTGCCGCGGAACTTCGTCGAGCGAATCGGAGATTGGGTGCTGTTCGGACAAGGCATCTTCACCAACACCGAGACTTTTCTCATCGGACATCCCAAGCCGATGGATCGCACGATCCGGACGAGCGCGCACAACTACTACATCGATCTCGCCTATAATTTCGGGACGCTGGCGCTTCTCCCGCTGATCGCGTTGATTGCCTACACTTTGCACTTGCTCTGGATGCGCCGCCGCGATGTCCTGCGTGACGACCGCCTGTTCTGGATTGCCGGAGTCGTGCTCTTTCTGATCTTGGTCGACAGCAACTTCAAGGTGACCCTGCGCCAGCCGTACTCCGGAATCTTCGCGTTCTTTGCTTGGGGCGTGCTGCTCGCTCGACTGCGCCACGCAGAAACCTCCGTTGCCACGCGAACCGTGGCATCGCCCGCCGACCCGGGTCCGGATCGGTGATGGCGGATGCCACTGAACGGGTTTCCGTATCCATCGTCAGCCATCGGCACGGGCCCCTCCTCGCGGCCCTGCTCTCCGACCTCGATCGCCACCGCGCCGCTGACATCGAGCTGTTGTTGACGCTCAACGTGCCGGAGGATCTATCGTTCGATCCGGCCGGGTTCAGGTTTCCCCTGCGTGTAATTCGTAACCCGGCGCCGAAGGGATTCGGCGAGAACCACAACGCCGCATTCAAGGCGAGTCGGCATGCGTTCTTTTGCGTGTGCAATCCTGATATCCGCCTGCCTCTGGATCCATTCCCGCCCCTCCTGCAGCGGCTCGGTGACCCGCGCATTGGAATCGTTGCACCGCTGGTGCGCGCGCCCGATGGCAGTATCGAGAGTTCCGCGCGACCCTTCCCGACACCGCTCCTGATCCTGCGCAAAGCGCTCTTTGGTCCCGATCCGCCCGACTACGCGGCAGGCGCTCCTGATTGCACGCCGGACTGGGTCGGCGGCATGTTCATGCTTTTCCCCAGGGAAGCGTTTGCGCAGGTGGACGGGTTCGATGAGCGATTCCACCTGTACTACGAGGATGTGGATCTGTGTGCGCGATTGCGGCTCGCCGGTCAGGAAGTCGTCCTGTGCCCGACGGTCGAGGTCGTTCACGCTGCCAGGCGCGAGAGCCACCGTAATCCGCGCTTTCTTGCATGGCACCTAATAAGCATGCTGCGCTTTTTCGTCTCCAAGCCATTCCGGCGAGTGGTGCTTGCCCGACGCCAGCGGTCGCGCAGTCTTCCGGACCGCCGGGACTAGAAAGGTGAGTTCTTCCGGCTCTTCGAGCGCGACATCGCATCGGAACAATTTCGACCTCCTGCGCTTCGTTTTCGCGTTCATCGTGTTTTTGTATCACGCGCATGTGCTTTCGGGGAGGCCGGAGCTTGCCGGGCTCTCGCGCTGGCTCTCCGCGGAGCTCGCCGTCGAATCGTTTTTCGTCGTCAGCGGGTTCCTGGTCTTCATGAGCTATGAGAACTCGGCGTCCATTCGCGACTACTTTTCCAAGCGAGCGCGACGCGTCTATCCGGCGTACTTTGCCGTGGTGGCGGCAGCCGCGCTCGGCGGCGTCTTTATCACATCTCTGTCGCCGGGAGAGTATTTTTCCGGGGCGTGGATCCGTTACTTGGCGGCCAACCTCGCCTTTTTGAACTTTCTCGCGCCCGAGCTGCCCGGGCTTTTCCAGGGCAATCCCTGGCACGCGGTGAACGGCGCGCTCTGGACACTGAAGATCGAAGTCATGTTCTACTTGGCCGTGCCTGTGATCGCTTTCATCTGCATACGGTTGGGGCGTTGGCAGACCTTTGCCGCCCTTTATGTGCTTTCGGTTGCCTACGCACTCGGCATGGAGCACTTGTTCCGCGAGTCCGGGCGCGACCTCTATGCCCAGCTGGGTCGGCAGCTTCCGGGACAGCTGAGCTATTTCCTCGCGGGCGCCGCTTGCTATTACTTTCTGGACTCATTCGCGCGGCACTGGCGCTGGGCCTTCCCAGTCGCCCTCGCCGCCTTGCTCATCCCGCTGCCGCGGCCTGTCGACGTTGCCGTTGAGCCCGCGGCACTCGGGGTGCTCGTGGCGTATCTTGCGGTGGGCGCGAGATTCCTCGGGAACTTCGGACGATACGGCGATTTCTCGTATGGCATCTATATCGTCCACTTTCCCGTGCTGCAGGTGCTGGTCGGATACGGTCTCTTCGACGTGAACGCTTTCCTGGGCCTGGGCGTCGCCACTGCGATCGTGCTCGGCGCCGCGCTCGCGTCCTGGCACCTGGTCGAGAAGCCCTTTCTGAGGAAGTCCTCGCATTACGTGGTCGCTGAGCAGTCGCCCAGGCAGGCTTGATCATGACCGACAATTCCAGCCAGAGCTCACCGATCCTCGTCACCGGTGCGAACGGTTTCGTAGGGACGGCGGTGTGCAAAGCACTGCTCGAGAAGGGACGGCGGGTGCGCGCGGCAGTGCGGGGTGAAGCGGCACAGGAGTCCCTGCACGCGATTCTTCCCGGCCTCGCCAGCGTGAGAGTCGGCGGCATCGGTCCCGACACAGACTGGGCAAGCGCGCTCGAGGGCTGCAAGGCGGTGGTTCATCTCGCGGCGCGCGTTCACATGATGCGCGACGAGGCTGTCGATCCGTTGGCCGAGTTTCGCCGCGTCAATCGTGACGCGACGCGTCGGCTGCTCAAGGTTGCGGTGCAATCCGGAGTCCGGCGCTTCGTCTTCGTCAGCACGGTCAAGGTCAACGGCGAGTCGACGACGGGCGCGGGGTTCAAGGAGAGCGACGCGCCCGCGCCCGACGATCCCTATGCGGTGTCGAAGTGGGAGGCCGAGCAGGCGATTGCGGAGGTCGCTCCTGCCGCCGGACTCGAG
Organism: Burkholderiales bacterium; assembly: GCA_041617635.1. GTDB lineage: Bacteria > Pseudomonadota > Gammaproteobacteria > Burkholderiales > SG8-39 > JAABRB01. Next base: position 10,001 of record JBFJOO010000108.1, on the reverse strand, counting down.
TACACGATCCTGCGGCCACCGCTCGTCTATGGGCCTGGCGTCGGCGCGAATTTCCTGCGGGTCCTGCGTTCCGTCGATCGGGCCGATCCCGTCGCGCTCGGGGCGGTTCGCAACCGACGCAGCCTGCTATACGTGGGAAACCTGGCTGATGCGATTGTGACCTGCCTCGATCATCCGGCGGCGGCCGGCCGCACCTATATGGTGGCCGATGGCGAGGATGTGTCCACCCCCGAGCTCTTCCAACGCGTCGGCGTGGCGCTGGAGCGGCCCGCGCGCCTGCGCAAGGTCCCGCTCTTCATCCTGGGGTTCGGGGCGTCGCTGCTCGGTCGCACTTCCGACTACTCCCGGGTCACCGGCGATCTGGTCGTGGATGCGAGCGCGATTCGACGCGAGCTCGATTGGCGACCGCGTTATACGATGCAGGAGGGTCTCGCGGAGACCGCGCGCTGGTATCGGTCGCAAAGAGAGGCGTAAGAGTAGAATCGCGCGGTCGACCGACTCGTCGCGAGGCCTGTGCCGGTTCCCGTTCCCTACGCGTACGCCATGCCCATCGTCGCTGCGGCAGCGACCTATGCGCTGATGGCATGGATGCTCGGGCCACATGGGCTGAAGCTGCCACTCGATAAGCCGAACGAGCGGTCTCTGCACGAGACGCCGGTTCCGCGTACCGGGGGCCTCGCGGTGATGCTTTCACTCATCGCCGCGGGCATCGCGCTCGGCGCACCGTGGATCACCCTCGGGTGTGCGCTTGGGCTCGCAGTCGTGTCTTTCGTGGACGACAGAGGCGGTTTGCCGGCAAGGATCCGGTTCCTTGCTCAGGCCGTTGCCGCGGCAGTTTGGCTGGCGCTCGCGCTCCCGGATGCTCCGATTTGGCTCCTGCCCATTCTTTTTCTTTCCATAGTCTGGGTCACCAACCTGTACAACTTCATGGACGGCATGGACGGTCTCGCGGGTGGAATGGCCATGTTCGGATTCGGCGGATACGCGATCGCCTACTGGCTCGGTGATCTTCTGCAGCCCGCACTCTTCGCGACCAGCATCGCGGCCGTCACTTTTGCCTTTCTGCGCTTCAACTTTCACCCGGCGAAGATGTTCATGGGAGACGTCGGCTCGATTCCCCTGGGCTTCCTTGCCGCGGTAATCGGTATCGAAGGCTGGCGAGACGGTGTCTGGCCGGTCTGGTTCCCCGTGGCGGTGTTCTCGCCGTTCATCTTCGACGCGACGGTAACGTTGATGCGGCGAGCGATGCGCGGTGAGCGCATCTGGGAGGCTCATCGATCGCACTACTACCAGCGCCTGGTTCAACTCGGGTGGGGCCATCGCAACACCGCGCTCGCCGAGTACGCGCTCATGGCAGCTTGCGCAGCGGTCGCGCTTGCAGCATATCGCGCTTCGCTGGCCGTGCAGATTGCAATTTGCGTCGTAGGCGCAATCGCATATGTGATCCTTGCCGTGGCGGTGGACGGCGCCTGGCGCCGGCACCACCGGGGAACCCAGGCGTGATCAAGATCCCGAACTGGCGCAACGTTGTCGCGCTGGTGCACGATCTCGCCGCGGCCGCAATCGCCTGGGTGCTGGGCTACCTGCTGCGCCTAAACTTTGAGCTCTATTATCCGTACGACGCGGCGGTGTGGCGCGACCTCGCCTGGATCGTGCCCCTTCAAGGTCTGATCTTCTGGCGCCTGAGGATGTACCGCGGCCTGTGGCGCTATGCGAGCCTGCCCGACCTGCGACGCATGCTGTTCGCCATCGGTTTGGGGGCGTTGGCCATTGCGCTCGTCATTGCCCTCTTCCGGCTCACGTACGTGCCGCGATCGGTGATGATTCTCTATCCCATCCTGCTCGCCGTCTTCATGGGCGGAAGCCGGGTCGCCTATCGAGCATGGAAGGAAGGACATCTGACGCGCCTCTCCGGTGCGCACGCCAAGCGGGTGGTGATCCTGGGCGCCGGCGGCGCCGCGGCCGACCTCCTCAAGGGCCTCGGCCGCAATCCCGACTGGACTTTCGTCGGGCTGCTCGATGACAATCCGGCCTTGCTCAGGCGCGAGATTCACGGCTTGAGGGTACTCGGTTCGCTCGACGCGCTGCCGACGATCGCCACCGAACGCAGCGTGGACCTTGCGGTGATCGCCATGCCGCGGGCGACCCACACGGCGCGCCGTCGTGCGCTCAAGCTCTGCACGGAGGCGGGTATCTCGGCGCTGACGGTACCCTCTTATGAGGATCTTGTAAGCGGCAAGGTCACCGTCTCCCAGCTGCGACCCATCGAGCTGGACGATCTGCTCGGTCGCGATCCGGTGGAACTGGACACCGAGGGGCTCGCGGATTGGCTGCGAGGGAAGACGGTGATGGTCACCGGAGCCGGCGGGTCGATCGGTGGCGAGCTCGCGAGACAGATCCTGCGGTTCGAGCCGGCTTGCCTTGTCGCGTTGGACACCAGCGAGCTCGCGCTCTATACGCTCGAGCAGGAGCTGGGAGCGACGCACGGCGAGACGCGGCTGGTTTATTTCATCGGAGATGTGAAGAATCGGAAGCGCCTCGACGAAGCGTTCAGGAGTTTTCGACCGACCGTCGTCTTCCACGCGGCAGCCTACAAGCACGTGCCGTTGATGGAAGAAACGAATGCGTGGGAGGCGGTGCAGAACAATGCGCTCGGAACATGGCGCCTCGCGCAGGCCGCGATTGGGCACGGCGTCGAGAAGTTCGTGCTCGTATCGACCGACAAGGCTGTGAATCCGACGAATGTCATGGGCGCCAGCAAGCGGCTCGCAGAGATGTTCTGCCAGAGGCTCGACAGCGAGCAGACTCGATTTGTCGCAGTCCGCTTTGGGAACGTGCTCGGCTCCACGGGGAGCGTGATCCCGAAATTCCGGAAGCAGATCGCAGACGGCGGCCCCGTCACGGTGACCCATCCCGAGATCCGGCGCTACTTCATGTCGATTCCGGAGGCGGCCCAGCTGGTTCTCCAGGCGGGCCTTATCAGCCAGGGAGGCGAGATTGTTGTCCTCGACATGGGCGAACCCGTGAAGATCGTCGACCTCGCACGCGACCTCATCCGCATCTCCGGATACTCGGAGGACGACATCCGGATCGAGTTCACCGGGCTGCGCCCCGGCGAGAAGCTCTATGAGGAGCTGCTGGCCGACAACGAGACGACGCTGCCGACACCGCATCCAAAGCTGCGCATCATGAAAGCGCAGCAGGCTCCCAGCGGGGAGTTCGTCGACGACGTGGTGCGCTGGCTGGAGCAGGAGGCACAAGGCTCCGGCTCCGACGTGCGCGCGGGACTCGCCGCGCGCGTTCCCGAGTACGTCCCGACCGCATCTCGACGCGTTCGCGTGGAGACGAGCGACGCCTAGCCCTGACGCCCGCGCAGGTACCTGCGCAGGGCCACCAGCGCTCGACCAACCGGACCGAGCCGTTCGAGCAGCACCAGGACTCCCTGCTGGAGAAGGTAACGCGGCTTGCGATTCAGATTTCGATAGTAGCCGGAGAGCGACGCGCGCATCGTCTCGAACGCCGCCCGCGGCTCATCGGCCACGCCTCGGGTCAATCCGACGAAATAGAGATCGGCGGACTCGAAGCTCACGAAGAAGGCATGGTCCTCGAACAACCGAGTGAGCGTGGCAGGTTCGAAATCCCTTTCGGTCACGTTCCGGTAGTACTCCCACCCACGCTGGACCGTGAAAGGCGACGATCCGGGACTGGACCGCTCAGTTCCGTGCTCCGGGCGCCCGGTCGTCGCGCAGGTGAAGAGGACCAATCCTCCGGGACGGGCGAGTCGCGCCATGTTCGCGAAAGTCTCGCGAAAATGCGGATTGTGCTCGAACGACTCGCACGAGAGCACAGTGTCCCACGTTCCCGGATCGGTCGCGAACTCGTGGCCCATGCAGGTGACATCCACGCCAGGTCCAGGCTCGAGGTCCACGCCCACGTAACGCGTCGGTGACGAGAAAAGCTTGCGAACGCTTCCGTTGACATCGAGCGAGCCGATTTCCACCACGCGGCTACCGGTGAAATAGCTCGGGAAGAACCCGGAAACCAGCTCGACGAATTTCAGCTGCCCAGCGTGTGCCATGCATCATGCGGAACGACGAACAACGCCACGAGGACCATCATGCCTCCGCAGCCAGCGCCGGCTCCTGCCGCGCGTACTGGATGCGGTGCAGACGCGCGTAGGCGCCGTCGCGGGCGAGGAGCTCGTCGTGGCGGCCGCTCTCGACGATGCGGCCCGCGTCGAGCACCACGATGCGGTCGGCGCGCTCGATTGTGGACAGCCGGTGCGCGATGACCAGGGTGGTGCGGTTGCGCATCAGCTCGTCGAGCGCGGCCTGCACATGGCGCTCGGACTCGCTGTCGAGCGCGGAGGTCGCCTCGTCCAGGATGAGGATCGGCGCGTTCTTGAGGAAGGCGCGGGCGATGGCGACCCGCTGGCGCTGACCGCCCGAGAGGCGCACGCCGTCCTCGCCCACCGGCGTCGCAAGGCCCTGCGGCATGTCGCGAATGAAGATCATCGCGTGGGCCGCCTCGGCCGCGGCGACGATCTCGTCCTGCGAGGCGCCGCCAAGTCGTCCGTAGCCGATGTTGGCCGCGACGGTGTCGTTGAAGAGCAGGATGTCCTGGCTGACCAGGGCGATGTTCCCGCGCAACGATGCGAGCGTGATGTCGGAGATGTCGGTGCCGTCGAGCAGGATCCGGCCCGCGGTCGGCGTGTAGAACCTCGGCAGGAGATTGACGAGCGAGCTCTTGCCGCTGCCCGATTGGCCCACCAGCGCCAGGGTCTCGCCGGGCGCGAGCCGGAGGGACACGCCGTCGAGCGCCGGGCGCTCGGCGCCGGGGTAGACGAGCCGCACGTCGCGAAACTCGATCTCACCGCGCACCCGGCCGAGCTCCACCGTCCCGGTGTCGACCTCGGGCTTCTGATCGATCAGCCCGAACACCGACTCGGCTGCCGCCAGCCCACGCTGCAGCGTCTCGCTCACCGCGGTGAGATTCTTGATCGGCCCGAGCAGGATCATGAGCCCCGCGAGGTAGGACATGAAAGTGCCGATCGTCGTCTTGTCGCTCAGCGCCTCCTGCGCGACGTAGTAGATCGTGCCGGCAATTGCGAATGCGCCGACGAGCTGCGTGATGGGCACGATCGCGCCTCCCGCCGCGGCACCCTTCAGCAGGAAACTGCGCACCTTGTCGGCCCCGGCGGCGAAGCGCGTTTCCTCGTACTGCTGGCCGCCGAACACTTTCACGACGCGATGGCCGGCCACCGATTCCTCGACCGCGTGCGTCAGATCACCCACGGCGCTCAGCTCGCGCCGGCTCACGGCACGCAGGCGCCGGGCGAAGCGCTGCACGATCCCGCCGATGATCGGCCCGGCGATCATGATGATCAGCGTGAGCTGCCAGTTCAGGTAAAGGAGCCACGCAATCAACCCGATCGCAGCGAGCGTGTCCTTGATCAGCACGTTCACCGCGGTGGTTGCCGCGCCGGTGACGTTCTGCACGTCGTAGGTGAACTTCGAGAGCACGCTCCCGGTGGTGGTCGCGTCGTAGAACGACGCCGGCAGCCGCATCAGCGACCGGAACATGCCCTGGCGCAAATCGGTGACCACCTTGGTCGCCACCCATGCGCCGAAGTAGGTCGCGCCGAACGCGCCCAGGCCGCGCAGGAGAAAAAGCCCGACGATCGCGAACGGCATCCACCGGATGAGGTCCGGATCCTTCTGGACGAAAGTGCCGTCGAGGAGCGGCTTCACCAGCGCCGCAAACGCTGGCTGCGTGATCGCGACCACCACCATCGCGACGACCGACGCGGCGAAGACCCGCCAGTAAGGCTTTACGTAGCCGAGCAGCCGGAGGTAGAGCTGGGCGCTCGAAGCGGTTGGCGACGCCATCGAGCCATTTTACCTGCGGGACGCCTCCGCGCCCGGGATTTGATGTCTTGCGCGATCGGTGAGCTCGCACAGGGCCGCAGCGCCCTCGACCACCCGCGGGCCCATGCGGTTCGCGAGCGATGCGTCGATCGCATACACGCGGCCCGCACGCACGGCCGGAAGCGCGGCAAAGCGCCGCCAGCGCGCGAGCGCCGCGGCATCGTCGATGCCGACGCCGCTCACGACCACCAAGTCGGGATTCCGCGCATACAGCTGCTCTGCCGAGATCGCCGGAATCAGGCTCTGCGCGTCGTCGAACACGTTGCGCGCGCCGCAAATCTCGAGCAGATCCGAAACCAGATGCGCCCCACTCACTGTCATGAGCGGCTCGTGCCAGACCTCGTAGAACACGCGCACGGCGCCGCGTCCCCGGTAGCGCTCGCGCACCTCGCCGATCGCACGCTCGAACGCCATGGCCGCGGCCTCGCCCTCGCCGGGGCTGCCTGCGAGCCGCCCGACCGCGCGCAGCACGCGCGCCACGTCCGCCAGCCGGCGCGCCTCGGTGGCGAATACCGGAATGCCGAGACGCTCGAGCCGCTCCAGATCCTGCACGCGGTTGCCGCCGCGCCACGCCAGGGCGAGGTCGGGCGCGAGCCGCACCACGCGTTCCAGGTCGACCCGCCCGCTCGCCTCGATGAGCGGTAACTTGGTGACTTCGGGCGGATAGTCGCTGAACACGCTGACGCCGACCACCCGCTCTCCCGCACCCGCCGCGAAGGCCACTTCGGCGAGATGCGGAGCGAGCGTCACGATCCGCGCGGGCGGCCGCTCCAGGGTGACCGACCGCCCGCGATCATCGACGACCGTTGCGGCCAGCGCGCTTGCGGCGATCGCCAATGCGGTCGCGCCCACAAGGACGACCGCCATGCGGGTCACCGAGGCTCGGCTCAGGTCATCCCCGCGGACGCGGGGATCCAGCAAGCCTCTGAATCGGCGCCGCCTGGATTCCCGCTTGCGCGGGAATGACGATCCTCTGCTCACTTGAATCGATACTCCGCCGTGGCGAGGAACGTGCGCGGCAGGTTCGGATAAGCGTTGAAGGTGTTCGCAAAGAGGCTGCGCACGGCGTAGCTGTAATAGAACTCGTCGAACAAGTTGTTCACCGCCGCGGTGAACGTCCAGCGGTCCCAGCTCTGGGCCAGCTTGAGGTTCACCACCGTGTAGGCGGGCATCTTGCGGCCGAAATTGTTCGCCACGTCGTTGTCGTAGTACTGGGTGCCGACGTAGTTCGCCACCGCCGACAAGAGAGTCCGCTCGGTGATGTTCCAGGCCGCGCCGACCGTGAACACCGTCTGCGGCACGAGCGGAATGGTGTTGCCCGTCACGTTGACCGGCCCGATCATTCCCTCGCGGAACTTCGCGCTGCGGAGCGCGAGGTTGCCGAACACGCTCAGGCCGGGCATCAACCGCCAGCTCGCGTCCAGCTCGATGCCCTTCCGGAGCGTGGGCGGCAGGTTGATGTTCTGCCCGGTCGGTACGAAAAAGAAAATCTCGTTCGTCAGTCGCATCGAGTACGCGGAGACGCGCGCACGCAAGCGATCGCTGCGATACTCCGCCCCGACTTCCACGTCGTGCGAGACCTGCGCGTCGAGCGGCACCACCCGCGAAGTGAATCCCGGCCCGCCGAACTGGTCGTAGATCTCGTCCACGCGCGGGATGCGGAAGCTCTGTCCGTAGCGACCGTAGACCTCGACCATGTCGGAGAGCGGCTGGCGCACCCCCAGTTCATAGGCGCGCGGCCGCAGCGTCTTCGAGGCGGAAGTCGGGCCGAGCACGTTGGCGACGTCGGTGGCACTGGTCTTGACTCTCTGCAGCCTGCCGCCCACGGTGAGCCGCGTGCCAGTCGAGAATTGCGAGAAATGCTGCAGGTAGGCGCCGTTGCTGCGCTGGTCCACCTGCAGGTCCGCGAATGGCGCGGACGTCTGGGTGCGCGAGTCCTGCCGATCGTAGTCCCACCGGTCGTAGTCGTAGCCCACGATCAGCGTGTTGCGCACATTGAATGCGCGGTACGGCAGCTTGAAGCGCGGTGTGAAGGTCCATACCTTGTTTTGCGATTGAAGGTAGGTGTTGAACAGGCCCGCGGTGAAATAGTCGGCCAGAAAGGCGCGCCGATCGGTTTCGCGGTATCCGAGGTCGGCGGCAAGCTGGCCTTCGCCGAGCTTGAGCTCGCCCGCGAGGAGCGCGCGGGCGCCATCGCGCGTCGCCCAGTCGAGGGGCGTGCCGGTGCCGCGCGGATTGGTCGCGAGCTGCAGCTCCGTCCGGGGCCCGGGAAGCTGCACGGTCTGCCGATCACCGCCCAGCTTGAAATCCAGCTTTCCGCCATTGCCGAATGCGCGCAGGTCGGCCTCCGCGCTCCACTGCTGGACGCGATTGTTCTCGCGCCAGTTGTGGGTCTGATAGGAGTTCGCCGAGCCCGTCGCGCCGAACATCTCGCCGGCGGCGGATCCGGTCGCACCCACCTGGAAAGTGTTGAGCGAGCCGCCGCCGACCATCGCCGACCCCGTCACGGTCGCGCGCTGGGGCGCGCGGGTGATGATGTTGATCGTGCCGCCGGTCGCGCCGCCACCGTAGAGGACGCTCCCGCTGCCGCGCAGAATCTCGATGCGCTCGATCGATTCGAGCGGGATGGCCGACCAGCTCGGGGTGGAGAGATCGACCTCGTCGAGTCGCCGCCCATCGAGCAGGATCAGTGTGTTCTGGTCGCCCGTGACTCCGAAACCGCGCAGATCGACCTGCTGGTCGGGGCTACCGGTCGTGTTGCGGGTGACGATGTTGCCCTGCTGCGCGAGGAGCTCCGGAAGCGTGCGTGCGGTGCTCTTGGCGATTTCCTCGGCCGAGATCACGGTCATCCCGACCGGGGCGTCGAGCCGGTCCTCGGGAAAGCGTGTCGCGGTCACGATGACCGTGTCGAGCGTCGGCGGACCGAACTGCGCGAAAGCGGACGTGCAGACGACAAACGTGGAAAGAGGTGCGACGAAAAGCGTGATCACGCTGCGTGCGCGGAGAGGGCGAGCGTGCATGATTCCTCCCGTCCGGCAAGCGTCCCGCATGCCGGCATCGTGTGGACGGAAGGAAACGCAGCGCGGCGCGCGAGCACCCGCGAGGACACCGCACGCCCGCGGCGTTTCCCGACCTCACGCTCCAAGGCCGGTCTCCGGGCTCGCAAGCTTGAACGCGGCGCGCGCCGCGTTCCACGGACCGCCTTCCCGCACCGCCGGTCCGACGTGGACCTTGAGGCGCAGTGGCCGGGACTGCGCTCGCCCGCCGAAGCTATGGCGTGCGAGCGTGCCCATAGGATGGGCCGTGTTGAGCTTGCCTACCGTTGCGGGGGCAGCTCAGGCATTGGGCCGGGATCGTGAGATTCCGAGCCCGCACCTGATTCCCGTTTCACCCGGGCGTGCAGACTCCACGCCTAGGCACCTCGAGCGAGCGAGGGGATTCTACTCCCGCCGCCGCACCCCGCGATCTTAAAATCGCTCGAGGCGGGCCGTGTACCGGCGCACCAGCAGGCGGAACAGGCGGGTGCCGATCTGGATGTGGCCGGCCTCGCGCCGCTCGAGGTCGAGCGTCGATCCTCCCGCGGGGGACACGAGGGCAAGGCCGAACCGATCCTGGGCGATCAGCGCGTCGAGCACTTCCTGGAGGTCGCCCCGAGAAAGCCCGGCGCCGGTGTTGTCGATCAGCTCGCAGGCCCGGCCACGGCACGTGACCCCGGCCAGACGGGTGGCGTCAGGCCGGATCGGGTTCAGGCGATCGAACTCGCCCGAGGAGGCAGGGGGGGTCGGTGTGTCGCTCATCACGAAAACACGTGCAGAACCAGCGTTTACTCCTTGACGATGCAGGATTTTCCAAACTATATTGCCGCGATGGACCCGGATCTGATCGCCCTCGAAGACCGCGTTCGGCAGGTCGCCGAATTGTGCCAGCGGTTGCGGGCAGAGAACAGTGACCTGCGGCAGCGCATGGCGCAGCTCACCAGCCACAACAAACAGCTCGCCGAAAAGATCGACGGCGCCAAAGTCCGCCTGCAAGGCCTGCTCGGCCAGATCCCTGAATGAACGACAAGCAGAAGGC